>CAIXBR010000020.1 GCA_903917735.1 uncultured Elusimicrobia bacterium | reverse complement strand
TTTTGTTATGCAAACTCGTCCGACTGGTCAGGCCTCACTTCCGGTTCGTGTTCCTCGGGCCGGGACTTTGCCTCCGGCTTCCTTCAGATTCCGCCTCACGGCGGACACCCTTGCCTTTGGCTAACGGTAGGTTCTATCAACTCCCGTAGGGGACTTTCACCCCCCAAGCGTGCGCGCATGCCGCGTGCACATAAAGAAAACCGGCAGGCCAACTGCCTGCCGGTCTCATTAATTTAAGTTCAGCGTTACCTTACTATTTCCACGGTGCTGCCGGCGGTGCGGGCGAAAACTTCGGGCTCGTACATCCCCTCCGCCAGCGCCGACGGGCCGTAGAACACTCCCGGCACCGTAGCCTGCACCACGTAGGAATACTTGTGCTCGCCGGCCGTCAGGTAGTCCGCGAAAATATACATGCGGTCGTCATAACGTTCGGCGCGCTCGAATCCGCCCCAGTCCCCGCCCCTCTGCGCCTTCTTCCTCAGGGTGCGCGCGTCCTCCGAACTCTCCACCGCGAACTCCGTGTTCACGATCTCGAACCCGGCCGGCACAGGATCGTTCACCACCACAAAAGTCCTGTCCTGCGGGGTCTTCACCTTAATGGTCACGATAGCCCGCGCCCCGGCCTTGAACACCTGCCCCCCGTCCATAGGCCGCATCTCCCGGGTGATCTCCAGCCCTTCCGCAGCCGGCTTGTCGCGCTTCTCCGGCACAAAACCCATCCTCATCGTATAATACAGCCGGCCGGTGCCCGCTTTAGAGAACAGCACCTTCGCGTTCTCCCCCTCTCCGAACAAGGCAGGGAAACTGAACGACTTCTCCACCGTGGTCAGCGTCCGCCCCGCGAACTTTTCCTGCATAAGCGGCGCCGTGCCGGCCGCGTTCTGTTTTGACACCAGGGCCATGAAGTCCGGCTGTTCCTTCTCGTAGCGGCGGAAGAAACTCTCGAAAGCCCGCAGGCCCCACGCGTTCTCCTGCGTGTTGCGCCAGCGCCCCGTGTTCTTCTTCTCCGTAGTCAGCCATTTTACGGCCTTCTCGTCGCCTGGGAAACCGCCCTCGGCAGCCAGCAGGGCGTCCAGCATCACCGCCGTGGTCTGCACCGCCGTGCTGTGTATCCACGGCATGGGTTCCGCGTCCTCGAAGTGCAGCTGGGTGGGCGAGAACCTGGCCTGGGCCATGATCTCCGCCGACAGCTTCTTGGCCGCCAGCGCGTCGAAACCGAGCAGCTTCGCCGTCTTCACCATATAAGCCTTCGCAAGGTACGGCACCTGGTCGCGCTTCAGGTACAGCTGGTTGAAGTAGGCGCTGGTATTGCGCCCGTTCAGCGCCAGCGCGTAAACAGTGTAGGCCCGCGCCGCGTAATCCTCGCTTATGCTGTAAGGATAAGCCCAATCCGTCTTCTCCGAAGCCAGATATTTCTCAAGCCAGTCAGCGGCGCGCTTAATGACCGCCGCGTCCGCCCCGTAGCCTTCCTTGGCCGCTAGCGCCGAGGCTTCCAGCGCGTAGGCCGTCAGGTACGGGTCGGGCTGCATACAACCGCCGGTCCAGTAGCAGAAGCCGCCCGACGGGTGCTGGTAGTCCGACAGCTTCTCGAACACTTTGCGCGTTTCCTCTTTAAGCGTACCCAGATAGCCAAGGCCGAAGGTCTCTATAAGCTCCGCCCCGGTGATAACCGGCATACTCCGCGAAAGCTTCTGCTCAAGACAGCCGTACGGGTATTCCAGCAGATAGCGCGCGCCCTCGGTGAGCCCGGCCAGCGCCGTGGGAGAAAGGCCGACAGTGAGCTCCCCCTCCGCGCCGGCATAAGGCCGCAGCAGGGCTTCTTCGGCGGTAGTCTCCGCCACGCCGCTGGCGGCCGAGAACTCACGCGGCTCCCAGGTCTTCACCGGCACCTTCCATTCCAGGCCGTCGGTCTCCGCCCCCGCTTTCGCGCGGAACCTGAACACGGTCTCGCCCGGCTTCTCGGCCGAGCATTTCCAGGTGATCTCGGCGGCATGGCCGCCCTCCACCGAGACCTGCCGCAGGTCCTCGCCTTTGACCAGAATGGCGTCCCCTAGGGTCTCTATTGAAACTTCGGCGGTGGAGACAGCGCCGGTATAGTTATGCAGCACCACGCCGCAGTCAAAAGTATCCCCGGCGCGCGCCAGGCGCGGCAGGCTGGGCCGTAGCATCAGCGGCTTAGAAACTGTAACGGCTGCATCCCCGGAGCCGAACCTGGTCCCGGAGTTGGTTACCGCCATCAGCCTGAAGCGCGTAAGGCTGTCCGGGAGCTTGAACGAGAGACTGGCCCTGCCGTCCGGCCCGGTATTCACGGAAGGGTTCCAGTAGGCCGTGGGCGTGAAGTTGGAGCGCAGGTCCAGCCCCGCCAGCCCGGCCCCGCCGCCGCCGCCGCGTGCCTCGCCTTTCTCGCCATAGTTGCGCTGGCCTATAACATGCAGGCGCGAGTCCACCGTAAGGATATTCAGCGGGCGCGGCCCGTAGAAGGCGGAGAACGCGTCCGGGGTGCCGTAGCCGGTAAGGCTCAGCACGCCCTCGTCCACGGCGAACACGGTCAGCTCTGCCGCCGCCGGCTTGCCGGTTTCGTCCGCGGCGCTGACGTTCAGCTTAACTTCCTGGCCGGGACGGTAGTCCGCCTTGTCGCTCTTGAGCGAGGCCGACAACCGCCGTCCGGCCGGGCTGACGTTGAAGGAAAGATAGCCGAATTTGGCCTGCGGTTTGGAGAGGTCGTTCTCCCCGTCCTCGGAGAATTTCTGGTCCGCGGCCCGGCCTTTGATAAGTATCACGCTCACGTAGGCGTTGGGCAGGTATTTCTCCTTTATCGGCACGGTAATGAAATCCGCGCCGCCCTTGGTGGTGGTGAGCCAGCGGTCCAGCACGCCCTCGCGCTCCACCGTCACCAGCGCCTGCACCTCGTCGTAAGGCGACTTCACCATGATCTTGGCCGTCTCGCCAGGTTTATAGTCGTACTTCTCCGAAACCAGTTCTATAATGTCAGAATCCTCGCGCGCCCACCAGGCGTCGCCATGGCCGAACACGTAGAAGCTGAAAGGGGTCTCCGTTTTGCGCTTTTCCTCGTCCTCGCCTGAAACGGTGAAGATGTAGTAGCCGCCCTCCGCCGGTGTGAAGTTCCAGGTTTCGGTGGAAGCCGAGGCAGTGAAGGTGAAGCTGGACACCATGGTGTCCTTTACTTCGCTCACCCATTCCAGCCGCCCGCCCAGGCCGGCCCGCCGGGAGCTGAGCCAGGCCCGCTTTATCATCTTGCCTTCTCCGGAAAGGCCCGCCGCCGGTGAGCCGTCCGGGCGCACGCTTATGATCTCCGTCTTCCACGGCTTGCCGGCTTCCACGAAGCCGCGGGAGGCCTTGACGCCGAAATACAGGTTGGCGCGGTGCACGAAAGCCGAAGCCCGGCCGAACAGCCGCTGCCGTTCGGGATCGGTGACGCCGGCCTCCAGCGAAGCGCGCAGGGCGTTGCCGGTGCCGCCCGGAGTCTTCTCCAACTGCACTTCCACGGCGGCTTTGCCCTTAGAGTCCAGCTCTACGCCGCCGGAACCGGCAAGGCGGTCTATGGAAGCCCCGCGGAACTCGGCCCCGAAGCTGAAGCCCTCTTTGCCGGGGGGCTCGTAATAGGCGCTGTTCAGCCGCAGCGTCCAGTCGGCGTGGCTGCCCGACATGGGCGCGCCAAAAAGATACCAGCCTTCCACCGAGGCCCGGAACTTGTCCCCGGCCAGGAAGGAAGATCCAAGCGTATGCGCCTTCACTTCGAAGACCGCCGGCTTGAATTCTTCAACGCGGAAGGTTTCGGTGAACTGGAAGGCGCGTTCCTTGCCTTCGTAACTGCGGTAACCGCCCTCTTCGTCGCCGCTCTCCTCGTCGGAGTTCACCGCCCGGGCCGTAGAGGGGTCGTCCTCGTAAGGCTCGGTTATCTCCACGGTCCACAGGCCGGTGGGCGCGGTTCCGGAAAGTTTATAGACATGATCGAACGAAGAGAACTCGGCGTTCACCGGCACGGTGGTCTTGAACACGCGGTTGCCGCGCGAGTCTGTTATGGAGATCTGCGCCACCGGAAAATCTAGCGCGGCCCAGTCCCCGTCCACCAGCTTGCGGCCCATGGCCTTTATGTCCACGGCCTCGCCGGGCCGGTATACCCCGCGCTCGGTGAACAGCGCCGCCGAGTAGCGGCGCGGGCGGGGAGCGTTGTCGTAATTAACCGAGAAGCGCCAGGGCTCCACGCCTCCGGTCCAGCCGCTGTTCATTACGGCGGTGCCGTTCTTGTGGCGGGCGAACACCCACAGCTCGGGGCGCTGCCAGCGCGGCCAGTCGGTAATGCCCAGTTTCAGCCAGCCTGGCGCATCGGCGAAACCGTTCTTGTCCGTGGTCCCGGTCCACAGCACTTTATTCTTGTCGTCCCTGATCTCCACCGGCACGGCAGTGGCGGGACGGCCGGTCTTAAGGAAGCTGGTCCAGATAAGCGTGGAGTCCTGCGAGGTCTTGAGAGTTATACCTATGCGGGTGATATTATCCAGCGCGCGGTAAGGCGACGTGTTCATGCCCGGGGCGCGCAGGTAGCCGAACCCGCCCTCCTCCGGCACGAAGACGCCGGCGTAGTCCAGGAAGGAAGTGATCCGCACGTTGTGCTGGCCTTCGGACGGGTCCCAGTTCTTCTGCAGGGGGGCGCTCAATAGGTTTTCGTCTTTCATGTTGCCGCGGTAGAAGGGAATAAAATTCTCTTCGCTGACGCGGCCTTTGAGTATATCCAGCACCCCGGCGTTCAGCGCGGTGAACGGGTGGCGCGCCGGCAGGTAGCCTTCAAGTATGCCGAATTCGGAGGGCATGCCCCAGTACGGGCAGTAATCCATGGGCCCCAGCTGGAAATCGGCGGCGGCGCCAAGCTTGTTCCCAAAAATATCGGTGAGGTCCGGCGAGATCCTGAAAGTATAAAGCGACGCGGGCTTGAACAGATCGTGCGGGAGAGAAATATAGGCCGTGCGTTTCTCCTGGTCGCGGTATCCCTCGTAATCTTCATGCTCTTTCTTCAGCGGCGGCATGGCCGTGGACGGCGTCACCGACAGGTTTTTATAGAGTTCGGAATATTTCACCGGGTTGGAAAAGCCCAGCTCAAAACTATGCGGCAGACAGTTGTCCTGCGGCATTTCTTTCAGGCGGAAGGTGTAATAAGGCTCGAAATTTATCACCCGATCCGCGGTGATCCCCAGGTTGCCCCCGGCGGCCGGCAGGCCGGCCAGGAACCTGAGCCTGTAGGCGTGGTCCGGCTTAAGTTTATCCGCTGGGCGCACCGCTATAACGGTGCCGGTGGAAACATTGTCCCAGTAGTTGGGCCAGAGCTTTTTTACTTCCTCGTCCTTGGCCAGGCGCACGCCTATCAGCACTTCCTTAACGCTGCCGTCGGGGGAGGTGTCCTCCATTTTTATGAAGCCGCGGGCCCTGACCGAAGCCATGGGCAGGTTGAAGGCGGCGAAGAGTACGGTATCCAGCGGCAGCCAGCGCTCTCCGTCGCGCGGCTCGCTGGTCTTCAGCGCCGGGCGCATGGTCTCGAAGAACCAGTCCGTGTTCTCGTTTAGAGACTGACCCCCGGAGGAAAGGCCTTTTTTCACCCGGGCCACGTACAGCGCGGCGGTTTTCAGCGGCTGGGCGGGCTCGAAAGCCACGGTCTGGGTGCCCTGCCAGCGGCAGCGGCCCTCCACAGCTTTTACTTCCTTGAAATCTTCCAGACTGACCGAGGAGAAACCGCCGTAGCTTTCCGGTGAAAGCTCGTCGTTAACCTCGAAAAGTTCCAGCGGGCAGGTTTCGTCCATTTTTTCGGCGGCGCTAAGGGCGGCCATGGGCCGGCTGAAGGTGGCCGTTATGGAGCGCGCGGCGCTCATGTCAGCTATAGGCCCGTAAGGCGTTTTGGAGACCACCTGCACCTGCGCGCCGGCCGCCGACGCGAAGGAAACGAGGACGGAAAGACAGTTGATGATATTTTTTTTCATGGCCAGCCCCTTTGATTGGGTAATTATACCTAAAGAAAGCGGGCTTCTGCCGGGAGCCGTTTTTTTCAAATATACTATAATGGATTTATGAAAATCCTTCTGTTTTTAGCCATATTTTTGTTCCCTTTCAGCGCCTATTCAAAAGCGGTTAAAAAGCCCGAAGCGAACATAGAAAAAAGGCCGGCTCCCGCGGTGCAGGCCGCCCCCGTTATCCTCACGCATGACACGCCCGGGCTATGCGTCTTCGGCGGGCATTCCGGCAACCTTTTCGACAACGAGGCCGCTTTCAACTCCGTGATCTGGAAAAGCGATGTGGTGTACGTGGGAGAAACCCATGACCAGCTCCAGGACCACATGGCCCAGCTGCAGGCCCTTAAAGCCATGCGCATAGCCCGCGGCTCTAAAATAGCGGTCGGCTTCGAGATGCTGGACTCTACCCTGCAGCCCGTGCTGAACGATTACCTCGACGGCAAGCTGACCGAACCTGAATTCCTGGCCAGGACGGACTGGAAAACCGAGTGGGGTTTCGACTTCGCGATGTATAAGCCCCTGTTCGATTTTATACTCCAAAACAAACTGAGAGCCTTAGCCCTGAACGTCCCCCACAAGGTGGTGGCCAAGATAGCCCGCGGCGGCCTGGCCGGGCTGACCCCGGAGGAAACAGCCCTGCTGCCGAACCCGGTAGCCATAACCACCCATAAAAAGTACCTGGACTATCTGAAAGAGTCCTACGGCGGCCATGGCGACAATCCGATGGCCAAGGTTATGACCTTCGAGAACTACCTGGCCTCCATGTGCGCCTGGAACGAGGGTATGGGCAGCCGCATAGCCGCTTTCCTTACCGAAAACCCCGGCTACGAAATGCTGGTGATAGCCGGGAACGGCCATATTATGTACAACGCCGCCATCCCCGCCTCCGTCAAAACCCGCATAAAAGGCGTGCGCCAAGCCTCTTTCTATACTGAGAACGCCGTAAAATGCCCCGAGACAATGCCCAAAGAGCATAAAGACGTGGCCAACTATATGTGGTACATAAACCACCCCCCCAAACCGGCCCCCGCAGCGCCCGTAGCCCCCGCACCCGCCGCAATCCCGGCCGCAGCCCCCGGCAAGTAATATTTAATTTAAAGCGAAGCTTTTTTTGTGGAGGGGGGCGGCGAGGGTATGGGCCCGGCGGGCCCTCACGGAAGGCGAGGCTTGCGCAAGCGCCGAGCCTGAGTGTGGAGCGCGCCCACGGTGAGGACCGGCGAAGAGCTAAACATAATTATGTTTAGCGTCCGGTCCGCAAGACCGCAGGCAATTTCATCGTAAGCAAAATTGCCGAGGTGGGGTCGCGGAAAACCGCTATGCGGTTTATCCGTGACTGGCCGACGCGGTGCCCGCCGGGCCCATACCCTTGTAAACCCCCGACTACGCATCTCGCGGTTCCCCAAACCTTAACACAATGAAGTCCATAATTAAAAACTATTTTGCCGTGTTCAAGGCTTTCAGCCCGAATGCCCGCAACTTCCTTCTCCTTACCTTCCTCGTGTCCTTCGCCCAGAGCATCTTCGCCTTGGTCTTCAACCTCTATATCCTGAAGCTCGGCTACACGCGTGACTTCTTGGGCACCCTCGGCGCCATACCCAGCCTCACCATTGCCGCCCTCGCCATCCCCCTGGCCGTCTTCTTCGCCAGCTACCCCGCCCGCAAAAGTCTGCTCGCCTCCGCAGCCCTCAGCTTCGCCGCCATGGCCGGCATGGCCCTGTTCACAGGCGGCGCGCCCCTTATGTTCTTCTCCGTCCTCTCTGGCGCCTCGGCGGCACTCCTTGCCATAACAGCCATGCCGCTTATGGCACGCAACTCCTCCGAAAAAGAAAGACAGCACCTCTTCAGCTTCCAGTTCGCCGTCTCCATGACTGCCGGCTTCGCCGGCAGCCTCGTTTCCGGCTGGCTCACCGGGTTCTGGGGCTCCGTCCTCTCCGCCGGAGACGAAAGCGCCGCCGCCTACCGCGCCACTATGCTGGCCGCCTGCGCCCTGCTGGTGGCCGCCGCCCTCCCGGCGCTGAAAATCAAAGAAACACAAAACCCCGACAAGAAGAACAGCAGCTCCCACTTCTCCGCCATAGCCATGGGCCCCGCTATGCTGGTGATGGCACCTCAGCTTATCGTAGCCTTTGGCGCCGGCATGATAATGCCCTACCTCAACATCTTCTTCAAATCCGGCTTCGGCCTGAATATAGGCAGCCTCGGCTTCTATATGTCACTGATCCCCCTGGCCATGGCCGCCGGCGCCCTGGCAGGCCCCTGGCTGGTGACTAAGATAGGACGCGTGAAGGCCATGATAGCCTTCCAGTCCCTCTCTATCCCTTTCCTGGCCACCATGGGTTTCTCCGGCCTGCTCCTGCCCACCGTGCTGGCCACGTTCGCGCGCACCATGCTGATGAACGCCAGCTGGCCCGTCTACAGCGTCTTCCTGCTCAGCCATTTCGCCACGCCGCAGCAGCAGGCCGCCAGCGCCATCTACACCGCCGGCTGGAACCTGGCCAACGCCCTGGCCGCCCGCCTGAGCGGCCGCCTTCAGATGGACTTCGGCTTCACTCTCCCCTTCCTCATCACCATAGTCTGCTACTCCGCCGCCACCCTCCTCCTGTCGCGCCGCTTCCTGAAAGAAGACAGCAAAAAAGCCGTCACCCCGACGGCCATAAAAGAAGAAATAGAATAGGCCCGCTTGCGGCGGGTCCATTCTCCAACAACTTGATTAAAGATTACGGCAGCGGCTGGGTCCAGACGGCGTAGCGCTCGCCGCTGGCGGCCAGCGTCCAGCCGGGGCCGGGGTTCCAGCCCCAGTTCTTGCCCAGTTTAAGGACTACGCGCTGAGTATCCCCGTCTATCACAGCAGCGTAAAGCTCGTTGGTGGCGGCCAGTATGGCCATGCGGCTGGTTGAGGTTATACCGGCAGCCTTCCTGATATTTATGAGCGCCTGGATGCTGTTCTGATAAGCTTGGCCCCAGTCGAAGAAGTGCGGCCAGAACACGCACGGTATGCCCGGGTGCGTAAGGATGTAGGCGTACCCCATAAGGCGCTGCGTCTTGTACTCGGCTGAGGCGGTGGCTATGAAATTAGGTTCGCGCGGGGAAGTGTCGTGGTTTTCAACGAAAGTGACGGCTTTGGCTGGCCACCAGCCTATAAGGCCGGAAGGCTTACCGTTGTCGCTGAGGGTCTCGTAGCGTTCAGCTTCGATGGCCGAGAGAAGGTTGAACTTGGTAGGAAAATCGAAGGCGCTGGAGGCGTTAACCTTATCCTGTGAATTATCCGTCCCGTCTATCCAGCTCGCCACCACCTGGCGGTTGCCGTCATAAACCTCGCCCACCGTGAAGATGGGGCTGGAGGCGTTGTTGTAGTCCCCTATGTGGGAGGGCGCGTAGCCCTTCACCATGTCGTAGCGCCAGCCGTCGAAACCTATAGTGCCTTTAAGCCAGCGCATGAAGATCTTGGAATCCTGCTGTACCAGTGGGTTGGTGTGGTCCAGGTCGCGGCAGCCGCTGTCGCCCTGGCCCTCGTCGTAATTAGGGCTCTTGCTGTTGTTGGGCGTCCCGGGAACTCCGGCCCATTCGTCGTTCTGCGTTATAACGGTGGTGGGCCAGTCCGGGTTGGTAAAATCCGCCCAGCCAGTGGTACCGTTGCGGTGGTTCAGCACCACGTCGGCCACGGTTTTGACGCCGGCCGCATGCATGGCATTCACGGCCTTGATCAGGTTTTCCTTGTTGCCCCACTGCGAATTCAGGTTGTACCACTCTTTAGGGTAATAGCTCCCGTCGGAGACCGGCGGCATCCAGACCAGGTCGAAACCGGCCTTACCCACTGCGGGCGCTTTGTCGGCCAGCACGCCCCACCAGCCGTTAGGCGGATGTATCCAGTAGCTGTCGGCGTACCAGTGGAAGCCCTGCAGCATTATCAATTTGCTGTTGGCCGTGTCCACGCGGTGCTGGGCCTGCGTGACGTAGTCCCGGTCGGAGTAAAGCTTTACGGCGTTCAGCCATTCCGCGCGGGCAGGGCTGAGCAGCGGGGAATTGGCGAGCCGGGAGGATGAAGCCTCGGGAACGGAAACTACGACCGGGCCGGAAGCAAGGACAAGGGTACCCAGCGCGGAACCGGCCCGCGAAGGAGCGGTATTAAGTATTGCAAGGGCAAAAAAAGGAAGGAAAAACTTCAGCGCCGGCTTTAAGATCATCTTTAGCTCCGGGTATTACGGCTATAACATTCGAATATTATAGTATAACGGCTAATAAAATCGCGGCAAGGGCCAAAAGTCCCAGGGCCCCGTTTTCAGCAGGAAACAAGGTCCACACTGAAGGCGGCCTCGTTCAGGACAAGATTAAGCGACTGCCCGGAGGCCTCGCCGTAGATGTAGTTGCTTTCCTTAAGGGCGGCGTTCCAGCGGGCGAAGTCGGCCCTGGGCCAGGCCCAGACCTCAAGGCGCTCGCCTTTATTTATTTCCTTCTTGATCACCTCGCGCAGCCTGCGCCCGCCCTCCACGTCTTCCTTCAGGATCACCAGCCGCCCTTCCTTTATTCGCCGGGCTACCTTGGCAAGCTTATTGTTGGCCACATTGCCGCATTCTATCCAGACGGCAATGCCGCCGATGCCGTCCGGCACCAGCAGGTCGGGCTGGAAGCCGATGTCGGTAAGCATCGGGTCGCTGGGCCCCGTTTCAAGGGCCGGTTCCTTGTCGAAAAAAAGTATGGCCGCGGCCAGCCGCAGCGCCAGGTGCTCGTGGGTCTCCTCTTCCTTGCCCACCACCAGTATGCGGCGGCTCCCACCGTTTATATTAAGGTCGCATCGTAATGTCATAATATAAATATTATAAATAATGAGGCCGAAGGGCAAAACTGCTACAGTTTTTCCAGGAAGCCCGCGGCCTCGGCGCTCCGTTTGCCGGCGCGGGACTGCATGGGGCGTAAAGAGTGCTTGCCGGGGGGGCCGCTGAGCTCTATAACATAGGGCTGGCCCAGCCTGCCGGTAATATAATTGAACGTAGCCAGTTCGGCTATGTCCTCGGCCCAGCTGCGCGCACCGTAGAGCGAAACGAAGTCGCTTCCGGCCAGGCCCTTGTATACGGCCGGGGCTTCGGCAATGGGGAGCTTGGGACCGCCGCCGAAACCATAAAAAATCAGCCTGTCCCTGCCGGGAAAATCGGCCGCCTTGAGCGGCTTGGAATAGCCCTCCCAGGTCTTAAGGAAGAAATTCCCGGAAACGGCCCCGCGCGGCCTGTAGGGTTCGGGCATGGCATCGTCGGTGTATGGGGTTATCCCCCTGGCGTAATCCAAGCCATGGGTGCCCTCGTGGAACAGCGAGTAGAGCATGCCTTTGTATTTTTTCCCCGCGTCCACCGAAACGTCCCACCCGGCCGCCGGGATAAAGCAGCTGCGCTCCCTGGCCGTAAGGGTTTCGGAGAGGGTAGCCTTGAAAGAAACTGGGTTAAGAAGAATGTAGAAATAGACCTTGCCGCCCGGGCCTATCACCCAGCTGGTGATCCCGTTGCCCAGGAAGTTGGAGACAAAATAGATGCCTATGCATCTTTCGGTAAAAACTTTTTCGTAGACCGGGGGCAGGAGGCGCAGGTATTCCATGACCAGGGCCTTTTCCTTGTCCGAAGGCCCGTAGGCGGCGTAATCCGCCCGCCCATCCGCCCGGCTGAAAAATTTCAGCAGGCTGGTGGGCACAAGGCCGACCCGGCTTTCCAGCGTGCTGGCCGCATTGAAAGAATAGTTTTCCAGCCTGGGGATGTCCGGCGGGGTTTCTTTTTTCCCGGAGCAGCCCGGCAGGACGGCCAGGAACAGCGCCAAAGTCAGGATCAGCGCGCCGGATGCCTTTCTCATTTGGCGGCCTCCGCGAAATAAAGCCGCATCACGCAGCGGGCGCAGTCGAACTCAAGGCGGAAGCGGTGCCCCTCGGCGTCATCCATGTACAGCGGCTCCACTTCTTTCCCTTTCTTGCACAGGCCCAGTTGGCGGCGCAGGCAGAAGCGCGTGGTCATGAGCGGTTTGCCGGTTAGGTCGGCGCCGGCCTCGGCCGCCATGGCCAGCTCTTTAACCCCGTGCCGCTTGTAGAAGACGGCGGCCTTGGCATTAAGCACGTTGCCGTTGAAGTCCAGCTTCTCCTCCGGGTAGGGGAAGTCGTTGGGAACCAGTTTTATCTCTTCGTGCTCGCCCGCGGGTTTGGCGGCCTGTTCAAGCGCGGCCAACACATCGCGGCGCAGGTCGTTCAGCGCCGAAACCGGGATAAAATACGGCTTCGAAAGCTTAAGCTCCAGGGCTTCAAGGTAGAAATCGGTCTCGCCCAGTTTGGAAAGCTGCTTCTTTATGGTCTCCAGGGCCTGCTCCGGCTTCTCGGCGGCCGCCTTCACGCCGCGCAGTTTCACCTCGGCCGCTGCGCCCCGCTCGTCCGAGGCCTTCAGCATGAAACCGCCCTCGTAATCCGAGAACTCCAACCGCAGGGCGAACTTGCGCTTGGCGCCTTCCCGCTCCAGGGCGCGCAGGAAGTCCTTGTCCAGGTTGCGGTACACGTCGGTGCCGTTGTCCATGCCTTTCAGGTTGTCGGCGCGCACACGCCCGTCCTTCACGCCGTTGATCAGCGAACCGGACAGCGTGCCGTCCTTGTCGAAGAAGGTTATGCCGTCGCCGGGATGCAGCCTTTCGGAGTTATGCAACCTGAAAGATCCGTTCTTGATGTCGGAGACGCGGCCGAGCGGTTCGCCCACGAACTTGGGGGTGTCCGGCGAGGCCACGTCCACCGGATTGCCGTCTATGAAATATTCGGTATAGCCGCGGTTGAAGGTCTTGCCCGGGCTGGGCTCGAAGCCCGCGAAGCTTTTTCCCACCGAGGGGCGCGCTAGACTTTTTTTGGCGATTATTTTGTCCAGTTCGCGGCGGTAGAACGTGGTGATATTGCGCACGTAGTCCCTGTCCTTCAGGCGGCCTTCTATCTTAAAGGAGGTTATCCCGGCGTCCACTAGGTGCCCCAGCCTGCGGCTCAGGTTCAGGTCCTTCAGGGAGAGCAGATGCTTGTTGACGGCAATGGTATCGCCGGAGGCGTCCTTCAGGGAGTAGGTCTTGCGGCAGGGTTGGGCGCATTCACCGCGGTTGCCGCTGCGCCCGCCCAGGGCGCAGCTGAGGTAGCACTGGCCGCTGTAGCAGACGCACAGCGCCCCATGCACGAAATATTCAAGTTCCACGGAGGTCAGGGCCCTTATCGCCTTTACCTCCTCCAGTGTGAGCTCGCGGCCCAGTATCACCCGCTTGAACCCGGCTTTCTCAAGGAACAGCACCTTCTCCGGCGTGATATTGTGCATCTGCGTGCTGGCTATCAGCGGGATAGGCGGCAGGCCGGCCTCCAGCAGGCCCAGGTCCTGCAGGATAACGGCGTCGGCGCCGATATTCCAGAGGCGCTGTATTATCGCCTGCGCGGCCGGCACTTCTTCGTCGGTTAAAATGGTGTTCACCGTGGTGTAGACTTTTACGCGGTACCTGTGCGCGTAGACGACAAGCTTCTCTATGTCGCCCATGGCGTTGCCGGCCGAAACGCGCGCGCCGAAACGCTCCGCGCCGATATAAACGGCGTCCGCGCCGCAGTTTACGGCGTCAATGCCGCAGGCCAGGTCCTTGGCCGGGGATAAAAGTTCGAGAGTTTTATTGTTCATAATACGTCCAGTTTAGAAAAACGGCTAAGCTCAGTACGCCGACCACGGTACGCCGCGCGAATCCTTGTGAATGCAGTCTATGAAGATAACGGGCGCTGAATCTTTGGCCAGCGCGTAGGCCCAGCCGCCCGAGTCCCCGGGTTCGGGAGACCCATACACGGCCGAGTAGGTCGGTTCGTGGGGGAAGCCGGCCCATTTAGTGTCCCAAAGCGCTGGGACCTTTTTTAGGAGCCCGGAACGCTCCAACTCCGCCAGGTCCCGCGGGTAAACGCCGCTGGCGGCCTTATACTCCGCAACGGCCGTCCTCAGCTGGCTCAGCCTGCCTTTATTAGCGCCCTCGCCGGAATAGCGCTGAATGTCCTTCACCTTGGGCCAGATCACCAGGAAAGGCAGTATGACCGCTAGGATTATCCAGCCCGTCTGCCAGAGCACCGCGGACCTTACCGGGTAAACCTTGTTCAGCAGCATGTTCCAGGTCTTCTTCCACATGCGCCAGGTAAAGAACAGGAAAGCCGCGCCCAGGCCGGCCCCGAACAGGGCTTCCAGGAATTCCGCGGCGGCCGCACTGGCCGGATAACGCATGAGCTGCACCAGGTGGGTAACGCTGTAGAGGGTATAGGCCAGGGCCATCAAGGTTACCGGCACCAGCCAGGCCAGCCGCAGCAGCAGCACCGCGTAAACGAATTTTCTGGCCGGCCGCTGCATCAAAGGGACCTTGATCCCGCCCCGGGCGCCTGCGCGTAGTCGGCGTCTATCTTGTAATACTGGTAGGTCAGCTTCGCCACTTTAGAAATGAAATTTTTGGCGGTGGTATAGTTCGGCGCCTCGCTGGTGAGCACCGCTATCACATAATCCCCGCGCGGCGAGAACACTATGCCCACGTCGTGGCAGGCGCGCCGCAGCAGCCCTGTCTTGTGGCCTATTTCCCAGCCGATGGGCAGGCCTTTGCGCAGGCGGCTCTTGCTCTTATTATGCTTCAGCACTTCCAGCATGAACTCGCTGGACTCCTTGTCCACCAGGGTTCCCGAGTAGATCCTGTCCATCAGCGAAGCCATCTCCCGCGCGGTGGTGAGGTTTTCGCGCGGCACCCTGCCGGAGGTCAGGCTCATCCCCTCGGGGGTTATATTGGTGCGCGCCAGGCCCATGTTGATGAAAGCGCCGGACAGGTAATTCATGCCGACGTAGTCTATCAGCATGCGGGTCGCGGTGTTGTCGCTTTCGGTTATCATCTTGTAGATGATCTCCATCACGGAGAGCGACGTGCCGTCGCGCACCCATTTGAGCGAGCCGGAGCCGCCCACGCGCTCGTGGCGGGTCAGCTTTATCTGCGTGTCCAGCGTGAAGGCGCCCAGCTTTATTTTGTCGCAGACCGCCGCCATGATAGGCACTTTAATAAGGCTGGCCGAAGGGAAAAGCCTGTCGGCGTTATATTCCCAGGTCTTGCCCGTCGCTATATCCTTTATGTAGATGCCGACCTTGCCATTATAGGCCTTGGAATTTTTTTCCAGCCCCGCCACCATGGCCTGCCATTCGGCGTCGTTCAGCGGCGTCTCAACCATCTTTTTCTCTTCGGGGGGCGGGGGCTCATTGATCTTTTTCTGCCAGGCCCAGGCGGAATAAAGCGCCGCAGCGCCCGCGGCCACCAGCAGCCCGACGATCAGCCGCCTCCACAGGCGGAACGGAGCGGCCCCCGCCGGCGCCAGGGACGGAGCGGGGGCGCGGTGCAGATGATGATGCAAGCGGTGCTGATGCAAGCTGTGCTCCGGGCGTTTTTTAGCGGACTTTCAGTTCCAGGGCGTCGCCTTCGCCCTTGTAGTCGACTAAAAGCACGTCGCCGGCCTTCATCGTGCTGTTAAGCAGGAACTCCGCCATCGGGTCCTCCAGGTATTTTTGCACGGTGCGGATAAGCGGGCGGGCGCCGTAGTTGGGATCGAAGCCTTTCTTGACCAGGAAGGTTTTGGCCGCCTGGGTGATCTCGAACTTGACGTTCTTAACATCCAGCTTCCTGGTCACCTTTACCAGGCTGAGCTCCAGGATCTTTTCGGTATCCTTCTCGGTGAGCGGGCGGAACACTATAACTTCGTCTATGCGGTTGATGAACTCCGGGTTGAAGACGCGCTTCACCTCGTCCATCACCGTGTCCTTCATTTCCTTGTAATCCTTCTCTTTGTCGTCGGCGGGCATGAAGCCCAGCGTCTTGCCCTTGGAGATAAGACGGGCGCCCACGTTGGAGGTCATGATGAGGATGGTGTTCTTGAAGCTGACCTTGTGGCCCAGGCTGTCGGACAGCACACCCTCGTCCATGATCTGCAGCAGGATATTGAACACGTCGGGGTGGGCCTTCTCTATTTCATCCAGCACCACCACGCAGTAGGGCTTGCGGCGCACTATCTCGGTGAGTTTGCCGCCTTCCTCGTAGCCGACGTAGCCGGGAGGCGCGCCTATCAGGCGCGACACGGAGAATTTCTCCATGTACTCGGACATGTCGATGCGGACCATGGCTTCCTCGTTGCCGAACAGGAAGTCCGCCAGCACGCGGGCCAGCTCTGTCTTGCCCACGCCGGTGGGGCCGAGGAAGATGAAATTACCTATAGGCCGCTTGGGGTCCTTCATGCCGGTGCGGCTGCGTTTTATGGCCTGGGACACGATGGTGACGGCTTCGTCCTGGCCTATCAGGCGCTTGTGGATCTCGGCTTCCATGTGCTGCAACTTCTGGGTTTCGGTCTCGGTCATGCGGGTTACCGGGATGCCGGTCCACTTGGACGCTATGCCGGCTATATCTTCTTCTGTCACTTCCGGGAAAACCTTGTCGCGGCCTTCGCGCCATTTCTTGCGGGCGTCTTCGAGGGCCTTCTTCAGCTCCTTCTCGCGGTCGCGGAGTTTCGCGGCCTTCTCGTACTCCTGGCCGTAGATGGCGGCGTTCTTTTCCTTGGAGGCCTCTTCTATCTCGGTCTCTTTTTCCTTGAACTCCGCCGGGGCCACGGACAGCGTCAGGCGGGCGCGACTGCCTGCCTCGTCGAGCAGGTCGATGGCTTTGTCGGGCAGGGCACGGTCTGTGATGTACTTATCCGACAGCTGGGCCGCGGCGAAGATGGACGCGTCGGTGTATTTGCACTTGTGATGGGACTCGTACTTTTCCTGCAGGCCTTTGAGGATCTCTATGGTTTCGGCCACACTGGGAGGCTCGACTATCACCATCTGGAAGCGGCGCTCCAGGGCGGGGTCGTGCTCGATGTGCTTGCGGTATTCGTCGAAGGTGGTGGCGCCAATGCACTGCAGTTCGCCGCGGGCCAGCGCGGGTTTGAGCATGTTGGAAGCGTCTATGGCGCCTTCGGCGGCGCCGGCCCCTATGACGGTGTGCAGCTCGTCGATGAACATGATGATATTGCTCTTGGCCTTGCGGATCTCTTCGATGATGCCCTTAAGGCGCTGCTCGAATTCGCCGCGGTACTTGGTGCCGGCCACGATGGAGGCCAGGTCCAGGCTGAGCAGGCGCTTGCCTATGAGGGTGTCGGAGATCTCGCCGGCGGCTATTTTCTGGGCGAGGCCTTCCACTATGGCGGTTTTACCTACTCCGGGCTCGCCTACCAGCACGGGGTTGTTCTTGGTGCGGCGGCCGAGCACCTGTATCAGGCGGTCGATCTCGTTGGAGCGGCCTATTACGGGGTCCAGCTTGCCTTCCCTGGCCATCTGGGTCATGTCGCGGGCGAATTCGTCCAGTATCGGGGTCTTGGTCTTGCCCTTGGGGCCGGCGTGGGCGGCGTGGCCCTTGGGGGCGGCGGATTCTTTGGGGGAGTCTTTCTGTTCCATCTCGCCGAGGATATTTAGCACTTCCTCGCGGACGGTCTCGAGCTTGAGGCCGAGGTTCTCCAGCACGCGGGCGGCTACGCCTTCTTCTTCGCGTATCAGGCCGAGGAGGATGTGCTCGGTGCCGATGTAGGAGTGGCTCATGTGCTGGGCTTCTTCTACGGCGTATTCGAGCACTTTCTTGGCGCGCGGGGTGAAGGGTATTTCGCCCAGCAGCATCATGTTGTCGCCGGTGCCCACTATCTTTTCGATCTCGGCGCGGACCTTGCGCAGGTCTATGCCCAGGTTTTGGAACACCTGCGAAGCCACGCCCTCGGAAAGGGCGATGAGCCCGAGCAGTATATGTTCGGTGCCTACATAATCGTGGTTAAGCCGTTTGGCCTCTTCCTGCGCTATAAGTATCACGCGCTGCGCTCTGTCAGTGAATCTTGTTCCCATTGTAGTTCCTCCGTAAAAGAAGCAGAAAATCTATTACTGTTATCCGCAGAAATCAAATAAAACACCTCGGCGTTCGTATTTCGCCGAAGTTATATTATGACACAATAGGCGTATATTTTCAAATTTCAATAATATAATAATAGATAAGCCCTGTTACAGCCATGCTGCAGGAAAGAGATTGCCTTTTGGATTGGAGACCGCAGGATAGCCCAGTAGCCAACGTTTGCCTTGCGGAGGGGGCCTGGGAAGGGGATGGGTTCGGCGGGACTTCTCGGAGGCCGCCGCTTACATAAGCGCGGCGGCCGAGAGTATGAGTGCGCGACGCGTGCCCGCCGGGCCCATCCACTTCCCAGGACCCCGACTGGGCATCTCGCGGTCAATACAAATAATTATATCAGGTCGATTTGGTGAAGGAGAGAATCTATGCGGAGCGTGAGGGCGGTCCAGAGGAGGCCGGAATGGCGGGAGGACAGGTCGCGGACGGGGAGGAGGGCTTCTTTTTTCGAAGCCAGTACTGCCTGGGCGTTGTTTTGGATCTCGGGGTTAGTCTTCCAGCGCATAGCAATGTCGCTGATAGTCCTCTCCGCCTCGGAAACCACGGCCGCGGCTCCCGGATAATCCACGTCCGCCGGAAGGTTCGCGGTAGCCAGGTAGTCCTGCAGCGTGGAGCAGCGGAAATAATCGGAACGGACGGCGCAGGCGGCGGAAGAACCGGGGTTGCGGCATTCTTTATCGACCGGGAACTCCGCGTAAACATCGTCCGGGCTTTGAAGCGCGTACGGCGCAGCCACGGTAAGGTAATTCTTGGAAAAAGAAAGCTCCTCGGTTAGATAGATGAAACCGTGCACTTCCTCCCCCGCCTGGTCACGGAGAGCTATAATGTCGCCCGGGCGCGGAACTTCCCGCACCCCCACCGCGCGGCAAAGCGGGGACTTCATCCAGAAAGCCATCTCTTCCGGCGAAGTAAAACTCGGCGCGGACAGGATCTTGTCCGAAACCAAAGCCGTATCCCAACAGTTCGGCCCCCAGCGCCCGGCCTTGACCCCATGCATCCGGTTCACAAAATCAGGGGCTACAGAAGCAACCCGCAACTCGCAGGTTTCGCCCGCGCAGCGGCAGACTCCAGTCGCGCCGGTTTCCTCATGCAGCCGCGTCCTCCAGGCCCCCAGCGCCGCCGCCTGCCTTTCCAAAGTACCGCAGTCCGCGCCGGAAAGCAAAAGAGCCCCGTCCCCGTCACGGCCAACAGAAACAGCCGCCCGCAGCCCCCCCTCCGCCGCAAAACAGGGAGCCGCCGCCAGGGCGAGCAAAACAAAACAGAAGATATTTCTCTTGGATGTCATCAGTAGTTATTTAAATTGTAACAGACCCCGCAGCCCCCCGTAAGGGCCTACTAGCCCTATTCCCGCACAAAAAAGGCCCCAACCACCATAGGCCTTTGTACCCATAGAAAAAACGTATTACAGCCGGCCTTTTTTCACGGCGCCTGGCAGGCGCGCAGCTGGATGTACGGCATTGTGACATCCACGGAAGCGGAACCGGCGGAAGCGGAGTTGAAAGCGGCGATATCAGTGGTGTGAGTGTGCGTCGCGCTCCTTCCGCCGGAAGAAAAAGAGCCGATATCCACGGAAGCGGTAATCCCCGTGCCGGAGGCGCTCGTTCCAATAGAGCCCGCGGGACTTTCTTGCATGTTAGCTGCCCCCCAGCTGGTCATACCGCTCCCCCATCCGGTGGAAACACTATGCGAATGTCCTGGATCTGAAATGTTTACGCCGGTATTCGGCGGGTCTACCGCATGAGTATGATCGGCGCTTTCAGTCCCGGACACTGTTGCAGGCGGGTCGATCGAATGAAAATGGGCAGGAACATCGGTAATGGTCCGAGGGGACAGGTTTCCGAGGGCTGTGCCCACCGTTCCCGCATCAGTTCCGCTCAAGGGAGTCCCGATGATCAAACGGCCCCGAAGCGCCGTATACTCGGCCCAGCCCGAGGGGCAGGCCCCGGGAAAGAACGCGATCATACCAGAGGGCACGGTGGGGACAGCGATGCCATTCTTGGTAAAATCTGTCGCGTTAACCGTGCCCGCCACATCCAGCTTTGTCCCGGGACTCGCCGTCCCGATGCCGACATTCCCGGAGGCGTTCCATATTCCCATCCCGGGAAAATTCACGGAGTTCTGGAAGGTGTAGGCACTGTTCTGAAAGGTCCCGCCGGCTACTGCAGCTGCGTCCAGCGCAGCCCAGGTCTTGTCGCCGCGGTAATATTGCCCGGCAGCGCCGGCGGCTATAGCAGCCTCCTTGCCGCCCAGCCCGGCAGCGACATAAGTCTTCACGGCTTTCTGCGAAGCCACCTTGCTGTCGGAATTAGCCGCAAGGGCGCCGTCCGTGTCCAGGTCCGAAGCCTTCA
>CAIXBR010000019.1 GCA_903917735.1 uncultured Elusimicrobia bacterium | reverse complement strand
CTTGTCCTTGTGGCAGTAAGTTCCTTGAATTCCACCGGCTCAGTACAGTACACTATGGTTAATCACGAAGATGCGCACTGCGCTGTCAGCAAATGTTGCAATAGCTACTGGCTATCGGGTACTTAAAAAAACTTCCGGTTTTATACAACCCAAAATTTGTTAGAATTTAATTAATGAAGCTCCGCAATATCCTTTTTCTCGGTCTGCCCGCTATCGTGCTGTGGCTGGCCGGTATTTTCGTGCTGGGCATTTTTCTTATCAAGTGGTTCTGGATGTGGACCATACCCGGACTTTTCCCGGGCGCGGTGGCCTCGGGCGCCGTGGCGGCTAAGATTTCGTGGTGGACCGCGCTTAAACTGTCCGTGCTGGTGGCGCTGCTCGCGGCTATAACCAATATCTCAAAGAGCTGAACATTAAGGGGTCAGGGGTGAAAAAAATATATCTTCTCCCGGTTCTTCTGGCGGCCTGCGCCGCCTGTGCCCGCCCCGCAGACGATAATTCCCAAACCATAGTGGTCTGGGAACAGGAAGACGCCCAGGTAGCCCCGTATATAGACTCCGTCTTCAGAGCCTTTGAAGGACTTCCCGGAAACGCCGGGATCAAGATAGTCCGCACGCATTATCAGACCGAAGACCTGCACCAGCAGTTCCAGGCAGCTTCTCTTGCCGGCGTTCCCCCCGACCTGC
This sequence comes from uncultured Elusimicrobia bacterium, assembly GCA_903917735.1. Taxonomy (GTDB): domain Bacteria; phylum Elusimicrobiota; class Elusimicrobia; order Elusimicrobiales; family UBA9959; genus UBA9959. The sequence continues at coordinate 50,893 of CAIXBR010000019.1, read as the reverse complement.
TGCTGGGCCCCTCCGATACAGCCGGGCTTTACGCTGTTTCCGGATTCATTACCCCGCTGGACGGCCTGTTCGATTTCTCCAAATTCAACGGTCCTGTCGTAGAGGCCATCACATTAGACGGCCGCGTCTGGGGCGTGCCGGTTTCCAACGGCAACCACCTGATGATGTTTTACAACAAGAAGTTTGTCAAGAGCGCGCCTAAGACCACGGACGAACTGTTCTCGTTCTGCTCGAAAGACGCGAAAAGATTCAAGCTTGACCGCTGTATCGCGTTCGACATGGGCGAGCCTTTCTGGCTTATGCCTTGGCTGGGGGCTTTCGACGGCTGGCCGATGGAAGGGAAGAAGCCCACGCTGGACACGCAGGCCATGCGCGACGCCATTAATTTCTATCTGGACCTGAAGTATGAGAAGAAATTCGTGCCGATGGAATGCGACTACAACTGCATGGATTCCCTTTTCAAGGAGAATAAGGCCGCTTTTATCATAAACGGCGACTGGGCCATCTCCGGCTACCAGAAGCATTTCGGCAAAGATTTCGGCCTGGCCGTTATCCCGAAGCTTTCGGCCACCGGGCGCTGGCCTTCCCCGATGGTCAGCGGCCAGTATTTCATGATCAGCTCCGGTCTTAAGTCCGAAAAGATGGGGATTGTGAAGCGCCTGCTCGAATTTTACACCTCCAAAGAGAACCAGGTCAGGCAATACCAGGCGCTGACCCGCCTGCCGGCCCTGAAGGAAGCCGCTTTCGCAAAGGAGATAACCTCCGACGACGTGTCCCGCATTTCCCTCGACCAGATATTGAAGGGGCGGCCTATGCCCATGGCTACCGAGATACGGGCCGTTTGGGACTCAGCCCGCAACTACCTGGGCCTGGCCATGAACAAGAAAATGGACGTAGACACCGCGGTAAAACGCATGCAGGAGAATACCGACAAGAAAATAGAAGAGATGAACAGGTAAGGCATGGAAATTTTAAAGTCTATATACGAAGTGCTTTGGTTTATCTTCCTGATAGCCGCCGGGGTGGCCGCGCTGGAGGGCTATTTTTACTACCACTTCCGGTACTGGGAGCGGGGCTGGTTCTTTCCAGTGGCCCTGGCCGCTTTCCCCGCCGCGGCGCTGGTCCTTTCGGGCTCCGTGCTGGGGGATTATACTTTCAGGCTTTGGTTCTATTTCCTGCTGGCCGAGGCCGTGATTTCGGCTGCTTTCCGCTATATGGTAAAAGGCCGGCACACCGTGCCCTATCTGCTGCTGGCCCCGGCTTTCGTAGGCCTGGCGCTCCTGCTGGTGTATCCTTTTGTTTTCGAGGTCCTCCTCTCTTTCCATGACCTGAAGCTGACTACCATCATGATGTGGAAGAACACCGGCAGCCTTCCTTTTGTCGGCCTAAGTCAGTACGTAAAGGTTTTCACAACTTCCCCCCTTTCCGAAATTACTTTCTGGGCCCTGCTGCTGCGCACGCTGGTATGGACCTTTACCAACGTTTTCTTCCACGTGGCGGGCGGCTTCGCGCTGGCGCTGCTGCTGAACAACCAGATCCGCTTCAAGGGCGTGTACCGCACCCTGCTGGTGATCCCGTGGGCCATGCCGCAGGTAGTGGCGGTGCTCGCCATGCGCGGCGAGTTCCACTCCCAGAACGGCTTCGTAAATATCGTACTGGTGAAGCTGGCGTCGGCTTTCCCTTTCCTTGCGCACTTGGGCCTGGGGCCTGTGCAGTGGCTCTCCGACTACCCGCTTGCCACCTGCATGCTGATAAACGTCTGGCTGGGCATCCCGTTCATGATGGTGGTGATCCTGGGCGGCCTGCAGTCCATCTCCAGCTCCTATTACGACGCCGCCGATATCGACGGCGCTTCATATTTACAGAAACTGCGCTATATCACCCTGCCGCTGATACGCCCGGTGCTGATGCCGGCCATAACCCTTGGCACGGTGTGGACCTTCAACAACATAAACGTCATCTACCTGGTGACCGGCCAGTCCGGCGGCACGGAGCAGGCGGATATCCTTGTCTCGGCGCTGTACAAGGCGGCTTTCACCTACAACCGCTACAGCTACTCGGCGGCCTTCGCCATAGTAGTTTTCGCCATGCTGTTCTTTATTTCGGTCTTCTACCTGAAGAGCTTCGACGCGGCCAAGGATGAAAGGTAGTCTATGAAGAAAAAAATGTCGGCTCACGAGAAAAAACGCCGCGTTAAATACTTCTTCGTCCACGTGGGCATCATCATTTTCGCCGGGATCTGCGTATATCCCCTGCTCAGGATCTTTTCTATCTCCCTGCGGCCCGGCGACAAGCTGTTCTCCACCGATCTCTCGCTGATCCCCGCTGGCGCCTCGTTCACCGCGTACCGCAGCCTGCTGAAGGACACGATGTTCCTGCGCTGGCTGTGGAACTCTCTGGTGATAACGCTGGCGACGTCCCTGATCGGGGTGTCGCTCGCCTCCACGGCGGCCTACGCCTTCTCCCGCTTCCGCTTCCCCGGCAAGAAGGCCGGGCTTATCCTGCTGCTCTCCAGCCAGATGATCCCGGCCGGCATGCTCATCCTGCCGCTGTTCCTGATGATCATGAAGCTGAAGCTGATGAACACGTATCTCGGCATGATCATCGCCTACTCGGTCTCGTCCCTGCCTTTCAGCATTTGGATACTCAAGGGCTACTACGACACCATCCCCCGCTCGCTCGAAGAGGCGGCTCTCGTCGACGGCACCAGCCAGGTCGGGGCCTTCTGGCGCATAATACTTCCTCTGTCCACGCCGGCGCTCAGCATAGCCTTTCTGTTCAATTTTACTACCGCCTGGAACGAGTACCTGGTGGCGCGCGTGGTGCTGTTCAGCGCCAAGCAGTACACCTGGACGCTGGGCCTGTTCGAACTGCAGGGCCAGTACATCACCCAGTGGGGCATGTTCGCGGCCGGCTCCATGCTGGTGACCATACCCGTGCTGTGCGTGTTCCTGTATTCCTCCAAGTGGCTTATTTCCGGCCTCACCCTCGGCAGCGTGAAAGGATGACCTATGGCTTCGGTGCAATTTAAGAATATCGTAAAAAAATTCAAGGACAACGTCGTTCTCAACGGCGTGGACGTGGACATAAAAGACCACGAATTCGTCGTCATAGTCGGCCCGTCCGGCTGCGGCAAGACCACCCTGCTCAGGATGCTGGCCGGCCTTGAGGAAATTACCGACGGCGAGATATTCATCGATAACCTGCTGGTCAACGAGCTGCACCCCTCCAAGCGGCAGATCGCCATGGTGTTCCAGGATTACGCGCTTTATCCGCACATGACCGTGGAGGAGAACATGAGTTTCGCGCTGCGCCTGCGCCACACCGACAAGGCCGAGATAGACGCGCGGGTGACCGAGGCCGCCAACATCCTGCAGCTGGGCAAGTTCCTGGCGCGTATGCCGCGTCAGCTTTCCGGCGGCCAGCGCCAGCGCGTGGCCATCGGCCGCGCCATAGTGCGCAAACCCAAGGTGTTCCTTTTCGACGAGCCGCTTTCTAACCTGGACGCGAAGCTCCGCGAAGAGATGCGCGTGGAGATAGCCAAGCTTTATCAGCGCCTGAACGCCACCATCATCTACGTCACGCACGACCAGGTGGAAGCTATGACCCTGGCCGGGCGCATAGTGGTGATGAACAAAGGCATAGTGCAGCAGGTCGGCTCTCCGATAGAGGTATACCGCAAACCGGCCAACCTCTTCGTCGCAGGGTTCATCGGCAGCCCCACCATGAATTTCATGTCCGGGAAACTCTTTCTCGAAGGCGAAGCTCTCTATTTCAAGAACGAGGAAATAAAGATCTCGATCCCCCCCTACCTGCTTTCGGATTCCGGGAAGCACGACGGCCGCGAAGTGGTGCTGGGCGTGCGCCCGGACGACGTGCTGGTGGAGCGCGACGGCGAGAAGTGCTCCGATAAAGTGCAGGGGATCCTGGAGGTGTGCGAGCTGCTGGGCCACCGCGAGAACCTGTACCTCAAAGTGGGCAATATGCGCGTGCTGGCCACCGTGGAGGCCTTCTTCAACCGCAGCCCTGGCAGCGGCGTCACCCTCTGCTTCAATTACAAGAACATGCACGTCTTCGACAAAGCCACGGAGACGCGCATAAGTGAATAGCGCTGCCGCCGGCCGCGAGGATCGCGTAAGTACCGCACGCTTATGGCAACAATTCCGCAACTTTAAGTATAATAGGTGTGTAAGATCTTCAGCAAATATACGGAGGTATTAACATGAAAGCTACGATAGACGCCAACTCCTGCATCGGCTGCGGTCTCTGCGCCAACGATTGCCCCGAAGTTTTCGAGATGAACGCCGACAAGGCCGTGGCTAAAGGCCCCGTACCCGCCGGCAAGGAAGACGCCTGCAAGGCCGCCGCCGCCAACTGCCCCGTGCAGTGCATTAAAGTCGAATAGATCGCGCAGTAAGACGTCCCCCCCGGGGGACGCACAGGCCCGCCTGGGTTTTCTAAAAAGGAAAACAGGCGGGTTTTATTTATGGAGAACAAAGACATCAATTCACGCAAGCTCGGCGTAGTCCGCCTTTCCGTGGCTTCCAACAGCGCGCTGGTGGTCTTTAAGCTTATCGTGGGCATGGCTATAGGCTCGGTTTCGGTCCTTTCCGAGGCTATACATTCCGGCATAGATCTGGCAGCCGCGCTCATCGCCTATTTCGCGGTGCGCTCTTCGTCCCAGCCGGCCGATAAGGACCACCATTACGGCCACGGCAAGTTCGAGAACATCTCAGGCTTCGTGGAAGCCATACTTATTTTCCTGGCCGCCGCTTGGATCATCTATGCGGCGGTACGGAAGCTGGTCCATCAGGAACCCATTGAAATGATAGGTTGGGGTATCCTGGTGATGGGCCTTTCTTCTTTCGTGAACATGGCCGTTTCCCAGGCGCTTTTTAAGATAGGCAATGAAACGGACTCCATAGCCATAAAGGCCGACGCCTGGCACCTGCGCACCGACGTCTATACTTCTATGGGCGTAATGATAGGCCTCGCCCTTATCTGGCTGATAGAGCTGGTCTGGGTCGGGCACCACGTACACTGGATAGACCCTGTCATAGCCATCCTGGTGGCCCTGATGATAGTGAAAGCCGCTTTTGAGCTTACCCAGCAGTCCCTCAGCGACCTGCTGGACGAGTCCCTGCCGAAAGAGGATAACAGGAAGATAGAGGGGCTTATTAAAAAGCAAGAGGGGGTTATCAGTTTCAAGAATCTCCGCACCAGGAAAGCGGGCGCGACCAGGTTCATAGAGTTCGATATCCTGGTAGAAGCCTCCATGTCGGTAGAAAAAGCACACGGTCTTGCGGACCAGATCACGGAAGATATCGAAAAAGTCCTTCCCCGGTCCGAGGTTACCATACATATCGAGCCGTGCCCCAAAGAATGTCAGCCGGCCTGCCGGCCTAACTGCGTGCCCGCTCAGAAATCCTGAATAAAGCCGGCAAAAAAAAGACGGGCTCCTGCTAGGAAGCCCGTCTTTTTTCTGCCGGGAAGGGCTAAGCCGCGCTCGGCCCGTCCTTTACCGGCAGCTTGAATATGACCAGTATACCGGGGACTGTCAGTACGCAGACCATAAGGAAAAAGTGCCGGTAGCCGGCCAGTTCCTGCAGTTTTCCGCTTATCATGCCGGGGATCATCATTCCCAGCGCCATTATCCCGGTGGAGATGGCGTAGTGTGCCGTCTTGAACCTGCCCTTGCATATCATTATCAGGTACATGGTAAATACGGTGAACCCTACCCCGTAGCCGAACTGCTCCGCCGCTACTAACAGCGGCACGGAGCCCCAGGGGATGCTGCGCCCGAACAGGGTGATATGCTCCAGCGCGGGTTGCGCGTAGGACATGTAAAGATAGAACACGTCGGGCACGTGCAGGGCGAACACCATCGGCCAGAGGCAGCGCCGGAAGCCGTATTTGGAAACAAGCCAGCCTCCGAGTATCCCGCCGACTATCAGCGCTATCATCCCTATCGTCCCGTAGATTATGCCGACTTCGGCGGTGGGTATGCCCAGGCCGCCCGTGTTGACGGCGTCGAGCAGGAATGGGGAGGTCAGCTTCAGCAGCATGGCCTCGGCGAAGCGGTACAGAAGGATGAACGCCACGATGTAGCCTATCCCGTCCTGCGTGAAATAGGTGATAAAAGCCTCGTTGAAGGAACTCCCCTCCTCGGCCATCTTTCCCTTGAGGTAGGGGAACAGGTAGCGGCGGCAGGCGAAGACCAGGGTTGCGGTCAGCAGCGCGGCGGCGCCGAGTTTTGCCCACATGCCGGTCAGGCCGTAGGTGAACAGCCAGATAAGCAGGCCCGCCGCTGTCAGGTAGCCGGCCAGCGCGCCCAGGGAGCGCAGTATCTGGCCCGCATTGGCTTTAGCCTTCGGGACGTCCTCGGCCGGGTAGGGCAGGAAGAACCTGTGGTAGAGGAAAAGGACGAGGAACAGCAGCGCGGAAACCGTTAGCATTATGCTCCAGCTGCCGGGCACATCGCCTGTGGCTTCCTGCATTTTTCCGGCCCGGTAGACCAGGAAGCCGGTGCCGAATATCATGGCGAAACGGTAGAACATGGAGCGTATGCCGACGAAGAAAGCCTGGTCCTCGTCGGTAAGCCCCAGCATGTAGAAGCCGTCCACGGCTATGTCGTGCGTGGCGGAGACGAAGGCTCCGGCCGCGAAGGCGACCAGCGAGACAGCGAAGAAATGGTGCCCGGTAAGGGATACCGCTGCCGCCGCCAGGCAGCAGGCCATGATCAGCTGGGTGTAGACCACCCACGCGCGGCGGGTGGCGTACATATCCACCATAGGGCCCCAGAGCATCTTCAGGAACCAGGGCAGGTACAACCAGCTGGTCCAGAACGCCAAGTCGGCGTTGGAAACGCCCATGTTCTTGTAAAGTATGACGGAGACCGAGTTTATGATTATGTAAGGGAGGCCTTCGGCGAAATAGGTGCTTGGTACGAAAAGCCAGGGGTTGCGTATGTCCGCTTTAGTGGTCATGTTCTCTCCGGCGCCTGATGTTTTGCGTTTCCTAATATAATAGTATTAAATAATCGACGGAAAAAGAAGTTCCGCCGGCGGTTCCGCCGCCGGAACGATGCAGCCGCATTTTGCTAAAATTGCCTAATGGATTTCCTTTCCCTGATCTTCTCCCCCCAGTCCGTGGCGTGGTCCGTCTTTGCGGTGACCCTGGTGGCCGGGGCCGGGCTGGCGTTCGGCAACATAAAGGTCTTCGGCATCAAGCTGGGCATAGCCGGCGTGATGTTCTCCGGCATCGCGTTCGCCTATTTCGGTGTTTCCATAAATCCCGCCATGCTGGCTCTGCTGCGCGACTTCGGGCTTATCCTGTTCGTCTATTCCATAGGCACCGAGGTCGGCCCCGGCTTCTTCGCCGCGTTCCGCAGCGACGGGCTCCGTCTTAACCTGATGACCGTATTCATAATGCTGTTCGGCGTCGGCCTGACGCTGCTGATAAGCCGGCTGGCCGGAGTGCCCATGCCGCTGGCCGTCGGGATGTACGCCGGCGCGGCTACCAATACCCCCGCGCTGGCCGCGGCCCAGCAGGCGCTGGCCGCCGACCCGGCCGCCGCGGCTTCAGCGGCCGTAGGTTGCGCGCTGGCCTATCCGGGCGGTATACTCGGGGTCATCTTAGTGATCCTGCTGCTTAAGTTCATTTTCCGTAAAGAGCTGTCCTCCGAGCTCGCCATGGCGCACAGCGCGCTTCCCGGATTCATAAACGCCAGCGTCGCCGTGGAGAATAAGAACCTCTACGGCCTGAAGATAAAGGATATCCCCGCCCTGGACGAACTTGGCGTGACCGTTTCCCGCGTTTACCATGACGGACGCCTCTCCATAGCCCACGACGACACCGTGCTGCGCGCCGGGGACGCGGTGCTGGCGGTGGGCCTGGCGGAGAACGTGCGCAAGTTCACGCTGGTGGTGGGGTCTATCAGCGCCACCGACCTGAAGAAGCTTCCCAGCCGTATCGTGCAGGCCCGCGTAGTGGTCACGCACAAGGATGTCATCGGCCGCCGCCTGGACGACCTGGGCATAGAAAAGCGCTATGACGTTGCCGCCACCAGAGTTTCCCGTTCCGGCATGGAGTTCCTGGTCCCGGACGGCTACACGCTGCAGTTGGCTGACAACCTTGTGGTGGTAGGCGACGAGGACTCGGTGGCGGAAGTGTCCCGGCTGCTCGGCAATTCCCCCAAAGACCTCAACCACCCGCGCCTGATTCCCGTCTTCGTCAGTATCGGCCTGGGACTTCTGCTGGGCTCCCTGCCGCTGCGCCTGTCCGGCCTTTCCGCGCCGATACGCCTAGGGCTCGCCGGCGGCCCGCTGATAGTGGCTATCCTGCTCAGCCGGGCGCAGACCATAGGGCCGCTGAATTGGTATATGCCGCCCGCCGCCAACCTGATGCTGCGCGAACTCGGCATCGTGCTGTTCCTTTCCTGCGTGGGGCTGGAATCTGGCGGCAGGTTCGTCGAGACCGTCATCCACGGCAACGGCTTTGCGCTGATGGCCCTGTCGGCGCTTATAACCGTCCTGCCCGCCCTGGCTGCGGCTTACATGTTCAAACGCCGTTACGGCTTCAATTTTATGGCGCTGTGCGGTGCGCTGACCGGCTCAACCACTAACCCGCCCGCGCTGGCTTTTTCGGATTCTATCGCCCGTTCGAGTATGCATACCATGGCCTACGCGACGGTCTACCCATTGGCCATGATACTTCGGATAATATCAGCGCAGCTTCTGGTGCTGTTCTTCATGAAATAGCGGATACAGTATGACGATAATTATCGCGAATCTTTTCCTTATCCTGGCCGCGGGCTGGCTGTTCCGCAGATTCGGCATTGTACAGGAAGGCGCGGAGAAAGCCTTTAACCAGTACCTGTATTACCTGGCCCTGCCGGCGCTCACCATAGTGAAGATAGCCGATACCCCACTTTCTGGCCTGGGCTGGGATTTTCTGGCCGGCAACAGTCTCCCGCTGCTGGCAGTCATGGCGCTGGTCTGGGCTCTGTGGAAGGCCGGCGTCCTTGAGTGGCGGCTGGCCAGGTTGATGGTCATCGTTTCGGTGCTGGGCAACACCGTCTACATGGGCTTCCCGGTGGCCTCCATGAGGCTCGGCGAGGGCTCTATAGGCTACGCCGCCATAGCCGCGTCGCTGCAGAACGTGGTAGTCTTTACCTTCGGTTTCCTTATCATGTCCCTTATCTGTGAGGAAGCCTGCCCGCCGGCGAAGTTCCTGCGGCTGGTGGGGCGCAGCGTGGTGCTTTGGTCTTCACTGGCCGGCCTGGCGCTGGCTGCGTCGGGACTGCACCTGCCGGAACTCCTGCACAGCGTCATGGCCGACATCGGCAGGACCACGCTCCCGCTTTCGCTTTTTACTATAGGGGTCAGCCTTTACGGCAAGAAGACAGCGCATAACCTGCCGAAGATAGCGCTGGTCAGCGGGTTCAAACTGCTGGTCCTGCCTTTCTTTTATCTACTGCTGGCGAGGCTCACGGGGGTTACCGGGCTTGTTTCAAAGGTGACATTTATAGAAATAGTGATGCCTGTTGCGGTGCTGAACTTCATAGTGGCCAGGGAATTCGATTTTGACGCGGACCTGGTTTCGCAGTCCATTTTGTTCTCGACGCTGGCTTTTTTCCCTCTGCTGTACCTTTACGACTGGGCGATGTCCGCCTTCCTCTAGCTCTTGTCTGGGCCTAAAGACCACGGGTCACTGAGACTTTGGGCCCTTGGCCATCCCGGAGTCACCTGATAAAATATCAATGAATGATAAACCATTTATTGACCCTCACCCTGGCTGTTGTTTCCTCCCCTGTAGCTAATTTGAACGCTGCTGAAAGCCCGGCTTTCACGCAGATGTCAGCCGCCGCCCCGGCGCCGTACGCGGCCGCTCTACAGGTACCCTCGCCGTATTACCAGGACACCTGCGCCTCATGCCGCTGGCCTACCGGCACTCACGGCTATTTCGACACCGCGCAGGTGCTCGGAATAAGAGAAGATGACACCGCCAACGATTACTACCCGTTCTCCGGCAAAGTCGATATACAGCGCGATAGCGGGGACTCCAGCACTACAAGTGAAACGTTGGGGCTTAAGGGCGGAATGACCAGCGAGTCGGGCCACCCCGGCCTTTTCGCCAATGGCGGCGACGTCCAGAAGATCTGGGGACAGGCTCTGAAGGACTATAAGGACCTGGATTTCCCCCGGGCTTATTACGATATCGGCCTTATCGCCCATCTCACGCAGGACCAGGCCGTGCCGGCCCACGCGGCCAATATCAACCATGTGGTGACTTTTGGCGATAATTTCGAGAAGGCCATAAAGAAGGACATCTCGGTATTCGAGAAGGTCCGCGTAAGGCTGCAGTCGATGATGCTGTCCGATAGGGAGCCCTGGCAGTACTACCAGGCCCTCCAGGACGATACCCGCCGGCAGTTGCCCGGCTGGAAGGACCCCCGCTCCAACACTCTCTACTGGCCGCCCGCCCCGGACGCCCCCGCGCCCGGCCAGGACTCTACCAGAGGCCCGTGGAGCCACTACAATAACAGCAAGGATACTTACGATCTTAACGTGAGCCCGGAGATCATGGAGCGCCAGGTGCTTATGGCCTCGGTTTACACCGCGGGCGTGCTTAAGGCCGCCGCCAGGCGTCTGCCCCCGGTGGGAGGCGACGCCCAGGCGCTGCGCCGCGAAAAAGACCAGAAGTCCGCTGTTGACATCTCCTTCAACGTCTTCGACAACCGCAAAGGCGATGTAACGCTGACTATCGCCCGCCCGCTCTATGGAACCTCGCAGAATGAAAAGGTAAGGATAGTCTCAGGCGGGGAAAGCCTGCCAGCCGGCCGCTTTAGCGCGGCCCTGCCCGCCCTGCCGGCGGCAATAAAGGGCAAGGACGTCATCGTGGTGACGGCCACCGACGAGGACGGCAACAGTTCCTCCTTCCAGTTCAAGGTGGACTATAACGAGCCGATGGACGACAACTTCGGCAGTAACTGAAATAGTAGAAGGAACAAAAGGGAAGAGCCGCTTAACAGCGGCTTTTCCCTTTTTATCACGTCCGGCCTCAGTTCGCGGCGGCCGCCGGCCCGCCCAGCTCCTCTGCTAGCTTGCGGCGCTCGTAGATCTGCCGGTAGAGCCCGTTGGCTGCCATAAGCTCGGAGTGGGTCCCCCGCTCCGCCAGGCGGCCGTCCTCCAGCACCAGGATCAGGTCCGAGGTTTCGATGGTCTTCGCACGGTGCGTGACGGCCAGGCAGAGCGCGTCCGGGTGTTCCTTCCGGAAGGCTTGCCAGAACTGGTGCTCGGTCTGGGCGTCCATCGCGCTGGTGGCGTCGTCGAGCAGCAGCACGTCGGGCCCGGTCAGCAGGGCGCGGGCTATGGCCACCCGCTGTTTCTGCCCTCCGGAAAGGGCGAAGCCGCGCGTGCCCACCACGGTGTCCAGCCCTTTCGGGAACTTGTGCAGTTCCTTAGCGAGCTGCGCGGTCTCCAGGGCCTTCTCGAGCATCCCCGGCCTAACGCCGAAAGTGCGGTCCATGAGTATGTTGTAGCGCAGGGTGCCGCTGAAAATGGCCGCCTCCTGCGCGGTATAGCCCACGCGCTCCCGGAAAAGGTGCAGGTTCCATTCGCGGATGTCGGTGCCGTTCACCAGCATCTCGCCCGCGTCATGCTCGGACAGGCGCAGCGCCAGTGACAGCAGGGTGGACTTGCCGCAGCCGATCTTGCCGACTACGGCCACCCGCTGGCCGCGGACGGCCTTGAATGAGATATCGCGGACCAGCATGCTGTCGCCCTTGGGGCTTTTCAGGCCGGCCCCGCGGAATTCCAGCGTGGTGATGTGGTCCGGCGTGGTCTTGTCCCCCAGCCCCGACTTCAGCGAGGAGCGGGCCGTCAGCAACTCGTTGACGCGGGTTATCGAGACGCCGGCGCGGTTGCCGGCCACCACGAACTGGCTTATGTCCATCAGCGGCTGCACTATCATGCTGGCGTAGATCTGGAAGGCTATAAGCTCGCCCAGCGTGGCGCGCCCTTTTATCACCATCAGGCCGCCGACCGCGTAGAGCAGCGCAATGGAGACGAAACCGGCCTCGCTCCAGAAATAGGAGAAGAGGATCTGTAGTCTGGCGGTGGCGATCTCGGCTTCGCGCTGGGCGGCGGTCCTGGTCTTGAAAAACTCCAGCTGGGCGGGCTCCTTGGCGTTGGCCTTTATCACCCGGATGCCGGTAAAGCAGGTCTCCAGGAAGTCGAAAAGGTTGGTGATGGAATCCTGCAGTTCCTTGTACCTGCCGCTGAGGAGGCGGCCGGTCTTTATGGAGAAGAACAGCACGAACGGCAGCGGCAGCAGCACGCAGAGGGAGAAGGCCGGGTTCAGGTAGAGCATCATCCCCACGGCCGCCAGCAGAGTGAAGGCTGCCTGTATGAAGCGGAAGACGCCCGAGCAGGAGAACCAGGAGATCTTTTCGGAAATGTCGTCCGAGAGGCGGGCCACCATGTCCCCGGTAGTGAAGCGGTGGAAGAAGTTCCGGTCCATCGTGATGACGTGGTCGAACACGTCGCGGCGTATCTCCCATTCCAGGCAGTAGTTCATCCAGGCCCTGTTGCGCTGGGCCACCAGGTTGGTTATCAACAGCCCTAAGCCGACCCCGAGGATCAGCAGCACATTGTGGTGCAGGTATTGCTCGTTAGGGTTGCTGATAAGGCCGTTGAAGATGTTCCTTATCAGCAACGGATTGTAGGCCGTCAGCGCGGCGTTCAGCATGCCGAAAAGGACGATGATCGTCATGCGCACCGTGTGCCGGCGCCAGTAGGGCAGGAGCCATTTTAGGGTGAATGTCATTCTCCCTCCCCGTACTGCAGCCGGTAGTACTTGGAATAAAGGCCGCCCCTAGCTAGCAGCTCGTCGTGCGTGCCGAGCTCCTTGACCTCTCCGCCCGAGACCATCATGACCCGGTCCGCGTTCCTGACGGTGGACAGCCGGTGCGCGATTATTATCACCGTCTTATGCCGGAGCAGGTTCTTTATGGCCGTGGTGATCAAGCGCTCGGTGTGCGGGTCCATGTTGGAGGTGGCCTCGTCCAGCACCAGTACCTCCTGGTCCAGTACCATCGCGCGCGCCAGGGAGATCACCTGCTTTTCACCGATAGAGAGGTTGGCGCCCTTTTCCTCCACTTTCTTGTCGAGCGGGTGCTTCTTGAAAAAGGCCTCTATCCCCATCAGCCGGATGGCGTCATGGACGCGGCTGTCGGGGATGGAGGTGTCCATCAGCTTCAGGTTGTCCATCACCGTGCCGGGGAACAGGTAGATGTCCTGCTGCACCAGGCCTATCGCCGCGCGCAGCGACCCCAGGCTGAGGCTCCGTATGTCCGTCCCGTCTATCTCGATATGGCCTTTCTGGAAGTCGTAGAAGCGGAACAGCAGGCTGGTCACCGTGGTCTTGCCGCCGCCGGTCTCGCCGAGGATGGCCAGGCTTTTGCCGCGCGGCAGGGTGAAGGAGACGTCCTTCAGGACCCAGCCGGCGTCCTCTTTGTAGCGCATCCAGACGTTGCGGAAATCTATCGAGTCGCGGACGCTGGTCAGATAATGGGGGTTAGCCTGCTCTGTCAGCGCGGGCCTGAGCGCGAGTATCTTCGAGATCCTGTGTCCCGAAGAGAAGGAGCGCTGTATCACGCTCAAGTGCTCGGAAAAACGGTAGATGGGGTCGAAGAGGAAGGCGAGATACATGACGAACATCAGGATGACTCCCGGCGTCAGCTTGCCGGCTATCACCATCCTTCCGCCGAAGTTGAAGACGGCAGCGGTCGCCACCGGGCTCAGGAAGGCGATGGTGAGGAAGAAGACCGCCGCATAGATCTCCACGCTCACTTCCGCTCTGAACTTCCGGCGGTTCAGCTCCTCCATCTTGGCCGAGGTGTCGGCCTCGCGGCTGAAGGCCTGCAGCACCCCGATGCCGTTGAACTGTTCCGTCAGGAACCCCGGCACTTCGGCGGCCAGCTTGCGCACCTTGATGAACATCGGCGAGGTGATCTTCACGAAGACCCAGCCCAGAACCGCCATCACCGGGAAGACCGGCACCAGCATCAGCGTCAGCTTCAGGTTGAAGGAGGCCATCACGCAAAAGACCACCGCGAACATCAGTGCGTCATTGACGATGGTGATGACAGTGTTGGTGAAAAGCGCGTAAAGCGTGCTGGTGTCCGACTGCACGCGCGCGTTCAGGCGGCCTACCGGCGTGGAGGAGTAGAACTCCAGGTCCAGCGTAAGCATATGTGCGAGGATGCGCTGCTTAAGTTCCACTATCAGGTCCTGCCCGGCGCGGGCCAGCTGGAGCACCTGCATGTAGTTGAAGTACAGGAAAAGCAGGGTGGTAACGATATAGACGCCGGCGGCCAGGAGCAGGGCCTTCTGGTCCCTGGCCGGGAGCGCCGTGTCTACTACGAATTTCACTATATACGGGACGAATAGGTTCAGCAGGGTGGCCGAGACCATATAGACGAAGGCGATAAAGAACGGGCCCTTGCGCGTACTTATCAAGTTGTACAGCAGGCGGAAGGTCGCCTTGTAGTTTATCTTTTCTTTCGGGTCCTGCCCGTCGTCGCCCTGGTCCTGGTGCATAGTTATATTCTATTAAATAGTCCGCCTGCCCCGCTTGCCGCGTATCTCAGGGCACATGTGTTTTCAACTGCATAGCAATTTTTATGCCAGCCAAATGCTGGGCCGGACACCCCTGCTGCCAAGTAAAAAACGCCGGATGGATTTTCAAATGAAAATATTTATTCTCGGATGAAAATATAGCGCGCAGGCCAGCAAGCCCCGTTATAGAACAAAAAACCGGGCCTACGCCCGGTTTTTGTGCGTGAGTCGCCCGCGCGCTAATTCACCTTGAATTCGGCGCCGCGCTTCAGTGCTTTTACGTTCAGTTCTATAACTTCCGGCTTGAGCTTTTTGTAGACCTTGGGAAGGGCCCTGGCGATGGCGTCCACGCTCATGGCGCCGGTGGCGCCGGCGAAGGCGCCGAGGGCCACCATGTTCATGGCCTTGGCGTTGCCGAGTTCGTTAGCTATCTCGTTGCAGGGCACATAAAGCACCTTTATGTCCTTGCGGGTGGCCTTGGAGTTTACCAGCGAGCTGTTTATTATCAGCAGGCCGCCGGGCTTCACCGTCGGCTCGAACTTGGCCAGCGACGGCTCGTTGAGCACTATCGCCGTGTCCGGGGTCGAGACTATAGGGGTGGAGACTTCCTCTGAAGCCACCACCACGGAGCAGTTGGCCGTGCCGCCGCGCATCTCGGCGCCGTAGGCCGGGAAGAAGCTTACCTCCTTCCCTTCCATCATGCCGGCCTGGGCCAGCAGGTAGCCGGCGGAGATCACTCCCTGGCCGCCGAAACCGGATATCTTTATGCCTTGGTACATTTTAAAGTCCTCCGTTATTTTTTGTCGGCCGCGCAGGCGTCTTTGTAGACGCCCAGAGGGAACACCGGCATCATGCTTTCAGCCACGAACTTAGTGGCTTCCGAAGGGTTGTCCAGGCGGGTGCCCCAGTTGGTCGGGCACATGCTCAGGATCTCCACCAGGGAGAAGCCACGGCCGTCTATCTGGTTCTGGAAGGCCTTCTTTATGGCGGCCTTGGTCTTCATCACGCCGGCGTTGTTGTGCACGGTGGTGCGCTCCAGGTAGGTGGCGCCGTCTATGGTGGCCAGCATCTCGCTCATTTTAATAGGGTAGCCCGCCTGTTTGGCGGTGCGGCCGTCCACACAGGTGGTGGCCTTCTGGCCTATCAGCGTGGTGGGGGCCATCTGGCCGCCGGTCATGCCGTAGATGGCGTTGTTGACGAAGATGACCGTGATGTTCTCGGAGCGGATGGCCGCGTGCACTATCTCGGCCATGCCGATGGAGGCCAGGTCGCCGTCGCCCTGGTAGGAGAATACTATAGTGCCGGCCTTGGCGCGCTTTAGGCCGGTGGCCTCGGCGGGGCCGCGCCCGTGCGGGCCCTGGATCATATCGCAGTTGAAGTAGGTGTCGGCGAACACGGCGCAGCCTACGGGCGCCACGCCTATGGTGCGGGTGCGTATGCCCAGCTCGTCGATAACTTCGGCTACCAGGCGGTGTATTATGCCGTGACCGCAGCCGGGGCAGTAATGCATCTTCACGTCCAGCAGGGATTCGGGTTTCTTATTTAGCAGCTGCATATTCTTTGGCCCCCTTTTTTACTATGGCGTCCATGGTCTTGTAGACCTCTTCGGCGGTCATTACGGAGGCGCCGGGCTTGGCGTGCAGGTGGACCTCGGCGCGGCCGTTCAGGGAAAGCTGCACGTCCTCGACCATCTGGCCCAGGCTCATTTCCACCACCAGGAATTTCTTTATCCGCTTGGAGAGTTCCACTAGGCGTGCTTTCGGGAAAGGCCACAGGGTTATCGGGCGGAACAGGCCGACTTTCAGGCCTTTCTCGCGCGCCAGCTTCATGGCGGCCACAGAGACGCGGGCCGAGGTGCCGTAAGCCACTATGGCTATCTCGGCGTCGTCCATCATCTTTTCCTCGTACATGGTCTCGTTGGCTTCTATCTGCTTGTAGCGCTTCACGCGCTCGTTGACCATCACTTCCAGGTAGCCTTCGCGCAGGTCGTAGGACTTAACGATGCGCTTGGCGCGGCCGTTGTTGACGCCCAGGGCCCATTCGGGCTCTATGAACTTCGCGGGGTCAAGCTCGGGGTTTGCGAACTCTACCGGCTCCATCATTTGGCCGATGATCCCGTCGGCCAGCACCATGGAGGGAATGCGGTATTTAAATGAGACTTCGAAGCACTTGTGCGGGAAGTTCGCCATCTCGGTGACGGAGTTGGGGGCCATCACGAAGGTGCGGTAGTCACCGTGGCCGCCGCCGCGGGTGGCCTGCCAGTAGTCGCCCTGGGCACCGGCTATATTGCCGAGGCCAGGGCCGCCGCGCATCACGTTGCCGATGAAAATGGGGAGGTCGGCGCCGGCCGCGTAGGAGATACCTTCCTGCTTCAGGCTGATGCCGGGGCTGGAGGAGGAGGTCATGCAGCGCACGCCGGTGGCGGCCGCGCCGTAGACCATGTTTATCGCCGAGACTTCGCTCTCGGACTGTACGAACGCCCCGCCCACAGCCGGCAGGCGCCAGGACATGTACTCCGGGATCTCGTTCTGGGGGGTTATAGGATACCCGGCGAAGAAGCGGCAGCCGGCGCGTATGGCGCCTTCGGCCAGGGCTTCGTTGCCTTTCATTAATTTTTTTTCAGCCATAAATATTCTCTCCTTACTTATAGACGTTTATTGCAAGGTCGGGGCAGATGTGCGCGCAAGCCAGGCACGCTATGCAGCAGCCTTCCTTGGAGTCCTTAGCCGGGTAATAGCCGGTCTTGGAGAATTTATCGGATTTTTCGATGCACTTTTTCGGACAAACCTGAACGCAAAGGTAGCAACCTTTGCATTTATCTACGTCAACTTCCATCTTCGGCATAGAACCTCCGGGATTATTTATTGCCTGCTCTAAGCGGCGCGGCGGGCTGGCTCGGCGGGTGCTGCCTGTGGGTAAACTGGTCGAACTGCCGGAAGGCCGTTTGATGGCCATTGGCCCCGATACGGCACTGGCATAGCCTTGTCGCGCTGCGGTGCTTTAAAAAGTATATCAAAAAAAACCGGGTATTTATACCCGGTTCTTTTCTGCGCGGTTGGCGCCGTAAGGGGGCTTATCTGCTTCAGGTTCCGGAACTGCCGTATGGCTTTTCCGACAAGATCCGGGTGTCGAACTTTTTAAGCTGGATATTCATACTTTCCGCGCCGAAGCGCGGCCCATCGCTTCGTTGCCTTTAACGGGTTGCAGGCGCGTGATTATATGCAGCAGCAGAGGCTTTTTTACCCGTTCCTTCTTGTTTCCGCCTGGGCGGCGCAGAGGCAGGCGCAGAAGATAAAGATGGCGCCGGAGACGTAGATCCACAGCATCAGGGCTATTATCCCGCCGAAGCCGCCGTAGACGGCTCTTATAGAGGAGAAATGCTTCAGGTAAAAGACGAAGGCGCTCTGAGCGAAGTAAAGCAGCATGGTGGCGAACAGGGCGGGCTGCCAGACCTCTGCGAAAAGCGTGCGGCGGCGCGGCGCCAGCATGTAAAACAGTGTCAGGCCCAGGAACAGCGCCAGCCACGGCACGAAATAGGCCCACAGGCTGTACGCCCACGGGAAGAACACGTTGGCGTGGAAGATGGAGCGCGCCATCTTGCCCAGCACGCCCATGGCTATGCCGGAGAGCACCGAGCAGACCATTACACCCAGCAGCGACAGGCTTTTGAGCGGGCGGCGCCACCAGCTGTGGCCTTCGTCCCCCCAGGCCCGGTTGGTGGCGTGCACTATGGTGGTGAAGAACTGCGTGGCCGCCCAGATCAGCATAATAAAAGCCGTCAGCCCCGTCCGGCCGCGGGCGACGGCGATATTCAGTATGGTGCCGAACACCCGCTCCTGCATGCCGGCGCTTATCGGGATGTATTTTTCGGCGTAGGAAACGACAAAAGAGCCCGCTGTAGCGCGGTCAAAGAAAAAGGAGGCCAGCGTGATCAGCAGCAGTATCAGCGGGAACAGGGCGAAGAAGGCGCTGTAGGCGAAAGCGGCGGCGCGCTGCCCGCCGTCAATACGGAAGAATTTCTGTAGGGCCAGCTTGAGCATTGCGAAAGCCCTGTTGTCGGATTTATTCTGTTTTCCCTTCATTTTCCGTATATGGCCGGCGGGTGCTGGCCCGCCAGCCCCTGCGCGCCTCAGGCGAGTTTCTTCGCCTCCTCTAGGGATTCGGCTATCATGTCGGCGGCGTGGTTCAGGTCCTTCGCGGAATGCCTGTAGGCCACGTAGCCGTGGTGATAGGGCTGCAGGAATACTTTGCGGCGGATCAGCTGGGTGTAGAAGTTCACGCGCGTCTTCTTGTAGGCGCCGGTGTCGTCCTTGTCGAAGGTGATGTACGGCATCCACGGCTCGCCGGTGAAGGTGCAAGGCACGCCGCTGGCCTTGACGTATTTGCGCACTTTCTTACAGAAGGCATGGCCGCGCTTGGCTATCACGTCCAGGATATTGTCCCGTTCCAGCATCTCTATCGTCTTGAGCGAGGCCACCATCGCCAGGGTGTTATTGAAGTACGTGGAGCTGACGAAGGCCTTGCTGATCAGCACGTCCATGATGTCCCTGCGGCCCGCCACCATGCTGATCTCGTAGCCGTTGGCCATGGCCTTGCCGAACACGGACATGTGCGGCGTCACACCGAACAATTTCTGCGCGCCTCCCAGGCTGACGCGGAAGCCGGTGCGGATCTCGTCGAAGATCAGCACCGAGCCGTGCTGCTCGGCCAGCTTTTTCACGCCTTCCAGAAAGCCGGGCATGGGCATCTCTACTTCGTGCGCGTTGGGGTGCCCCAGCGGGGTGATGATTATGCCGGCGATGTCGGAGGCGTGCTTCTTCATCAGGTCTTCTAGGCCCTGCAGGTCGTTATATTCGAATTCCAGAGTGTCCTCGTAGGCCTTGGGCAGCACGCCGCCCTTGTTCTCCACGCACCAGTCGTGCCAGCCGTGGTAGCCGCAGCGGATGATCTTGCTTTTGCCGGTGAAGGAGCGGGCTATGCGGGTGGCCAGGGTGGTGGCGTCGGAGCCGGTCTTGGCGAAAACCACTTTCTCGGCGGAGGGCACCAGCGAGATGACCTTCTTGGCCAGCGTGTTCTGTATCTCCTGGACGATGGACATGCAGAAGCCCTTGTTCTTTATTTGGGAGATGACCGCGTTGTCTATTTCGCGCTCCCGGTGCCCTATGATGATGGGGCCGTAGGCGCAGAGCATGTCTATATACTCGTTGCCGTCCACATCAGTGACGTGCCCGCCTTTGGCGGAGTCGAAAAATATGGGGTATTCGCCGACCACGAAGTTGTAGGGCCGGCGTATGCCCATCATGCCGCCGGGTATCAGTTCCTGCGCTTCCTTATAAAGCCGCTCTGAGTTGTCGAGTTTAAGATGTTCAGCCATTTTGCTCTCCTTATTCTTACCAAATCCCAAAAATCCGACACGCCTCCGGAGTCGTCCAAGGGGACCGGAACGCAAAACGCGTTCGGCCACACCGTGGCCTCACTCACCCTCCGGCCTCGGCGCTTCGTAAGCCTCGGCCTCCGGAAGGTTTTGCTAACCCGGTCCCCTTGGACGACTCCGAAACCCGCCGGTTGACCGGGGTGTGGGTTCGGCGGGACTTCTCGGAGGCCGCCGCTTGCGTAAGCGCGGCGGCCGAGAGTATGAGCGCGCGCACGGTGTGCGCGACGCGTGCCCGCCGGGTCCACACCCCGGGCTGCCGGCGGCTACTTCCTGTTGGTCATCCTCTCGTAAAGCTTCTTCGCCACGAAGGTGGCGACGTGTTCGGCATAGGTGCCGGTGCCGAAGCCGGCGTCGTAGCCCAGCTCTTTGGCCAGCTTGTTGTTCACGCGCGGCCCCCCCACCACCAGCAGCAGCTTGCCGCGCACCTTCTCGGCTTCGGCCAGCTCTATCAGCTCGGTCAGGTTCTTTATGTGCACGTCCTTCTGCGTCACTATCTGCGACACCAGCACGGCATCGGCTTTGACTTTATTTGCGAAGGAAAGCAACTTCTCATTGGGGATCTGGGAACCCATATTATAGGTCTCCAGCATCGGGTAGCGCTCCAGGCCGAAATGGTGGTTGTAGCCCTTCATGTTCATGATGGCGTCGATGCCCACGGTGTGCGCGTCGGTGCCGGAGCAGGCGCCTACTATCACCAGCTTGCGCTTGAAGTGAACCTTTATGAACTCGTTCACCTCGTCCATGGACATATACTTGTCCACGGCCTCAGCGTACTCGACCTTGTCGTAGTCGATCCCAACCTCGGTCTTGCCGTAGGCCACGAAGAAGGTGAATTCCTCGGAAAGCGGCGTAGCGTGTACTACATCCACCTTTTTAAAACCCAGCTTCTGCACGTATAGCCTGGCGGCCTCTTTGGCGCGGCCGCAGTTCTTTACAGGCAGGGTGAAGGAAAGCTGTACCGCCCCGTCGTCGGATGTGTCCCCGTAAGGTTTTATGAACATATTAGGCTCCTATTTTCCCACCTTGAGTTTTTTCTTCAGGTAGTTCTCTACCGGGTTGTAGTAGCCCGGGGCCTTTTCGTATACGCCGTCGAAACCCTTGCCGCCGTCGCGCGGGCGCTTGATCTCTGCGAACATGCCGGTTTCGATGGCGGTGAAGAGGCCGCGGCGCTTCACATCGGAAAGCATCTCAATGGTCTCGTCCACCACCTGGCGGGCGCGGCGGGCCATGATGCCGTCCTTCTTGAACTCCACCTCGCCCATGAAGTCCGCCATCGTGTTGTGCACGTACAGCGCGTTCTCTATGGCCAGGTGCCGGTCCTGCAGGTAAGGCGTGTGGATGGCCTCGGTCAGCATGCCCAGCAGATGTATGCCCTGGTCGGTAGCCTTGCTGACGAAGTTGAACAGCGTGTTCATGGCTAAACCCTTGAAGATATCCCCGGTCATGAACTTCGTCGGAGGCATGTACTTAAGCGGGTGCTCCGGGAAGATCTCCCGGGCCATCAGCGCCTGCGCGTACTCGTACAGGAAGCCGTTCTTAACCTCGGGGTTGATCTCGAAGGCGTGCCCCAGGCCCATCAGCCTGGCCGGCATGCCGGCGTTGAAAGCGAAACCTTCATTTATCATCTGGGAGGCCAGCACGGTGTGCGCCTTCTCCACTGCGTCCGACGTCGTAAGGTAATTGTCCTCGCCGGTATTGATGATGATGTCCGCCGCGGTGTTGATCATGCGGCTGAAGAACTGGTCGGTGAAGGTGCGGTACATGTTGATGTCGCGGAACAGGATGCCGTACATCGAGTCGTTCAGCATCATGTCCAGGCGCTCCAGGGCGCCCATCGCGGCGATCTCGGGCATGCAGAGCCCGGAGCAGTAGTTCACCAGGCGGATGTAGCGCCCTTCCTTATCTACCACCTCGTCGAGCGCGGCCCGCATGATGCGGAAGTTCTCCTGTGTGGCGTAGGTGCCGCCGAAGCCTTCAGTTGTGGCGCCGTAAGGCACATAGTCCAGCAGACTCTGGGCGGTGGTGCGTATCACGGCGATAATGTCCGCTCCCTGGAGCGCCGCGGCTTTCGCCTGCTTGACGTCCTCGTAGATGTTCCCGGTCGCTACGATTACATAGATCAGCGGGGACTTTACCTTTTCCTTATATTGTTTCAGCTTGGAATTGCGGTGGGCGACGTTCCCCGCGATGCGGGCGTCCAGGCCTTTTATTATCTCGTCGGCTTTTTTCTGGACGCGCTTATTCTCCGTAAACTCTATTTCGGAGATGTTCAGCCCCTTTTCTATTTCCTTGTTCAGTTCGGCCGGGGTCTTGTTCAGTTTCACCAGCGCGTTTAGGTAGAAGGAGGCCGCGCCGCCGGCCAGCTTGTCACCGCACTGCGCGGCTATAAGGTTGGGTACCGGCACGCCGTCGGAATTAGCTCCGTCCGCGCCCAGCAGGCGCAGCGTGGCGCGCTCTATGGTCACGGTGGTATGCTTGTCTATGAAAGCCTGGACGGGAGCCACTATCTCCCCCGCCAGTTTCCGCGCCTCGGCTATTTTTGGCCTGGAAAGTCCTAGTTTGCTTTTTACCGGTGTCATTTTTCCTCCATAAATTCCTGAGCTTTCTTTATAATGCCCCTGGCTACGCCGAGTATTCCGGCTATCTTTATCGCGTCGCGGGCCTCTCCACCGACCGCTCCTTCCAGCAGCTCGTAGCGCATGAAGCGGTTTATCATCTTCAGTTTCTCATCCAGGGAACAGGCCGGTTTCCCCGAGAAGTATTCGTTGAAGGCGGCGGTGTCGAAGCCGCGCATCTTGAAACTGGCTGTGCCTTTGCCCGCGCGCAGCCCGGAAAAGTGCGTGGCCAGGAAGGCGAAGGCCCCGTTCCGGGTTCCCAGGTCCTCCAGTATCGCGCTCAGCAGCGCCACCGCCTCTTCGGAGTTGGTGGTGCGGGCGAATTCGTCCATCAGCAGCAGGGTGTTGCTGCTCTTCAGCCGCTCGTGGGCGGCGGCAAAATCGTTCATTTCCAGGCCGAAGCTGCTGAGTCCTCCCGCAGTTTCCATCTCCGCGCCGCCTATGAAGGCCAACCCGTCGAAAAGGCAGGTTTCGAACGAGGCCGCGGGGGTAAAAAATCCGCTCTGGGCGGCCAGCTGCATGAAGGCCAGGGTCTTGAGCGCCACGGTCTTGCCGCCCATGTTGGACCCGTGGAGGATATTAACGCGCCGGGTGAAAACGGCTGAAAGCGGCGTGTATTTAAGACCGGCGGCGGCCAGCCGGCTCTCCAGGGGCAGGAAGCGGGCTTTCGCCAGCCGTATCGGCGATGGATATTTGTGTATGACAGGCCGGACCAGCTTAAGCTCGGCGGCCAGGCGGGCGCGCTCGGCCGCTATGTCTATCTTTTCCACGGCTGCCGCATAGGCCTCAATGTTCTTCCTTTCCGCGGCCACGTCGGCGGCCAGCTTCTTCACGGCGGCGGCCTCCAGCTCCTGCTCGGCGCCGCGCCTGCGGTCGCGCTCGGCCGCAGCCTCCATATAGTCGGCCCCGTAGACCGGCTTCACCGTTACATGGGTCCCGTCAAAAGGTTCAAGGAACAGTTCGGGGGCGCCGTTTATCCTGGCGGCAGTTTTCTCGTCTATGACCAGGAAATCCCGGTCCGTAAAATCGAGGCCCCAGAGCTCCTTCAGGGCTTTTAGCTTTTTCTCCCGCAGGGCTTTCAGCTCCCTGTCGCGGCCCGCTATGGCGGCCCGCTCCGCCGCCAGCTCGGCGCTATAGGCGTCCGCTATGTGGAAAGCCTCGCCGCTGCCGCCCTTGTTCAGCAGGGCCAGCAGTTCGTCCGAAGTCCAGCGGGCACCGAACTTGGCGCGCATGGCGGCCGGAAGCAGTTTGAATATCCCGGAGGTGTTGGCCAGGAACTTGCGGGCCAGGAAAAGGCCGGCCGTGCTGTTCAGCGCTTCGGTTTGAAGTTCCACGGCGGGGATATTGCCCAGGTGGAACCGCAACTTGTCTGCTTTGTGCTGCTGCCCGGAAAGAAAGACGGTCATGGCGGACGTCAGGTCGTACTCCGCCTTAAGTTCCGCCGCGTCGGTTAAAAAACGGCGGCTCTCCCGGTACATCCGGCCGTAGGCGGTCAGCGGCCTGAACAGGCCGTAAAATGTTTCGAATTCGGCGAAAGCCCGGGTTTTTTCCATGCTATCTCAGCTCGTAAGGGTTATAAATTATTCTGTCCGCCAGCGGGGCCGAGGCCAGTTTCTTTTCGAAGTCGGCCCGCGTGACATTGTACAGGTTCACTATGAACGCGGCCAGGTCCGGCTTGGCCGCGAAACGCAGTTCAAACCGGCCTTTAAGTTCGCCCCACTGGGCCCAGGTGAGGAAGATCTTCGTGAGGTCCTCTATCAGCAGAGTGCCGCCTTTTAAGTCCTTAGGCGGGATTTTGCCCGGGGTCAGCGCGCCTTCCAGCCGGATCAGCGGGGCGGGGCATTTTTCCCCTTCCCGCCAAAGCGGGGCGCCCGAGGCGGCCCAGATCAGCTTCATCGCGGCCGCAGTGGAGTCCAGGTTCTCCGGCTCCACGCGGGCTACGTAGACGAACGCGGCCTTTGTCCCTGCCGCTACCTGCGTAATGCGGTCCATCGCTCCGTCTATAAATACCGTCCCGGCGCCGTGCCGGCGCATATCCGAGAGTATTTCTTCCAGCTGCGAGTTGTTCTCGGGGCCCGAGATCTCAGCGCGGCCGGCGCGCAGCGCCCGCAGCAGCACCGGCCTGCCTATGGCCGTGCGGAAAGGGTAGATGTTTAGTATCTCGTAATGCAGGTCCGCGTTCTTCAGCGCTGTTTCCGCGCAGAGCAGTATGTCACCCCGCTCCGTCCTTACCTGCGGCTTGGGGTTGCCGAAGACCTGGTCCTGGGGCTCGCCGTCCACGCCCACGCTGAGCGCACCCAGCGAGGCTGCGCCGCGCAGGCGGCTGAGGGCATAGTTGAGAAAGGTGGTCTTGCCGGCGTTCTTCTTAGAGCCGACGATGAACACGGTCCTGTCCTTAAGCCCCTTGATAAAGTCCATAGGCCGGACTATTTCCTGTGCCGTCTGGTGCGCATCAGGTTGGCGGGCTCGAGGGTAAGTTTCTCGCCGTTCAGGAGCTTGGCCACGCCGTCTATGGGCTTGTAGGCGTCGTCCGCGCAGTACTCACAGTTGTCGCAGGAGGACACGTAGCCCGTAGGTTCGGTGTAGGTCGTTATCACGCCCTCGTAGTTGCGCAGCACCACCCGCTTGTCCGACATGGAGATCAGGTAGTTGGGCATCACCGGTGTCTTGCCGCCGCCGCCCGGGGCGTCCACCACGAAGGTGGGGACAGCCATGCCGGTGGTGTGGCCGCGCAGGTTCTCGATTATTTCTATTCCTTTCGAGACCGTGGTGCGGAAGTGGCTGATGCCTACGGAGAGATCGCACTGGTAGATGTAGTACGGCTTAACGCGGGCCATCAGCAGTTCGTGCACCAGGCGCTTCATGGTCTGGGGGCAGTCGTTGATGCCTTTCAGCAGCACGCTCTGGTTGCCTACGGGGATGCCCGCGTCCGCGAGCTTCCGGCAGGCCTCCAGGGCCTCTGCCGTCATTTCCTTAGGATGGTTGAAATGCGTATTGACGTAGATCGGGTGATACTTCTTCAGCATACCTACCAGTTTGTCTGTGATGCGCATCGGCATCACCACCGGGGTTCGGGTACCTATCCGGATTATCTCCACGTGGTCGATCGCGCGCAGTTTCTTTATTATTCCTTCCAGCATCTCGTCGGTGAGCACCAGCGGGTCACCGCCGGAGATCAGCACGTCCCTCACTTCGCGGGTCTTGCGTATGTATTCTATGGCGCGGTCAAGGTTGGCGCTGGACATGTTCGAATCTTCAAAACCTACCAGGCGGCGGCGCGTGCAGTGGCGGCAGTTCATCGAGCAGATGTTGGTGACCAGCAGCAGTACGCGGTCGGGGTAGCGGTGGGTGAGGCCGGGCACCGGGGAATCGACGTCCTCGTGCAGGGGGTCCGACAGGTCGGACGGGTCGTTGCAGAGCTCAAGGCCCCGCGGTATGGCCTGTAGGCGTACCGGGCAGGTCTTATCATTCTTGTCCATCAGCGCGGCGTAGTAGGGCGTGATGGCCATGGTAAATTTTTTCAGGCAGGCTTTAAGGTCGTTCTTCTCCCGGGCGCTGAGTACCGCCACTTTTTCCAGCGTCGGGATATCTTTGATAACGTTCTTCAACTGCCATTTGTAGTCGGACCAGTCGCTTTCCGGCACGTTCTTCCAAAGCGGGACCTTTTTGTAATCCACTTTTTTGTATTCGCGCATGATGTTCTCCTTCTCTTTCCGCACTTGCCGGCTCTTGATCCCCCCCCGGCTTCTTTGTTACGCGTACATTTTCTCGTACGCCGCCCGGATCACCGGCGATTCCCGCAGTATGTTGAGTGTCGTATCCGCGTGATGCCGT
This sequence comes from uncultured Elusimicrobia bacterium, assembly GCA_903917735.1. Lineage (GTDB taxonomy): Bacteria > Elusimicrobiota > Elusimicrobia > Elusimicrobiales > UBA9959 > UBA9959. The sequence continues at coordinate 24,389 of CAIXBR010000019.1, read as the reverse complement.
GTATAGCCGTTGCCCACCAGCATCGTGATGTCCTTGCCTGCGCCTTCCGCTCCCAGCGCGGCCTTGGTGAACGAGGTGGCCATGCTGAAGAAATAGACCAGCCCCTCGTGTTTGCACATCAGTATCGAAGCCATCTCCGTATTGGGGATGTTCACACAGTTTATAACCACGTCAGCAAGCTTGCCGCCGGTGGCCTTCATCAGTTTGTCGTAGCAGTCCAGCGCGTCGGTGGCGTTGGCCTGTATTACCTCGTGGCAAAAACCGAATTCCTTCACTTTCTCGCAGGCTTCCCTGGAATATTCAAGGCCGACCACTATTCCCGCCACGCCGGCGATCTTGCGGGCCTCATAGGCGCACAGCAGGCCCGACTTGCCTCCTGCGCCGATTATTACCACCACCTGATTGGTCCGCACCAGTTTGGCCGTCTGCGCGGGGGCGCCCGCTACGTCCAGTATCGCCAGGGCCAGCTTCTCAGGCATATCGGCGGGAATCTTGGCGTAAATGCCGCTTTCAAAAAGTACGGCTTTAGCTTTTACGTTCACCTGCTCCGTTCCTTTCTTTATGTCGGTAATACTTTCTATTTTAAGCGGGGTAAGAGAGAGCGAGACAAGGCTGGCGATCTTGTCGCCCGGCTTCAGGTCCGTTTTCCCCTCCAGCGCCGGGCCTATCTCCGCCACCCGCCCTATAAACATCCCTCCAGATCCGGTGACGGGGTTCTGCATCTTCCCGCGTTCGGCCACTATGGCAAGGATGGCTTTCTTGATCTTTTCATGGTCCCCGCCGGCCTCACCCTTTATCTGGGTGAAGCTGGCGGAGTCAATGTTCAGCGTGTCCACGTCGACAAGTATCTCATTGTCGTACAGGTAGTCCATGCAGTTGTCAACTTTTGCGGAGGGTTGGGGCAGCCCTCCCTTAGGTTCCAGAACGCGGTGCGCTCCGAACGGATTCCCGCCTTTCTTTATAGTGGGCGCTGTTTTGTTTCCCATGAACGTTTCTCCGGATCAGGTCCGCTTACGCGTACAGTTTGGTGTAGATATCGCGTATCTGCTTGGACTCGCGTAGGATGTTCAACGTTATCTCGGCGTGGTCCTTGGCGTACCCGTTGCCAATGATCATGTCCACGTCCTTGCCCACGCCTTCGGCGCCGAGCGCGGCCTTGGTGAACGAGGTGGCCATCGTGAAGAAGTAGACTATCCCGCCGTCGCGGCACATCAGGATGGACGCCATCTCCGTATTGGGTATATTGACGCAGTTGATGATCACGTCGGCCAGCTTGCCGTTGGTGACTTTCTTTATGGCTTCGTAGCACTCGAGCGCGTTGGTGGCGTCCAGCTTGAAGTTCTCGTGGCAGAAGCCGTATTCCTTCATCTTGGCCAGACCCGAATCGGAGCTGGTGATGCCGATGATCTTGCCCATGACGCCTGCGCGGCGCTTAGCCTCGTAAGCGCAGAGCACCCCGGATTTGCCGGCGGCGCCGATGATGACCACGGTGTTGCCGGGCCGCACCAGCTTGGCGGTCTGGGCCGGGGCGCCGGCCACGTCGAGCACGGCCAGGGCCAGGGTTTCCGGCATATCGGAGGGCAGCTTCGCGTAGATGCCGCTCTCGAAGAGGATGGCCTTCGCCACTACGCTCACCTGCTCGGTGCCTTTCTTTATGCTGAGGACTTTCTCGATCTTAAGAGGGGTCAGGGAAAGGGAAACGAGGCTCGCTATCTTGTCCCCCTCTTTTATCTCGACCTTGCCTTTCAGCGCGGGGCCGATCTTGAGCACCTTGCCGCGGAACATGCCGCCCGAGCCTGTTACGGGATTCTGCATCTTGCCTTTTTCGCCGACGATCTTTGTTATGGCGGCTTTTATCTTTTCTTCGTCGTTATTGGCCTCTTTCTTGAGCTGCGTAAAGCTGGCGGAGTCTATGTTCAGGGTTTCCACCTCGACCAGGATCTCGTTGTCCCACATGTAGTCCATGTTGTTGTCGATCTTGGTGGCAGGCTGTGTGAGCACGCCTTTGGGCTCTATGACGCGGTGGGAACCGAAGGGGTTTCCGTTCTTCTTAACTTCTATCTCGGTATTTGTGGGCATGGGTGGTCTCCTTACTGGATTTTAAACAACTGTCTTACGTCTGAAGGTTTCGCTATCTCAAGGCCCGCTTCGTGCGAGATGCGCACGGCGCGTTCCACGAACTCCGCGTTGGACTTCGCCAGGCGGCCCTTGGAATAGTAAATGTTGTCTTCGAAGCCCACGCGGATGAACCCGCCGGAGGCTATGGCCCCGCAGATGCCGGGCAGGTGGCCGCGGCCTATGCCCATCACCGTGAAGAAGCTCTCGGCGGGCATCTGGTCTACCATGTAGGACAGCGTCTTGACGCTCAAGCTGAGCGCCGCCGGCACGTTCATGACGAAGCCGTAATGGTAGGGTGGCTTTATCAGGCCTTCTTTTATCAGGATGTGGGAGGACTGGACGTGGGAGACGTCGAAACATTCTAGCGTGGGCCGCACGCCGTACTTGTTCATCTCCGAGGCGAACTGCCGCATTATCGGCAGGGTGTTGACGATGTAGTCGTTGCCGAAATTCACCGTGCCGCAGTCGAGCGAGGCCATGTCGGGTTTCAGAGAGACAGGGGCGATGCGCTCTTCCGGGGTCATGCCTACCGCGCCGCCGGTGGTGATCTCTATCACCACGTCGCATTTCTTGCGGATCAGGTTGATGGCCGCCTTAAAGACCTTCACGTCGGCGGTAGGAGTGCCGTCATTGTTCCTGGCGTGCAGGTGAACGATGGCCGCGCCGGCAAGGCAGGCCTCGGCTGCGGCGTCGGCCAGTTCTTCAGGGGTCACTGGCAGGGCCGGGGCCTGCGCCTTGGTGGTCTCCGCGCCGGTGAGCGCGCATGTGATTACCATTTTGTTTGCCATGATATATCCTTTGATCTAGAACTTCCCGAGCTTGCCCGCCACTTGCAGCGGGGCTTCGGTGGCCTTTATCACTTCTTCCACCGTAGTGTCCTCGGCTATCTCTTCAAGCACCAGGCCCCTCTTCGTTACGCGGATGAAGGCCAGGTCGGTCACTATCAGGTCGACTTCCCCCTTCGCGGTAAGCGGAAGGGTGCACTTTTTCAGTATCTTCGGAGCGCCGTTCTTATTGACGTGCTCCATGGCCACTATCACGTTCTTGGCTCCGGCCACCAGGTCCATCGCGCCGCCCATGCCGGGCACCATCTTGCCTGGTATCATGTAGTTGGCCAGGTTGCCTTCCATGTCCACCTCCAGGCCGCCCAGCACCGTGTAGTCCACGTGGCCGCCGCGGATGATGGCGAAAGACATGGCCGAGTCGAAGAAAGCGCCGCCGGGGACTATGGTTACCGGCTGGCCGCCGGCGTTGACCACGCGGGGGTCTTCCTGGCCTTTCTGGGCGGCAGGGCCAAGGCCCGTAAAACCGTTTTCGGACTGCAGTAGTATGGTGCGGCCATCGGGTATATAGTTTGCCACCATTGTGGGCAGGCCTATCCCCAGGTTGACCAGCGCCCCGTCGGGAAATTCCAGAGCTATGCGCTTTACCATCCTGACTCGTTTAAGTTCTTTGGGGTCCATTTAAATTCTCCTTGGCTCAGGGTTTAAGCTGCAGGTTGGAGGCCGGCAGGGTCGACTTCACGATGGCGGAGATGAAGATTCCCGGGATCGTAACTTTATCCGGGTCCAGTTCTCCCGGCTCCACTATCTTCTCGGCTTCGAGGATCACGTAGTCGGCGGCCATGGCCATAACTACTGCCATGTTCTTGGTGGCCCCGGGCAGGAAGGCGTTGCCGTACTTGTCGGCGACTTCGGCCTTGACGAAGGCGAAATCGGCGCCTAGAGGCAGCTCTAACAGAAAATCCTTGCCGTTAAGGTTGAGCTTCTGCTTCCCCTCCTCTACGGCTGTGCCTATCCCGGTGGGGGTTAGCACGCCGCCGAGGCCCGCGCCCTTGGCGCGGATACGCTCGGCGAAGGTGCCCTGCGGCACCAGCGTAACCGCCATCTCGCCGCAGTTCATTTTCTGTCCCGATACCGGGTTGGTGCCTATGTGGGAGGCGTAGAGCTGCTTCACGCGGCACTGGCAGACCAGTCTGCCTACTCCGACTTCCGGGAAGGATGTGTCGCTGGTTATAAGCGTCAGGTCCTTAGAGCCTTTGTTGATAAGGGCGTCCACCAGCGTGAACGCGTTGCCGCAGCCCATAAAGCCGCTCACCATCAGCGAGGACCCGTCCTTTATGTTTTCAACCGCCTTTTCAGCTGTAAGAATTGGTTTCATGCCTTACTCCTTAAATTCGCAGGAATGCCGCATCGCAAATTTTCCATATTATAACAAAATTATTATATTATTATGCGGGGCCCCCCTTCCCCAACGGGTGTTCGGGGCAACACCCCGGCCAGCCCTCCGTTTAAGAAGACAGTTCTGAAATTTGGGAACGAATATGCACAAAGTACACATAGACCACCGCGAGTCCTTCATCAAAAGTAACATGGCCCGCATAAAGCACAAGATACTCATCATGAGCAACAAGGGCGGCGTGGGCAAAAGCACTATCGCCGTAAACTTCGCGGCCCTGCTCGCCTCCCAGGGCAAAAGGACCGGCCTGCTCGACATAGACATACACGGCCCGTCCATCGCCCGCATGACGGGCCAGGAAGGTAAAGCGCACAATTCGGACGGCAATTTAATAGACCCGCTGGAAGTAATGCCCAATCTTAAAATGATTTCCATGGGTTCCGTCATGAAAGAGGGAGACACTCCCCTTATCTGGCGCGGTCCGCTCAAACTCGGTATCCTCAGGCAGTTTCTCTCCGACGTCAAATGGGGAGACCTGGACACGCTGGTGATAGACTCTCCCCCGGGCACCGGGGACGAGCCGCTCACCATCTGTCAGCTGATCCCCAAGATGAGCGGTGCCGTGGTGGTGACCACCGGGCAGGTCGTGGCTCTGCTGGATTCCCGCAAAGCCGTGAATTTCCTTAAGCAGCTGGGCATTCCGGTGCTGGGAATACTTGAGAACATGACCGCTTTCGGCTGCCCGCACTGCGCTAAAGAGATAAATCTCTTCAAGACAGGCGGCGGCAGGCGGGCCGCCGGGGAAATGGGCGTCCCTTTCCTTGGGAGCGTCCCGTTCGCTCCGGGCATGGTGGACGCCGGGGACGACGGAAGAGTCTTCTCCCTCGAGAACCCTTCGGCGCCGCCTTCTGTCGCCATTATGGCGGCCCTGAGCGCCGCTGTCAGAGGTATAAAATGACAAAACTGCTTCTGATCCTCGCCTTGCTCGCTCCCCGGGCCAGCGCCGAGTTCAAGCCTTTCGGCCAGCCGGCTGAAGAAACGCCGCCCATAAATTTCTGCGCTTCCGGAAAATTCCTGATCTATCTGGGCAGCTGCTCTCCGGGCGGCAAGATGAAGGATGTGATAAGCTCCAAGGGCTGTAATGATGTGGCTTCTATGCTGGCCGACGGCATCCCGGTGCTTTATCCGAACGCGGCGGTGGAGGGCTACAATAACCTCAGCGCGGACGAAGTGATGCAGAGCCTGATGCGGCCCAATGTGCTGGGCTTCGTTTTCGTAGGAGAAGGGGACGCCAAAGGCGGCTTTATAACCGGCCCTGAACGCGGGCGGGTCTATCCCGATGTCTCGGCCTGCATGTCCGGCCCTTACGGCCTATTCGCCGGCTTCACCTCCCACAGCAAGTATTCCCCCGCCGTCCCGGCGCCGAAAGCCGACCGGGCGCTGGTGATAAGCCGCACGCAGACCATGTCCGACGGCGGCGGGGCCATAGCCGGTTCCTGGCCCAAACTCTGCAAGCCGCGCCTCAGCCTGGTCTATCCTACGCGCACTTTCGCCGGCCGCATGAAGGACGACGTGAAGAAATTCCTGGGACTGCTCCAGGAGGAAAAGCGCAAGCACGTCCTTAAGACCCTTGGGACCATCTGCGACAACTGCCCCGGCCACGTGGCCGCCGGCGACGAACTGGCGCTGCTGTGCCCGCCCAATTCGGATGTCTGCAAACTGCGCAAGATAACGCCCGGCTCGGAGGAGTTCATCCTCAAGAACTACTGCCGCGCCCTGGCTCCCGCTCCTTCCAGGCAGTAACACCGCGCTAAGATCCTCATTGGCGGCGCGACAGCACGCTGTCGCCGCGGCGTTCTAAAATATCCTGCACAATTAACTATAATTGAGGCAGGACGAATATGACCAGACTACTGCATACGGCGGACCTCCATCTAAAAGCCGGGAACGAAAAACCTTATTGCTTTGCCGTGCTGGACGAGATAATAGCCCTGGCTGGCAAAGAGAAAGCGGGTTTCCTTATTATCGCCGGGGACCTATTCGATTCTTTTTCAGATTTCGAGGCCCTGCGCGGGGAAGTCTGCCTTAAGCTGAAGCCGCTGGCCTACGGGGGCTGCCGGATAATTTATATCCCGGGCAACCACGAGGCGCGCGGCGCCGCGGCCGCCCTGTCCGCCTACGACCTGTCTCCTCTCACGTTCTGCGCCGCCCCGCCCTTCGCCCTGGTGGAAGCCGGAGACATGGAGTTCCTCTGCGTCCCGCATTGCGAGAATTATGACGGCTACCGCGACTGGGCCGTCCCCCCTAAGAAGCCCGGCGTCACGCGCGTGGCCGTGCTGCACGCCCTTAATTCCACGGTCTACACCGGGCCCGAAGAGGAAGCCGATTCCAAAACCGGCGTAATAGAGGACGAGTTCTTTTTCCGCTTCGGCGTCGACTATGCGGCCATGGGGCATTTGCACTCCGGTCGGCAGCATTTGCTGGGCGGGGCCGTGGCCTGCTATCCCGGTTCCCCCCGCGTCTGGCGCGCGCACTCCAGGGAGGCCGGGCCTAAGACGGTGCGCGTGGTCGAGACCGGAGTTTCTCCGGTCAGCGTACGCGCGGTAGAGATCAAGGCCGCCGGACAATACCGGGAATACTTCCTGCCTGTAGAGCTGAACGGCGTGATAGATCTTACGGGCATACACAGGATAGAAGCCGAGATCGGCGTGCGCGACCTTGTAGACGTAAAACTTACCGGCGTAGTGGAGGATGAGAAAGCCGCCAGGGCCGAAGCGGAAAAGCTGCGCGCCCGGCTTGCTGGTAAGGTCCGCCTGGCCGAAGTTGGACTTGAGACCAAGCCGGCGGTCGAGATCTCCTCGAACAGCCTGGCGAAGAATTTCCTGGCCGAGATGGAGGCCGTTAAGCCCGCGCCGGAGGAAGCCGCCGATTACCGCCGCTGGCTGCTGGCGCGGCAGTACGGGCTTGAAGAGATAGCCGCCGGTCTGGGAGGCGCGAAATGATAAAGCGCCTTGATGTTAAGGACTACGGTAAATTCCCCGGCAACGGCTGGGACTTCGGCCCGTTCACCGTAGTTACCGGTCCCAACGAAGCTGGCAAGACCACTATTTTCGACGCGCTGTTCGACGCGCTTTGCGCGGATTCCCGCAAAGAGAACCTGGTGCCCTGGAAAAAACTGGCCGGCCGCTACGGGGCGTTGCGCCAGTCCTCCCTCTGCTGGGACGGGGACCCGCTCTCCTTTGATTTCGCGGAATTCCTCGAGATCTTCGCTATACGTGGAGGGGATACAGATATCAATGCGGCGGACGGGGGCACCTGGTCGGCCATGGCGCAGGCCAAGCTGCTCAGCGCCGGACTTAATCCGGCGGAAATAGGCGAGGCCCTGGCAAAAAAAGCCAAGACCAGGGCCGCCGGCGGCGTGCAGGCCCGCATAAGCGGGCTGAACGACCTGATCGCTATAAAAATCCCCGAACTGGACACTCTTAAAACCGCCCGCGACCGCATCTTCGCCGGTGAGTCCGAGACGAAGCGCCTTGAGGTGGAGCTGAAGGCGCAGAGCGCGGCACTGGAAGAGAAAAAGGCCGAACTGCAGGCGCTTAACGGCAGGCTGGAGGAAGTTTCCATGGCCTGCCGCCTGGCTTCCGCCGAAGCCGGGATAAAAGTGCTGCGCGAACTTAAAGAGGCGCGGGAAAAGATGGGCGGGCTTGAAAAATTCGCTCGGGACGAGATGCCGGCATACCGCGCGCTGCAGCAGGAAAGCCGCGGGCGCGAGCGGGACGCGGTTTGCGCCGAGGCCGCCCTGCGTGAGAAGCGGGCCGCGCTGGCGGCGACCAAAGCCGGGCTGGACCAGTTGGTGGCCCGTCTGCCCGGGCTTGCGAAGCAGGGTGAAATAGCCGAAGAATTGTCCTCAAAAATTACATCCTTCCTTGCCGCGCCTCCGCGGGTGGTGCTGACGGTTAATAAGGCCGCGCGCCTGGGCATCTGGGCGGCCGGTCTTGCCCTGTCCGGCTTTGTGGCTTACAGCGGCCGCAATATCGGCGCTTACGCCGCCGCGGCCGCCATCGCCGCCGCCTCCGCCTGGGTCGGCCTGAGGCTTTCCATAAAGGAAACGCTGGTCGGGCACACCGCGCAGGAGAACAAGGCTTTTCTGGACGGCGCGGCCGCCGAGTGGACCACCGTTTCCGGTGAGAAGCTCCCGCCCGAGTTCGAAGCGGCACGCGCTTTTCTGGCCAAGGCCCGGGCTGACGCGGCCTCCGCCGCGGACTCTTTAAAGAGCCGCGCCGCTGAATACTCCGGGTTTGAGGCCGGGATGAGGATCTCGGAAAAGACCCTGGCCGAGATAAAGACCGCAGCGGCCGAAGCCGCCGGCAGGGCCGCGGCCTGGCTGAAGGAGCGAGGCTGCGGCACGGAGGATAACTACCAGGAGGCGCGGGCCGGCTATACAGCGCTTTCTTCCCGGGCAGCGGATTTCCTGGAACGGTTGAAGATATATAAGGAGAAGCTGCACTGTTCTTCGGACGACGAGATCCGCGACAGGCTTTTTCTGGAGAAAGAGGCGTTGGACCTGAAGGGCATAGATCCCGTACAGGCTGACGAGCCAGAGCTGGAGCGCATCAAGGCCCGCATCGCGGAAAAGACCAGGGAGACGGGCGGCCTTGAGGCAGCGGCTAAAGAGCTGGGTCATGCCATGGAAACCGCCAAAGCGGTAGCCGGCGCCAGGCTGGAGACCCTGCCGGAGCGCATCAACCGGGCTGAGAACGAGATCTTTGCGGCGCGTGCGGAGATAGCCGGGCTTGAGCTGCAGGCCGATGCCTACAAGCTGGCGGCCGACGTGTTCGGCAGGCTGGCAGGCAGTTCCCGGATGGCTTTTGAGGCGCTGGCGCAGGAGGTTACGTCCACGCTGTCCGGGGTAGTCCCGGGGCTGCGCGCGGAGTTCGGCAGTTTCGACGCGGCCGGCGCTTCAATGAACGACTCAGCCGGAAAACTGCGGCAGGTAAAGAACCTTTCCTCCGGCACCCGGGACCTGTTCATGCTGGCGGCGCGCCTTACGATGGCCCGCAAGGCCAGGCTGGGCGCTCACGGCGCTCTTTCCCCCGCCCTGCTCCTCCTCGACGAGCCTTTTTACGCGCTGGACCCGGCCCGCACGGCGGCCGCTCTTAAATTGCTGGGAACCTTCCATGCTGAAACAGGGTGGCAGATCATACTTCTGACCAAAGATCCGTCTATTAAGGAGAGCGCGAAAGCCGTCTCCCTGCCGGTAAGCTGTGTCGAGTTGTAATTTATAGTCCGGTCAAGAGTCCGGCCGCTTTCTGCTAGCGGCCGGATGTTCTTTTATGCCGCCGCGCGGTAGGCGGCCAGGGCTTCCGGGAACGGCGAGAGCACGCGCTCCAGCACGCCTTTGCACTCCGAGATGGCCGTACCATAGTTGGTGATAGGTATGCCGGCCCGTGCGGCTTTGCCCATGCGGTTCACAATTTCCGTGCGGGTGAGCATGCAGCCCCCGCACTGTATAGCCAGCTTATAGGAGGCGATGTCCTTCGGGAGGTCGCGGCCGGCGAAGGTGTCTATCTTTAGCTCCCCCCCTACGGTTTCCCTGAGCCAGTGCGGAAGTTTTACCCGGCCTATGTCGTCCTCTATGGCGTGGTGGGAACAGGCTTCCAGCACGGCCACGCTGTCGCCGGGGCGCAGCGTGCGTATGGCCGCGGCGCCGGCCGCGTAGGCGGCCAGGTTCCCTTTGAAGCGGGCAAAAAGTATGGAGAAGGTAGTGCAGGGCACTCCGGGCGGAGTGTTGCCGACCATGAAGTCCACCACCTGCGAGTCGCAGACTACCAGGGCAGGCGGGGCCTTAAGGGCTGCCAGCGCCTGGGTGTATTCGTGCTCGCGGGCGGTGAGCGACAGGGCGCCGTGGTCGAGCAGGTCGCGCATGACCTGCACCTGCGGCAGTATGATGCGGCCCTTCGGCGCTTCCTTGTCTATAGGGATTATCAGTATAACGGTCTCTCCGGGTTTCACCAGGTCGCCGAGTAGGGCGCGCGGGGCGCCGGCTGTCTTGCCGGCTATCCCGAGCAGGCGGCTTTTCACTTCGGCTACAGCCTTTTCACGGAGGGATTTCACAGTAGCGGCGCAAAGGATGGGAGACAGTCCTCTGGTCGCCAGCGCCTCCGAGAGTTCCGGGGAAGGCCTGGCGATATCGGTCTTGTTCACAAGGACTATCAGGGAGATGTTTTTTTCTTTGGCGGCTGCGGCTATGTCTTCCTCGCACTGTCCCCACCTGTCCGGTTCCGTTATCAGCAGGGCCACGTCGGCGCGGTCGAAGATCCTGCGGGCGCGTTCGATGCGAAGCTTGCCGAGCTCGCCGGTGTCGTCGAGGCCGGCGGTGTCGAGGAAGACCACGGGGCCGACGGGGAGCAGCTCCATGGATTTTTCCACTACGTCAGTGGTGGTGCCGGGTAAGGGCGAGGTTATGGCCACGTCCTGGCCGGCCAGCATGTTGAGGACGCTGGACTTGCCGACGTTGGTGCGCCCGAAGATGGCTATCTGCAGCCGCATGGATCTGGGTGCTGTCTGCATAAGTTTATTCTCCCGAAGTTTTAAGGCTGTGCCCGAAGCCTTCCGCTCTTTTGCGGCCCAGGCCGGCCAGCATGGCGTCCACGCAGGCGCCGCATTGCTCCGGCTGTTCGTTGACGCAGATCTTGCCGGGGTAGAGGCTGTAATCGGTGCGGTACTCCGTGGGGCTGATGTTGGGCATCAGCACGTTCGCGCCGCATTTGAGGGCTTTCTGACGCCCCTGGGCGTCTATGGTGCCCATGGCGGTGGTGGCTGGGATATGGGTATTCTTCGTGACAATCCGGGTCAGGGCCACCATGCGCAGCGCGGTGTCGAGAGTGCCGCCCGGAGCGCCGCCCAGCGGGGTGTCGGGATTGGCTATGAACGGGCCTATGCCGACCATGTCGAGCTCGAGCTGCTTGAAGAGGAGGATGTCGTCGGCCATGCTTTCCGAGGTCTGGCCGGGCAGGCCGGCCATTACGCCGGAACCCACCTGGAAGCCGGCTTCTTTAAGCCAGGCCAGACAGCGGAACCGCTGGTCGTAGTTGGAGTCCGGCTTGAGCATGGAAAAAAGACGGCGGTCGGAGGTTTCAAAGCGCAGCAGGAAGCGGTCCGCGCCGGCGGCGCGCAGCGTCCGGTAGTCCTCTTTTGAGTGCTCTCCGACGGAGAGGGTTATGGCGAGGGCGGTCTCCTTCTTTACTTTTTCTACTATGGCGGCCAGTTCCTTAGGCCCCCAGGCGGGGTCTTCGCCGGATTGCATCACTATGGTCTTATAGTTCAGGCTGACGGCGCTGCGGGCGCCGTAGAGTATTTGGTCCGGAGTAAGGCGGTAGCGCCGCACTTTGGCGTTACCGGCCCGGATGCCGCAGTAGTAGCAGCGGCGGCGGCAGTGATTGGAGAATTCTATCAGGCCCCGCAGGTGTACGTCCTCTCCGACGTATTCACGGCGCACCTGGTCCGCCAGCGCGAAGAGCTGCGCCGGGTCGGTGTCCGGTGAGAGGGCGGCGATGATTTCCTCTTTGGTCATAACTTTCCCAAATTGCGTCTTACGAATGAGACCGCAGGATAGCTGAGTCGGGGGCTGGCAAGGGCTTGCCCATTCCGCCGCGCAGGAACCGTTGCGCGGTTCCCCCCAGCCGGGATAATCAGGCTGGGGCCCCCCTCCCCAAAGCGGCTACAGGGCAAGCCTTCTCCACCCCTCCGTTAAAAACAGAGGTCCCGTTCTCCGGCCTCGATACGGGCGTAGTAGGCGTCCAGCAGTTTTACCGTCTCGGGCGGGAAATCTTTCTCGCGGGCGCGGATCTCGGCTATTTCTTTTTTTATGAGCGCCTCTCCTTTAGCGCGGGTGGCGTCGGAAGCGAAATCGTCCAGCCATTCGCGGAAGGTGAGCACGGCGTTTAGCTTGCAGAAGCGGGACTCGTGACCGCTCTTGAGCAGCTTCATGATGTGGTCGCCGGTGCGGCCGCAGCGGTAGCCCGAAGTGCAGAAGGAGGTGATGTGCCCGAGTCCGGCCAGCTCCCCTATCACTTCGTCGAGGCTGCGGGTGTCTCCAAGCATGAACTGCTGGCGCTCCGCCTCCTGTTTGCCGTAGCGCTCCGAGTACGCGCCTATGCCTATACGGGTGCTGGCGTCGCGCTGTGTGCACATACCGATAACCTCGCGGATGGTCTCCGGGCGCTCGCGGGCGGTGACTATGATGCCGGCGTAAGGCACCGAGAGGCGCAGCACGGCCACCAGCTTCTTGAAGTCGGCGTCGGATACGTTCTTGAGGCTCTGGGCGGGCAGGTCCGTACCGTCGGCGGCCTCCATGCGCGGGAAGGAGATGGTGTGCGGCCCTATGCCGAAGCGGGCTTCAAGCTCCCTAGCATGGGAGACCAGTCCCAGCACCTCGAACTTCCAGTTCCCGAGGCCGAACAGCGCACCTATGGCCACGTCGTCTATCCCGGCCTCGAAGGCGCGGTGCATCACGTAGAGCCGCCAGCGGAAATCGGTTTTAGGGGTGGTTCCCTGGTGGAGCTTTGCATACAGGGCGCGGTCGTAGGTTTCCTGAAAAACCTGGTAGGTGCCGATACCGCCGGCTTTGAGGATGCGCAGGTCCTCTACGTTCATCGGCGCGGCGTTCACGTTCACCCGGCGTATCTGGCCGAAACCGCGGCGTGTTTTGACTTTTACCGCGTAGATCTCCCTCATGGCGTCGGCTATATATTGCGCGCCGGTGGCCGGATGCTCGCCCGTGACGAAAACAATGCGCTTGTGCCCTATTGTGCCGGCCAGCACTTCGGCCTCGGCCTTTATCTCCGGCAGCGTAAGCTTACGGCGGACGGCGCCGTCGTTGCCGGCGCGGAAGCCGCAGTAGAGGCAGTTGTTAACGCAGAGGTTGGAGGCGTAGAGCGGCGCGAAGGTGACCACGCGGTTGTCGTAAACCTTGCGCTTCACGGCGCGCGCGGCTTCGAAGATATCTTCCAGCAGGCCCGGGTCTTCCACCGCCATCAGGGCGGCCGCGTCTTCGGGAGGCAACGCCTCGGACACTTCCAGGGACCGGGCTAGTATTTCGCGCACGCGCTCCGGGGAGGGAGCGGGGGCTGCCAGGGCCCGGCGCAGGGCGGCGTCGTCGATAAAGTCCAGGCCGCCGTTAAGGTAGCTGGCATAGCTGTCCGCGTTGACCGTAGTTGTCTGCATAAACCCTCCCGAAGGCTTTGTTCAAGCCTTCAGCGCCGGCTCTGCGCCGGCCATGGACACTTTAGCGTCCTTCAGCGTCAGCTCGAAGGACGAACCTTCCCCGTACGCGGATTTCACCCGTACTTCCCCACCGTAAAGCTTTACCACTTTTTTAAGGATGGACAGGCCCAGCCCGCTGCCGTCGATGGAGCGGGTATGCTCGTTCTTCATCCGGACGAATTCTCCGAATAGTTTTGCCAGTTCAGTCTCGGTCATGCCGATGCCCGTATCGGAGCAGCGCACCAGCACCGCGCCGCCGTCCCGGCGTTCCAGCTCAAGCACGGCCTTCCCCCCATCCTTATTATATTTGACGGCGTTGGTAAGCAGGTTCGAGAAGATCATATCCACTTCGCCCGGGTCCGCGGTCATCAGCAGTTCCGGCGGTGCTTTCAGCTCCAGTGTCACTTTCTTGCGCGCCGCCATCTGGGCCGCGGCCTCCAAGGCCAGCCCGGCGGCTTTTACCAGGTCCACCGGCTCCAGCGCGCGCTTCTTTTTTCCGGACTCAAGGCGGGTCAGGTCCAATAGGTCCATCACCAGTTTGCGCATGCCGCCTATCCGTACCACGCTGCGTTCCACCATGCTGTCGTAGGCGGCAAGCTCGGGGCCTTTCATGCGCTCCTTCATCAGGTGCATGTAGCCCTCTACCGCCGCCAGCGGCGATTTAAGCTCGTGCGCCAGCACCGAGATGAACTCGAAGCGGACCTGCTTCTTCTCTTCTTCCAGGCGGCGCGCCTTGCGGTGCAGGTAGATGCTGCGCGCGGCCTTCTGCACCGTGGCGCGCAGTTCCTCGGGCGTGAAGGGTTTGGCCAGGAAGTCGAAGGCGCCGCGCTTGGTGGCGGTAACGGCGACTTCCAGCGAGGCGAAAGCGGTTATCATAATGGTCAGGAAGTCGCGCGGTTCGGGGGCGGCCTCTAGCACGTCTATGCCGGTCATGTCGGGGAGCTTGTAGTCCAGCAAAATGATATCCGGAGTTTTAGCCTTGAGGGCGGCCAGGGCTTCCTCGCCGGTGCCGGTGGACCGCACGGTGAACGTGACGGTTTCGTTGAAGTCCGGCAGGGTCACAGAGAAGCCCTCCAGCGAGCGCTCGGCCCCGGTGCGCATCCCCGCCTCGTCGTCGACGATAAGCAGGTCAAGTTGCTGTTCTTTCGGTAGGTTCATAGTATATCCTGGTGATGTGGTAAGAGCGCTTCTCTGCGGCGGCAGTCTGCCGCCGTGGAAATTCTACCTCGCGGTGCTTTCCGGCTTCATCTTTATAGCGCCGGCGTCCTTCGTGACGCGCGGCAGCTTTACCGTGAAGGTGGTCCCGGCAGGGCCTTTCTTAGGGTCGGAATTGCTAGCCACCGCTATGTTCCCGCGGTGCACCTTTATTATCCCGTACGATACGGCCAGGCCCAGCCCGGTGCCCTTGCCTATCTGCTTGGTGGTGAAGAAAGGCTCGAAGATCTTCTTGAAATTCTCCGGCTTTATGCCGCAGCCGGTGTCGGTCATACTGAAGCAGACGTTCTCCTTCTCGGCGAAGGTCCTGACCGTGAGGGCGCCGCCCCCGGACATGGCCTCTAGGGCGTTGGTCACCAGATTGGATACCACCTGGATTATCTGGTCGGGGTCCATTTCCGCCTGCAGTTCCTCGCCGGCGCGCTCCACCTTCAGTGTTATCGTGCGCGGCATGGGAGCGGTCTTGAAATAATTGTCTATAAGCCGCGACAGGTCGGTCTGGCGGAAGAAGGGCTTATTCTTGCGGGCGAAGTTGAGCAGCCCGCCCACTATCTTCTTGCACCGGTCGGCCTGCTCGGTGATCATGCGGGCGTCGGCGTGGACGCGGGAATCCTTCGGGCACTGCTCGGCCAGCAGGTGGGCGTAGAGCAGGACCACGCCCAGGGGATTGTTCAGTTCGTGCGCCACGCCGGCGGCCAGCTGGCCCATGCTGGCGAGCTTTTCCGACTGCATCAGCGCCTGCCTGGTCTTTGCCAGCTGGTTGTACGAGATAGTGAGCTCCTCCGCGGTAGTCTTAAGCCGGTCTATGGTGTAGGGCAGGCACATTTCGCTTTCGGCGAGACCGCGGAAAATGGCCGTAGCGTGCTCCAGGCAGGTCTGGTAGCCGCAGGCGCCGCAGTTCAGCTCATCTTCGGGCGCGGGCTTTCCCATGTTCGTGAGTATTTGTTTTATTTCTTCCGGCGGAGGCTGGGTAATGCGCATATCCCCGGGCTTAAAGACGGCCGCGTAGTCGAGGTTACGGCACTTCTGTACCTCCTCTTCCCACTCGCTTATCTTGATCTTGTAGTAGCACTTCTTTGCGTATTTCCGCAGGACCGTCTGGCGCGCGTGCCGGGAGCCCTTCACCGTCAGGCCCGGACCCATCAGGCAGCCGTTGCAGCAAAGTATGTCGAGAAAATCTGCGTCGATGTCGCCGTGCTCCAGGTTCTTCAGGACTTCGGTGAAATTCTCAAGGCCTTCCGTAGAAAGGAACCTGCCGCTCATTAGGTCCTCTTCTAGTTCGGAAGTGGTCAGAAGCCCCCCGCCCATGGGATAGAGCACCCCCTTGCCGGGGTAAGGAGGATCGAAGTGGGCGTTCAGCGCCGTCTCGGGGCCGATCCCCGAGGTCGTGAGGAGTTCCCGCAGCTCGGAGAAAGTGATAACGGCGTCAATTTCTCCGGGATGGCGCAGCGCCTCGTCTTTTTTTGCGACGCAAGGACCGGCGAAAACTATCTTCAGGTCCTTTCCGTAGCGGCTTTTGATTATGCGCGCTTCCGCCACCATGGGCGAGATCAGCGGCGCCAGGTTGCCGACGAGAGCGGGATGATACTTTTCTATGTAGGAAACTACGGCGGGACAGGCCGAACTGATGAACTTCTTGCCAGGGTTCTCGCTGAGCAAACGGCGGTACTTGAGCGAGACCATGTCGGCGCCGAAAGCTACTTCCGTGACGTATTTGAAGCCCAGGCTTTTCAGCATCCCGGCGAACCGGAGCGGGTCCAGTTCGGGAAACTCCACGGGAAAGCTGGGCGCCAGGCAGATGGCCGTGACGGCCCCGGAGGCCAGCACAGCGCGCGCTTCTTCAAGCGAGCTGCGCACCTCTTTGGCTTGGCGGCTGCACATAAGCACGCAGTTGGCGCAGCCGATACAGCGCTCCCTGATCACTTCGGCCTGCCCGCCGGCTATCCGTATGGCCTTTGCCGGGCACCCGCGGACGCAAGTGTAGCAGGTCCTGCATTTTTCCTTTATGGTGACAACGAGCGGGATGTTGCTGTTCATTGCTGTTCTCTCTTTATCCGCCGCGTGTCCGGCCGTGCTTCAGCCGGGGAGTTCAGGCCCGGAGAAGGCGCCTGACCTCGCTCCTGAGCTGCTCGGGCAGGACGGGCTTATGCATCATCGCGTCCGCTTTTACCCAGGAGGCGGCTTCGCTGCAGCGCGCCTTGAAGTCCATGCCGGTTTCCGCTTCGACCGCGGTCAGGATTATGACCGGGGTTGCCGGATAGATCTTCTTGATGTGGTGGCACAGCACGAACCCGGAGTCCATGTTCTCCATCATCAGGTCCAGGATGGCCAGGTCAGGGATTGCCGTAAGCATGGCGTCCTCGGCCTCCTCCTGCCCCTGCGCCGTGGTTACGTTGTAGCCGTCGGCTTTCATCGTCAGCGCGATCTGGTCCAGAAAGTCTATGTCGTCGTCCACTACCAGGATATTCTTCTTTGTGCTCATTTTGTTTAACCTCGGTTTGCGGGCGTCAGCGGAGGACGTCGCGCTTGGTGTAGTGCGTATGGAGCAGCTCATGGCTTTTGTGGCTGAGCGGGGCGCCAAGGAACTCTTCGTAGAGGCGCTTTACCTGCGTGTTCTTGTGGCTGACGCGCAGAGGGGCGTCCTTGTCTATCTGATGGAGGGCGCTCATGCGGGCCTTGATGGCGTCCATGTTCGCGCGCAGCGGCTGGCCGCCGCCGTTAATGCAGCCTCCGGGGCAGGTCATGACCTCTATGAACTGCAGGTCGGAACGTCCCGCCTTTATCTCCTCAATGAGCTTGCGGGCCTGGCCAAGGCTTGAAACTACCGCCGCGCCAAGTTCTATCTTCCCGGCCTTCACGCGGAGTTCCTTGCAGCCTTTCATTCCGCGGAGCTCCTGGATATTGTAGTCCTTCAGCTCCGAACCGGTGATAAGGAAGTAGGCGCTTCTTATCGCGGCTTCCATTACGCCGCCCGAGGCGCCGAATATCTTGCCGGCCCCGGAGCGTTCCCCGAAGGGCGTGTCGGGCGTTTCAGGCTCGAGCGCGGAAGGGTCCACGCCGGTAACGCGGAAAAGCTCGGCGAGCTCGCGGGTGGTGAGTACGTAATCCACGTCGCTGGCGTAGTCTCGGCCCAGCTCCGGCCGGGCGGCCTCGAATTTTTTGGCCGTGCACGGCATGATAGAAACGCTGATGATGTCGGCGGGGTTGATCTTTTCGCGCTGCGCGAAAAAGGTTTTGAT
The DNA here is from genome assembly GCA_903917735.1 of uncultured Elusimicrobia bacterium. Taxonomy (GTDB): domain Bacteria; phylum Elusimicrobiota; class Elusimicrobia; order Elusimicrobiales; family UBA9959; genus UBA9959. The sequence goes on along the minus strand of CAIXBR010000019.1, from coordinate 6,375 downwards.
CAGCGCGCCCATCATCTGCTGCGGGCTCTTGCAGGTTGAAAGGTTCGGGATCAGTTCGGGATAGAATTGCTCTACGAACTTTATCCAGCCTGGGGAGCAGCTGGTGAACATGGGGAGCACCCCGCCGCCGGTGGCGCGTTTGACGAGTTCCGAGCCTTCCTCCATGATCGTGAGATCGGCGGTGAAGGAGGTGTCGAACACCTTCTTGAAGCCGACGCGGCGCAGCCCCGCCACCATCTTGCCGTCGATGTCGGTGCCCGGCTTCATGTTAAACTCTTCGGCGATGGAAACCGATACTGCGGGGGCGTGCTGCACCACCACCGTCTTGCCCGGGGTGTTCAGCGCTTTTAAGACCTCGTCGACGTAGCTGCGCTCGGCGAGCGCGCCGGTGGGGCAGACCAGGACGCATTGGCCGCAGTTTATGCAGCTTGAAACGTTAAGCCCGCTGTTGTAGGCGGTGCCGATGAACGTGTTGGAGCCGCGCTGGATGAAGTCTATGGCCGAAACGCCCTGGACCTCCTCGCAGACCCGCACGCACTTGCCGCAGAGAATGCACTTTTCGGGATCGCGCACCAGCGCCGGACTTGACACGTCCTTGGCGCGTTTGGTGCGGGCGCCGCGGAACACTCTGTGCCGCACGCCGTTCTCCTTGGCCAGGCGCTGCAGGTCGCAGTCGCCGCCGCGGATGCAGTACAGGCAGTCGTCGGGGTGGTTCGAGAGGAGCAGCTCCACTATGGTCTTGCGCGCCTCGAGTACCTGCGGGGTATTGGTCTTTATCTTCATCCCCTCCGCTGCGGGGAACGAGCAGGACGGTATCAGGGACGGGGCGCCGGCCACCTCTACCACGCACATCCGGCAGGCCCCGGAGGGCAGCATGCCTTCGAGGTAGCACAGCGTCGGGACCTTTATCCCGGCGCGTGTGAGCGCCTGCAGTATCGTATCGCCTTCTTTCGCGGTAATCTTGCGTCCGTTCACTTCGATATTAAGCATATGGTGTCACCTCTTTGACGTTAATCGGGCTGAGTGAATTCTATGTCACAGCGCAGGCATCTGCGCGCCTCGCACAACGCGTGTTTTTCCGCCACGCACAGGTCCACTTCTTTGAAGTTCTTCCTGCGCGCCGCCGGCCTCAGATGGACGGCGGCCACGCGGAAGGAGGCTTCTTCCTCTTCGGGGGTCAGCGCCGGCTCCACGTAAACGGAAGGCAGCCGCACACGGCTCAAGAGCTTCATCTGCCTGCCGGTCAGGAAGCGGTCCATCATGACCGCCGCGTTCTTTCCCGCGGCTATGGCTTTGATCACAGTGCTGGGGCCGGTGGCGGCGTCGCCTCCGCCGAATACGCCGGTCCGCCCGGCCGAGTAAGACTCGGAGTTGATAGAGAGCGCTCCGCCTTTGGTCAGACTCATCCCGGAAAGGACTTCGGTCTCCGGCTCTTCGCTAATCGCCACTATAAGCGTGTCGAGCGGCACATCATGCTCGCTTCCTTTTATGGGTACGGGGCGCGCCCTGCCGCTGTCGTCGCGGGGGCCGAGTTCGTTCTTTATGAAGCGGATACCGGTAAGGCGTCCGCCTTTCGCGAGCACCGCGGCCGGAGCCTCGAGGACCTCGAGCTTTACCCCTTCCTGCAGCGCCGCCTCTATCTCCTCGGAGTAGGCCGGCATCTCTTCGCGGGTGCGGCGGTAGAAGATGGTGACGGAGGTCGCTTTCTTCTCCCGGATCGCCACGCGGGCAGCGTCAAGAGCGGAGTTCCCGCCGCCGATGATCCCCACCCGTCCGCAGGCCAGTTCTTTTTTCTGCAGGTTGTACGCTTTGAGGAACTTGATGCCGGGGATGATCCCAGCCGCGTCCTCGCCGTCCAGCCCCAGTTTCTTGCTCCGGTGCGCGCCTATAGCTACATAGACCGCGGCGTAGCCCGCTTTGGCCAGGCTGTCCAGGGTGAAGTCGCGCCCCAGTTGGGAATTGCATTTAAGCGTGATGTTCTTGTTCAGAAGGGACGCTATCTCGCATTCCAGCACCCTGCGCGGCAGGCGGTATTCGGGAATGCCGCAGACCAGCATACCGCCGGCTTTGCGTTCCTTTTCGAAGACCGTGACCCTGTAGCCTTTCATAGACAGCTGATTGGCGGCGGTAAGCCCGGAGGGGCCGCCGCCTATGACCGCCACGCGCGGGGCGTCTTTCTTCGGGTCCGGCGCTTCGCACTTGTAAGCCGACGGGCCGATCTTATCGACTACGAAACGTTTCAGCGTGCGTACCGCTATGGGTTCGCCGCCGGTGGTGCCGCAGCGGCAGACCATTTCGCACGGGTGGTCGCAGACGCGGGCGCAGGCCGACGGGAACGGATTGGCCGTACGGATGGTCCGGTAGGCCTCCTCGTATTCCCCGCGTCCGACGTGGGCGACATAGCGCCAGACTTCGGTGCCGACCGGGCAGCCGTTCTGGCAAGGGGCGCCGACCAGTTCGCGGCAGGCGCCGGCCGGGCAGCGGCGCTCGAAGATATGCGCCTCGTACTCGTCCCTGAACCATTTAAGGGTCGACAGCACCGGGTTAGGGGCCGTCTGGCCGAGCCCGCACAGCGAGGTTTTCTTGATCATCTCGCCGAGCTCTTTTAAGTACATGACGCCCTGGAAGCGGAGCAGTGCGTCGAGGTTCTCCTCTTTGCGGCGCGGGCGGGTGATGGCACGCAGTATCTCCAGCATCCGCCGCGTGCCTTCGCGGCACGGAATGCATTTGCCGCAGGACTCGCTCTGAATGAACTCCATGAAGAACTTGGCCAGATCCACCATGCAGGTGTTCTCGTCCAGTACCACAAGGCCGCCGGAGCCCATTATCGCCCCGAAGTTCTTGAGAGCCTCGTAGTCGCAGGCGATGTCGAGATGGGCTTCCGGGATGCAGCCGCCGGAGGGCCCGCCGATCTGTATCGCTTTGCACTTCTTTCCGTTGGGGATTCCGCCGCCGATGCTGAACACCACCTGGCGCAGCGTCGTGCCCATCGGTATCTCCACCAGGCCGGTGCGGTTGACCATGCCCGAGAGCGCGAAGACTTTTGTCCCCTTGCTGCCGGCGGTCCCGATGGCTGCGAACGCTTCATGTCCCAGCGTGAACACGGCCCAGAGATTGGCGAGTGTTTCCACGTTGTTGATGACCGTGGGTTTCCCGAAGAGGCCTTTGATGGCGGGATACGGCGGGCGGGGCTTGGGCATGCCGCGTTTGCCCTCTATGCTGTGCATCAGCGCGGTCTCTTCGCCGCAGACGAACGCGCCCGCGCCCATCTTTATTATAACGTCCAGGTTGAAGCCGCTGCCGTAGATGTTCTCGCCCAGCAGGCCGCGGGCTTTCGCGTCGGCGATAGCCTTAATAAGGTTCTTGACCGCCAGCGGGTACTCCGCCCGTATGTAAACGTACGCTTTTGAGGCGTGTATGGCGTAGGCCGCGATGGCCAGGCCTTCCAGCACTTTATGCGGGTCACCCTCTATGACCGCCCGGTCCATGAAGGCGCCCGGGTCGCCCTCGTCGGCGTTGCAGATCATGTATTTCTGGTCGGCATCCGTGTTCAGAGCTATCTTCCATTTCTTTCCCGTCGGAAAGCCGCCGCCGCCGCGGCCCCTGAGCCCGCTGGCTTCCACCATGTCGCAGGCTTTCGCGGGAGTGATGGAGTGTATGACTTTAAGGAAAGCCGAATAGCCGCCGCGGGCGACGTAGTTGTCGATGGAGACCGGGTCCACAAGGCCGCAGTTGTCCAGCACGAAGCGCACCTGGTGCTTAAAGAAGGGATGTTCGCTTACCAGCGGGACGCCGTCCCACTTCTTGTGCGCGGGATTCTCGAACTGGCCCAGGACGAGGCTTTTGAGGGGTTTGCCGCTGAAAACTGATTCCAGGGCGGCCTCGGTCTGCGCTTCGGTGATCCGCTGGAAAGAGACCCTGGCCATGCCGGGCAGCTGCACGTCCATGAGCGGCTCCGCCGAGCAGAGGCCTATGCAGCCCACCTCGATGATGTCGCCCTGGATCTTCTTCTTTTTAAGGTAGGCCCTGGCCGCTTCCATCGTCTTGCCGGCCCCGGACGCGAGGCCGCAGGTGCCGGCGCCTATGTAAATGACCGGGCGGGAGATCTCGTCCCTGCGCAGAAGCTTAAATTTGGCGGCATAGTCCGCGCCGCCTACCGCGGAGAGGAAAGCCTGCCGCGCAGATTCCGGCACCGATTTCATGTTGCTCTCAAAGAGGTCGTTATTTTGCATTTGCTTTCTCCGATGTTTTAAGGGTGTCGATAAGGTTCTTCATTTTCGTGCCGGTTATCTTCGCGTGGAATTCGCCGTTTATATTCACTACCGGCGCAAGGCCGCAGGCGCCCATACAGACTACCACGCCGATGCTGAACAGACCGTCCCGGGTGGTATCACCCGCTTTTATCTTAAGAGCGTCCTCGGCGATCTTCAGCGCCGACAGGGATCCTTTTACGTGGCAGGCCGTGCCGCGGCATACGGTGACATGGTATTTTCCCAGCGGTTTGAATCTGAACTGGTTGTAAAAGGTCGCCACGCCGTAGATCTTGGACGCCGGCACGGAAAGATGCTGAGCTACCTTGGAGACGGCCTCTTTCGATATATAGCCGTCGGCTGTCTGTATCTCTTGGAGGATTGGGATCAGTTTGTCGCGCTTGGCGAACTTGTGCCCTTCCAGGACCTTGTCCACTTTGGTCTTTGCCGTCATTTTTGCAGCTCCTTGGATGTTTTTGATTGTCTCGCGAAATATACCGCTTTTTCTATGGAAAGAGTGATGTCTATATGCTCCAGGAATATTTCCGGCGGAAGCCTGAGATTGATGGGCGCGAAGTTCAGTATGCCTTTTATCCCCGACTTGATCAGGAGTGCGGCGACTTCCTGCGCGGATTGTGCCGGGACCGTTATTATCCCCACCAGCGCTTTCTGGTCCCTGGCGATCTTTTCCAGTTGGCTGATATGGTAAACATGGCAGCCGGCCACTACCCTGTCGCTCTTTTCCGGGTCCTGGTCGAAAGCCGCGACAATGGAAAGGTTCGGCCGCCGCTTGTTGAAGTAGGAAAGGATGGCCTTGCCCAGGTTCCCGGTGCCTACCAGCACAACGTTGGTGCGCGAGGAGGATTCCAGGTGCGCGTACAGCTCTCTCAGGAATTCTCCCGCGCTGTAGCCCTTCTGCGGCGTGCCCTTAAGGCTGAAATTCATCAGGTCGCGCCTTACCTGCTCCGGGCTTACCCCGACCGAAGCCGCCAGTTCGTGCGAAAAGACGAACTCCGAACCTGCCTCTATGCGTGTGTGCAGGAACTGGCAATACCGGAAAAACCTCTCCACGGTGCGCTGCGGGATATTTGTCATGAGGGGCTTACCGGCGGCCCTCCGTGTTGATCTGGTCTTTTTTCAGCGCCAGCAGTTCTTTAACTTTGGCTACGAGCTCCTTGGGCTTTATCGGTTTTTCAACGAAGGCGTCCACCGGCAGGAATTCGCCGTCCTTGGCTCCGAACTTCTGGGGAGCGGTTTCGTTGACGGAGGTGAGCATCATTATCGGCGTGTACATAAGCGCCTTGGTCCGGCGGAACTTCTGGGCGGTGTGGAAGCCCTCGGTGGAATCGTCCATCATAACGTCCAATATTATCAGGTCCGGCTTCATCTTCAGGGCCGTTTCGAATCCTTCCTTTCCGTTAATAGCTGTTTCAATGGTGTGGCCCTGTCCCTCGAGAACTACTTCGCAGGTATCCAGAATATCCCTGTCGTCATCAATGCAGATTATCTTGGCCATACTTTCCTCCGTAACTCTCCGTGTATTTTGTAACGATGCTATAGCAGCGTTATTTATTAACGTTACTAAATTAACGCCGCCACTATTAACAGTGTACACCATCGTTAATGTTTTGTCAACATGTCGCGAAAACATTGTAGCGAAAACATGTCGCGAAAAATTTGCGACACAGGTAGGTCGAATTTTAGGTCGAATTCACAGGAAAATCGAAAGTAGTTTTTTGCCGCACACTGCCGTTGGATAAAATCCCCGTCGGGGCCGGTCCCGGAATGGGTGGACCGGCCTGAATTCACTTTCGGTATTTCCCGGGGCAGGGTGCCCGGTATTTAAAGATCCTTTAGAATATCCTCGATATTTTTACCTTCCCGCAAAGCCTTGGAAATGGCTGCTTTTATGTTCTCCCTGGTCGCTACCTGTGTGGCCTTTTCAACCGCCGTGGACACCAATTTCCTGTATTCGCCTGCCTGAATGTAAACGCCAGGGCCAAAGTGTCCAGTTTCTGGCGGTCAGTAGTGTACAGGTAGCGCGCGATTTCCGAGCCACTCTTCCCATCCGTTTCGCAATCCCCTTATACTTATAAACTCCTGTTCCAGTCATTACCCGTTTATT
>CAIXBR010000018.1 GCA_903917735.1 uncultured Elusimicrobia bacterium | reverse complement strand
GGAGATTATTTACGGGAACTCACGGGAACGGAATATTAGGCGCAACCGGAAATGCCACAGGCGCTGAAGTTTCCACTTGGCCCGGCACCAGCGCGCTTGGCTCGGGCTTTCGCGGCGGTGGTTGGGGCAATGGTACATCGGACGCCCGTGTCTCGGACCGTGGCAGCGCGGCTTACACGAATTACGGTCGGGGCAGCAGTAACGGCGGCCGTTGTGCGAGGACTTCCCCTTAGTTTTTTGCTCTTTTGATCTTTTAGTTTTGTTTTTTTTAACGTCAGTTCAAGTCCCGCCGATGGCGGGGCGAAGGAAAAATAAAAATAGATGCAAAAAATAACTCCGGTTGTCGAAAAGCATTACAGGTTGATTCTCTGGATACTTCCCAAAATTGCGAATTTTCCGAAAGACCAGCGGTTTCTGCTGGCGGACCGGATCGAGAGAATTTTGCTTGACATCCTGGAGATGCTGATCGAAGCGGTGTATTCAAAAAATAAAAGGGAGGTCTTGATCAAGGTTAATCTAAAACTGGATGTTTTGCGTTTCATGATGAGGATTGCCAAAGATATGAAGTATGTCAGTTTGCCGGGTTATGATTATTTTTGTCAGCTGACCCTCGAGATCGGCAAAATGGTCGGGGGATGGCTTAAGGCATCTGTTCTTTAAAATAAAAACCAGGATCCTGACGTTTACGGATGTCAGGAGCGGCCACATAAAAGGGGAAGTCCAGACGCTATTCCTCGATCTGTCATTGCGAAGGGGTTTCTTCGGTTTCTTCGACATCTTTGCAATAACGGATGGAAAAAGAGGCGGATATCTGGCGGAGGTTTTTTAACACGAAGCTTCTGCTTGATATGGCGATTAAAGCAAGGTGTAGCGTCGTAAAAGGGTTGTTGGCTCGGGCTTTCGCGGCGGTAATTGGAACAATGATACATCGAACGCCCGTGTCTCGGACCGTAACAACGCGGCTAACACGAATAACAATCGGAACAACAATAACGGCGGCCGTTGTGCGAAGACTTTCCCGGATTGAGTGAGCGGGTGAACGGGTAAATGGGTTAACGGGTTGAGCCCGCACACTCGCTAACGCGTTCACCCGCTAACCGATAGGTGAAAATCGATGAAAAAGATCAGCAACGTTTATCATGAGATTATTTCAAAAGAGAACCTTTATCGCTCGGCGCATCTGGCCGCCCGTGGCAGGCGCTATGGGGACGCGGTGGCTGATTTTAACTTTAACCTTGAAGAAGAGATGGGGACATTGCATAGAGAATTGGCGGATAAAACCTATCGCCACGGAAAATATCGTATGTTTACCATCTACGACCCCAAACAACGGAATATCGCTGCCGCGCCTTTCAGGGACAGGGTCGTGCATCACGCCGTGCATGATGTGATCGAACCGTTCATTGATAAAACTTTTATCCACGATTCCTATGCTTGCCGGAAAGGCAAAGGGACGCATATCGCCGTGGACAGGACGCAAAGCTTCCTGCGAGCCAACCGGTTTTGCTTGCACGGCGACGTGAAAAAGTATTTCCCTTCCATCGACCACGGCGTGCTTAAAGAAATACTCGCGAAAAGAACGACAGATAAGGATCTCTTATGGCTTACCAACGGGATCATTGATTCGGCAAGGCAAGTCATGGATACTTCGGACCCTTGCGATGGCGGCGGCAAGGGTTTACCCATCGGCAGTCTGACGAGCCAGTTCTTCGCGAACCTTTATCTGAATGAACTGGATTATTTTGTTAAATTTGATTTGCGCCGGCGTTATTATCTCCGCTACATGGACGATTTTCTTCTTTTTGGTAATGACAAAGAGGATTTGTTCGAGGTTAAAATCAAGATAAGGGATTTCTTGAAAAACAAACTTGCTCTCGATCTCCACGAAGGCAAGTCGCAGGTTTATAAGACCCGAAACGGGATCAAATTCCTGGGGTTCAGGATCTATGACGATCATAGAAGGCTCGCGTCGGATAATGTGAAGCGGTTCAAAAAGCGGCTTAAAAGGTTCGCTTATGACGCTGAAAACGGCAGGATCGACGCGGAAAAAATAAGCGATTCCGTCCGTTGCTGGGCGGCGCATAGTCGGTATGCCGATACAGGTGGCTTGCGACACAGGACAAGTGACGGTTTAGCGCATAGTCGACTGAAGAGCCTGCTTGTGAATGTCTTGTTGAATTGAAAAAAACCGGGTGTTTGACACAATCTTGACAAGCACTTGACTTCGGTATGACAACTTTTTGGGTGGAGTAAGGGATACTTGTTGTAGGGACAGCATGAACGGAGTGTCAGAGCATCAAAGTGTCAAAGCTATGACACTAAAAAGAAGGTGTTACGATGAAACGAATTAAGTTCGCGATTCTAACGATGGCGACGATGGCGCTTGTGATGACAGCGCTCGCGGTGCCAGCGTACGCCGAATACACAGGAGGTATCGCGTCCGGGTGGTCTTACATGGAGGCGTCGCGGTCGGTAAAGCTGATAAGAGCAGGCATGACGATATCGGCAATATCGAGGTCGACGAATGTCGTCTCGGTCACGTTGACGGGCGCCTACCCGAACAGCAACCTGAAAACAGGACAGAGGATTGTGATATCGGGCGTGACGGGTTTTAACGGTCTTTTTACGATCACCGCCGTGACCGACCAGCTTCATTTTAGCTACGCCGAAACCGCGGCGAATGCGTCCGGGACAACGGATGGCAGTTCGATCGCGGGAGGCGACTATACTTCGCTTGTGTCTTGGGAAGCCGCGGAGGGAGGGGATCTTGTCTCGATCGGTAAGGTTGCTATAGCCGAATGTTACAATGATTGGGCGGGCGGGCTTGCCGAGAATCTCATCATCATGGGAAACACGACCGATGCCTATCACTATCTTGAGGTTACCGTTCCGGCTAGCGAGCGCAACAACGGAACCCCGGGAACCGGCTTTCAAATCTCCGGATATCTTACCCTGGCAGATAACGAAAACGTGCACCTCACGTATCTCGAGGTGACTGGCATGACCTCCGTAACAGCCGGGACGATAACAGAACAGGGCAGTTTATATACGGGCGGCCTCTCGGTCGCGCCCGCCGCGACCATCAACATCGTAGGCGCTTCTTCGCAATATCGCGGCGGACAAAATGCCGGCTGGACTTACGCAGAGATGTCCGATACTGCGCTGGACTCGGTAGCGATCGATGCTATGAAGATCATCCGAGCAGGCCAGACGATATCGGCGATATCGAGGTCGGCGAACGTCGTCTCGGTCACGTTGGCGGCTGCCTACCCGAACAACAACCTGAAAGTCGGGCAGAAGATAACGATCAACACGGGTTCGGGCGGGACCGCGTCCTTTAACGGGACGTTTGTCATCGCTTCAGTAACCAGCCAAGCCCTCTTCAGCTACGCACAGACTGGTGTCGGTGTGGCGGGGACCCTCGGGACAAGCCCTTGGGCCGGGGGAGATTATGCCACTTTGAGTGGTTGGGAGACCGCCGAAGGAGGCGACCTCGTCTCGGGGAACAGGCGTGCGACCGCCGAATGTTACAACGATTGGGGAGCGGGCGGCCTCTCCGACAATCTCACTCTCTCCGGCAATACGACTGACGCGACGCGTTATTTAAGGATCTCCGTGCCGCCAAGCGAACGGCATAACGGGACGACCGGAACGGGTTTTAAACTCGCCGGCACGCTGACTGTCTCAGACAGCGGATACGTAACGGTCGAATATCTTGAGGTGAGCGGCCTGACCACGATTTCGGCCGGAACGCTTACCGATTTTGGCTCGCTCTATACAGGGGGATTGTCAGCCGCTTCGGGCGTGACTCTCAATCTCGGAGGTTCGGGCTTTACCAATTGGGGAACGGTGACTTTGAATGCCGCGTCCACCGTTGTCTATACGGGCCGGATAGATAATTCCCGATCCACCGTCACCCTGATCAATGCTCCTCACGGAAATATTACGTTGAACTATCCTTACGGGACCTTCAACCTTCCGGCCAATTTTACGATCAACGGAAATCTCGTCATAAACGCTCTTACCACTTTGGATGTGAGGAGCTTGAACCAGGCCTCCACTTATAACATTGCCTGCGCGGGCAATTGGACGAATAACGGGACATTCATCTACTCCATAGGCACGGTCACTTTAACAAGCGGTGGCAACCACGCCCTATCCGGTTCCAATACCTTCTATAAATTAACGTGCGATATTTCCGGCGACACCACGGGACGGATGCTCACATTCGCCGCCGGCACGACGCAGACGATCGTCTCGGGCGGGACGCTCACGCTGAAAGGCGGCTCAGGCAAGGTCCTGACCATTGCTTCGAGCGCTTCGAGTGCCGCTTACCTGATCGTAAACAGCGCAGCAACCGCAGTCATGGGCTACTTGAGCGTAAGCTATAACGACGCTTCGGGCGGGAAGTTGTTAGCTCCCACGAATTCAAGCAGCGGCGACGGTGGAAATAATGTGAACTGGAACTTTGACGCCGCAAACACGACCCGCTGGTTAGGCGGCACTTCGACGGCCTGGGCCACAGCTGCGAATTGGTCGGCCGGTAGTCCGGATGCTACAAAAACCGCGGTCATCGACGGAGCTGGAACCTATCAGCCCACAGTGTCGAGTCCTGCCAGCGCCAAAGCTGTTTACGTGAGCGGTTCGTCCACGCTTACACTCAACGCTCTTTTGACCACGGCAGGCGTCGTGCAGTTAAATACCGGCGCCACGATCGACGCCTCGGGCGCCAGCGGGGCCGTCACGGTCGGCGGCAATTACACTCAAAGCGGCGGCACCTTCACCGGGGGAGCTACGAATTGCACGTTTAACGGAAATTTTACAAAGGCAGGCGGCACGTTTACGGCTCCGACCACGGCGACATTCACGGGCGCGGCATCTGCTCTGACAGCCAACGGCCAGACATTTAACGCCATGACCGTCAATAAGAATGACGGAGCAATCTTCACCGTAGTCAGCGGCACCACGATTACGGCGAACGGGGCGCTGACTCTTACGGACGGTTCGCTCAATACCGGCACCGTGAATGCCAAAGGCGCGGTTTCGGTCGCTTCCACGTTTGACGGCGGCACGGCAAATTTAATTTTAAATAGCGCAGGCGCGCAGACAGTGACGCTTGGCGCGGGCAGCGCGTTGCCCAACGTCACGTTTAATAATTCCAATCTCAGCGTGACGCCGGCCGGAAGTTTATCCTTTTACAGTCTCACATTGACCTCAGGGACTTATTACTCCAGCTCTTATACGACCACGATCACCAGCGGGGATTTTACCGTGAACGGCGGAACGTTTGACGAAGGCACAGGCACGGTCGCGTTCACCGGTGCCGGTGCCAATCAGACCCTTACCGCCGATGCAGAGGTATTTAATAATCTTAGCTCCAACAAGCCGGGTTATGCTCTGATCATCGCCGGCGGTACAAGCGTTACCACCCACGGGACATTGACGCTAACGGACGGTTTACTCAATACTGGCACCGTCAATGCCCAAGGTCCAGTCTCGGTCGTTTCCACGTTTGACGGCGGCACGGCGGCGATTACACTTTCCGGTACTGCTGACCAAGCCATCACTTTGGGCATGGCGACGCCTTTTACCGGTGCTCTTACGGTCAATAAAGATTCCGGCACAGTCACGAGTGCCGGCGCATGGACCATCCCCGGTGCGGTGGCCATCACAAAGGGCGTGTTGTCGCTTGGGGGTGATACCACATTCCAGGATAACGTCACCATCGCCTCCGGAGGGACGCTTTCCGCGACGACGGGCGGGAAGACGATCCGGTTCAAGCAAGTCAAAACACTGACTGTCAATTCCGGCGGCACGCTCAATCT
>CAIXBR010000017.1 GCA_903917735.1 uncultured Elusimicrobia bacterium | reverse complement strand
TGTTAGCGGCGGTCCAAAAGTGTACAGTTTCCGCCGGAATTAGGTGTACAGTTTGACCCCTTTTCGCCATTTTGGGCGCACGCCAACATTCCTCCAGCGGGTAAAACAAAAAAATCGGTACAGCCCGCCGCCACCCGCCCGGAAGTTTTACATCCCCAGTTGTCGCTGCTTTCTTTTCTTCACTCTATAGCTACTCCCTTCGATCTTGATCAATTCCCCGTGTTCGATGAGCCGTTCGGCTATAGCGGTTGCCACGGCATTGTCCTGGAAGACCTCCGTCCAGTCTTTGAACGCCTTGTTGGTCGTTATTATCATCGAGCCTGTTTCGGCCCGTTTTGATATTACCTGGAAGAACAGGTCCCTTCCGTCTTTGTCCATGGGCATATAGCCCAGCTCATCGATAACCAGCAGGCCGGGTGACGTATAGCGCTTAAGCGCCCGTTCCAGCCCGTAATCGCACTTGGAGGCGATCAGCCGGTTGATCATATCCGCCGCCGTAGTGAACATGGTGCGTATCGTGTTTTGACAGGCCGCGAATCCGAGGGCTGCGGCCAGATGGCTCTTGCCTACGCCCCCGGGACCGAGAAATATAAGATGCTCTTTCCTGCGCACAAAATCCACGCTGAACGCGTTCATGATAACGCCTTTCGGGATGCTGGTCGGGTGCGTCCAGTCAAACGAATCCAGGGTCTTCACACATGGGAACCGCGCCTGCTTGACCAGCCTGGCCACTGTGTTTTCATGGCGATTCGCTAATTCATGGTCCAGGACCAGCCCAAGGAACTCGGTATTGCTCATTCCTTCCTTCCCGGACCGGGTAACCAGTTCCTCAAGATGCCGCTCGGTATGATTCAAGCACAGACGGCGCAGCATTTCGCAGATCTTAGGGGCTGAGGTTTTGTCACTCATAGATGTTGTCCTCAAAAAGCTGGTCATAAAGCGCCATATCGGTTTCCTCTACCGCTAACTTCGTCCATTGCGGCTTCTTGGTCAGCACTACCGGCTGCGGCGCCGGCATATTACGCGCCGCGCGCTGCTGCAAGATGATGTTCTGGATGAAATGCGCGCCGTAGGCATGGTGCTTCAGTGCCCGCACGACAGCCAGATTTACTTCGTCCTTGCCGTACTGCCCAGCCATAGTCATTATTTTATCCAGCTGCCCCTGCAGACTCAGTTCCGAAGCCGCCAATCCCCTCTCAGGGCTTAGCGCTAAAAATGATTCAACCAGCAGCGACATCTGCGCTTTCCTGCGCTGCGCCAGTAAACCCGCATAATGCCGGGGATCTTCTATTACGCGGTATTTCTCATAACAGCGCACATGCGAGGCCAATAGCCTGGCCCCACTGTATATCACCACCCGCCGCGGCCACGCCTTTATAGTCAGCGTACGACCGGCAAAGCCGAATGGCACCGTATAGCGATTACTGTCAAAATGCACAATCGCTTGGCTCGTCGCCCTGGCCGATGCCGTTATGGCGCAGTCGTATTCATTGGCCGGCTGTGGCATCAGCGCTGCCCGGTCCGTTTCCAGGCGGTCTGTGGGACGTTCGCGGGTGGTGCCATGTATCCGGGTATTGCATTCCTCGGCCAGCCACCGCTCTGCCTCTGACTGCACCTGCGCGTGGCTGCTTACAACCCGCCCGGCCAGAAACGCGCTGCGCACGTATTTTATCCCCGACTCCACTTTACCCTTCTCATTGGCCTTACGGACGCCGCAAGGCACCGGCTTAAACAAATAGTAACCGGCAAAATCCATGAACCGCGGGTGGAAACGGATCTCGGCGCCGACACGCGATAATACCACAGTTTTCAGATTGTCGTAGTTGATATGCTTCGGCACGCCGCCAAAATAACGGAACGCATTCACATGCGCCGCCATAAAATCCTCAGCCCGCTGCGACAAGGTGAATTCCAGGTACATCATGCGGGAATAGGACAGCACCATGACGAAGCAAGACAGCTGCCGCCGGGCATTGCCGATAGTAACGCTGCCGATATTGGCCCAGTCCACCTGGGCAAATTCGCCGGGCTGTGTTTCTATGCGCAGGAACGCGGCCGGGGCCGACGCCGGCCGCAACTCCCGGACATACTCTTTCAGCACGGTGTAACCGCCCTGGTATCCCTGCTTGCGGATTTCAAGAAGAATCTTCGACGCAGTCAGGTTCGGGAATTCTTTCAGCCGGTCGGATATGTATCTGAAATACTGATCCAACTTGCATGCGGCCATCCGGCCGCGCGGTTCGTTGACCGGCGGGCCGGATTCGCTTCCCAGTGCCCGCCGCACTGTGTCGCGGTGCAGTCGCAACTGCCGCGCGATGGCGCTTATCGACTGCTTGTCGACCGTGCGCATTCGTCGTATTGTGCCCCATAGTTCGCTGTCCATGTTTACAGTCTACACCCTTGAAAATCAGATTGCCCATGTTTCTTGTATCTCGCAACGGATCAGCCGCTCATAACGGCGATTATCCCGTCGAGCTTCAAATTTAATGTTTCTTGTATATCGGTGCCTTTGAGGTCTTGAATACGGGCGATTCTCCGTCGGAACAATCCATCTTGTATCTCGGTGCGAAACCGCTTGCGCTTATGCCACCGCGCAAGGCGCGCGCGATTATCACGGGCCACCTGCTCCGGGTTCGCGGCGCGGTACTTGCGCTGGTAGCCGGGATGCGCGTCCCGCCAGCGCTTTACCTTGATATACCGACCGCGGAAATAATCCGGGTTGCGCTTAAGCCAGGCGGTCTGGGCCTCACGCTTCTGCTTCTTGCTGCACGCGGCTTTGCCGCAGGACTTATGGGTTTTAATGGCGCGGATGTAGGGGGTGAAATAGCCGCCGCAGTAAGGGCAGCGTTTTTTGACGGGTTGGGGGCGGTTCATGGAGATCTCCTCCATGAAACTCTATCAAAACGGGTTTATATTGTTAGGAACCGGAAGGAAGTCGGCAACCTGGGAAATTTCGCCGCCGAATCTGTACACCATTTGCCGACATGAACTGTACACTTTAAAACTGCCGTTAACAATGATAGGGATACCCTTCAGACCCCGGTCTTAAACCCTCAAAGGAGTGCGCGGAAAACCCGCCGGCACCCCTCCATAAAACTGCCGCGTAGTAAGTTTCTCTGGCCCGTTACCCGGCAATTCTTTAGATAATAAATATCTTTAACCCCGCCCTCTCACGATACATCCGAATTACCCGCCCAGGCATGTCCCCCAATGAAAACTCGACGCCCCGCCCCATTTGTCGCATAATATCCCAAGGGCCCGGAGCAACCGTAACTTAATCATCAGTATTTAATGAGAATAAACGGTTGAAAAAAGTTAGTCAACAAATCAACAACGTCCCCTAAACGCCCTACACTGTAAATGCGAACTTGGGAGGTATAATGAAAAAGCTGATCTATGCGGTTGCGGCGGTGTCGTTGGCGGCGTCTTTTTCTCAGGCGGAGATTGGCCGGTCCGGCGCGGTCCAGGCGGCGCGGTCCGGCGCACGCGGCACTGTGCTGAAAGAGGCGCGGGCGGATGTGGCGGAGGTTTTCGTGCGGATCGATTCCGCGCTTGCGCAAGCCGCACGCGAGGTTCCCGCGGATGCCGCTAAAACGCTGGGCGGGTTATGTTCCTCATTGCCGGCGGCAAGCTGTGCTGTTGTGGATGATAAGGGGAAAATAACAGCGATATTCCCGGACGAGTACAAAAACCTCGTGGGTTCCGATGTTTCAAAACAAGACCATGTGGCGAAAATATTGAAAACCCATAAGCCGGTTATGGGCAAGGTCTTCACCTCACTTCAGGGCTTCGCTGGCGTCGGGATTTACCAGCCTGTTTTCTCAAAGGACAAGAAATTTTCCGGCGCTGTCGGGATCCTGGTCAAGCCGGAAGTCCTGCTGTCGGGTGTGCTGGCTGCGTTGGAGGGGAAGGACGGTTTTAACTTCTGGGTGATGGACAAGGCAGGCCGTATCCTTTACGACCCCGATAAAACACAAATAGGCAAAATGCTTTTCAGCGATGAGATATATAGCCAATACAAGCATCTTAGGACATTGGGTAAAAAGATAGCCGCGCGCGGTAATGGCGAGGGAGAATATGAGTTTTACAAGACGGGAACCAGGGACACGGTTATCAAGCTGGCGAAATGGGACAGCGTCGGGCTTTATGGCGCGCAATGGCGGCTGGTGGCGGTGAGATCGCGGTAAATAATCGCACCTATGGCATCAAACGACCTACGACAAACAATTCGGTGACACAATAGAATGGCGCTAACTTAAGGTTTTGACGGCAATTTTTCGGGGTTTTCATTTTTTTTACCGTTGGCAGTTCCGGATTTTTTTGTTGCGTCGTTCCGGCGAACGCCGGAATCCAGGTCTTGCCACAATCTGGGCACCGGCTTCCGCCGGTGAGACGGACCAATTGGAGCTTTTCAGGCCAAAAGTGTCTTAAGTTAGCGCCATTCTATTAT
>CAIXBR010000016.1 GCA_903917735.1 uncultured Elusimicrobia bacterium | reverse complement strand
GACGAGATGGCCACATTAGCGGCCAGCAGCAGCCGCGCCGCGCTCAGCCCGGCCCCCGTGACCGTGAACGAAGACGCCGTTACCCCTTGCCTGAATGTTCCGGACAACGCGTTAATTATGCTGTTGCCGTTCATGTCCAGTATGGTTTTGGCTATATGGTTACCCAGATTGTCCCGGATACCGGTAAGTGCGGAGCCGTCGCCGTAATATTTAAACGCCGAACTGAAGCCCGTTATATACACATTGCTCGAGATATTCACCCCGCCGCCCAACCCGGCCGCGCCCTCCGACGAGATAACCACATTAGCGGCCAGCAGCAGCCGCGCAGCGCTCAGCCCCTCGCCCGTGGCTGTCACGGATGGCGACAGGATACCGCCGGCAAGAGTAAGATTACCCGAATCATCAACCGTTAATTTCTCCTCGCCTTCGTGCAGCAATTTAACCAGGTCACCGCCGCCTATGTCATCGATGTATATGGAAGGATTGGTTGAGGCATCACTGTCAGGCGAAGGGGACGCCAAAGAAATCCCGCTGCCCTCACCTTCATCGTGGTCGCAGATCCATGCGGTATTCCCACCGTTCCGTTTCATGATCTGGCCGGCTACGCAGCCATTGGACGCCATCTTTGAAAAAGCAATAGATTCGTTTTTAAGCGCATCAGTATAAACCGCGTTAACCGCTATTGAGGAAGCCACAACATTCGCGCCTAAAACGCCGGCTTCCAGACTTAAAGGATCCACCCGGACGTCCACGCGCAAAGCGCCGGCTTCCAGCCTTGAAGGGTTTATCCACGCGTCAGTGGCCAGGGACTGGGCCACCAGCGCGTATGGCACGGACAGCATCTCCTGGCGGGGCGAGAGCGTTATATCTCCTACGGAAACCTCAATATATCTCGCCCCGGTAAACGCGGCTGTTGAGAGATTCACCGGCGTTCCGGTTTCCAGCACGATACTGAACACTCCATTAGCCACAACCACATTCTGCGCCTGGCTGGTCCACACCAGCGTGCCGCCGGACGCGGCGTCGTACATCTTGAAGATAAACTTTCTCGGGGCGTCCACAGCCGCCCCGCTTTCCTCAAGCCGGCCCTGAAAATTTATCTTCAGCGGCACCTCCGCGTTCAGCAGGCCGCAGACCGCGGCCTGCAGGCTGCAGAAAAGAATCAGTTTTAATATGGCCCTGTTCATATACAAGCGTCCACGTATAAGCATCAACTTAATCGACCAGACACACAAATGCGCGCGGGCAAATTAAAAAAACCTTTCCTTAATTTGCGGCATTCGAAATCACTCACACTGTCCGAAACCACCCGGTTATCATCTTTTTCGACCTTTCCGGGCCGTACTTCCAGCGGATCACCATGTTCGGGTGAACCCCGTATTTGGCGCCTGTCTTCCCATCGTCCTTTCACCTTGTAGGCTTCCAAACGCCGCCCTCAGTTTAATCCCGGGCTTTATCTTTTTACGCATTTTGCTGGCTGCCTTGTGTATTCTACCTTTTCAGAATACGCCTCAGGTCAGTCTAAAATTCGGTCCAGTTTCTCCCGACTACCGCAATCGTTCCCGGCATATCATCACCCCCGTCAGTTTTAGACCTTTTGACAGATCAAAAGTTGCAGGTATGGGGCGTTTGTGCCGGCGACATCACCCGTGGTCGTCACGCCTAGATTGGATGCGCTACCTCCAGTGGGCTGGGTGAATTCAGAGGATTGGTCAACTTTCGTCGCTATTACTCCCATAGGATCGGTCGTGGCACCGGTTTTAGTGAATTCAGGGATGATATGACCGTGGCCAGGATCTGAGAGTGTATGGTTGTGCCTGCCGACAGCTCGGTCTTCCGTACTGTATAAAGCACCCCCGACAGTTGCGCCATTAGTACCGTCAAATGGTGTCCCCACCAAGTATCGGCCTACCCCAGGAGTGTACTCTGCCCAACCGTCAGGGCATGTATCACCGGTGTAGTCTGGCGGTATCGCTGTAAAATACATTATCGTGCCCGCAGGGATTCCTGTCGGATGCTTCACATTAAGCAGCTGGGAACCGTCAATAGCCGGTAATCCTGTTTGCCCGTTTTCAGCCACTGTTTCAAGCTGGACAAGCTGCCCGGGGAGGAGATTGAAAGTATTCCCCTGCAATGTTACGGACGAACTCTTAGCCGAGAACACGTCGCCGATTACTTTCAGGCTCTGCTCGTCCGCAGTATAG
>CAIXBR010000015.1 GCA_903917735.1 uncultured Elusimicrobia bacterium | reverse complement strand
TCGGGGAGGCTGACAACCAATAACCTGGACCTCCGCGGCCATGATTTGTAAGTCATGCGCTCCCACAAAACGAACCGTCTTACGGTCTCTGCTGCTAAACCGCCTCCTCTTTGTCCCGGCTTAAAACACGGGCTTTGTCGTCGGGGCTTTTGTGTTTTAACAGGCTTAAAGCTATTGCCGCAATCTTCCGGCTGACGGCGTTGCGTGCGGCCCGGTCGTTAGTACCTTTCTCTTGCAGTTCGTCGTAGAGTTGCCTAAATTCATTCTCACCTGTAAGAGCGCTTTTTGCAGCCATTAACTACCAGCAGTGCTCCCACCACGGCGAGATCCGAGTATTTACGAAGCGCGGCCGACAGGACGATGATCAATTCCAGCATCCACGCCGACAGGCCCCAGAACTTGCCGAGGAACATCAGCAGCGGATGCCTTTTTTGTACGGCCACTTCATTGTAGCCGTGCTCCCGTCGGCGGGCGTCTGCCTCCGCATTCGTGAGTCCGCGGCCGGGGTTTACGTTAAGCGCGGCGAGGGTGGCGGGGATGGTAGGGAAGCGATGTCTGACATGTTCGGCACCGCCGAATCCGGACGCGGACTTTTTACAGGGGGGTCGCTGATGGTATTTTGCATGATTGCTATCCGCCGTTCCTTGTTTCCCCGGCATGGCGCTTCATTGCGGAGGGTAGGCGGGCTTTAGTAGAGCTGATCCGCCTTGGCAAGCGCCCGCCCCGCGCTGCGGAGGGACTCGGGGCAATCCAGGCGGCCGGTATGGATCTCGATGAAAACGAGGCCGTCCGCGAGGGCGGCTTTGGCCAGTGCGTCTTCGAGCTCGCCTTCCGTGCGGACGTCAAGGCCCGGTCTTCCGCCGAATACCTCCGCAAGTTCGTGGTAGCGCCAGGGGTGTATATCATTGTAGGGGCGGTCGCAGATAACCCGCTCTATCGTATAGCCGTCGTTGTTCAGGAGGAAGATGACGGGCTTGAGATGGTTGCGTATCATGGTGGAGAGGTCCTGGCAGGTAACCTGGAAAGAGCCGTCCCCTACGAACAGCACGGCCCGCCGGCCCGGCGCCGCCACGCAGGCGCCCAGCGTAGCGCCGACAGTATAACCTATCGACCCGTAAAAGCCCTGTCCTATAAAGGTAGCGCCTTTCGGCATAAGCAGTTCGGCTGCGCTGAAGAGCGCCACGCCCGTTTCGGCGATAACCATGGAATCCTTCTTTATGAAATGGCTCATGCGGTCGAAGAAACGCTTGATGGTAAGGGGTTTCGCCGCAACTGGCAGGTAGGGTTCAGTGCAACGGTGCGCGCAGCCGCCGGAAGCGCATTGTATCTCAAGCGTTGCGGGATTCCGGCGGGAAAGTTTTTTAGTCAGCCCGAGGATAAAATCATGCAGATGCACGTTCTCGTAATAATGGTGCCTGATCTTCACGGTGTGGATGTTGGCGCTTATCGTTTTAGAATCATCCAGGTTAGTAGTGAAGCCGCCCGTGTTCAGATCGGTCATCAGGGCGCCGAGCTGCAATATGCAGTCGGCCGATCCTACGCGGTCGCGTACGTATTCTCGGCTGCGTTCTCCTTCGAAGAGGCCGATAAATTGCGGGTGCTGCTCCGAAATGACGGTCTTGCCCAGCATCATGGTTACGAACGGATAGCCAGTCTTCCTAAGAAGACCGGCGAAATCCTTTTGCAGCTTGAAACGTATCAGCTCCGCGTCGCCGATCATTACGGGTTTCCGGGCTTTTTCCAGCATTTCAAGCGCTTCCTTCAACGCCTCGGCGAGCGCGGCCGGATCGCTGCGGCAGTGCGGAGCGGGAACGAAAGCTTCAGGCCGCTTGCACTTCATCATCACTATGTCGGAGGGTATGCTTATATAGACCGGCTGCTGGCGTGCTATGCACGCCGACAACACCCGGTCTATCTCGGCCGGGGCGGTTTCGGCTGAGGTGAGTTGGGTCGAGGCGGCGGTGATCCTTTCATAGATCCTCAAGGGCACCTGGTAATCGCCCAGGGTGTGGTGTAAGAGCGGCCGCGTGCGGAAATTGATAGTCGCCGGAGAGCCGGTAATGGCCACCACAGGCACCCTTTCAGCGAAGGCTCCCGCCACACCGTTTACCGCGCTCAGCTCCCCGACGCCGTAGGTGGAGGCGAACGCCCCTATGCCATGGATGCGGGCGTAGCCGTCGGCGGCGTAGGCCGCGTTAAGCTCATTGCAGGTGCCGACGTATTTCACGTCGCTCTTCAGTGCCTGGTTTAGGAAACCCATTACGAAATCTCCCGGCACGCCGAAGAGATGGTCCACACCTATCTCTTTGAGCCGGGTCAGCAGGTACCCGGCAACCGTTATCTCTGAATTCGCCATCTGGTATTCTCCTCGGCCTGCTGTTCGATCATGGAAATAGGGCAGAAGTATCCCGGCTAACTTTTCCTTTCGCCCGACGCACCAACACCCAGGTTAATGGCCTCCTCCAGCCTGGGCCGCCCGTAGTGGTCGTAAAGCACGCTTTCGTAGTTCCCGCTAACCGGCTGGGCCGGGTCGAATTCCGGACTATTTCTAACCGCTGCCTGGGAGAGGTCAACTAAGACTTCGGAGGTTTCCCAATCCATGCGCTTTATCCAGTGCGGCGAGATCAGGACCTTGCGGCCGGGCAGCCAGAGGCTGAGGTCAGCAACCAGGTAGCGTATCAGCCACTTCCCGTCGTCGACTATATAATCTTCCACATGCCCGAGAGTGCCGTCCGACGCGTGGATGCGGTAACCTGTAACGGAGCGCGTGCTTCGCAAATGGGTGTCATCGACGGGTCGGGCTGGCGCCGGGGTCGCCGGTGGGATTGCTTCTATCGGGGCCGTCGGGAACATGAAGCCGCCGGACATGCCGCCGGCGTAAGCGGTTCCTCCCCAGGCGTAGTGCTCTTCCAGCTCTATCTCATGCTGGCGCGAAACGGTCTTTTTTGTATCTATGTCTGGGCTGGTGCGCACCTGCTGCAGCGTAAGGGCGACCGGGAAGGTCTTTGACTTCCAGTCGGGCGCTCTCAGGGCCGCGGGCGAGATCAGCACCTTGCGGCCTAAAAGCCAATTCCCGGTTTCTACCACCATGTAGCGGATATTCCACAGCTTGTCGCCGAAGTAGAACTCGTCTACTTTCCCCAGTTCCCCGTCCTTGGCATGTATCTTATGACCTATCAGGCTGTTTATGTTGCGTAGCATTTGTTTCTCCTTATTCTTTGACGCCGTTTCCGGAGCCGCGGCCTTTAAGGCCGCAATCGGCTATACTTTACCCTAAATCATTAATGCTCACCGGTCTAAACGGCCGGCTGTCATTTCTTGTCTCTAGCGCGGCGCGCATCAGCGCTGCCAAAGGATCCGCGTGTTTTCAAGAGGTACCGAAACACCGCCGCAGCGGGGGATCACCCGCGCCGTATAATCCGCCGGCGGCCGTTTCGCGGACACAGCAGCGCGGTAGACGCAGGCGCCGGTTTTGCCGGCCGGTCCGCTAACCAGCTTCATTTCGTGCCGTGCGGGAGCGCTGCCAGCAACTCCGTTGGCGTAAAGTTCCACGCATACTGCCGCGGGCTCGAGACCGTTAAGGCTGACCTGTACTTCGAAAGTGTGCCGCGCGCCGCGCGTTTTACTTTTTACTTCACCGAAGCGCAGTCCGATCCAATGTTCGTTAAGAGCGTTCTCCCAGCCTGCTATGTTAGTTCCCGCCGCCCCGTTGTCCGCAGCGCGGACCTGGTAAGCAGCTAATGCCGGCAGATAGCGCTGCTCCGTGTATTCCCGCACTGTGCGGTCGGAGGAGAAATGCGGGGTCAGGCGCGCCATGCTTTCACGCATTCTCTTTACCCAGACGGTTGGAATACCCTTGTCGTTGCGGTTGTAAAATTCGGGTATCACCTCGGCTTCGAGGCGGTCGTAGAGCGCGCCGGCTTCGGCGGCGTCCCAGGCGGGATCATCGCCATGCTCCCGGCCGTCCCCCAAAGCCCAGCCCACTTCGGGAGTATAGGCCTCGGCCCACCAACCGTCCAGTTCCGAGAGATTGAGACCGCCGTTCACAAGCACCTTCATGCCGCTGGTGCCGCACGCTTCCCAGGGCCGTCTGGGTGTGTTTATCCAGACATCCACGCCCTGTACCAGGTTCTCGCTCAAGAGCATGTTGTAGTCGCTAAGGAAGATCACATGGCCGCGCGCCTCGGGCCGCCGGATGAACTGCATCCACTGCCGGATGAGGTACTGCCCTTCCTGGTCAGCCGGATGGGCTTTGCCGGCCAGGATGAGCTGAACCGGGCGCCGGGGATCCGTCAGCAGGCGCAGCAGGCGTTCCGGGTCGTGCAGCAACAGGTTCGGCCTTTTGTAGGCCGCAAAACGCCGGGCAAATCCCAGGGTTAAAGCTTTCGGGTCAAACAGACTTTTCGCCCTTTCGATAGCATCGGGGCTAGCGCCTGAGACGGACAGCTGCCGTGACAATCGTTCGCGCGCGTATCCGATAAGTTCGCGGCTGGCGTCGGTGCGAAACTCCCAGAGTCTCGTGTCCGAGACCCGGCGCATGTCCTGCGGCAGGGTTTGCGTTGTACCAAGCCAGCGGTTTTTGCCGCAGGCCTGCGTCCAAAGGTCGTCCGCTGCCGCGGAGTCCCAGGTTGGCATGTGGACGCCATTAGTTATATGTCCGACCGGAATTTCATTTTCGGGCCACCGCGGGAAAAGGGGCGCGAACAGGTTCCGGCTGACTTCCCCGTGCAGGCGGCTAACTCCGTTTACCGAGCCGCTCCCGCGCATTGCCAGATAGGCCATGTTGAAACTTTCCTCCCGATCATCCGGGTTGCGCCGTCCAAGAGCCATCAGTTTCTGTAGCGGGATGCCGAGCCTGTCGGCGTACCGGGAGAGGTATTGTTCCATGAGGGCGGGGGAAAAATTATCAAAACCCGCGGTCACCGCCGTGTGCGTGGTGAACAGATTGCCCGCCCGGGTAACGGCCAGAGCCTCGTCAAAAGGCCGGCCTGTTTCCTCCATGAACTCCCGCGCGCGTTCAAGAACGGCGAAGGCGGCATGGCCTTCGTTGAGATGACAGACCTCCGGCTTGAGGCCGAGCGCGCGGAGCAGCCGCCAGCCGCCGAGGCCAAGAACCATTTCTTGTTTCAGCCGCAGCTCCGGCCCGCCGCCGTACAGTTCGCTGGTAATACCTCTGTGCGCGGGGTAATTCGCCGCGTCGTTGCTATCCAGCAGGTAAAGCTTTACGCGGCCGACCCGGACCTGCCAGGCGCGAAGCCAGACCGAGTAGCCGGGCAGGCGGACCTCCAATCTAAGCCACTCGCCGTTCGGCTTACGCAATGGCGTGATCGGCAGCTGGCCGGGGTCGTTATACGGGAAGAGCGCCTGCTGGGAGCCTTCTCTGTCGATAACCTGTCTGAAATAGCCCTGCTGGTAGAGCAGACCGACGCCCGCCACCGGCACGCCCAGGTCGCTTGCGGCTTTAAGTTGGTCGCCGGCTACATTGCCCAGTCCGCCCGAATAGATGGGGAGCGCTTCGCTCAACATGAATTCCATGCTGAAGTACGCGATGCAGGTCAGGGGGGTATTTGGATGCAGCTGCTGGAACCACGCCGGGGCGGCCTCAGCCCGCTTTTTGCTCTGCACAAGGGCGTCTATCTTTTTTCGGAAAGCCGGATCAGCCATGACTTCCCGCACCTTCTCATGGGAAACGGTCTGCAGGACATCCCAGGGGTGATGCGTCTGGTTCCACAGCGCCGGGTCCAGGCGCCTCCAGACCTCGTCGGTGGCATGGTTCCATGTCCAGCTCAGGTCGAGGGCGAGTTCGGCCAGGGAATCGAACCCTTCCACATCAGTAGGTAAAAGATTGTAGGCCGGCTTGCTGAGAGAGGGATGTTCGGTCATATTTTCATTCTCAGCTCGGGGCCGCGTTCCTGATTATCACCTTTATGGCGTGTTCTTTTGCGGCGTTTGCGAAAGTGTCGTACGCCTTAAGTATCCCGGCCAGTTCGAAGCGGTGGCTCACGAGCTTTTTAGCGTCGAGCAGTCCCGACTGCACCATCTTCAGCAGCATCGGCGTTGTGCCCGCATCCACCAGGCGCGTGGTGAGGGTAATATTGGCGGACCAGAGTTTATCAAGGCGCAGCTCTACCGGCTTGCCGTGAACGCCCACGTTGGAAATGTGCCCGCCCGGGGCTACGATAGCCTGGCAGATGTCGAAGGCGGCAGGCAGCCCTACGGCCTCTACGGCCACGTTCACCCCGGCGTTCCGGGTCAGCTCCATTACGCGCTGCGCCGCCTTTCCGTCCGAACTGTTAACCGTCTTGGTCGCGCCGAACGAGCGCGCGGCGTCCAGGCGGTTGTCGTCGAGATCTATCATTATTGTCTCGGCGGGGGAATAAAGCTGCGCCGTGAGCAGGGCGGCGAGCCCCACCGGGCCGGCGCCGACTATGGCCACAACATCGCCCGGCGTCACGTGCCCGTTCAAGGCCCCGCATTCTAGGCCTGTCGGGAGAATGCAACTGAGCATGACGGCAGCTTCCTCGTCAGCTCCGGTCTGGAGATGGTATAAACCGGTATCGGCAAAAGGGATCCTGACATATTCGGCCTGGGTGCCGTCTATACGGTTCCCCAACTGCCAGCCTCCGGCTATACAGTGGGAATACATGCCTTTCCTGCAGAAGCTGCACCTGCCGCAGGAGGAGATAAGTGAGATCAGCACTTTGTCGCCCGCGCGAAAATCCGCCACATCAGCCCCGACCTCTTCTACGACCCCTATCCCTTCGTGGCCTAGGATACGTCCACCCGTTATCCCCGGCACGTCCCCTTTCAATATATGGAGGTCTGTCCCGCAGATGGAAGTGGTAGTTATCCTCACAATAGCGTCCGTTGACTGAACCAACTTCGGCTTTGGCCTGTTCTCAAACGTAAGCTTGCCGCAGCCGTGGAATACAAGGGCCTTCATGCTATTCCTGTCTTTTCCGTGTCTTGCGGAACTGTTCATTATTTATCCTAAGCTGGCTTATTTATGTTCAGGCCAGGAACCCGATTCTTAAACCTTTGCTGGTTCGGAAGCCGGGATCCCCAGCGCTGCGGCCACGCCCGCGCCGTAGGCGGGATCGGCTTTCGCGCAGTTGCCGAGGTGGCGCTGCTTTATCTCCAGGGGCGAGTTTCCCAGCGAGCGGGCGGTGTTCTCGAACAATACCTGCTGCTGTGCCGGGTTCATCAGCCGGAACAGCTTGCCCGGCTGGCTGTAGTAATCCGCATCCACGCGGTGGTTCCAGTGGTCAGCGGCTCCCTCCAGTTCCAGCGGGGGCTCCGCGAAGTCGGGCTGGTCCTTCCATTCACCGTAGCTGTTGGGCTCATAACCGATAGTGCCGCCGTGGTTGCCGTCCACGCGCATGGCCCCGTCGCGGTGATAGCTGTGGAAAGGACAGCGCGCGGAGTTTACCGGAATCAGGTGGTGGTTCACACCCAGGCGGTAGCGTTGTGCGTCGCCATAGGAAAACAGCCGCCCCTGCAGCATCTTGTCCGGAGAGAACCCTATCCCGGGCACGATATTTGCGGGGTTGAAGGCCGACTGCTCCACCTCGGCGAAGTAATTCTCCGGGTTGCGGTTCAGCTCCATCACGCCCACCTCCATCAGCGGGTAATCCTTATGGAACCAGACCTTGGTAAGGTCAAAAGGATTGTAGGGCATCTTAGCCGCGTCTTTTTCTGTCATGACCTGCACGAACATGGTCCACTTAGGGAAGTCATGGCGCTCTATGCTCCCATAGAGGTCGCGCTGGTTGCTGTCGCGGTCTTTTCCTATCAGGGTTTCGGCTTCCTGGTCGGTAAGGTTCTTTATGCCCTGTTGTGTCTTGAGCGTGAATTTAACCCAGTACCTTTCGTTCTTAGCGTTTATGAGGCTGAAGGTATGGCTGCCGAAACCATCCATATGCCGGAAAGAGTACGGGATGCCGCGGTCGCTCATGGTGATGGTAACCTGGTGCAGGGCCTCGGTGAGCGAGCTCCAGTAATCCCAGTTGTTGCGCGGGCTGCGCAGATTGGTGCGCGGGTCGCGTTTTATGGCGTGGTTCAGGTCAGGGAACTTTAGCGGGTCGCGCATGAAAAATACCGGTGTATTGTTGCCCACCAGGTCCCAGTTGCCCTCCTCGGTATAGAACTTTATGGCGAAGCCGCGTATGTCGCGCTCGGCGTCAGCTCCGCCGCGCTCCGCGGCCACAATAGAAAAACGCACGAACATGTCGGTTTTTTTGCCGATCTCCGAAAATATTTTTGCCTTTGTGTAGCGGGTTATATCGCGGGTTACCGTAAAAGTACCGTAGGCCCCGGAGCCCTTAGCATGCATGCGCCGCTCTGGTATAACTTCGCGGTCGAAGTGCGCTAATTTTTCAAGGTACCACACATCCTGCAGCAGCGCCGGACCGCGTTCGCCGGCCGTCATTATGTTTTGGTTGTCCGTTACCGGCGCCCCTGCGTTGGTGGTAAGTTTCTTTTTTTCCATAGCTTCCTCCCCATTTCGCTTTTGTCCCGCGGTGAGCATGCAGGCTGATGCAGCATGTCTTTATATGTGTCCGACAAGCAAATATTAAGTCCCGTGGCCCTGCTTATACAATACGTTTTCAGCGTCTCTGGCGACAATACGGAGTTGTACTCGTCTCCGCCGGTAATTTTACGAATATGAGCAATCATTATCGGGAAATGTGCGCTTGTGGTAATAAAAATTATCTTGGTATTTGTTCGGTCGGTTCCCCAAAAGTTCGGAATCGGTACAACTGTGGCCGCATATTTAGCTCAACTCAAGGGCGGCCTGCCTGACACGGCCTGCAAAATTTCAAAGAAAAGGTCCGCTTTTCGGCCGTCTGATGCGCATAGAGCTTGATGCGGCACCGTCATAGGCCCTGATACGGAACTGGCATAGCAGTTTTAGTAACTTTCAGGCTAAGGCAAAGGTTCGGTTCTCCGAAAAAAAAGAGGATAACAGGCGATAGCCGCGCTTATGTTGCCTACGGATGCTGTAGGCCATTCATGCAGATGGCATTTTCCATTTATTCCTTAGCGATGGGAATCTTCCTTCGGGCGGGCGCGGATTTTATAGAATAGGTAGAACTAATTTATGCGAAGATCCCTGCTGGCCGCCTTGTATACACTTCTTTCGGCCTCTGCCGCTGCAGCGGCCGGGGCCGCGCTGGAATGCCCTGACTCCCTGACGCCGGACTTCCCGGTAAAGGAACTTTACAGGTGTCCCGCGCTCTACCGGAACCTATGCCAGGGCGTATGCGGGGCAAGGTACGAGGATACCGACATAAGGGAGGCCTGGCAGCTGCCCAAGGGGGAGCGCGCGGTGGTCTGCCTCGACCCCAGCATGTCGGTTATAAAGAACGGGAGTCCGTACTCTGAAGACCGGGAGCGGCACGGCTGCTACACCACCGCCGAAAGACATTCGGCCGGCGGCGGCAGCAGGACCTGGTGTGTGCAGATAAATAACGTTTACAACGGGCGCAAACTCGGCGCCTATCTGCAGTGCGCCGCGCGGTTGGACCCGGATTACGTGCCGCAGGCCGCCGGGAGCGGCGAGCGGCACACGGTCATGCTGCTGGAGGACGGTCCGAAGACGCTGCGCGTAGGTAGCGAATCTACGGATAACGACGCGGGGTCTTACCGCGCTACCGGCACCAGCAGGGTCAGTGCGGCGCAGACGCCGCCCGGAACTCGGCCCGTTGTGCAAGGCGCGCCGATAATACTGTCGGTTTCCGCGGCGAAGGCGGGGGATAACGTGGAGGATTACGGGGCTAACCCTTTCGAGAAGCGCATCGCCGAGTCCAAAATGAACGACGCGCTGGCAGCGCGCGACCAGCTGGCGGCCGCCGTACGGAAATACCGCGCGGGCCACGGCGGGCAGCCACCGCCGACCCTGCTGGCACTCGTCCCTGATTATTTGAAAGCTGTCCCGGAAATAGAGATCCCGGGTTATAAAAAAACCCGGGGGATGATAATAGTGCAGGATGCCAGCGGCGGCGAGATCGGCGGCTTCGTGCGGGATACCGGCGGCTGGCTGTACGTGCCCGATAGCAATTCCAAAAAGCGCGGCGCGGTATCTTTCGACTCCGTAAAAAAATACCGCGGCAAACCTCTTTACAGCTACTAGGCCGTCAGGTCTTCAGTTACTTCAGCCTATAGCCCAGCCCAGCAGCGCCGAGATGCCGATGGAGAGCATCGCGTCCAGCATAGCCGCCGGCCTGTTGGGCGAGGCGGAACCGAATATTTCCTTATTGAACGTAGCGTCCGGAAAAAGCCAGGCGTCGGCCAGCCAGCGCGCGGCCAGCAGCGTCACGAAACCGAAGACGAAGAAGGCAGCGGCCTCCAGCAGGCTTTTGCCCCAGCCCAGGAAAGGCCCCGCTATGGAGGAGCGCACTATGTTGCCGAAGCCGATAACGCTGCCGGCCATGGAGAGCGCGGCCGGGAAATTCCTGTTCGCCAGCTGGGCGGGCATGTCTATGCGGAAGATCTTCAGGTAAGTCCACAACGCCGCGCACAGGAAGAGCTGCCCCAGCAGCCAGAAGCAGACCATTACCGCAGGCCCTCCGGAATCTCCCCACGAGGCGCCCAGGATCAGCAGGCCCAGCGCTATGTAATGCGCGCCCTCGGCCAGCGCCGCGCCGGCGTCGCCGGCTTTAATGCGTTCAGCCAGGTTCCAGCGCGCCAGGTAGGTCTTTTCGGCCAGCAGCACCGAGGCGTTAAGCAGCAACACGGCCAGCATGCCGAAACCCAGGGCTTCAGTCAGGCCCCGGGCCGGGTCTTTGGAGGCCCAGGAGACGGCTCCCCCCAGGCTGAGCAGCACGCCCAGGTAATAAGCCCCGTAATCTATAGCCATAGCCTCCGACCTGCCGGCCACCATGGCGGCCTCGCCGCCGCGCCAGCGGGGCAGCAGCCCACGCACCTTCCTGCCGGCGTAGCACAGAACCATCCCGATAAAGATGTAGCCGGCGGACAGCGCCGCCGAGGAAAAGAATTCAGACATGGCAGGCTCCTTTGTTTTTCTCGCTGAGGGCGTTGCGCAGCAGGGCGGCCAGCTGCGGGTAGAAATACAGGTCTTGTGCGCCGCAGGTTACGGAGCGCCGCCCGCCGAAGCGCAGCTTGAACTGCGTGAACCGCGAATACGCGTGGGCGACGGCGCCTTCAGGCGCTATCCCGTAGAAATCGTAAGTTGTACAGCCGCGCTCGCGCGCGTCGCGCATGATCTGCCAGTGCAGGGCGTAGGGCGCCATCGCCTGCCGTACGAACGGGGAACTGGCGCCGTAGAGGTACGTGGCCTTGCCGCCGTAGAACATGGCCACGGCCCCGGCCGCCAGAATGCCGCGGTAATGCGCCAGGTACAGGCGCGCCGCCCCGGCCGGTCCGAGCGAGGCGAACAGCGTTTCAAAGAAAGAGAGCGGCTCCCCGTCGAAGCCTTGCCGCATGGAGGTGAGTTCGAAAAGTGAGTAGAAATCCCTGAGGTTTTCTCCGGAACTTTCCACGGCGCGTACTTCTACGCCTTTGCGCAGGGCGAGTCTCACGTTGTAGCGTCCCTTCTGGGTCATGCGGGAAAGGATGGCGTCGTCGCTACCGGAAATATCGGTGAGCAGCGTGGGGGTGGGAACCAGGTCCAGCGGCGCCCGCGTGAGTTTGCCCAGGCAGGCAGGGGCTTCACCTTCCAGGCTCGGCTCGAAGCGGGCCAGCGGCGCGCCGGTGGCGGCGGAAGTTATTTCCAGCCTTGCGCGCAGCAGGCCGGCGCCTTCGGCGGCCGCGGCCCCTTCCTGCCAGGGCAGCACCGGGCCGTGCGGCAGCAGCAGCGGCGCGTACGGGGAGGCCACCGAGTAGACAATGGCCCCGCCGCGCAGCGTGTCCCCGTCGAAAAGGCCCAGGCGCGCCACGGACTGGCCCTGCGCGGCCTTGAAGCCGGCCCAGTCCCAGCTCTGCATGAAGCCGCTGGCTGGGGACGCCTTAACAAGGCTTTCCCAGGCCGGCTTATTGGAGAGTGATAAATCTTTGATAATCATCGTCGTTCAGTTGTCCCAGCCATCTGGCGGGGTTGGACTCCGGCAGCGTCTTGGCCCTGGCAACAAGCAGCGCGCGCAGGAAGGCGGCCAGTTCCGGGGCCGGGGTCAGGCGCTCCAGGCTTTTTATTGCCGGCAGGCCCGGCATGGGGCAAGCTATCAGCGCGCCGTCCGCCCGCAGGAGTACCATGCCGCCGCCGACGGCGTCCACGAAGACTCCGGGGCAAAGTTTAAGGTAGCCGGAGGTGTCCGCCTGGGTTACGGGAGCGGAGCCGGGCTTGGGCAGCGCCGCGTCCAGGGCCACCTGTATGTCCAGCAGATTCTTCAGTTCCCTGGAATCGCCGCGCACCTCAGGGAGTATGGCCCCGGCGGGCCCGGCCCAGGCCAGCCATTTTTGGTGGTCCGCTACCGCCTTATCCAGCGCTTTGCTCTGCAGCTGGATATTGGTGTAAAGCGTTCCCAGTGTTTCAGCGTCCGGCCGGAACCGGAAGAGTTCTCCCGGTTCTTTGTCCTTCATAAGCGTGAAAGCGTCCCGGTCCAGTTTCAGCATGTAAGAGGCGGGGAGCAGCATGAACGCGGCGCCGTCGGGTGTCAGCTGCACGTCGCTGGAGACGGAGTAAAAAGGGCGCATGGTCGTTATTGAGGGCCCGCCTTTCGGGTCTTTTTGATCTATTGTCAGGGCTGGATACATCCTGCCGGCGCTGTCCGCGGCCAGGCCGCGGTCGGTGTCTAGGTACTGGAAGGCGAGGCTGTGGAACATGGCGGCGGGCTTGTTGGAAAGGAAAACCATCTCAGCGCCGCCGCCGCCCGACCCGCCGGAGTAGCCTTTCGCGAAAGCGTTGTCGGGATAGGCCATGTTAATTACTATCAGCAGCACGGCCAGCGCGGCCAGTGTGCGGTAAAGCCTTTCCGGGCCGTCGGAGCCTGACAGGACGGGGGTGAAGTCCGCCTTGAGTTCCTCCAGCTCCAGCTTGAGCTTGCGTCCCAGTTCGGACGAAAGGAGGCCGGCTTGCAAAAGCAGCGCGTCCCAGTCGAAAGCGGCCAGCAGGGCTTGCAGCCTGTCCTCCCAGAGGGCCAGGGTCTCGGCGCCCCACAGCGCCGGGTCCGACGGGAAGCCACAGGCCGGCAGCCGGCTGTTCGGGCGGCTGAAGAAATCCAGCATGGCCGCGCCGGCCGGCGCGGGCGGCGGGAGGTGCAGCAGGCCCAGCAGTTCCGCCGGGTTCTTGAGCGGGCGGGCCAGGCCGGCCCCGAACAGCACCGAGGACCTGTCGAAATTCATCGCGAGGCGCAGCTTGCCGCTGTTAAGGTACACCGCGCCCTTGGGCAGGCGCAGGCCGGCCAGTTCTTTGACCGTTATGGCCCGCGGTGAAGCGAAGAAGAAGCCCCATTTGCCGTAGCCGTGCGCGGAGAACGACGGGATGGCGGCCGAAAGCGGCTTGGGGCAGAAGCCGGCGGAGCGGAGCGTCTTGTAGACGGCCCAGTAGGCGGCCGGGAACTTCTCCGGCGAGACCGCGTTAACGGCCAGCAGGCCGCGCAAGGAGAGATTTTTGCGGATCAGGCCGAAGAACTCCTCGGTGAACAGCGAGCAGCCGGCCAGGTCGCCGGGGAAAGTGAAGTCCGCCACCACAAGATCGTAAGCGCGGCGGGACGCGGCAAGGAACTGCGAGGCGTCCGCGCAGTTCACGGTCACGCGCGGGTCGGCCAGCGCGCCGGCGTTGTAGGGGGAGAAAGCGCCGCGGCCCAGGGCCAGCACTTCCTCGTCGTAGTCCACCAGGTCGGCGGTCTCCACCGGGGCGCTGCGCAGGATGTCCCGCAGGGCAAGGCCGTCGCCGCCGCCCAGCACCAGTGCCCTCAGCGGGCGGCGCAGGCGCGCGGCGGCAAGTGCTGCGGCAGGCAGCGTAAGCGATTCGTGGTACACGGCCTCGTCGCGCGTGTCGAACTGCAAACTGCCGTTGATATAGAAGGAGAGCCCGCCTTCGTGCTCTATAACTTTAAGGCCGGCCATCGGAACCCTCCAGTACCCGGTTCAGCGCCGCTATTGCCGCGGCTATAGCTACCGGCAGCAGGCAGGCCGCGAAGAACTGGTACGCGGCATGCGGCCCCGGCGCGAAAATAATATATACGAGGAAGCTGTAGACCCAGAGCGCGGGCAGCACGCCGAAAACGGCCAGGCGCCAATGCTCCGAGATCTGCCCGCCCTGTAAGAACATGGCCATCAGCCTCGGCAGTACCACGGAGAGCGCCGCGCAGAAAAAAGCCATGGACCAGAAGGACAGCCCGAAGCTGCTGAGTCTGGCCGCCGCGCCCACAGCTATCCAGACGCAGAGGCAGGAAACGGTCAGCCAGGCCGCCGAACCCTGGATATACAGGCAGAGCAGCAACGTGGCCGGCACGGCCAGGGCTATGAAGTAATCGCACGGGAAGCCGTTTATTATCAGCATCAGGCCGACCATGCCTGCCCCGGAGGCGGAGTTCTTCAGTGTTTCAAAAACCCCCTGGCCGGGCTTAAGCCCGAAACGCGGGAGCGCGGCTTTTTTATCCAGTACTTCGAAGTCGGATGGGGTTACCACGTCTCCCAGGTACGCTTCCGGGTAGTCCTTGTCGTCCTCCTTCCAGATCTCTATGGCCAGGTTCTTTCTGCGGTCGCCTGAATAAAAATCCCAGGTGTCCTTGGGCACCATGTTGCCATCGTCGTCCTTGGCTTTGACGGAGGAGGTGCTGTCGTAGGCGTAATCGGCTTGCGCGTACTTGACGCAGCGGGGAGCCTCGGGCGGCAGCGAGTCTTCGTGCAGGCCGCGCCAGCTGCCCGGCTCGTATTCGTAGGAGACCCCGGAAAGTGGTATCTGGCGGGTGAGCACCCAGATCTCCTCCAGCCCCGAGGCTTTTTTTTCCTCGCTTTTTACTAGGTAGAGCTCTTCGGAGCCGTGCGTGAGGGTCCACTGGCGCTCCAGGTAGGAGCCGGACTGGCGCGAGACGGTCTTATCGCTGACGGTCCACTCCACGCCGCGGCAGCTGATGACGCGCCCCACTTCCGCTGAGTCAAGGTCCATGGTGTTGCCCATACAGTGTAGTTTATCAAAAAAAATATGGAGCCGGCCCGGCACTGTTTTTTTTAGGGCTGGCGGCCAATATAAAAAATGAGATCTTAGGGTCTCTGCGGGAAAATAGCGGGGGCGATAATTTAAATGACAGCTCCGGACGGACTACTCCCGCAAGAGGACCGAATCCGCCGGACTGCAGCAAAAACGCCATTGCGCAGGGGATGCATGTGCGTCGGGGGAAGACTGTCCTTCAGGCGAAGGAAAAGGGGGAGTTCCTCGGATCAGTTTCGCCGCAGGGTCTTGAGGAGGGTTCGGGTGGCTTCGTCCGAGGGGTCGGCTTTCAGGGCTTTTTCGTAGAACGGAAGGGCTTTTGCCGCGTCATTATCGGCGAGGGCCAGCTTGCCCAGGTTGATATGGGCCGCGTAATAAGAACTGTCGCAGGCGGCCGATGCGGCGTAATAGGCGGCCGCCTTCTCTTTCTCGCCCTTCAGCAGGCAGATGTTCCCCAGGTTGTTCAGCGCCGGGGCGTGGCACGGGCTGA
The DNA here is from genome assembly GCA_903917735.1 of uncultured Elusimicrobia bacterium. Lineage (GTDB taxonomy): Bacteria > Elusimicrobiota > Elusimicrobia > Elusimicrobiales > UBA9959 > UBA9959. Next base: position 70,905 of record CAIXBR010000015.1, on the reverse strand, counting down.
TGAGAAGGGTGTGCTTAAAGTATTCTTCCGCTTTTTTAAACTCGCCGCGGCGGACGGACAGGAAGCCCAGGTTGTAGTAGTTGTCGTCGTTTTGCGGATAGATGCTTATGGCTTGTGAAAGACAGGCAGCCGCTTCCGCGTCCCGGTTCGCCTGTATATAGGCCCCGCACAGATTGATCATCGCCGGGACCGCCCGCGGCTGTTTGAGCAAAGTGTCGTTCCACAGGGAAACGCCGTCGTGCCACACCGCGCAACGCACCCGCGCCGCCACTGTAAGCGTCATGACCGCGGCTATCGCGCAGGCGGCAGCTATGAGCTTTCCCCGGCGCTGGAGCGCCGGCCCTAGGCGGCGGGCGCATACCGCCGCTATCATAAAGACGCCTATCGACGAGAGATAGGTGTACCTGTCGGCCGAGATAACCGGCCCGAACGGAAAGAACTGCAGCACCGGTAAAAGCATGACGGTAAAGAAGGCCGCGCCAAAAACTATCTGTTTGTCGCGGCGGAAGTATCGCCACAGGATCGCTATAGCGGCGGGCATGGCTGCCGCAAGGCCGTAATAAACAACTTTCCCCCCCGGCACAGAAACGTACATCGCCGAAAGGTCGAAAGGCCATAATAGGGTGTAGATATAGAACCCTAGATTGTAGAGCGGGGTGACCAGCCGGTTTCCCTTGTGAACGGCGGCGGCCGCGTTGGCCCCGGGGGGGCCCATCAGCACGGCGGTGGATAAGCCCGCCAGGATAAAGAAGGGTATTTTGTCCCGCCATCTCCGGCGCGGCACGCCGTCAGGCCCCAGGTAGTCTATCAGCACCAGCGCCAGCGGCAGGGTGACGGCCATCGGCTTGGAAAGCAGCGCGCAGGCGAAAAGGGCCAGCGAGAGGAAATAAGTGCGCGCGCCCCTGAGCCGCAGCGCATAGGCGGCCAGTGCCGCGAGGTAGAAGAAAGCGTACAGGACATCTTTCCGCTCCGCCGCCCAGACCACGGACTCCACATGGGCCGGATGCACGCCGAAGAGGAGCCCGACGAAGAAGGCTGCCCATACGCTATCCAGCAGCAGAAGGGCCAGGAACATAGTGAGCGCGGTGTTCGCCAGATGAAGGAGCAGGCTGGTGGCGTGGTAGGCGCCCGGGTTAAGGCCGAAAAAATGATAGTCCAACGCGCAGCTCAGGGTGGACAACGGGGAGTACATTCCCAGGTCCGTAGTGGAAAACATGGCCTTTAGGCTTTCCGAGGTCAGCGTTTTTATCTTGGGATTCCGGGTGATGTATTCGGTCTCGTCCCAATTTATGAAACCGTTCTTCAGACACGGGCTCATGGCCGTCCAGGAGAGCAGCAGCGCCATTGCCAGCAGGGTGAGAAAAAGGCCGTTCCGAAGAGTGTCCCCGAGCTTTTTAAACTGCGTCCCGTCCGTATGCATAGCTGTTATTATAGCAATTGGCTTTTTTAGTCCTGCCAAAGCGGAGCTGTCCTGATTAATCTGCAGCTCGCCAGATACGGGGCGAGGGGAACCTGGCAAAATTTACCCAAAAAAATCTGTTTTTTGTTATTATAACGGTAGGGTCGCATTTTGCAGTTTTCAAGTGAAGGAAAGAGACTGTTCCTTCGGAAAAACAAGTAATGATCCGCCATATGTTTACTACAGATAAACGCTTTAAGATATTATTCCTGTTCTGCCTTATGTTTTGCTCCGCCGGCGCGGCCGGGGCTGAAGGCTGGACGTTAAAGATCAAAGCCGTCAGCGGCAGAGTCTCCTACTCGTACACGCAAAAGATACCCCTGGGGGAACAGATTAACTATGTCGGCAAAGCCCAGGTGCGGGGACTGGGTACTGCGCGTGAAATAACCGTCAATTCCCTACTCAACCGACCGGAGGACGGGCTCTTCAGGCTGGATTACCAGGTAGAACTTTCAGGCGAGCAGCAGGCCCGGCCGCCGTTCCAGTTTGCAGGGAAGGTGCTGCTGCGCCCGGGCAAGCCGGTGCTGGCCGTAGAGGCCGCCGGCTGGAAACTGATACTGGAGCTGCAGGGGACGGCGGAAGGGAAGGCCCGGAAGAAAGGGACCGCAACCCTGGAGATCAGTCTGAAATGCGGCCGGGCTTCTTACCCGGCCAGCTTCGTTTATCTGCCGGACGAGCAGTACAGCGCCGTGCTTTTCAGCGGATCGGACGAGGAAGCGCGCAAGTTCATGGTGGGCCTTCTGCCCGACAGCCCCGCCGTGGACGGCACTTTCCTGCTGCAGTATACGCTGCTGCTGAGAGAGGGTGGGGATACGCTGGCCGACAACCAGGGTAAGCTTATACTGGAACCAGGCGGTGAAAAGCGTACGGCCGCCGCGGGCAGGGACTGTGTCTTTTCCGCTAAAGCCCTGCAATAAACGGCCGGCGGCCGCTTTATGTTATCAGAGCGGCATGGAAGATGATCCCGTGAGCGAAGCTGGAACGCGGCTGTTCTTAGTGCGCGTTTCTGAAAAACCCGGCGGACAACAGTAATTATTTGTTCTGCTGCCTGCTGGCCGCTTGCGCCGTGTGCCGGTTTTCAGCAGCCTGCGAAAAGCCCGGCGCAAGCTCAAGGGCCCAGTCGTAATCCTTTACGGCCAGGCTGTAATTCCGGCCGATAAAATATGCATTCCCCCTGTTAAGGAAAAGCTGCGGCGAAGAAGGATTAAGCGCGATGGCCGCGTTATAATCAACCACGGCCCTGTCGGTATTTTTCATTTCCGTGAAAATGCGGCCGCGGTTGGAAAGGGCTCTCCAGCGGGACGGGTCCAGCTCCAGGCAGCGGTTAAGGTCCGCGAGGGCAGGCGCATAGAGCCCGCGCTCGGCGTAGGCGTTCCCGCGCCCGTAATACGCGGTCGGGTCCAGCGTATCTTTAGCCGCCACGTCATTCCAGAGGGTCAGGCTGTCTTTCCACACTGCGGTTCTTTGAAAAGAAGCCAGTGCCAGCATTAAGAAATGCGCCGTCACAAGCAGCACCAGAGCCGCTGAGGAAAAACGCGCGCCTGCCCCGCGGGTGGGCATACGGCTGCGCGCCCGGCCGTAAAGCCAAAAGACCAGCTCGCCGTAAAGAAAGAACAGCCCGGCGGCCGGCACATACGCGTACCGGTCGGCCGGAGGGGAAATAATAAGGCCCGGGAAAGCCGTAACAAGGGAAAAGAGCATTGCGAAAAATAACTTTTTCCGCCAGCCGGGCCGGAGCGCTCCGGCGCCGGAGAAGTTTTCCCTTGCGCGGACTTCCGTCAGGGCCGCCCAGGCCGGGAGCGCCGCCGCAAAAAGCGCCGCCAGAAGGTACCAGGCCGGCCTGAAAAAAAGCCTGACCGGCGGATAGAGCGCGGAAAGGGAAGCGGGGACGGCCAGTTTTCCCAGGTAGAAGAAAGCGCTTTGAATGTCGGCAGCCGCGGCGCCGGCAAAAGAGAAAGCTCCCCCACCGCCAAGAAGGAACCCGGACGGAGAGCTGGACAGAGCGAACAGGAGCAGCGCTAGAGCCAGGTACGGAAGCTTTTCGGCCAGCAGACGGGTACTAAAAGAGCGGCCGCGGTAATAATCCAGCAGCAGGATAACGAATGGCAGCACCAGTGCGGCCGGCTTGGAAAGGGCGGCCAGCAGGAAAAATAAAAGCGACCAGCCTATGAATTTCCTGCCGCGGCCGTCCAGGAACTTCAAATAGCTGGTGAGCGACCAGAACGAGAACAGCGCCCACAACAGCTCCTTCCTGCCTGATATCCACGCAACCGGCTCCACATGCACGGGGTGCACAATGAAAAGCAGGGCGCCCAGAAAAGCGGACCAGGGCCGTGCCCCCAGCGCGGCGAAGAAATAAAAAACGGAGACACCGCAGGCCGCGTGGAGGGCCAGGTTCGTGAAATGATAAGGCAGGGGAGTCAGGCCGAACAGGGAGAACTCGGCCTTGTACGTAAGTATCGTCAGCGGGTGATAATAGCCCGGGAAAAAAGTGAAAACCTCGCGCCAGCCGCCGCGCAGCGCGTGGTTAAGCACGACATACTGCGAGTCGTCCCAATCCACAAAGCCGTTCAGCAGCGCCGGGAAAAATACGGCCAGCGCCGCGGCGCAGAGAAGGAGGGCCGGAAAATTGTGTTTAATGGCGTATATTGTTCTTTCCGGGAGGGTCATTGTGTCTTCAGGGCCGCTCTGCTATTCATGTATTATACTGTTTTCCAAAAAGCCCGGTATGAAACGTACTGCAGGGGAATGCTATACTGTGCCGGTAAGGGACATAACAATGATAAAGAAAATAGCGGCGGTATTCCTGCTCTTCGCGGCGGCCTGTTTCCCTGCTTGCGCGGCCTCCTCCGCGAAATGGGATTTCAGGGACGAGACCATTTATTTCGTCATGACCGACAGGTTCGTGGACGGCGACCCCGGTAACAATAATATTTACGGGGACGAATATCAGCCGGGCAACCTGAAATATTACCAGGGCGGAGATTTCAAGGGCCTGATACAGAACCTGGACTATATAAAGGACATGGGGTTCACGGCCATCTGGATAACCCCGCCGGTGGCGCAGCCCCCCGGCAGGTATATGAACTTTGACGGCTCCTACGACGCCACCGGGTATCATGGCTACTGGGCGTGGGACTTTTCCAGGATAGATCCGCACCTGGAGTCCAAGGACGCGGCCTACGCCGACCTTATACAGGCCGTTCACTCCAAAGGCATGAAGATCATTCAGGACGTGGTGGCCAACCACGGCCACGGCGGCTACGTGAACCCTTCGGTGAAGTGGTACGCGCAAAAGGGGCAGGTGTTCGGCCTGGGGAAGATGTTAGATTATAACGACGACAAGCAGAACTGGTTTCACCATACGGGGCCGGTAATAGCCGACCTTCTCGACTTCAACGAGGACAACCCTGTGACCGCCAAGTGGCTGATAGACATCTATAAGGGCTATCAGGCCATGGGCGTGGACGCTTTCAGAATAGACACGGTAGCCTGGATGAAGCCGGAATTCTGGAAGGCCTTCACCACCGAACTGCACAAGAGCAAAAAAGACTTCTTCATGTTCGGCGAGGTGTGGACCAATGGGGATTTTAATTGGCTGGCGAGTTTTACCAACCTGGCCCCCGGCGACCCGATGAACTCAGCCATGAGCGTGCTGGATATGCCGGGCTCCTCCATGGGCACCTGGGGGCAGTTCGAACAGATCTTCAAAGGCGGGGATTATACGAAAGCGGACAGCGTGCTGTCGCAGGACGTGAAATATAAGGACGCCACGTACCTGGTAACCTTCCTGGACAATCACGACAAGCCGCGGTTCAACGGCCCCGGTTGGGACGGCAGCGCCGCCACCACCGAACAGTATTTCGACGCGCTGAACTTCTACTTCACCGCGCGCGGCATCCCGTGCGTCTATTACGGCACCGAGCTCCAGATGGTGGGCGGCAACGACCCTGATAATCGGAAATACCTGGGCCCGGACGGCATAAAGGCAGCCAGGTCCAATCCCGTCTATCTGCACCTGAAAAAACTGAACGCGGTGCGGCGCGCGAGCCCCGCCCTGATGAAGGGCGCGCAGACGCGGCTGTACGCTTCCAAGGACCAGTATGCTTTCAAGAGGGAATTCGGCGGGGAGACTGCCTACGTGTTCCTTAACAAGGACTGGAACGGGGCAGCGGTGACGCTTGGCAATATCCCGGCCGGCAGCTACACCGACGTTTACAGCGGCGAGACTTTTTCCATAACGAAGAAAAGCCGGTTCACTATAAATATCCCCGCGCACGGCCTGCGCGCGCTTACCAGCGCCGCCGTAAGTGGGGAGCCGTGGAAACTGCCCGAAAACCCGGATTACCCCAGGTCCATGAAGCCCGCCGGCGCGGAGGCAAAACCCTCCATCCATAAAGTCGAGGACGAGATCCGGAGCGCGGCCAACGGGCCGGAATTCAAAGTCCACTAGGTGCAGCCGCTCTCTTAAATAAGAAAGAGCCCCGGCCCCGAGGCTCTTTTCTTTTGCGCGGAGACAGGTGCTGCCGCCCTATGTGCCCGGGCGCGCCGCGGCCGCGGACTGACCGGCCAGGTAGCCGGTGGAAAAAGCTTCCTGCAGATTATAGCCGCCGGTGATGCCGTCCAGGTCCAGCAGTTCGCCGCAGAAATAAAGTCCTTTTATAATGCGCGACTCCATGGTGAGCGGGTCTACTTCGGCCAGGTTCACGCCGCCGCGGGTGACTGTAGCTTCCTGTATGGGGCGCGGGCGGGTCAGGTGTATTCTGAAATCGCTGAACAGCCCGGCTATATTCCTGCGTTCAGCGCCTGTGATGGACGCGCACTGCCTTTCATGGTCAATGCCGCAGCGGCGCTCTACCACGGGCGCGAGCGAACCCGGCAAAGAGGCTTTAAGATAGCCCGAGAAGATCTTGGCGCCGTTGGCGGCGAAATATTTCTGTATATCCGCGGTCAATTCATCGGGAGTCATCCCCGGCTTCAGATCTAAAGAAAGTTCCACCTTGTTTTCCGGCTTTAGCAGCGCGTCCACGGCTACGGCGCTCATCACCAGCAGCTTCGGGCCCGAGACGCCGAAATGCGTGAAGAGCAGGTCGCCCTTGCCGGACGCCGTCTTATTGCCGTTCACCAAAATGGAGATAGTTATGTCAGGGAGGGTCAGGCCCTGTAGGTCTTTTATGAACGGCTCCCTGGATTCGAGGGCGGTAAGCCCGGGGCTGAGCGGGACGATGGTATGCCCGCACTGTTTCGCCAGGGTGTAGCCGTCGCCGGTGGAGCCGGTTGCGGGATAGGACATGCCGCCGGTGGCGATTATAACCTTTTTTGCGCGGAGCACGCGTCCGTCAGAAAGTTTAACGCCTTCCATTACCCCGTTATTCAGCACAAGGCCCGAGGCCTGCAGGCCGCAGGCCACGTTCACCTTGCCGTGCCTTAAGTAGGAGCTCAGGGCGGAGAGGACGCTTTGCGCCTTGTCGTCCGCGGGAAAGATCTTCCCGTCGGGGTCGGTACGGGTGGGGACTCCGTGTGAATTCAAAAAGCCGGTTAAGTTCTGGCTGGAGAATACGCTTAGCGCCCTGTACAGGAATTTCCCGTTCTTGCCGAAAGCCTGGATAAACCCTTTCATGGAGGCGCTGTTGGTGACATTGCACCTGCCCCCGCCGGTGATCAGCAGCTTGGTCCCCAGGCGCGAGTTCCTTTCAACTAGCGAGGTCTTCGCGCCCAGTTCGCCGGCACGGCCGGCGGCCATGATCCCGGCGGGGCCGCCGCCGATCACGATGATGTCGGCGCTGCCATGGCCCGCGTGAGGTGTTTTAGGATCCATTTATTTACGAAAAAACACGGCGAAAGAAAGTCCGCGGCGTGCCGCGGGAATTATTTCCCGGCCAGCTGGCCGCAGGCGCCGGCGATATCTTCACCCAGGCTCTTGCGTGTGGTCACTTCCAAACCGGCCTTCTCCAGCAGTTCCGCGAAGATCTTCACCCTTTCCCTGGTCGGGGCCTTGTAGGGGCCGCCGGTACGATTATAGGGGATGAGGTTCACTACGAAATATTTAGGCGCCGCCACGGTGCGCAGCCAGGCGTTCAGTCTGCCGGTCTGGCTGCGGCTGTTGTTCACGCCTTCCAGCAGCAAGTATTCCACGAACACGCGCCGTTTTGTGATCAAAATATAGTCCTTGAGCGCCTTGGCGAGCTGGCTCAGGGGATAATTGCGGTTTAGCGGCACCAGGTCGTTCCTTAGTTCGTCCTCTACGGCGTGCAGGGAGATGGCCAGGTTGCACTGCGGGAATTCCTTGGCGAAGCGGCGTATGCCAGGCACATGGCCCGCCGTGGAGACCGAGAGGTGTCTCTGGCCTAGACCTATCAGGTCCGGGTCCGCCATGGCCCGCAAGGCCTCGGCCACGGAATCATAGTTCAGGAAGGGCTCGCCCATGCCCATAAAAATGACGCTGCCGATGTGGTGCTTCCGCGTGGTCTTGAGGTAATGCGCCGCGGCCAGGAACTGGTCCGCTATCTCGTCCGGGGAAAGGTTGCGCTTCAGGCCCTTGCGGCCGGTGGCGCAGAAAGGGCAGCGCACAGGGCAGCCGGCCTGGGTTGAAACGCAGAGGCTCCACTTCTCCGGGAGAAGTTTCAGCAGCACGGTCTCTATCTTCAGACCGTCCTTAAGCTCGAAGCAGAACTTTATGGCGTCGCCTTTCTTTGAGACCAGCGTCTCGAGCGGTTCCACGGCGTGTATGCGGAATTCGCTCTTCAGTTTTTCCCTGAGCGGGACCGGAAGGACGGGGATGTCGTCCCAGGAGGCGGCGAAGTTCTTGTAGACGGCGTCCCGCACCTGTTTAAGGCGGAAGGCGGGCAAGCCGTTATTTTCCAGGAAAACTGAAAGTTTTTTAAAGTCCATATATAGATTATCGCAAATATCCGGGGAGAAAATAAAAGCCCGCCGTTAAGCGGGCTTTTGGCGGCCGCGGGGCCGGATCAGATCGGGCGGACGGGCAAGGCCGTGGCCTTGGCGCAGTCCATCACCTGCGGCGCCATTATAGGCCTGAAGATGGGGACGTAAATCTCTTTATGAATGGAAACCAGTTCCGCCTTGAAGTCGAAGAAGTAGGAGGCGTGCCAGGCTTTGATGTCGCGGATCTTGAACAGGTCCTTGCGGGCGTCCTTCGTCAGCAGTTTGTTGTGCAGGATAAGGTCTATCAGGGTCGGCTCCACTTTCTCTACGCCCGCGTCGGTCTGGTAGTTGGTATCCGCAGCCGGTATGAAGTTGGAGTAGGCGTCGCGGCTGGACCAGATATTGTGCCAGGCTTTTACGCTGGCCGGCTTGGTCACTGCTTTCAGCAGGTGGGCGTTGTCTATTTCAACCTTCATGAAAAGCTTTACCACGAAGTTGGCCGGAATAAGGGGGGAACCGGCGGTGATAAGTTTGTCTATCCTCAGGTCAGGCCTGTAGTTCTCCAGGTTGTGCAGTGCCTGGTGAGTGAGCACCGACCCCCAACTGTGGGCGAGTATGAATATCGGGCGGCCACTGCCCTTATAGGCGTCATAGGTCTGCGCTATTAGCCTTTCCAGCTCCGGCACGGTCTTCTCGGTGTCGCCAGGGTCGCGGGACCAGTCAAAAGGGGCTATTTTAACATCGTGGTTCTCGTAGCCGGGTATTTCCTTGAGCTTCACCTCAAGGTAATTATCGGGCATGGCGCGCTGGGGGGCGGCATCGGCCAGGTCGGCTGTAGTCTCACCTTTGTCCAGGAAAAAGTAATCTTTATTGAAAGATACGATGCTGTTGACTACATCGGCCTCGTCCACCTTGTTATTGGGGAAGAACTTGTGGAAGATATGGAAAAAATTCTTAAGCTCGAAAGGGCCCCAGCCTATCTCTCCGAATTTCAGGCCCGGAACAGTTATTACCACGGGGTCCAACCCTGCTCTGGTGGTCAGCACCTCTTCCAGGCTGGGGACGGGGAGTTTTAGGTCGGCCGTAAGCTGGCTGACGGAATCTTTATTGAGGCTGGTCAGTTCGGCGGCGGGGGCCGCGGCGCTGAGGGTGAAAACTGCAAAAACAGCGACTAAAGCGGTTTTTATCATTTTCATAATCTGATATCTCTACTTTAGCACTTGTTGTTGATTTCTGTCAACAAGCTTAAGTGGTTTTTCCAGGCCGGGCGCGGTAGCGGGCCTTAGCGCGGGCCTTTCTTTTGCGGATCTTCCCTATTTCCCTGAGGCGCTGCGAAGTTTCGGGGGAGATCCTCAATTCTATCTCGTCCACCAGCTCGCGCAGGGCTATGAAGCGGTTGAGCGAACGCTTGCGTTCGCGCTGGCAGCGCACAATAAGTCCCAGCGCCGGATACTTCAGCAGGACCGCGTTGGACGTCTTGTTTATTTTCTGCCCGCCGTGGCCGGAGCCGCGGATGAACTGCTCTTCGATAAGGCGCAGGTCTATCCCCAGCCTGGCGATGCGCACTTTCAGCGCCTCTGTTTTGGCCGGGGTGATCTCGGAGAATTCGGTGAAATTCATGGGAGGCCGCCGCGCGCTAGTCCTCAGCCTGCCCGTGCTCGCGCAGGTACTTGCGTATATGGCTGCGGGCCCCCGCGGTCTTTACCGTGCCGAGCCAATCCTTCTTGGGCGCCGAGTTCCTGCGCGTGACGATCTCGCAGATGTCGCCGCTCTTCAGCGGGTGGTCCAGGCGGACCATCTTGTTATTTACCTTGGCGCCTATGCAGGCGTTGCCTATATCCGTGTGGATGGAATAGGCGAAGTCTATCGGGGTGGCGTCCACCGGCAGCGGCTTCACGTCTCCCTTCGGAGTGAAGATGAAGATCTGGTCCAGCTCCAGGTCGGTCTTGAAGCTTTCTATGAACTCGCGCGGGCTCGAAAGGTCCTGCAGCCACTCCATCCACTGCCGCAGCCAGTTCAGCTTCTCGTCCAGGTGGCGGTCGGCGCCCTTCTCCCCAAGCTTGTAGCGCCAGTGCGCGGCTATGCCGTATTCCGAGGTGCGGTGCATCTCTTCCGTGCGTATCTGTATCTCGATTATCTCCCCGGAGTCCGCCATCACGCTGGTGTGCAGGCTCTGGTATAGGTTCATTTTGGGCACGGCGATATAGTCGGTGAAGGACCCGGCCACCGGCTTAAAGACGGAGTGCACCGTGCCCAGCAGTGCGTAGCAGTTTATGACCGTGTCCGTAATGATGCGGATGCCCAGCGCGTCCTGTATCTCTTCGAACGGCTTTTCCTGGCGCAGCATCTTGCGGTATATGGAGTAGAGGTTCTTGGCGCGGGAGAGCACACGGTGCGGCACCTGCGCCCCGCTCAGGTGCTTCTCCATGTTGGTCTTAAAGTCTTCCAGCAGTTTTTCGCGCATGGCGTAGCGCAGCTGCACCTTGGCCAGCAGGCTCTGGTACTCGTCGGGGTGAAGGTACTTGAAGGACAGGTCCTCGAGCTCCGATTTTAAATGAAAGATCCCCAGGCGCTGGGCCAGCGGCGCGTAAAGCGAAATGGTCTCGTGGCTTATCTCCAGCTGCTTCTCCCGGGTGAGGAAGTTCAGCGTGCGCATGTTGTGCAGGCGGTCGGCCAGCTTTATCACTATCACGCGGATGTCCTTGGCCGTGGCCAGTATCATCTTGCGCCAGTTCTCGGCCTGGGCCTCGTCGCGCGAGGAGAACTTTAGCGTCTCTATTTTGGTCACGCCGGCCACCAGCGCGTAGATCTCCTCTCCGAACTCCTTGCGGAAGGTTTCATGGGAGATGTTCGTGTCTTCCAGCACGTCGTGCAGCAGGCCGGCCGCCACGGTCTCCTGGTCCATCTTGTAGTCCACCAGGATCTCGGCCACGGCCGCACAGTGCACGAAGTATTTCTCTCCGGAAGCCCGCTTCTGCTCCTGGTGCGCCTCGCTGGAGTAGTTCCAGGCGTATTCCAGCACGGTGGTGTCCTGGGTGGAGTATTCGCGGAATTTTTTAAGCAGGTCGTCTAGTTCCATGGCTATTCAGCTCCGAGTTTTTTGATCAGGTATACGGTCGCGTAGCCCAAGGGATAAATAAGGCGGGTAAGCCTGTCGTGATTTTTATGCAGTTCCGGCAGTATGTCCGCCATGGCTATATAAATAAACGAACCTCCGGAGAGGCCCAGCAGCAGGGCCAGGGAAAGAGGGGAGATGCCCGAGAGGAATGGTGAGGTAATGAACGCCCCGGCCGGGGTCATAAGGGCGAAGAATGCGCACATCCAGCAAGCTTTGCGCGCGCCGCGCCCGCTTTTCAGCAGCAGCGCGGCCAGGGCTACGCCGTCTGAAAATTTGTGGAGGATGACGCCGAGAGCGATGTTGAGGCCCACCACCCCGCCCGTTTTAACCCCCACGGCTATATTGACGCCGTCGGTGAGAGCGTGCAGCGAAAGAGCTATAAAAGCCACCGTGCCGAGAGAATGAACGTGGCAGTCCTCCATCACCTCATTGCAGGAATGTACCACGGTAAAACTCTCCACCAGGAAAAGGGCCAGCAGCGCGGCCAGGCAGCCCAGGTAGGCCCGGTCGGGGTCAATGCCCGTTGCGGCCGGCATAATGTCCAGGAAAGCTACGGAAACCAGCACTCCGGAGGAGAAAGCCAGCGACCAGGCCAGGAATTTCCTGTTAAGCCCGCCGTACCTTATGATCAGCAGCGAGCCGGCCAGGGGTATCAGTAGGGTAGTAAGGCTGAAAGCTATGAACATAAAATTTAAAACTGCTGCGCTGTTAAGTCTGAGCCTCGTACAGTCCCTTGTACACTCCGCCCAGCTTCAGCAGCTCGGCGTGCGTACCGGTTTCGGCCAGCTCGCCCTTCTTGAGCACGAAGATCCTGTCGGCGTTCTTGACGGTGGAGAGGCGGTGTGCCACCATCACCACGGTGCGGCCGCCCAATATGCGCTCTATGGCGCCCTGCACGGCCTGCTCGCTGGCGGTATCCAGGTTCGAGGTGGCCTCGTCCAGCAGCAGTATCTTGGGATGTTTTATTATCGCCCGGGCTATCGCCAGACGCTGGCGCTGGCCGCCGGAAAGTTTCACGCCGCGCTCGCCCAGCACCGTTTCGTAACCCTGCGGCATGGCGGCTATGAAGGCGTGCGCGTCCGCTGCCTTGGCCGCGTCTATTACTTCGTCCATCGAGGCGCCGGGGAGGCCGATGGTGATGTTCTTGTAGACCGTGTCGTCGAACAGTATGGTGTCCTGCGTCACCAGGCCCATGTGCGCTCTCAGGTCGGTGGTGTCCAGGTCCAGCAGGTCGTGCCCGTCCGCCTCTATGCGGCCGCTGACCGGGTCGAAGAAGCGCAGCAGCAGGTGGACTATGGTGGTCTTGCCGGAGCCGGAAGGGCCGACGAAAGCCGCCACCTCGCCGGGGTTGATGGTGAACGACAGGTCCTTGAGCACCTGGGTGTCGCGCGAGGGATACTTATAATTCACGCCCTTGAACTCTATCTTCCCGTCCAACTTCTCTATGTTCTTCGTGCTGGCCTTTATTATGACGGTGGGCTTCTCCTCGAGTATCTGGTAGATGCGCTCCCAGGCCGCCATGCCCTGCTGCAGTTTTGAGTTCATGTTGGCGATGTTCTTAAGCGGCACGTAGGCCGTCACATAGGCCGCCAGGAAGGAGAAGAACTGGGCGGTGGTCATCGTGCCGTTGAAGATGGCGTTGCCGCTCATGTAGACGATGCCGATGAGCACCAGGCCGCTGGTGAATTCCATGACCGGGCCGCTCATCGCGGTGGCGCGCAGGTAGCGCATCATCTTGTTGAAGTAGGCGTCGTTGGAGATCTTGAATTTGGCGATGGCCTGCTCTTCGTAGTTGAAGGCCTTCACCACGGTCATGCCCTGCAGGCTCTCCTGGAATTTATGCGAGATCTCGCCCACTATCACGTTGCTCTCGGCGGAGGCCTTGCGCATCTTTTTGCCCAGCACACCCAGTATCGTGGCGATAAGAGGCAGCACTACCAGCGAGATCAGCGCAAGCTTCCAGTTGATGTAGAAAAGCAGCCCGATGCAGGCGATGACGGTGAGCACGTCGCGGACGCCGTAGAGCGGGATGAACTGAACCGTGCTCTGCACGTTGTTCAGGTCGTTAATGACGCGGCTCATCACGTCGGAGGAGCGTTTGCGCCAGTAGAACTCTATCGACAGGCGGTGGATGTGCGTGAACAGGTCGGCCCGGATGTCCTGCACGGCCTTCTGGCCCACCCAGCTCATCAGGTAGCCGTTGCTGTATTCCACCAGCATGCGCAGTATCAGCAGCGCCGGCAGGCCCAGCACTATCAGGTGCAGCATGTGCATGTCCTTGTTGATGAACACGCCCTGTATGACGGGGCCGGAAATATAGATCACGGCGTTCTTTATCCCGGCCAGCACTACCATCGAAGCGGCCGCCTGGAGCAGGCGGTTCTTGTAAGGCTTCAGGTAAACTATCAGCGCCTTGATCAGCACTCTGAACCTGGCCTTGTCGTAGGCTGCTCGCGTAACGGGTTCTGTCATAATCAGCTCAGGTAGGTGAGGATCTTCTGCGCGGCGCGCTCGGCCGCTCCGTGCGAGCCCAGCATGTCGCGCAACCCCATAAGCTCCTTGCGGGCGGTCAGCCTGCGCGCGGGGTTGTTTATAAAAGAGAAAGCTTCCTGCGCCAGGTTGTCCACGGTGGCTTTTTCCTGTATCAACTCTTTTACGGCGGGTTTTTTCAGCAGTATGTTGACGAGGGAGATGTATGGCGTTTTTATCACCCGCTTGGCTATTTCGTAGGTGAACCTGGGCATTTTATAGGCCACGGCCATCGGGACGCCCAGCAGCGCGTTCTCGAGCGTGGCGGTGCCGGAGCAGGTAAAGGCGAAATCCATCTGCGCGCGGACCTTGTAGTCCTTCTCGCGCACTATCTCGATGTCCTTGGACCAGTACTTCTCCACGCTTTCCAGGGCAGTCACCAGCATCTCGTCCGGGAATTCCGGCACGGCGAACAAATAGGCGCGGGCCTTCGGGTGCTGCTCCTTTATGCGGTAGAAGGCGCTTATAAAAAGGGGGAGATGCCTGGAAATTTCCGCCTTGCGCGAGCCTGGCAGTATGCCTATCTTCCATTCGCCTCCGGCGGGGGGGGATTCCTTCAGGCCGGGCTCCGGCATAAGGTCCAGCAGCGGGTGGCCGACGAAGGTGGCGTTGCCCTTGACCTTTTTGTACAGCGCCTCTTCGAACGGGAAGATAACGAAAATTTCGCGGGTGAGCTTGGCTATTTTTGCGGCGCGGCCGGAGCGCGAGGCCCAGACCTGCGGGCTTATGTAGTAGAACGCGGGGATCTTGCGGTGCGCGGCCAGGCCCAGCACCTGGTGGTTGAAACCGTAGAAATCAACGGCGATAACGCAGGCCGGACGTTTTTCTTCCATGTAGCGGCGTATCAGCTTTATCAGCTTGAGCCAGAGGAAGAAATTCTTAAAGGGCTCGGCGAAGCCCACCGCGCCCACGGAGACGAGGTTGTAGATGAAATGGGTGGAGACTTCCTGCATGCGCACGCCGCCTATGGAGGTGACGTTGATCTCGGGGTCCTTCGCGCGCAGGGCTTTTATCAGGCTGGCGGCATGCAGGTCCCCGGAAGGGTCGCCTGCCACCACCAGGATGTTCTTGTTTGTGGGTGCGATTTTAGCCATAAAAAGTGTCCAGGGTCAGGCGCGGCGAAATTGTGCTTGCCGGATGCCGGCTGCTATGCGTGGAAAAGTCACGGCTCTCGGTTTTTACTGATTGTCTATCCCGGCGTTTTTCAGGCTCTCTTCCACCAGCACCTTGGTAGCCTTGCCGATGTCCGAAAGCGCGCCGGCCAGGGATTCGGGCGATTCCTCGGTTTTGGAGCCGGAAACCTCGAAGCGCCGCATCTGGTTGGTGATGTCGAGGGCCAGCCGCAGGGCCTTCAGGCCTTTTTCGCCGCTGGGGGTGGGGGTCTTGGAGGTTTTAATGCAGTCTATGAAATGGGCTATCTCCTCTCTTATGGGCTGCTTGGGTTCCAGTTTGGGGTAGGTGATCTCAATGTCTTTAAGCGTCTTTATCACTGGGTTCTTCTTGGTATAGATCTTCAGGCGGTTGCTTACATAGTCTACCGAAAGGTAGGAGTCCTGCTGGTAAATGCGCATGCGGCGGGAGGCTTCCATGCTGGCGCGGCTGGCGGTGATGTCCGCCACGCAGCCGTTCTTGAACTTCAGGCGCACGTTGCAGATATCCTCGTGGCCGGAGAGCATGCTGGCGCCTATCGCTTCAAAGGAGGCTATGTCGGAATCTATCATTGTCAGGATAATGTCCAGGTCGTGGATCATCAGGTCCAGGGTAACGCCGGTGGCGGCCACGCGGGGGTCGTACGGCCCAAGGCGCTCTATAGTGACGTAGCGCGGGTTCTTAACATGTTTAAGGGTTTCCACCACGGCGGAATTGAAGCGCTCCGAATGCCCTACCTGGAGGACCACCTTGTTCTTTTCGGAAAGCTCCAGGAGTTTGCGGGCGCCTTCTTCGGAATTAGTGATGGGTTTTTCCATCAGCACGTGTACGCCGGCTTCCAGCGCCTGAATGCCTATCTCGGCGTGGTATTCGGTGGGGGCGGCCACTACCAGCGCGTCCACCTGGTTCAGGAGTTCGTCCACGGTCTTGTAGGCTACGCAGTTGTAGCGCCAGGCCAGCACCTGGGCGCGTAGCAGGTTGGGGTCGGAAATGCCTATCAGTTCCACTTCAGGCATCTTTGAAAGGGTGCGGGTGTGAAAGCCGCCGAGCTTGCCCGCTCCTATCACGCCAAAACGCATTTTTTTATCTTTTTCAGCCATAGTGTCCTCTAAACCGGAAAATAGTCCTGACCGGCCGGAAATATCCGGGTATATCTTATTATTCTACTAAAAATGGCGGAGGGATGGCCCGTCGCGCGCTATTCCGGTTTGAAAAACAGTATCGACAGCGGCGGCAGGGTAATGTTCAGAGAATGGGGCCTGCCGTGGGTTGCGGTCTGCTCGGCCATGATGCCGCCTAAATTTCCGAGCCCGCCACCGCCGTAAGCTAGCGAGTCGCTGTTCAGCAGCTCTTTCCAGAAACCGCCTTTTGGAACGCCCACCCGGTAGCTGTAGCGGGGCACGGAGGTGAAATTGCAGACCGCTAGTACCGTGCCGCCGGCGCCATCCTTGCGCAGGAAGGCCGTCACGCTCTGCTGGGAGTCGTTGGCGTCTATCCATTCGAAGCCGGAGGGGGAGCAGTTCAGTTCGTGCATGGCGGGTTCGGACCGGTACAGATTGTTCAGGTCCTTCACCCAGCGCTGCATGCCGTGGTGCGGCGCGTATTCGGTCAGGTGCCAGTCCAGGCTAGCATCATGCTTCCATTCCCGCCATTGGGCGAACTCGCCGCCCATGAACAGCAGCTTCTGCCCGGGCTGCGCGTACATGCCGCCGAAGAGCAGGCGCAGATTGGCGAACTTCTGCCAGTCGTCGCCGGCCATTTTCTGCATCAGGGAGCCCTTGCCGTGCACCGTCTCGTCGTGGGAAAGCGGCAGCACGAAGTTCTCGCCGAAGGCGTAGAGCATGCGGAAGGTGAGGCTGTTGTGGTGGTACTTGCGGTACACGGAGTCCTTGGAAAGGTACTGCAGCGTGTCGTGCATCCAACCCATGTCCCATTTCAGGCCGAAGCCCAGGCCGCCCAGGTACGTGGGGCGCGACACCATCGGCCAGGCCGTGGATTCCTCGGCGTAAGTCTGCGTGTCGGGAAAATTCTCGTAGACCACCTGGTTGAACTGTTTCAGGAAGGCTATGGCTTCCAGGTTCTCGTTGCCGCCGTGCTTGTTCGGGATCCATTCGCCGGCCTTGCGGGAGTAGTCCAGGTACAGCATGGAGGCCACGGCGTCCACGCGCAGGCCGTCGGCATGGTACTTGTCCAGCCAGAACATGGCGCTGGAGAGCAGGAAGCTTTTTACCTCGTTGCGGCCGAAATTGAAGATGGAACTTTTCCAGTCGGGGTGGAAGCCTTGCCGGGGGTCGGCGTGCTCGTAGAGGTGCGTGCCGTCGAAATATTCCAGGCCATGCATGTCGGTGGGAAAATGCGCGGGCACCCAGTCCAGTATTACGCCTATGCCGGCCTGGTGCAGGCGGTCGACCAGGTACATCAGGTCCTGCGGCCCTCCGTAGCGGCTGGTGGGGGAGAAATAGCCCACGGTCTGGTAACCCCAGGAGCCGTAGAAGGGGTGCTCCGTCACGGGCATGAACTCGACGTGGCTGAAGCCGAGGTCTTTGATGTAGGCGGTTAGTTTGTCCCCCAACTCGCGGTAGGTGAGCATTCGGTCGCCTTCCGCGCGCATCCAGGAGCCGAGGTGCATTTCATAGATGGAGACCGGGCTTTTCAGGCCGTTCTTCGCGCCGCGCGACTTCATCCATTCGGCGTCGCCCCATTCGTAGTCCAGCTCGCGCACCACGGACGCGGTCTTGGGCGGTACTTCGGAGGCGAAGCCGAAGGGATCGGCCTTTTCGGCGCTGAAATTGTTATAGCGGGAAACCACGTTGTATTTGTAGTTGCTCCCTTCTTTTACCCCGGGGATGAAGCCCTCCCAGATGCCTGAGTTCCGGCGCTGTTTAAGGGGGTGGGAGCTCTTGTTCCAGCTGTTGAAGTCTCCCATTACGCAGACTTCCCTGGCGTTCGGGGCCCAGACGGCGAAATGCGTGCCTTCCGTACCGTCCAGGGCGGCAATGTGGGCGCCCATTTTTTCATACAGGCGGACGTGGTTGCCTTCATTAAAGAGGTACACGTCCTGGTCGGTGAGGAGCTGGAGGTTGTTCTTGTTCATTTTGTTTTTGACAATATGTCTTCGGCTTCTTCGGTGAGCTTGTTCAGGATGCTTTCCAACTCCAGGGACTTGGCCTGCACGTCGTCGGTTTCGGCTACATAAAAGGGCTGGCCGTAGACGGCCTCTATGCGGCCGAACGGCAGGGGAAACTGGTACTTGTCCCAGCTGCCGAGTATTTTCTTTTTCGAAAGGGCGCAGGCGGCGGGGATGATGGGTACGCCGGCTTTCTGGGCGAGGTAGACTACGCCGGGCTGTACCTTGAAGATGGGGCCTTTTGGGCCGTCGGGGGTGATGGCCACTGAGTAGCCTTCGCGGGCGGCTTTTATGAGGCCGCGCAGGGCCATGATGCCGCCAGTGGTGGTGGAGCCGCGCACGAAGGTGAACCCGAAGCGTTTGAGGATGCGGGCCATGTACTCGCCGTCCTTGCTTTTGCTGACGAGGCCGCAGATGTTCCTGTTGCGGTGAAGGTAGATCATCAGCACTTCCTGGCGGTGCCAGAGGGCGTAGATGGCGGTGCCGGGGTGGTTCTTCTGGCCTTTGACGGTGATGCGGGAGGTCTTGCCGATCAGCTGGATGTAGAGCCAGGCGAGAAAGGACAGTATACTGTGGGCGGGCGAGTTTTTGTAAAGCAGTTCGTTCATTATTTTAATTCGGAACCGCGGGAGCCCAGTCGGGGTGTCGAGGCATGGGCCCGGCGGGCACCGCGTCGCGCACACCGTGCGCGCGCTCCACACACTGCAGTGGCCTTCGGCCACCCAGGCTCGGCGCTTACGCAAGCCGAGCCCTCCGTGAGGGCCCGTCGAACCCATGCCCTCGCCGCCCCTCCTGCGAAAACTTTGTCCGTACTTCTAAATCATCCACGAACTGCTTTGAGAAAACTCTACTGCGGGAAGGTGGTGTTGTCGGCGCCGAGGATGGTGATACCTGTTTCTTTGGCGGCGGCGAGGAACTCTTCCATCCCGAGTATGAGGGTTTTGCCGGCTTCGAGGACCAGAGTGGTGGCGCCTGCTGCGGCCATGGTGCGCAGGGTTTTGGCGCCGGCTACGGGGAGGTCGAAGCGCATGTCCTGGCCGGGGCGGGCTACTTTTACTACAGTGAGGGCGTTGCCTTTGCCGAGTCTCTTTAAAATTTCACCGGCGCGGCGGATGCAGGCGTCGGTGCCTTCCATGCCTTCGGCTGCTACTACCGCTTGGTCGCGCAGGACTACGGTGAGGCCTATGTCGAGTGCGGAGAGTGTTTTGGCGGCGCGCCAGCCGTAGGCGGCGGTTTTCAGGGTATCCGAGTCGGGTTTTTTCCCCGCCAGTACGCCCGGTTTAACCAGCAGGTGTTCCAGCAGGGTGGCTGTGCTGACCAGCTCTATCCCGTCGGATGAAAATTCCTCCGAGATGGCGGCGAAGATGGCTTTGGCTTTTTTGTCGCGCAGCTTGAGCAGGAGTTTGGCCGCGCGCAGGTCAGGTATTATCCCGCCGAAGATGGAAACATGGGGCACGGAACCGACCATCAGGGCTTTTTTTACGCCGCACTCTTTCAGGAAGTCTATGGGCCCGCCTATGCTGCCGAGGCGGAACCAGCGGGTCTCCACGGCGTACTGTTCTATCTCTTTCGGGGTGATATCGTTAAGGGCTACGACGAAAACTTCGCGGCCGGCCTTCTTAGCCTCGGCCGCGAACAGCAGCGGGAAACTTCCGCCGCCGGCGATGAGCCCCATTTTTTCGGTCATTTAGTCGTTGGCCGCGGTTTCAAGCTCGCGCGCGTTCCTGCGGGGGCGGGCTATGCCGCGCTTGGAGCCTTCCACGAAGTCCAGCATCAGTGCGGCTTCTGGCGGCAGGTTCTCCGCGCGGAGCTTCGCTACGGCGTCCTTCAGCATTAGGTTCTGGAAGAAGAGTGTTTTGAAGACGTGCTTTATGGCCTTTATCTGTTCCTTAGTGAAGCCGTTGCGGCGCAGGCCCACCAGGTTGAGCGTCACCGGGCGGGCGCGGTCGCCCTGGGCTATCACGTAGGGGAGGATGTCCTGGTTCACCATGCCGCCGCCGGAGACCATGGCGTACGCGCCTATGCGGGTGAACTGGTGTATGCCGACGAGCCCCGAGATGGTGGCGCGGTCGCCTATCTGCACGTGGCCGGCGGGGGAGGAGCAGTTGACCAGGATGACGTTGTTGCCTATGCGGCCGTCGTGGCCCACGTGGGAGTTGGCCATCAGCATGCAGTTGGAACCCATCGAGGTGAGATTGGTGGCGTGGGAGCCGCGGTGCAGCGTGACGTTCTCGCGGATGACGTTGCCGTCGCCCATGGTGAAGCGGGTGTGCTCGCCGTGGTAGGACCAGTCCTGCGGCGGCATGCCGACGTAGGCGGCGCCGGTGAGCCAGTTGTTCTTGCCGAGCGTTGAGAATTCTATGATGCACTGGGGGCCGATCCTGGTGCCGGCGCCTATCTGCACGTCTTCGCCGATAACGGTGAACGGGCCTATCTCTACGTCGTGGTCGATCTGGGCCTTGGGGTCTATTACCGCTGTGGGGTGTATCTTGGTAGCCATTTTATCTCCTCCAAAAATCTCGGGAAGCCTCAGCCTATCGCGAAGGTCAGCTCGGCTTCGGCCGCGGACTCGTCTCCTACCCAGGCCTGGGCCCGGACCTTGCCGAGGTGGCTTTTCACGCGGAGGATCTCCACGTGCATCTTGAGCACGTCGCCGGGCACTACCTGGCGGCGGAACTTGGCCCGGCTTATGCCGGCGAAGAAACCAAGGCGGCCCTTCGTCTCAGGGAGGTCCATCATCATGGCCGCCGCGGTCTGGGCCATGCCTTCCAGCATCAGCACGCCTGGCATTATCGGTTTTTCAGGGAAATGGCCGTGGAAATAGAGCTCGTTGGCGCTGACGCATTTGACGCCGACGCAGTATTTGCCTTCCTCCACCACTTCTACGCGGTCTACCATCATGAAAGGGTAGCGGTGGGGGATGATCTTGAGTATTTCCTCGCAGGGAATGACGCGGACCGGCTTATAGTGGCGGGGTTTTGTTTCAGTCATGGTTTAACGCCCTTTCTGATAATAGTTTAGCAAAATTGACATTGCCGGCGTGCCCGGGGCGCACGGCTTCTATATAGATATTCTTTAAGGGCAGGCCGGCCAGGGCCAGGTCCCCTATGAGGTCCAGAAGTTTGTGGCGGGCGAATTCGTCGGTGAAGCGCAAGCCGCCTTTGGCCAGTATTTCCTTTTCATTTATGACTATGGCGTTCTCGAGCGAGCCGCCCAGGGCGAGCCCGGCGGCTTTAAGGGCTTCGATCTCATGCGAGAAGCCGAAGGTGCGGGCGGGGGCTACGCGCACCAGGTATTCTTCCGGGGTAAGCGTGAATTCTATTACCTGTGTGCCTACCAGAGAATGCGGGTAGTCGTAGGTGAGCCTGAAGAATACGCCGTCCTGCGCGGGCCGGGCCAGGTAGCGGGTTTCGCCTTTGGCCATTTCGAGTAGGCCTTTCAGCTCCAGGGCTCCGCGCTGCTGTTCTGGTTTTTCCTGTATGCCGGCCTTCAGCAGGGCGGTGGCGAAGGGTAGGGCGGAGCCGTCGGCGGCGGGAGGTTCTTCGCCGGTTATTTCTATATCGAGGTCGTCGATGCCGAGCCCGGCGGCGGCGGAGAGCAGGTGCTCTACGGTGCAGATAGTGTTCTTGCCGTCGCTGATGTTGGTGCCGCGGACCGTGCCTGAGACTTTGTCGAGGCGGGCGGGGAGCGGTTCTTTGAAGAGGGGGCTTATGAACCGGTAGCCGGTGGGGCCAGGAACGGGCAGGAAGGAGACGCGGGCGGGCTTCCCCTTGTGAAGGCCAATCCCTTCTATGGTCGCCGGTGATTTTATTGTTTTTCGCATTGGTTGTAGACGAATGGCCTGTAAAAAGCTGGGGGCTGGTAAGGGTATGGGTTCGGCGGGCCCTCACGGAGCCCGACGCTTGCGTAAGCGCGGAGGGCGAGTGGGGTGTGGCGGCCACGGTGTGGCCGACCCCGTGCCCGACGGGCCCATACCCTTACCAGCCCCCTTGGGCGCGCAGGCTCCTGCAGTCTTAAAAAAGAACGCTCTCAGATCCCCAGCTGTTTCTTTATTTTGTTCAGCGTGCGGTGCATGTCGGGGAGTTTGTTCAGTAAAGCTTCCACTTTCATGGCCTGCAGACGCGGGCGGGCGGTGTGGCCGAAGACCAGCTGGTTGGGGCCGAGGTCGCTCATAACGCCGGTCTTGGCCATTATCACGGTGTTGTCCCCGATGGTGAGGTGGTCGGAGATGCCTGCCTGGCCGGCTATTATGACGTTGTCGCCTATAACGGTGGACCCGGCTATGCCGGCCTGCGCTATTATCAGGCAGTTCTTCCCGATCTTTACGTTGTGCGCTATGTGCACTAAATTGTCTATCTTCGTGCCGGCGCCTACCAGCGTGATTTCCAGCGCGGCCCGGTCTATGGCGGTGTTGGCGCCTATCTCCACCTTGTCCTCAATTACGACTTTGCCCAGCTGCGGTATCTTTTCATGGGTGCCGCGCGGGGAGATGTACCCGTAGCCGTCGGAACCTATTACCGCGCCGGCGTGTATTATTACCTCTATGCCTATTTCACAGGCGTCCATTATCTTTACTCCGGGATAGAGCCTGGTGCGCGCGCCTATTCTGGCGTTGCGGCCTACGTAGCTCTGGGCGCCTATTATGGAGTTCGCTCCAAGCACGGCGCCTTCTTCTACAACGGCGCAGGGGCCGATATGTACGTTAGCGCCGACGGAAGCTTTAGGGGAGACCGTGGCGGCGGGGTGGATGCCGGGTTCGGGCAGGGGGCGCGCGGCGGTTTCAATCAGGCGCAGGGCCAGCATGAAAACGTATTTGGGGTTTTTAGTGAAAATCAGCGCGCCTTTGAAATCTTTCAGGAGTTCTTCGGCGCCCAGCGGGGCCAGCAGGCAGCCGGCCTGGCATGCTGCGGCCCGGGCGGCCATGGCCGTGTCGGCAAGGAAAGCCATGTCCGACGGCCCGGCTTTCTCAAGGGGCGCTGCGCCGGCTATGGGCCGGGCCCCGTCGCCTTTGAGCGGGCCCTCCGCCAGCTTCGCTATGTCGGCGGCGGTCAGGTTCATATGCCGTTCTCCTCGAGTTTTTTCAGAAGTTTTCCCGTGAGGTCCACGGCGTTCTGGCCGAAGAGGATATTGCGCTTGTCCACTATCACGCTGACCTCTTCTTTCACCGCCAGTTCTTTAAGAGCCACATAGATGCGGCCTAACAATATTTCGCTCTTCCGGCTTTCGTAATCAAGAAGGTCGCGCTCGGCCTGTTTCTGGGAGACGCGCAGTTCCTCCTCGTCGGTTTTCAGTTCCGCTTCTTTCTTCAGCAGCACGGCTTCTATTTCCGGTACGGAGGTGGAGACGGAGAACTTGAAATGGCTGACCGGAACCTTGGCTATGCCCGGCATATCTATTCCGTCCATCCCGGGCAGAGCGGCAACTCCCGGTGGCAGGGCCGTAGGCGCGGAAATGGATACCGCCGCTGCCGTGGCTGGAGCGGCATGGGGCTGGACCTGGGGAGGCAGAGTTGGTGTCTGAGTTGAGGCCTGCACCGCCGGGGCCTGAGTTGAGGCCTGCACCGCCGGGGCCTGGGTTGAGGCCTGCACCGCCGGGGCCTGGGTTGAGCCCTGCACTGCCGGGGTCTGGGTTGAGGCCTGCACCGCCGGAGCCTGTGTGGAAACCTGAATGGTCTGCGTCAAAGCCTGTACGGCAGCTGCGGTTGCCGCCGCTGCCGCTGCGGCGGCCGTAGCAGCAGCGGCTTCAACCACGCTGCGCTGCGTTTCAAGGAGCGAGGGCAGCGTAAGGGCGAATTCTCGTTCCTGCCGGAGCTTGGCTATTTCGGCCTTAAGCGTGAAGACGGCCGTTTTTTTAAGGTTAAGGTCATCTTCCTTTTTCTTTATCTCCGAAATGAATTCTTCCCGGGCGCCGGTGGTGCCGGAATATTCCTTAAACACCCGGTCTATGTCCACGTAGCCTATCGTCCCGGATTCGCCGCGGTTCTCCTCCAGCAGCAGTTCCAGCGCCTGCGCTTTAAACGGTACCAGCGCCAGGAGAGATATGAAAATAATCTTTTTCATTTTTTCCTTCCGTAGGCCTTCAGTTGCCTTCCGCGGCCTTCTGCGGATTCCTTTGTTATCGTTTAGAACAGATTTCCCATCGTGAAATAGATATCCGAGCGCTGCTCGCCCGGCTTGTGGTTGAAGCCGTAGCCCCAGTCAAGCCTTATCGGGAAGGCGGGCGTGGTAAAACGTATGCCGAAGCCCGCGCCGGCCTTAAGGTTGGTGGCGCCGGTGCCGAAGCGCGCGCTTACTTTGTTGAACCCGTCCCAGGAATTGCCGACGTCGAAGAAGAACGCCCATTGAACTATCGTGCGCTTGTGCTCGCGGGCCAGCGGGAATTTAAACTCCACGTTGGCGACGTCGTAGACCGAGCCGCCGTTCAGGGGCCCTATCTGCCCGTTGTTGGAGTAGCCGCGCACGGTGTCCGCGCCGCCCAGGAAGAAACGCTCGTATACCGGCACGCTCTTGGTGGCTCCGAAACTGTCCACGTAGCTCATCCTGTTGCCGACAGCCATCACGAACGGATATTCGTCGATGGAGAACAGCTTCAGGTTGTAGCTGTGGGCGAAGGTCGGCTTGTAATAGTTCACCTGCCCCTGCAGCAGCCCGCCGGCGTATTCCACTCCCAGGGAAGTGCGGCAGCCGCGGGTGGGGTCCAGGTTGTTATCGCGCGTGTCGCGGGCGAATTCCACATAGAGGGACGAAGTGATGCTGGTCCCGGGGGTCAGTACTCCGGTGTAGAGGTCGTCAACGGCCGAAATGCGCACTTTTTCGTAAGTGTAGGAAGTGGTCAGGTGATATTTATCGTCGCTGAAGCGGGGCGCCACGGTTATTTTGCCGCCGGAGCGCTTCTGGGTGTAGGCCTCCAGCGTGGTCTGGTACGGCATAAAATGCCGCGTGTTGAAGATATCGGCGCCCAGGGTGGTGGGGCTGTCGCCCACCCACGGTGTGGACCAGCTCAGGTAGTAGTCCTGCACCTTCTTGCCGAAGTTCCAGCTGAGGGAGGTCTTGTAGGCGCGGCCGAAAAGGTTCATGTGCGAAAGCGAAAGCGTGCCTACCAGCCCGTCGGTGGAAGAGATGCCGGCGCCGGCGGTCAGCATTCCCGGCTTGCCTTCAGTCACGTCGAAGACCAGGTCCACCTTGTTGGGGTCCTGGGTCGGGTTTATCACCGGGCTGACGTCGTCTATAAAGCCCAGGTTGAAGATCTTCTCCTGGCTGCGGCGTATCTTGGAGGAGCTGAAGACCTCCCCCTCTTTCTGCGTTATTTCGCGCTTCAGCACATAGGTCTTGGTGGCTTTGTTGCCCTCAACATCCACGTGGTCCACGAAGATCTGGCTGTTTTCGGTGATGTTGAATGTGACGTCCGTTTCTCCGGTCTTCTCGTTGTAGGCCTTGTCCGGGACGATGGCGGCCTTGAGATATCCCTTGTCCGCGTACTTGTCCTGTATGGCGTGCAGCGTCTCGTCAAAATGTTCCTGGTTAAAAAGCTTGCCCCGGCTGTACTCAATGGCGGGGGCCAGCTCGCTCGGCAGGTAAACCGTGCTGCCCGTAAAGAAAGTGGCGCCGAACCGCTGCTTCGAGCCTTCGGTTACGGCGAGCCTGATGGTTACGCTGGAGCGGTCGTCGTTGAAGGTCACGCTTGAGGAATTTATCTTGAAGTCGCCGTAGCCGTTGTCCTTGTAGAATGCCTCCAGCGCTTTCATGTCCGCGTCCATATCCTGCGGCGAGTAGATCTTCTTGGGGCGGTTCTTGAGCTTCCCCACCAATTTCTTTTGTTTGAAGCCCGCCGCGCCGGCTATCTCCACTACGGCCACCTTGGCCTTCTTCCCCTCCGTCACCGAAATGGTGAGGAAGCAGAGCGCCGCCGCGGTGTCGAACTTGACATTGTAATCGGTCTTTGCGTCTATAAAGCCCTTTTCGTGGTATTTGTCTGTGATCTTTATCAGGTCCTCGCGTACCTTCAGCTCGTCGAAGAAATCTTTTTCCTTCAGGGTCATCTCGTCCTTGACCGAGGACTTCGACAGGCCGTTGGCGCCGGAGACCGTGATGGTCTTTATCATCGGTTTTTCGGATATTATGTAGGTTATCCTGACCGGTTTTGTGGAACCGAGAACGTCAGCGAATTTAGTGGAGGAGGCTCGGCCCTCCAGTTCCTCTATGTCTACGGAGACCTTTTCCACGCTGCCGAGGCCTAATATGGCTTCTATATCCTGGCTTACGAACGACTGTTTATAAAGGCGGCCTTTCTTGGCCTTTCCCGTGGATAATATAGCTTTGGGTTTAAGGTTCTGGTTGCCTTTTACTGCAGTTTCCGCTACTTCCCACGGGCCCGCGGCGGCTTCTTTGGGCGCTTCCGTCGGGACCAGCTGGGGCAGGGACGTCATCCCGGGCAGAACGGCCGCGGGTTGCGACTGCGCCGGCTGGGGAGGGGGCGTCATCCCCGGCAGCACGGGCGGGGTCTGCGGCGCTGGCTGTGCAGGGGGGGGGGCAGCCGGGGTGGCAGAAGGGGACTGCTGTTGAGGCTGGGCGGGGGTCTGCGCTGAAATCGGAAGGACGGCGGCTGCGGTCAATAGAAGCAGAAGCAATGTTTTTTTCATCATATCCTTAAAATAGGCATCGGCCCGGGCAGCTGAAGTCTCTTGGCGGGCTTTAGGGCGCATCAACAGGTATCTTACTATTTTTGCCGGCTCATATAAATCCGCCATTTCCGTTTTTTATGCTAAAATTAGCGGAGTTTGGTATTGCCAACGCTAGTACTACGGGCCGGGGACTTGAACGGTTGCATCGTTGGGGCGCGAAGCCGCAGGGTTCGCTCCATGAGCCTTCCGGCCGGAGCGGGCATGCTTGCGGTGCTGGTCAGTTAACGGAGAAAATAATGAAAAAAGTCTACATACTTGACACGAATGTGTTGATACATGACCCCCTTTCCTTCACGAAATTTGAAGAAAACACAGTGGTGATCCCGATCTCGGTCATTGAGGAGCTGGATAACTTTAAGCACACAGCGGACGAGCGCGGCAAGAGCGCCCGCATCGTCTCGCGCAAGCTGGACGAGTTCAGGACCAAGGGCAAGCTGAACACCGGCGTCAAGACCGATGCCGGCGGCACGCTGATCGTAGACCTGGACCACGTGCAGGTGCTGCCCAAGGAATTCAAGTTGCTGGAGATGGACAACCGCATCCTGAACACCGCCTACTGGTACGAACAGAAGAAGCACAGCGCCATTCTGGTGACCAAGGACATAAACCTGCGCCTGAAGGCCGAAGCCGTAGGCCTGGTCTCCGAAGATTATGAGGCCGGCAAGGTGAACGTAGACGAGCTGTACCCGGGCCTAGTGACCATTGACACCTCGAGCGCCGATGTCGACAAGTTCTACAAAGACCATGTTATAGCCAGCCCGGACGAGAACCTGTCTCCCAACGAATTCGTGGTGCTGCGCTCCAAGGAGGACCCGAAAAAGTCCGCCATGGGCCGCGTGGACCCCTCCGATACTTCCAAGATCCGCGCGCTGGGGCCCGAACCCTCCCCTTGGGGCATCCGCCCCATCAACAAGGAGCAGCGCTGCGCTATGGAGCTGCTGCTGGACGATTCCGTGAAGCTGGTCACGCTGTTGGGCGCCGCCGGCACCGGCAAGACCCTGATGACACTGGTCTGCGGCCTGCAGAAAGCCGTGGAAGAGAACGTCTACCGCAAGCTCATCATCTGCCGCCCGATAGTCCCGGTGGGCAAGGATATCGGCTACATCCCCGGTACTAAGGAAGAGAAGCTTGCCACCTGGATGGGCGCCATCTATGACAACTTAGAGTTCGTGATGGACAAGCGCCACCCGGAGGGCGCCATAGAGAAATTCGAGTACCTGCTGCAGAACGAGAAGATAGAGATCGCTTCGGTGACGCATATCCGCGGACGCTCGCTCCCGAAGCAGTACATGATAGTGGACGATGCACAGAACCTGACCCCGCACGAGATAAAGACCATACTTTCGCGCGCCGGAGAAGGCACCAAGGTGGTTGTGACGGGCGATCCGTACCAGATAGACAACCCCTACCTGGATATCGCTTCGAACGGCCTCACCTACATAGTGGACCGGATGCGCGGCCAGAAACTGTACGGTCACCTGACCTTCACCAAGACCGAGCGCAGCCAGCTGGCGGCTCTTGTTGCTGAACTTCTGTAGTAACGGAAAGCTGGAAGGCTGCGGAAAGCAACGGGGTAAGAAAAAGAAGAGGACTGCCTGGGGCGGTCCTCTTACTTTTGTGGCCTTCTGTCGCCCTCCTGCCTTCTGTCGTCTTCATCCGTCAATTTGGCATATCATATAGATAATAATCTTCCCGTTGAAATTTATATTCTTTTCTGCTAGACTATAATGGTGCGCCTGTTTGCGGGGGTTGTGGCGCGTTTTTGTCCGGCAAGCGGTCCCGGCGGGGAGGTTCTATGGAAACCACAGAAATATCTCTAAAACTGAATTTCAGCCGCAGGCAGATAACACTATTGCTGGCGCTTCTTTTGCTGTCCTGGCACCCGGGTTTTCTAGGCTCTGAAACCCTTACCCTTACCACCTATTATCCGGCCCCTTACGGCGGCTATGTCAGTCTGCTTACCACCAACCAGACTTTACTAGCCCGGGACGGCGGCAATGTGGGTATCGGCATAGCCGGGCCGGGCAGCAAGCTGCACGTGGCCGGCATAACACAGGTGAACGACCCCGCCGCCGCCGCGGACACCGCCGCCTACGGCACTTTTGGGGTCACCCGCCCGGCCTCCGGCTCTACTCTCAGCTATATAGCCATGACGCGCCAGGGCAATGTGGTTAAATCCATGGGTATAGATTCCAGCAACAGCTGGGTCTTCGGTCTGCCCCAGGCCGGCAGCCAGCTTATAACCTCCCCGCAGATGGTAATAACTCAGGGCGGCAATATGGGGGTGAACACGAGCTGGCCGACAGAAAAAATGCATATCGCGAACGGGAATTTTAGATTAGAGAACGGGAATCTGGTAATGACCGCCGGGAATTATATTACCAACGTATGTTCCCGCATGGGATACGGCGTGGGCGGCCAGGCTTTCTGCCCGGCCGGCTCACGCGTTGTCGGTTATATGGGGGACGGTGTAGCGCGCGTGTGGGGTTTTCTTCCGCTGAACCAGACCTCCAACGGCAACGGCATGTATATAGTGCTGGGCGAAGACTGGGGCGGAGTCATGACCTGCTGCTACTTTAACTGAGCAGCGGTCAAAATACCGGGTTTACGGAGGATAGTCTCTTGGCCACAAAGGTTCTCAATATAAAAGTCGATCTAAAAAAATACAGCCTTGATGCCGTGCGTTACGCGGCCTATGCGGTAAGCGACGAGGCTTTTGTTTTTATCAGTACCGCCGGGAAAGATTTCGTGGCGGTGGCGCTGTCCCCCAGGGAAGGGGCGCCGCTGCCGCGGCTCAAAGCCAGGTTCCTCGCGGAACTGGAGGACGAGAAGCTGCGCGAGGCGGTTTCCGACAACAACAGGGAACTGCGGGAATTCCTTACGCTTAAAGCCCTATCGGCGGAGAAAAAGCCCGCGCCCGCCCCTGATTCCGGGCTTACGCAGGAACAGGAAAAAGAACTGGCGGACCTTATCTCGCAGGTAGAGAAGGAGATAAAAGAGGATGCCCGCGGCGGTACCGCGGACCCGCTTGGAGTGACCAGCACCTGGGAAGACAAGTATGGCGCAAAAAAGCCCCGTAAAAAATAAGAAGGCCGCCCCGCGGTCTCCGCTGGCGCTTTGGGAGAAAAGCGCCGGGGACCGGCTGCTGACCAACGACGCCGGCTGCCACGCCTGGCTGAGCGAAAAAGATTTCAAGCGCGTCATAAAAGGCGGCCTGGGCGCGAAGGACCCTCTTTTCAAGAAGCTTGCCGCCGACGGTTTTGTACGGGAGCGCATGGATTTCGACGGGCTGACCTCCCGGTGGCGGACCCTTAACGCGCATCTGGGACAGGGCCCGGGGCTGCATATACTGGTGCTGACGCTGCGGTGCAACCATAAGTGCCTGTACTGCCAGTCCAGCGCGGCGGGCGAAGGCGCTAAAAAAACGGACATGGACCTGAAGACCGCGCTTAAGAGCGTGGACTTCGCCTTCACTTCGCCCAACCCGCTGATCACCATAGAATTCCAGGGCGGCGAGCCGCTTCTGAACTGGGACGTGTTGAAGGCGACGGTCAGGCGGGCGCGTGAAAAAGCGGCCGCCACCGGCAAAGAGCTTAAGCTGGCCCTTGTTTCCAATTTCAGCCTGATGACGGAAGAGAAAGCGCAGTTCCTGCTGGAGAACGAGGTTTCCATCTGCACCTCGCTGGACGGCCCGGCGGACCTGCATAACCGCAGCAGGATCTTCGCCGGCGGCAACTCCCACGCCGCCACCGTCCGCTGGATAAAATATTTTCAGGAGAAACATAAACGGCAGGCGCCGGAATACCGGATCTTCAAGCCGGGCGCGCTGCTTACCGTCTCCCGCAATTCCCTCCCCCGGCACCGCGGGATCATAGACGAGTACGCGCGCCTGGGCCTTGAAGATATCTTCGTGCGGCCGCTGGCGCCTATCGGCTACGCCAGGGAACTCTGGGACAAGATCGGCTATACTTCCGAAGAGTTCACTGCTTTTTACGGGCGCTGCCTGGACTATATAATAGCGCTGAACCGCCGCGGTACGGTGATGCGCGAGAAGATGGCTTCCATGATGCTGGAAAAAATACTGAACGCCTCCGAGCCCGGTTACCTGGACGCGCGCTGCCCCTGCGGAGCTGCCATCGGGCAGATAGCCTATAACTACAACGGCGACCTATACACCTGTGACGAGGGCCGCATGGTGGGCTGGGAAGGCGACGATATTTTCAGGGTCGGCAATGTTTTCAGGGACAACCTGAAGAAAATAATTTCAAGCCCGGCCGCCCGAGCCTGCGTCGTGGCCTCCAATCTAGAGGCGCAGCCGGAGTGCTCGCGCTGCGCTTATAAACCCTATTGCGGGGTCTGTCCCGTCTATAATTACGAGGTGCAGGGCTCGCTCTGGGGGAACATGCGTTCCAGCGGCAGGTGCAGTCTTTTTAAAGGCGTTTTTGGCGCTCTCTTCGCCAGGCTGCGGAACGCCCGCGATAGGAAGGTCCTAGAGGGCTGGGTGACAAAAAAATGAAGAACCCGCAGAACACTAAAGAACTGGTTTTTGAAGCCGCGGTCTACTCTAAAGAGGCCGTGGAGCTGGCCGCTTATGTCTTCTCCTGTAAGTGCGGAGTAAAGGTTCTTCCGGGACGCGCCGTCTCGCGCGTGCGGCTGAGTGGAGAAGGCGGCCTGGACGGGCTGGCCGGGGAATTGGCCAACGAGGCGCTGAACCAGCAGTGCCGCATAGACCTGGCAAAAAAGAATTCCAAGCTGGCGGGCATGATAGTGACTAAGGCGCTCCTGTCCGCCTGCGGCGAAAAAAACCCAGATAAACGGGGGAAAAAATGAAAAAGTCAGTCGTTATCACTATAGTGGGCCTGCTGGCCGTGGTGCTTTTTCTGCAGTATCTGCAGAGGCGCAACACGGGCCCTCAGCTCCCGGCCGCCGGTGTGGCCAGCCAGCCGGACATGAATCCGGGCGGAGTGCCGCTGCCCGCTGAGGCCACCGTTTACGCCGCACAGCCTACGCAGGAAACGCGGCCTACGGGGCCCATCACGGCGCCGCCTAAGGCGGTTTTTTCGGCTCCCGCCTCTATGGCCGGGCCGGGCGCGCTGCCGACCATCCCCGCCGACTTCGCCAAAGCGTCCATCTGTTCTTCGGGGAAGTCTCTAAATGATATTCTGTCTTCCCACGGCAAGATCTGGGGTAATTCTCACTTTACCCAGACCTCTTTTGCCAAGGAGGAGAACGATATGATCTACGGGCTTCTCGCCCAGTTCTTCTCCTGCAACGCGGTCGCCTATGGGAACCTGAATATGTGCAACTTCCTGCCCGGCGTGATGGACAAGAAGGATAAATATTTCTCATCGCCCAACTACAAGTGCGTAGACCCCGCCAGCCGCGTGCTGTTCTACGCCTATGCCGCCGGCAGGTTCAATACCGGCGGAGAGGGTATCTGCCGCAGGTATCTGGCCGGCGACAGCGTGGAAGGCGCTAAAGTGCCTCCGGAGTTCTGCCGCGAGGTGTCAAAGGGCTTTTCCTACATCTGTGATATGGCGCCGTCGCGCGATAGGTCCCGCTGCCGCGAGGCTTTCCCCTCCGACAGAAGGAACTGTCGGACGCAGGACTGCCTGGATAACAACAGCCTTTATGCGGCGCTCAGGGAGAACAATATCGCGGGCTGCCCGGACAAGTACATGACGGAATGCGGAGTTTTCTCCACCAAGTCCGCCTCCGTCTGTTCGCTTATCCTGGATAAGGTGGGCGGGCTTTTCTGCCAGACAGTCGCCTTACACGAACAGAAAGTTCCGCCGGACGTGCTGAAGCAGCGCGCAGCGGCACAGAAGAAGGAAGAGCAGAAGATATTGGAAGACGTTAATAAAAATGCCCGGAAAGCCCTGGGCAAGGAATGAAGGAGCCGGCCATGAAAAAGAAAAAACAGGGCGTTAAAAAGAATATCAAGCTCTTCCTCAACAGCGAAGAGGGGAAGATGCTGGACGCGGACATCGTGAAGGCCGGGCTGGCTCTGGGCATACTGGGCGCCGCCATGGTTGACCAGGCCGGTGCGCAGACCATACATCAGAACTACTTCTACCCGCCTTCCGACCCCACGTCCCATGTCAGCCACCAGAGCCACGGTTCGCACGGCAGCCACGGCAGCCACGGGTCCCACGCCTCTCACGGCAGCCACGGCAGCCACGGCAGCCACGGCAGTCACGGCAGCCACGGTTCGCACGCGCGCGGTGGCTGGTGCTAGAGGGGCTTTTCCGCTGTCCCCGCGCTCCCGGATTCCGGGCGCGCGGGGCTGATCCCGTACCCGTAAATTCCACCGCATAAAGCGCGCCTCCGTTCCGGCTTTCTGCAGCCTGCCGGAAGCTCCCGATGACCACTATCCCGCAAGAAATAGACATCTGCGTTTCCAACCAGTGCAATATGCGCTGCCGGTACTGCTATTCCGGGAACCTGGACCGTTCCAAAGCCCGGAAACTGGACCTGCGCCGGATGAAGCTGGCCGTGCTGCATTACCTGCGCGCGGCCGGGCGCAGGGCGGAAAAGATAAGCATCTCCGGCGGGGAGCCGCTGCTGGGTAAAAAGCTGCTGGCCTCCCTGCTGCCCTGGCTGAGGAAGACGGCAGGCCCGGACATGGAGATAGAGTGCTTCTCCAACGGGCTGCTGCTGGACGCGCCGACAGCCGGGCTTTTCAGGAGCAGCGGGGTACACCTGAAGATAAGTCTCGACGGCGCGGCCGCCAGCCAGAACCTCAATAGGGTTACCCGCGGCGGAGGGCCCAGCTTCCACAGGGTAATATGGAACATAAAGGCGCTGCCGCCCGACCTGCGCAAGACCCTGGGCCTTTCAACCACGGTCACCAGGGCCACGGCGCCCTGCCTGGCGGAGAATATAAAATTTCTCGCTTCATTAGGGGCGGGAGACCTCGGTCTTTCTTTCGCGGTGCAGGAAAAATGGGGCCGGTCAGACCTGGCCGCCCTCAGGCGCGAGCTGCGCGCGGCGGCCCACTACCTCAACGGCCCCGGCCGAAGCGCCTTCAGGGATATTCCCAAATTCGGTTATAAATCACTGGGGTCCGGCAGGGCCTCGCTGGAGAATTTCTGCGGCCAAGGCGAGGTTTCGATAGGCCCGGACGGTTTTTTTTATCCCTGCTCCATAATATCAGCCTCCTGTGTGGCGCAGGACCCGAAGCTGCGCGCCCTTTACGCCGTCGGCGACTGGCGCTCCGGCCTTGACCTGGTGAAAGTCAGGGCTTCCAGGGAAAAAGCTTTCGGGGCGGTGATGGCTTCGGGCCAGCGCAATTTCCTGGCCTGCCTGCTTTGCATTTATTACAGCAGCCTGCTGTCGTCCGGAGATCTTAAAGCCATGCTTAAGAGCAGCGCGGACATCGTGCGCGTCCTGCGCGAAGAGGGTATGGGTTCCGGGAATCCGGACCTGCCCCGTGATGCCGTCCCGGAACGGCGCGGGCGCAAATAAATGAAAAAGAATAAGCCTCCGTCCGGGCCCCGCCGAAAATTCAGGGTCGTCCTGGTGCCGCCGCTGCATAGCGACGGCATGCTGCCGCTGGCCTCCGGTCTGCTCAAGGCTTACGCCATGCGGGATCCCTTCCTGCGCAAGAACGCAGAAATAACCATACTTGAACCCTGTACAGACGAACGGGAAGCCCCTGGGCGGGTATCCGCCCTGAAGCCCGACCTGGCGGGGTTCACCGTCTATGGCGGTTTGGAACGTACCAAGGCGGTAGCCGCTGAAATAAAGAGGCGCTGCGGGGCGAAGATAATCTTTGGCGGCCCGCTGGCCGGCTCGGTCCCGCAGGCGGAGCTCTTTTCGGGGGGCGCCGTGGACCTGGCCGTGGCCGGCGAGGGTGAGAAGATCTTCGCGCTGACGCTGAAAGCCCTTATAACGGCGGGGGACCTTGCGGGGATAAAAGGGCTCTCGTTCGCCTCCGGCGGCGGCGTTACGGCCAACCCGCCGGGGGAACCCGCGGAACTTTCCTCGCTGCCATCGCCGTACCTGGAGGGTGTTTTTAAGTGGCGCGGCTACGCCAGGGTCCCGTTCGAGATGTCGCGCGGCTGCCGCGAGTCCTGCCTCTATTGCTCCATCCCCCGGAACTACAGGGGGTTCGGTTTCGCGAGGGTCCGGGCCGAAGTGAAGAAAATATTGGCCGACCTCCCGGAGATCAGGACGCTTTTCCTTACCGATCCGGACATCTGCCACAGCTCGGGGATGGCCCGGCTGCTGCGCCTGCTGGGCGGAGAAACGGCCCGGCGCGGGATAAACGTAGAGATACAGATGAACCTGCTCAATTTCAGCGAGCGTCTTATGCCGCTGCTGAATGACCGGGCTTTCAGCCTGGGGGTGGGGGTGCAGAGCATCTTCCCCGAAACCTGCAAACTGGTGAATAGGCGCATGGACCTGGGGGTACTGTCGCGCAAGGCCGCGCTGCTGAGCGTGAAGGCACCCAGGGCCAAGGTCGTACTGAGCTTCATAATCGGGCTGCCCGGTGATACCTTCGAGAACTGCCTGGCTAACTTCGAATGGGGGCTTTCGCTTAATGCCGGCCTGTATTTCCATCGCTTACGCGTTTATCCCGGGACCCCGTTGGGCAAAGTGGCCGGTAAAGCCGGGGTGAAATTCATGCCGCGGGACCCTTATTTCGCGCTGAGCGTCCCCTCCATGGGCGCGGCGGATATGAAGCGGGCCGCCGCCGCGGCGCGCGAACTTTCCCTGGCCGCCAACATTGTGTTCTCCGATAAATATTTCGGTTTTCTTTTCCGCTATATCGCGCGCGACCGCCCGGGCGCGTCCCGGTTCCCGCGCGTGGAAATGTGCCGCCGTATAAACCGTTTCGCGCGCGCCGAAAAGGCCATGCGCGCCGCGGCCGCCAGGGCGGACGCATTCGCCGACGACGGGGACTGGTCCGGCCTTGACGTTAAGAATTTTGAGAATTGCCGGACGACCCTGATACGCAGGTTGGCGGGCCTTGAGGGCGGCGGCCGGGACAGGCGGGCTTTCGCTTCACGTTTCGCCGATTTCTGCGAGGCCAGGCTGCTTTGGGAAAGGGTGGAGGGGCGCACCGCCTACCAAATGCTGCGGGTGGCGGCCGGCGACCGCCCCTCCGGGCCGGCCCTGCTCGTCTGCGGGGCGGCCTCTTCTGACCCGGCCAAGATGTCCGGTTGCGGTTTTTCTCTGGAACTTCTCATGGAGGAGAAGTTAGGTTTTTTCCCGGCGCAGCCGGCGGGAAAGAGAATATATATAGACAGGCCCGATATGCCCGGAGGCCTGGCTTCGGCCCTCGAAAAAAGCGAAAAGTTCTCTTCCATAGTGGTCTCGCAGGTGCTGGGCGCGCTCGGTGCTTCCGCGCGGCTCGCCGTGCTTAAGAGGCTGCTTCTCTCCGCCGGCGTCGGCGCCAGGCTCTTCGTGATAGACAGCGGGCTCGGTTATCCGGAATTCGGGCTGGATTGGGAGCTTAACGGCGGCTGGCTGGACTGCACCCCGGAAAGCCTTGAGGCCGGCCTTTCAGCCTCCGGCTGGCGGGTAACAAGGACCGTTCCGTTGGGAAAATGGCGCGTTATCTGCGCGGAAAGGGCTTGATTTTATATTTGCTAAAATTAATATTGTGCCAATAAAAAAAGAGGCGAACAAGAGTGCGGCGGACCTGCCTGCCCGTGCCGGGGTGGTCATACTCGGGGCCGGTTTAACGGGGCTTATAGCCGCCAGGGAACTGCTGTGCGCGGGACAGCGCGACATACTGCTGCTGGAACGGGATACCAGGCCCGGAGGCCTGCTGAAGACCAACCGCACTGCCGGAGTTACCATAGACGAGCTGCCCCATGTTTTCTTCACCAAGAATAAGCGCGCGGCAGCTATTTTCAGAAGTCTTGTCGGGCCTGTTTACAGCTGCCAGCACCGCCTGGGCGTAATGTGGAAAGGCGGATACGTGGATTTCCCTTTCCAGGATAATATACACCAGCTGTCCACGGAAGACCGGAAAACGGTGCTGAAGAGCCTGCTGGAGAGCCGCTTGGAGACGCGTGCCGCTCCCCGCAACCTGGAAGAGTATGCCCTGCGGGAACTGGGCGGCGGCATAGTGGAACTTTTTTTCAGGCCTTACAACGAAAAACTCTGGCAGACCCCGCTCTCCGGGATGGAATACGGCTGGCTGGCCTCCAAGATCCGCCTGCCGGGCCCCGCCGGACTGGCCGAAAGCATACTTGGAGCCAAACCCTCGGCGCGCGGCGAAGTGGCACCCCACGCGGAGTTCATCTACCCGAAGCGCGGCGGAATAGAATCGCTTGTAGAGGGGCTGCTGAAGGAAATAAAACCGCTTTCCCCCGTATGCAGCGCCGAGGTGCTTAAAATAGACGCGCGAAAAAAAACGGTATTTACCACGCGCGGCCCGGTGCGCTACGGCCGCCTGATCTCCACCCTCCCATTGGACAGGGCCCTGCGGCTCGGGAACTTTAAAGAGTGCGGGACCCCGGCCGAACGCCTGCACGCCACGCGCGTGGTGTGCCTGCAGTACGCCCTTTCCGCAGTGAAACTGCCGCCGTTCCACTGGATATATGTCCCGGACCCCGCCCTCCCGTTTTATCGCCTGACGCGCGTAGACCTGATAAATCCCGGCGCGGTGCCCGGCGGCAAGGCTCTGCTGGTTGAATGCGCCCTGCCCGGCGGGAGCGCCAGGCCTTCGGCCGCCGCCGTTGAGCCGCGCGTTACCGCCAGCCTTGTAAAGCTCGGCGTGGTAAAAAAGAAGGATATAAAGCGCGTCTGGGCCTTCGACCATTCACCGGCCTACCCGGTGCCACATACGCGCCTGGCGGAGGACCAGCCCTGCTGCCTGCGGCGGCTCGAGGCCGCAGGTATAATTTCGGCCGGGCGTTTCGGCGAGTGGTCCATCTACAACATGGACCACAGTATTGAAGCCGGGATAGCCGCCGCCGGGAAGATCCTTAAATGATACCCGTAGTCATACTTGCGGCTGGCAGCGGGAAGCGGCTGGGCGAGATAGGTAAAATTTTCCCCAAAACCCTGCTGCCCATAGGCGACGGCACCCTGCTGGACCTGCACCTGCGGGTATTCGCCGAGCTAGGCACAAAACGCTTCATAATAGTTTCCGACCCGGCCTCCGGAGCCGTGGAGGCGGAGGCGCGCCGCGCGCTGGAAGGCTTCGACGCGGAGCTTTTCGTCGTACACCAGGCCCGGCGTCTCGGCATAGGCCACGCCGCTATGCTGGCCGAGGCTGCGATAGGCGGGGGGCCTTTCGCGCTGGTGCTGGGTGACACCTACTATTCCAGGCCGGAGCTGGCCGGAGCCGTAAAAGCCGTGACGTCCGGAGGCGCCGACGCGGTGCTGTCCGTGAGGACCGTTTCCGAAGAAGCGGCGATACTTAAGGAATGCACCATAGCCCTGGATGCCGCCGGAAGAGTTAACAGGATAATAGAGAAGCCTAAGCGCGCCCTCAGCATGGTGAAACCCTGCGGCGTCTATTTTTTCGGGCCGCGCTTTATGACGGCCCTGAAGGGCACCCTCCCTTCCGAACTGCGCGGGGAAATAGAGCTCACCGACGCCATACAGAACCTTATCTCCGGCGGCGGCCTGGTCAGGGCTATGGAAACGCTGAAGCTGGATGTGAACATTACCTACCCCAGCGATATCCTGAAGGCTAACGCCGCCTGGCTGGAAGAAAAAGGCCTGCCGGGTTTCGCCAGCCCGGAGGCCGAGGTTGGTGGCGGCGCGCAGCTCGAAAATTCGGTGGCGGCCCGCGGCTCTTCGGTCGGCGCCGGCGCCCGCCTTAAAAATTCCGTGGTGTTCCCCGGCGGGCGCGTGGCCCCGCGGGCCGAAATCTCCGATTCCCTGGTGCTGCCGGGGTTCACCGTGTCCGGGAGCGGACTATGAAGAAGAACCTCGTCCTGGTGCAGCCCGGTATAGGCGACATGGATATGTTCCGCGACAAGCCTACGCCGCCGCTCGGCCTGCTCTGCGCCGCCTCCGTTATCTGCGGCGAAATGGAAGTGCGGCTGGTGGACCAGCGGCTGGCCTCGGACTGGCGCGCCGCGCTGGCCTCGGCCATAGACGCTGATACGGTCGCCGTAGGTTTTACCGCCATGACAGGGCAGATGATCTTTCACGCGCTGGAGGCCGCGCGGGAAGCCCGCCGGCTAACTTCCGTGCCGCTGGTCTGGGGCGGCATACACGCATCGCTGCTGGCGGCTCAGACGGCCGCGCACGAGCTGGCGGATTACGTAGTGGAGGGCGAGGGGGAAATGGCGCTTGCGGAACTCGCGCGCAGGCTGGCCTCCGGCGCCGACACGGGTGGTATACCCGGAGTCTGGCGCAAAAATAAAGGCATTGTGGAAGCCCCGTCACAGCCCCCGCTGCTGGACGTGGAGGCGCTTCCCCCGGTCCCGTACCATCTGGTGGAGATGGAGCGGTACGCCCAGACCTATAATGGCCGCAAGATGTTCTTCTACCAGTCCAGCCGGGGCTGTCCCTGCCGCTGCGCCTACTGCTATAACCGCGCCTTCAGCCGCGGCCGGCTGCGCGCCAAAAGCGCGGAACTGGTCCTTAAGGAAATAAAGGACCTGCGCTCCCGCTGCGATTACTCTCTGGTCTACCTGCTCGACGATAATTTTTTTATAGACCAGCGCCGGGCCATGGCCATACTTTCGGGGCTTAAGGCGCTGGGCCTGGGCTGCGTGCTGCAGGGAGTGGACATAGAGACGCTGGCGCGCATGACGGACGCCGACCTGGATTTTCTGGAAGACGCCGGGGTGGTCAGGCTGGCCATCGGGGTAGAGTCAGGGGTGGACCGTGTGCGCCGCGACATACTGAATAAGTCGGGAGACCTGAAACTGGCGCGCGAACAGGTGGCCAGGTTCAGGGGCCGCAAGATAGCCGTGCTAGCTTCGCTGATAGTGGGCCTGCCTACGGAGACGCCCGCCGAGATACGCGCCACCATGGACTTCGGCATGGACATACTAAGGCTCGGTGATAATTTCCGCATCCCGCAGTTCTATATTTTCTCGCCGTACCCCGGCACGGAACTTTTCGCCTTCCTGGAAAAAGGGGGCGCTGTTTTTCCCTCGAAGCTGGAGGAATGGGGCAAATACGAGTGGGACTATTCGCATATGCATGAAGGCAGTCCCGAACTTAAGGATTTTCTGGAGCGCGCCTGCTTCGTGAGCAAGTTCCTGGACCGCAAGATGGACGATTACGGGGCGGGGACCTGGATGCTGAAAACCTTATACAACGCGTATCGCCCGTTCGCCTGGTTTAGGTTAAAACACGGGTTTTTAAAGCCTCTGCCGGAACGCTGGGGATACGCTAAGCTTAAGAAGATTTTTCGTGGCGGCGGTCACTGAAAGAAATAGCCGCGTTTCAGGTATCTTATCATCACGCCGGCCACCTCGGCCAGGTAGGGCAGCGGGGAAAGGCTTGAGGTCCCGGGGCCGTAGTTAGCGGAGACCGGGACCTGGGCGACGCGCAAACCAAGTTTTCCGGCGCAGAGCAGCATTTCCCCGTCGAAGTGGAACTTGTCGGTGAGGGTCTCGAATTTTATAGCGTGCAGCGCGGCCGGCGCGTAGGCCATGTAGCCGGAGTGGTATTCCGCGAAGTTCAGGCCGAAGACCTTGTTCTCTAAAGCGGTCAGCCAACCGTTGGCCAGGTACCTGGCGAGCGGCATACCTTCGGCGCGGGCGCGGCCTGAAAGCAGTCTTGAGCCGGCGCACATGTCGGCGGAGCCGTCCAGGAGCGGTTTGACCATGACCGGCAGTTCCTCCGGCGCGTACTGCCCGTCGGAATGCAACAGGACTATAGCCCGGCAGCCCAGGCCCAGTGCGGCTTTGAAGCCTGTCTTCTGGGCCGCGCCGTAGCCGCGGTTCTTTTCGTGCGGCAGCACGCGCAGGTCCAGGCCCAGTTTTTCCGCCGCGCGCTTCGCCGCGCCGGCCGTGCCGTCCGAGCTGCCGTCGTCCACCAGCAACAGCGCCGCCTGCGGCAGGGCCGCGCGGGCGGCCGCGAACCTGGCCAGTGTGGCGGATATTGTTTTTATGGAGTTGTAGGCGGGGATGATTACCGCGAGTTCAGGCATTTTATGAGAGAATTAGCTCTAATTTTTAAAAAAGCCCCGCATCCGGCGGGTTACGGCGCGGCCGTCTTTTATTTTGCCGCGCCCGCCGTAGCGACGTTCGCACAATTATACTATATACGCTCCGCGCACCTTTATCTGCTGTACCTGCTGCCGCTTCCGGCTTGGACCGCCTTCGCGGCCGCCCTGCCGCTTCTGGCTTTTGAATATGCGGCTACGCGCTTTATCGAGGCCCGGCGCCTGGAGCCGGGGCCCGGAGTGCGGATGCAGATGGCGGCCCGCATGGTTTTTCTGCTTGTTCTTTCCGCGCTGTTCTTCTGGTACCCGATACAGGCGTACGGGAAACCTTCGATTTTCGCGCCGCTTATAGGCCTGTGGTATTTAGTTATGTGGATAACCTGGGCGGCCAGCCCTTTTCCGGCTTTCATTTTCGGCTTCGGGATAGCGGCCGCCTACTGGCTGCTTGTTTTCAAGCGGGCGGCCTTGCGGCTGACCGTCACGGTGCTGCTGCCCGGCGCGGCGACCGGAGCGCTGTTCCTGCTGCTTTATTTATTTCCGGGCGGGGCGCTCCGCGAATGGCGTCAGCCCCCGGCCGGACTGGAGAAAGTCTTCCCGGCTGCCGGCTATGCGGGTCCGCACGGAGAGCGCTGGCCGGAAGGCGTTATGTTCCCTCACGACCTGTATGCGGACCCCGATGACGGCTGGTCCGCGCTTTCTTTCGGGGCCACCTTCGGGCCCAAGGACTCGCCTCCGCCGACTTTCGCCTGGATAAATCTCCGCCGGCCGGAGTTCAGGGCCTTTTACGAGAACACCCAGGTGCGCCGCTTCTCCTCCGAATGCAGCGATAAATTATATTTCGCGCCCTGGCACAGGCATGAGCTGCTGGAGTACGTCCCCGGCGCTGACACTGTAAAACGCCTGCCTGTTCCCGCCTCGGTGGCCGGCTGGCCGGTGGAGGAGCTTTTCTCGGTGTATAACGCCTGCGGCCGCGTTTACGCGGTCAACAATCTTAACCCCGCCCTTTTTGAACTGGACGCCTCGGGCCGGCTGCTGCGTACCTTGTCGCTGGCGGATGCCGGCCTGGCGGAACCCGGCGCGGTAGTTTTTCAGGTGAAGCGGAACCCGCGCAAGCATACCCTGCTGATCTCGCTTTACGGCAGGGACCCGTCGGTCAAGCCGGGATTCGGCCGCTTGCTCTGGCTTACTCAATACGTAGGCGTGCGGCCCGGGCGCCGCGTGTTCGAACTGGACGAACGGACCCTGGCCCTGGTGAACGCTTCGGACCCGTCCGTAGCTTTCATGGACCTGGCCCTGTCTCCGGACGGGCGCCGCATCTATGCGCCGTCCATCTTCACTCGTGATATTTACAAGCTGGACGCCGAAAACCTGAAGATAACCGGCCTTATGCGCGCGCCGTTCCACGTGAGAAAACTGGAATTTTCAGCGGACGGAAAATACCTTTACGCCGCCGCTTACCTGGGCGGTGAAGTGGTGGTCTATGACGCCGCCACATCCAAAGAACTGGGTTCCTTTTACGTCACCCCGAGGGTGGAAGCGCTGGGCGCGACCAAAAAATATCTCTACATCGCCGGTGCCGGCGGCCTGTTCAGAATTCCCAACGATAAAATAATTCCAGCCCTGCTCCCCCGGATGCGTCCCGCTTTTTACCGTTATTGAGGCAGATGAAGGTTTATGGATAAGCTATGAATTGTTCGCATCGCGAAAATAAGTATAGTCCCGAAGCCGGACCCCGCGGCTTTTGCGGCGCTGCCGGGGCGGCGAAAGGCACGCCCAAAAAGCTGGCCCTGGCCGCGGTCTCCCTGCTGTTGCTTGGCGTGCTTGGCCCG
Source organism: uncultured Elusimicrobia bacterium (assembly GCA_903917735.1). Taxonomy (GTDB): domain Bacteria; phylum Elusimicrobiota; class Elusimicrobia; order Elusimicrobiales; family UBA9959; genus UBA9959. Next base: position 28,034 of record CAIXBR010000015.1, on the reverse strand, counting down.
GTAGGGTATAAGTATATTTTCCCGGTCAGGGTCCAAAGCGCTACAGCCGCCGAACTTAAAGCGATAGGCGAACGGCGCCAGGCCGGAATAAAGGCGCGTGTCCTGATACCGGCGGGCGGGTTCCTGATGGGTTCGCTGGAGGGTGAAGGCGGGCCTGGGGAACAGCCGCAGCATAAGGTATACCTTGATGCCTATTATATAGACAAATACGAGGTGACGGTTGAGTGGTATAAAGATTTTGCCAAAGCCACAGGCCGGGAAATGCGCAGCCAGAAGAGCGGGAGCACAGACCGCCACCCGGTAGTTAATGTTGACTGGTACGCCGCCGCTGCCTATTGCCAATGGGCCGGCGGCCGCCTGCCTACCGAGGCGGAGTGGGAAAAAGCCGCGCGGGGGGGGAGCGGGCACAAAATACAGTTTTGGCGACGATGAGAGCGATCTTGGCGGCTATGCCTGGGATAGTTACAATTCAGGCGGCCACGTGCATCCGGCGGGCCAGCAAAAGCCTAACCAATACGGTCTGTATGATATGCACGGCAATGTGTGGGAGTGGGTGGCCGACTGGTACGGTGCGGATTATTATAAAAACAGTCCTGATAAAGAGCCGAAAGGGCCTGCTACCGGGACTCTCAGGGTCCTGCGGGGCGGGTCATGGGACGAGGACCACTACGCCCTGCGCGCGGCTTACCGCTTCCGGGACTCCCCTGGCTTCTGGGACTGCAGCGACGGGTTCCGTTGTGCGGCCCCCGCCAAACCCCCCTGATCCCCCTCCCTTTCTTCTTTGTTCCGTCCGCCTTTCTTTAACCCGATGCGCACGGCCCAGCCGGAGTGAAAATGCGACACTATCGGATCTTCCGCAACATAGAACGGCTTGTTCTCATAGCTGACAGTTCCGTCTGCGGAGTTCAGGATGACTATGAATTTTTCCGCATTCCCGTAAATATCCAGCTCTTCCCGGATGGTTTCCGGCAGGGACGTTACGGGCTCCCAATCCACCTGGATAAAGCCCGTTTTCCTGTCCCCGGTCAGCCCGTTGAAAACCGGGCGGTGGATGTTGGTCCGGTAGCGGCCGTGGTCCGCTGTCCGCACTATCTCCCCGCCGGAGAAGCGCGGCGAGATCCTGAGCCCGAAGGCGGAAATCAGCGCCCGGCTTAAGTTTTCGTTGTACATCAGCATCAGTATCATGGCGGGGGTCGTCAGCGCGGCCCAGGCGTAGCCTGTGTTCTTGATCTTCAGGGCCATTAAAACATCCTCCCGGTGAAAACGAGCAGGATGATCCTTGAGATCGCGTCCATCCAGATTGAGCCGCCGAAAGCGGTCATAAAAAAGAAAGCCGGGTACAGGAACAGCAGCCGGGCAATGTTTTTCCCCGCTCCGGGCTCCGTAGTTTTGATATGAAAGTGGGCCGCGCCGGAGGGGCAGTTGTCCACACATTTGCCGCATTTAGCGCATCTTATCCCGCAGCTGCCCCGCGCCAGGCTTTCTTCGGTTATGGCCAGCAGGGGGCAGTTCCGGATGCAGGTTCCGCACCCTGAGCAGGCCTTTGTGTCTATGCGCACCTCGAAAGGGCTTACGCAGCCGACGCCGCACTGCAAAGCGCCGAGCGGGCAGAAATAGGCGCACTGCGCGCGGCGTTTTACCAGGACAGGCAGCGCGACCACCGCCGCAAAGAAGATGACAAGGTGCAGCCGCCACATCCACGCGGCTTTCATGAAATGCTCGGGCGGAATGTCCGTCACGGCTTTAACGGGGCAGAACAGCACGCAATAAACGGGGAACAAAGTAGCGGCGGACAGCAGCGCGAACAGGAGCAGGGAGGCAAAAGGAAGGTCTCTCAGCCAGGCCGGGGCCTTAAAAAACGGCTTTGATAGAACACGCGAAAAGCCTTCATCCCAGCCGCCAAAAAAACAGCCCCAGCTACACCAGCCGCGCCCCAGCGCCAGGGACCCGGTTATCCAGATGACTAGCATGGAGACTATCGCTGCGTAAGTGCCGGTAAGCATTCCGGGCCAGAAAAAGGTCCTGGTGAGGGCGGCCGGCACCAGTGTCATGGAAAGGGAGATAGGGCAGATGGGAAGTTTTTCCCGGAATACAAAATCCACAAAAGCCGGGTGGGCGTGGAACTGCTCAATCATGCGCCCCATAAAGGAGATGGTGAAGAAAGGCGCGAGAGGCACATACAGCGCCGCGCGGAAGCGGTCCGTTTTGCCGGTGTACATCATCAGTATAAAGACGGCGTTGAATGTTGTGTAGGTGATCGCAAGCGCCAGGCGGTGCGCAAGGTCCCGCGGGATCCCCCCGTTGGCAAGCAGGAAGGCCGATATTACCAGCATCGGCAAGGACAGGAGGACTGTACGTATAATTCCACGCGGATTCATTCGGGATATTATAACACTTCGATATGATCCCGGATTTTTTCCCGGGGATAGGCCGGCTTGATGATCTGCTGGTCCTCGCCGCGGTTGCCTTTGTTCTGCGCAGGCGCTTTCTGCGGGGGAGCGCCGCGCCGCGGCGGGGCACCGGGCTGCTGGCGGTAGCTCTGGTGACGCTGTTGATCACGAATTGTTGCGCCCTTAATTTTTCGCCTCCGGCCTGGTTTTACAACTACTGTTACCGCATAGGCGCGCCATGGGACAGGGGCGGACTGGACAGCGATATCACCAGCCTGATCAAAAGCCAGATGAAAGGGCCGGTCACGCCGGCCTCCCGCGCGATAGATCTTGACTGCGGCAGCGGCGGCTATACGGTTTTTATGGCCAGGCAGGGGTTCCACGCGACAGGAGTGGACTTCTCGCCGGTGGCTTTGGAAAAGGGAAGACGGGCGGCGCAAATGGCCGGCGTCTCCGGCCAGACCGAATTCGTCTTCGGCGATCTGACCGCCGTCTCTTTGCCGGGAGTCAGAGGACCTTTCGATCTGCTCCTGGATGTTAGTTATTTGGACGACCTTTCCCGTCCGGGAGGCGAGCCATGGCGGTCCTTATTGTCGGCCTCGCCGGTCCAAAGGCTTTATTTATCGCTTACGAACAAATAAGCCCTCCGCCTTTCGGGATGCGCTGGCCGAACTTTCTACAGCTCAGCGGGGCGTCGCAGATGCTGCCGGGGGAGATGGAACGGCTTTTTAGCGCTGCTTTCGATATCGTGCCGTCCCATTCGCTGCCGCCGTACCGCGACAACACCTGCCTTACCCTGACCCGTAAGGCCGAATAAGGGTTTGCTTTTAATGTTTTACGCCGGGACCGGGCTTGCCGCGCTTGGACAGGAGGCTGTTCAGATTATATCGGGCCTGATCGTAATCCGGGTTTATCCGGAGGGCTTCCCGGTACTGCAAGGCGGCCTGCTCTGGTCTTCCAAGCCTGGTCAGGGCGATACCGGCGTTAAAATGGGCCTGCGAAAAAGAGGGCTCGTAACGCGCCGCTTCAAGGCAATGCCGGAGGGCTTCGTCGAAGTTCCCGTGCATGGCCAGTATGCCGGCAAGATTATTGTGCGCTTCAGCGAAATCCGGAGTGAGCCTTAAGGCCTCGGTATAGTGGGCGGCGGCTTCGTCAAATTTACCCTGGGAGACCAGGTAGCCGGCTAGGTTGTTGTGCGCGATGTTGTTTTCCGGGTTCACCGCCAGGGCGTTGCGCCACAAGGTTTCCGAATTCTGCCAGACCCTCTCCTGGCGCCAGGTCAGCCGCGCCAGCGCCGGTATTATCAGACAGGCGAGGATGAGGCAAACACCCTTCAGCGGCTTGTATGCGGCCCTCCGGCAGGCCAGCAGCCCGGACCCCGCCAATACCGCAAATCCCAGACAGGGCAGATATGTGTAGCGGTCGGCTGCCGCTTGCGAACCGAACCTAACTATGCCGGATACGGGGGCAAGCAGCACAAGGTAACAGGCCCAGGCCGCCAGGACGGCCGGCCACTTCCGGCGCAGCGCCGCCGCGGCCACGGTAACCGCCGTCAGCATGGCCGCAGCTAAGAAAGACTGGGAGTTCATCAGGCCGAAGTCGCGCGGGAGCTGGTAAAGCGCCGCCAGGCCTACAGGCACAAGCGTTTTCCGCACATAAAAAGCCGCCGCGAACAGCATCATGGCGGCGCGGGCCGCCAGGCCGTTTTCCTGGTAGGAGATTATCACGCTGCCCTTCGCCTGCCCGGCATAGCCTATAGCTCCGAAAGCCGCCGCAAGCGCGAAAAAAAATATTTTTTCCAGCCATATACCGCGGAATTCCGGCGCAGCCCACCGCCGCGGGCTGAGCGGAAGCCGCTTCAACGGGTAAATATCCAGCACTATCAGCGCCAGGGGAAGGCTGACTGCGCTGCCTTTGGAAAGCAAAGATAAAAGAAAGGCGGCAAGAGGCAGGAGGTGCCTGCGCCAGAAGGGCACTTTTGCTCCGCTCGCGGAACGCGGCTGTATATACCACAGGGCGGCCAGCAGGCAGAAAAGGCCTGAAAGGACGTCGCGGCGCTCGGTCACCCAGGCTACGGATTCCACCCGCAAAGGGTGTAGGGCGAAAAAAAGAGCCGCAAAACCCGCCGGTATATAAATTTCCCTTTCCTCAGCCGGAGTGCCGGGACGGATAGATAGGGACAGCAGCTCCAGGCACAAGAAGTAGAAAACCACGGCGTTGACGCTGTGCAGGACAACATTGGTCAGGTGGTAGCCGAAAGGGTTCATGCCCCACAGCAGGTAATCCATGCCGTAGGTCGCCCAGCTCAGGGGCTGGTAGGGTCCCATGTGGAAGGTCGTGAACATCCACTTGAGCTGCTGCAGCCCGAGGCCACGGTATTTCTGGTTAAGCAGTAAAGTCTCCGGATCGTCCCAGCCCACAAAGCCGTTGTGCAGCGCCGGCAGGAATACGGCAAAGGTCAGCAGGATAATAAAGAACGGAATTAACAGGCGAAGCCAGCCGTTTTTATCTTCGGCGGCGGTAATTGGCGTTAATAGATCGTTCATGCATGTTTCGCGGCGTGCTGCGTTGTTACGGAAGGAAGCGGCCGGCTCAGTTGCTGATATTGGAAAAGCCGCGAGCGACCGCCTCCGGCCTGTAGAAGATACGCCGGACCAGCCCCCACATATTATGAGGAAGTTTAAGCTTCCCGCCGGATAAACTGGCCCCGGCGCATTTCAGCGCGGCCATTTCTTCCAAAAAAACTTCATTAAAAGCTTTGCCATGGACGCGGCGGAATTCGGCCAAGTTTACCGCCTGCTCGTCGGTAAACTTGGTTATAGCCGAATAGATCATTTCATCCGCGGGTACGCAGAACACGCCTTTTTCAGCCGGGCAGGCGCCGCGGGAGGTGCGGTCCAGCCAGCCGGTCCAGCCGGCGCGGTTTATGTAGCGCGCGGCGCCGAAGGCGCGCGAGACCGCGCCGGGCCCGAGGCCCAGCACCGAGCGCCTGCCGCTCAGGTCCGTGCTCTGCCGGTTACGGGAGTCCGGCGTGCGCCCCATTGAATCGGAATCTATCTTCACGTAGCCGGCCCGCGTGAGCCGCCTGAAGCCTTCCTTCCTGACCGCTTCAACCTTGCGTTCGTCGCCGGCGCGGCCGCCGGTCATGGCGTGCAGGGTATAAGGCGTATTTATAAAAGTGTTCAGATGCACCTGGTCCGGGCGCAGTTTAATTATCTCCCTTAAATCGCGGAGAAAGCTGGCCCGCCCCTGCCCGGACAGGCCGCAGATCAAGTCTATATTAACACCTTTTATCCCGTGGGCCAGCAGTGCCGCGTGCGCTGCGGCCACCCGGCCCAGCCCTTGCCGTCGGGCGTTGACGTCCAGAACTTTCTCGTCCATCGACTGCACGCCTATGCAGACCCGGCTCACGCCGCAGGTTTTGTAGGCCGAAAGCTTCCCGTCCGTCACGTCGTCCGGGTGCAGCTCCAGTATTATCTGGCAGCTTTTAGGGATATTAAAACGCCGGCGCAGCAAGCCGAAGAATTCCAGCGTCTCTTCAGGCGTCATCAGCGAAGGCGTGCCCCCGCCGATATAAAGCGTGGACAGCCGAATATTTTTAAAAGTATTGGAGTAGAACCCAGCCTCGCGGTCCAGCGCCGTAAGGTAGCGCGCGAAAGAGCGCGCCCGCACAGGCCCCGAAGAGCCGATAGCCGTCACCGGCAGAAAACAGAACCGGCACCGCGACCTGCAGAAAGGCACATTAACGAACAACCCCGTCTCCTTAGTTAACTTATGGCTGCGCCCCCAGGCCGCAATAACCTCCCGCCCCTTCCCGCTGAAATCCACCCAGCTGCCGAAAGGCGGGTACTGTTCCGCGTAACCAGTATAGTCCAGCCGCCTAAGCGCGGCCAGAAAAGCGTCAAAAGCCCGTTCGTTAAGTTTCACCATGAGATTCCGCTGTAAATTATATAATAATAAAGATATCAGTCCGGTAAGCAGACAGCATTTTATCCTTACCAGGCAGTGATTTTTTGCCGGAGAAACGTGGAGACTAAGTTTTCGTGGAGGGGCGGGTAGGGTATGGGTTCGGCGGGCCCTCACGGAAGGCGAGGCTTGCGTAAGCGCCGAGCCTGAGTGTGGAGCGCGCGCACGGTGTGCGCGACGCGGTGCCCGCCGGGCCCATACCCTAGCCACCCCGGAACTAATCCGCGGACTCACTAAACAAATGAATCCTTTCCTGGAAAAGAATATCAGGTACGCCATGGGCAGGACGCCCGGCCTTAAACGGGCCGCCCTCGCCGCGCGCCTCGCCAACATCCGCTGGCCAGTCAGCCTCAAAGCCAAAGTCTGCGAAGTCACCGTCAACTCCGCCTGCAACAACAAGTGCCTCTTCTGCTACGCCGAGCCCGGCTCCTTCGCCGCCGGCCCCGAGCCGAAACTCCAGGACATACTAAAAGCCCTCTACCTCGGCCGCAACCAGGGCTGCTGGATAGCCGCCATAATAGGCGGCGAACCCACCCTCCGCCCCGACATAGACAAAATAGCCAGCTTCGCCCGCAAAGCCGGCTATACCTGTATAAAACTCTGCACCAACGGCGCCCGCCTCGCCGACCCCGCCTACGTAAAAAGAATGGCCGCCGCCGGCTTCAACATGTTCGACGTCTCCCTGCACGCCCACAACGCCGCCATCCACGACAAACTGGTCGGCGTACCCGGCGCCTTCGACAAGGCCGTACTCGGCATAAAGAACGCCGGAAAACTCGGCTATGAAGCCGGCACCAACCAGGTCATAAACGCCCTGAACTACCGCAATTTCCCGGAATTCCTGGATTTCGCCTATAACGCCCTCGGCATTAATTATTACAACATCATCTACAGCCATTACCGCGGCGTTATGGCCTCCAATCAAAAAGCGCTCAGGGTGAATATCTCAAAAACCCTGCCCCACATAAAAAAAGGCCTCCGGGTATTTGAAAGATCAGGAGTGCCGGCCCTCAACCGCGTGCTGGTCAACTTCAATCCCTGCCTGCTGCCCGGCTATACCAACCTCCTGGCCGACTGGGAATCCGACACCGCGGGCGGCGACCCGCTGATGCCGGCCGAAGGCGCAACCATGAACATGGCCGAGATGAAGAACGACCAGAGCGCCAAAACCAGGGGCTGCGCCCGCTGCGCGCTGAACGCCCGCTGCCGCGGCATCGACGCCGAATACCTTGAGATTGCCGGCGGCTCGGAGTTCAAGCCGCTGGCCAAAGTCCCGCGCACCTTCGCGCTAAAGACGCTTTTCGACAACCCTATATGATAAAGCCCCGCAACTGCGAAGTTATACTGAACTACGACTGCAACGCCAGGTGCAAATTCTGCTATCACCCGGACTCCGCCCTGACGCAGGTAGAGAAGCGCATGCCGCTGGCGCAGGCCGCGGCCTCACTTTATAAAGGCCGCAAAGAGAAGTGCTGGGTGGCTTACCTGATAGGCGGGGAAATAACCATGCGCGAAGACCTGCCGAAGATAGTCAGGCTGGCGCGCTCGATGGGCTATCCGTACGTGCAGGTGATGACCAACGGCCTGAAGCTGGCCGACCCCGCCTACGCCCGGAAGTTGGTGAACGCCGGCGCCAATATTTTCCGCATCTCCGTGCACGGTCCCGACGCGAAAACTCACGACAATTTGGTGGGCGTGCCGGGGGCCTTCAAAAAGGTCATGAAGGCCTTCGAAAACCTCACCAGTCTCGGCGCGGAGATCTCCATCAACCACGCGCTCTGCAAGTATAACTATAAAAAACTGAAGGCACTGCTGGAGATAATCAGCGGACGCTTCGGCATAGAGGATTTCAACGTTATATTCCCGCATTACAACGGCATGATGGCCGAGCGGGCCTCCGAACTGAAGGTCAGTGTAACGCAGGCCGTCCCTTACGTGCGGGAGGCGCTGGCGTACCTGAAGGATTCCCGCGCCGTCATAGAAGATTCGCTGCTGGTGAATTTCTCGCCGTGCAATCTGCCCGAGGCCGTGCACCTGATGGCCGAATGGGAGCGCCCATCGGTCCCCAAGGCAGACGAGCCGCTCTTCCACATAGACGGCCGGGAGGCCCGCATACACGGCCTTAAAGAAAGCCTCTGCCTGAAGAACAAAACCTGCCGGGACTGCGTCTATAACTCCCGGTGCATGGGCTTCGAAAAATGGTACGCCGATATTTTCGGCGCCAAAGAATTCAAGCCGGTAAAAAAGGAAGTGCCGCCGTTCCCGCTGGTCCCGTCGCATAACAGACTGAAACAGGCGCAGGCGTTATTCCGGAAAGACCGAGCTGGCGACGCGGGGGCCGGGTTAGCAAAACCCTCACGGAAGGCGAGGCTTGCGAAGCGCCGAGCCTGAGTGGGGAGCGGCGGCCACGGTGTGGCCGACCGCGTGTTTTGCGTTCCTGCCCCCGTGGCGCCAAGCGTAAAGTTCGAGTGACTAAAGAGATGAAGTTCAACAAGGAAGTGCTGAAATTTAAGATAGCCGTGACTTCGGGCTGCTGCCTGAGGTGCACGCATTGCTTCATAGACAAGAGCCGTACCGAGACTATCCCTTTCAAGGACGCCCTCGCCTTAGTTTACGCTTTCCTGACCTCGCCGGGTGAAGTTAAAACGCTGGAAATATACGGCGGCGAGCCGCTGATGGAATTTGAACTGGTAAAAAAAATAATAACCGTCGCCAGGGCCCGGGCTAAAACCCTGGGCAAGCGCCTGGCCGTGTCCGTGGCCAGCAACGGCGTAATGGCCGGGCCGGAACAGTTGCAGTGGCTGGCCGCGCGGGGCGTCCGCTTCGCCGTCAGTTTCTCCGGCAGCGGCCGCAGCCACGACCTGTCCCGCAAATTCATTTCCGGCAAAGGCTCCTACGCCGCGGTTGAAAAAAAGATCCCGCTTTTTATTTCAACCATGGGCGAGAACCTGCACGTTATACTCTGCGTGCACCCGAAGCGTGCCGCAGCCGCCTATTCAGATTTCCTGCGGCTGGCGAAGTTGGGGTTTACCAATATCGGGATCGAGTGCGTGCACGGCTTCCCCTGGAAGCGGGCCGACTATACCGCCTTCGAGGCCGGGATGAAAAATATTGCCCGGTTCACGCTGGCGAGGGCCGCCGCGGGAAAACCGGTGGTGCTGGAACCGCTGCTGGAGTTCTTCCGCGACAAGGAGTACGCGAACTCTTTCTGCCCGTTCCTGCGGGACCTGGAACTTTTTCCTGACGGGACGCTTTCCTTTTACCCGTATCCATTTCTGCGGACCGCCGCCCAGCGGAAGGCGGCCTCCATCGGCACCGCGCGCAGCGGCATAAAAAAACGCTTCCTGGCTTGCAGGCCAAAAGCCGGGGCGCAGCGCTGCGTCAGCTGTGTCAGTTCTTATTACCGCATGCCTGGCATGACGGACGGCAGCCGGGCCCACGCCCTGCGCACAGCCGTGTGCCGTGAAGCCGCCAGGGAAATAATAGCCCGCTCCGCCTCGGAACCGGCCATGAAGGCCTACCTGAAACGCCTTATTGCCCTGTTCAAGAAGGGGTATATCTGATGGCCCCCAAAAAGTACAGGCCTTCCGATTTTAATTTTTCCCGCCGGGGCGGCACCTGCCTGCTTTCCAACGATTTCGCCATTAGCGCGGAAATAAGATCCGGAGAGCTGCTCCGTTTCGCTTCCGGCGCCACGCTGCCCGCCGCGGTCGGTAAGACTCTCTCGTCCCGCGGTTTCTTCAGGGACTATCTGGATTTTGAAAAACTTATGCCGGGGCATTTCGCCGCGCTGCTCGCGGACTGGGCCGGGCCGCATGTGCACATAGTGGCCGTGACCGGGGACTGCGACCACGCCTGCCTCTACTGTGGGGCCTCGGCTTCGGCCGGCGGCCGCCATATGTCCATGGCCACCGCTAAAAAAACACTGGATTTTATTTTCAGGAACGGCGCGCGGGACCTGGTAATAGAGTTCCAGGGCGGGGAGCCGCTGCGTAATTTCGGCGCGGTCAGATACATCGTAGAGGAAGCAGGCCGCCGCGCGGCTAAAGAGGGCCGCAAAGTACATTTTTCCATGGTCTCCAACCTGGCTTCCCTCAACGCGGAGAAACTTGAGTATTTAGCCTCACGCTCCGTTACCCTCTGCACCTCGCTGGACGGCCCGGCACGCATACATGACCAGGCCAGGAAATTCTCAGGCGGCTCCAGCCACGCCGCCGCCGCGCGGGGCATAGCCGCGGTGAACAAGCTGGCGGCTAAAGGCAGAATAGAGCCGCTTAACGCCATCTGCACGGTCACAAAGTTCTCCCTGCCCTATCCGCGCGGGATAGTGGACGAATTTTTAGAGCGCGGCATAAAGCGCGTACAGCTCGGCCCGCTTGAACCGCTGGGCCGCGCCGCCGGAACCGACAGCCTGGCCGTCAGCCCTGAGGCGTTCCTGTCGTTTTATTCCAAAGCGCTGGATTATATGCTGCGGCTGAACCGCGAAGGTGTAGAAGTTTACGAGAAGGGCGCGCTGATGTTCATTAAGCACATAGTGAGCGGCGAGCGGCCCCGCTACCAGAACCTGGACCTGCTCTACCGGCTGGCCTACGGGCCGGACGGCTCGGTCTACGGCTCCGACGAGGCCAGGCTGGCCGCCGCCGGCGGCAACGACTTCTTCAGGCTTGGTTGCGTAACCGGCTCTTTCGGGGATATGGTCTCCTCGCCGCTGGGCAGGGCGCTGCTGCTTTCCTGCTTCCCGCGGCTGGCCCAGCCCCGCTGCGCGCGCTGCCCCTACAGCGCCTATTGCCGCGTTTCGCCGGTGTACAGCTACGCGGCGCAGGGCAGTTTCTGGGGCGACATGATGACCAGCGGGCGCTGCCAGGTCTTCATGGGCGTGTTCGATATCATTTTCGACAAGCTCGCGCGTCCGGCGACAAGGAAACTGCTGGAGCGCTGGGCGGAGAAATACCAATGACCGCGCACCCAGTAAAAACCATGACCTTTGAGGGTCTGCTGGCCTGTGTGGACAGGGATTCCCTGGCCGAAGCCCCGCAGAATTTTCCGCCTATGGCCTCCTGGCCTGAGTTCGGCGATACGAAGAAAACAAAAACCGCCTGGGCCCGTTCCCTGAAGTCGGACGACGGGAGGAAGCCGGTGGTTTATGTACACGTCCCTTTCTGCGAGACGCTTTGCCGTTTCTGCGGCTTCTACAAGCTTCCAGTAGCCCCCGGCGCCTTGGACCGCTACCTGGACGCGCTCGAAAGAGAAGCCGGCATGTTCGCCCCGCTGTTTAAAGGCAGGCCGCTGCGCTTTCTTTGCATAGGCGGCGGCACACCCAGCCTGCTTACTATATCGCAGTTGGAACGGCTTTTTAAAATACTGCGGGCCTGTTTTAAGATCACGCCCGAGACCAGGATAGCGTTCGAGTCCAGCCCCAACACCCTGGACGTGGCCAAACTGGCATGCCTGAAATCTGCCGGGGTGGAGTGGCTGGCCATAGGCGTGCAGAGCTTCGACCCGGTACTGCTGAAAGGCCTGAACAGGCGGCAGGACCCCGCCCAGACCATAGAGGCCATAAAGCAGGCCAGGAAGGCCGGGATAAAGCAGGTGGAAGTGGACCTGATGACGGGCCTGCCCGGCCAGACCGAGAAAAGTTTTTTAAGCGACGTAAGGAAAGTGGCCGCGCTGGACGTGGAGCGGGTCTATCTTTTCGATTTCCAGCCCAGGCGCGGCACCTCCGCCGGTGGAAAAGGCGGCTCCCTGCAGGGCCGGGAGCTGGAGGACGCCAGGGCGTGGCGGCGCCGCGGCATGGATATACTGCTGAACAAAGGCTATGAAATGTGCTGCGGCCACTGGGTTTACAAGCGCAAGGGCGACTGTTGGCCTTATAGCTACGACCAAGGAGAGGAAGGCTCGTATTCGGTGCTGGGCCTGGGCCCGAGCGCAGTCTCATACGCCATGAACGCGGCCAGGTACCGCAATGTTTCCGACGAGCGTCGCTACGAAAGCGAACTGGCCGGTGGACGTCTGCCGGCCGGCACAGGCTGTCTTATAAGCAAAAAAGACGAAATGGCGAATTTTATACTGCTCGACGCGCTGCAGCGCGGCCAGGTGGATAAGCGGGCTTTCCGCGGGCGTTTCGGGAAGGGCCTGACGGAGGCTTTCCCGCGGGAAATTGGCCGGCTACTGACCGGCGGGATACTGGCCGACTCCGGCGGCGCCCTGATGGTAAGCGACAGGGAACGGGCCATCGTAGAATTGCGCCGCGCGCTTTATTCGCCGGAAGCTGTGCGCAGGCTTGAGGCTGTTTACGGGCGGCTTTCCGGTGACGGGGCGGCCGCTAACGGCAAGGCCACTACGGTTTTCAATAAAGCGGCCGGAACGGTTTACGAATGCCGGTTGTATGTCGGGAACGCGCTTGACCGGTTGCTTTATGGCCGCGGCGCCGCGGGCCCGGAGAAGCCCGCCAGGGAACTGCTGCTGGAATTAATGAAGGCCGCCGGGGCAGGCCGCGCCGAAGCCCTGCTGTTTTCCGGCGCCGCCGTGCCGGGTGAACTGGAACTGGCGGCCGTGCGCTACGCGGGAAAGGCCGGGTTTAAGAAGGTCTCGCTTTTCTCGGAGCTGCCGGCGGATATCCGGTTCTTCGCCTCGCTTAAGGCCGCCGGCGCGGCTGAGTACTTTTTCCGCTTCGAAGAGGCCCTGTCCCCGGAGCTTATCGACAAAGTTTCAGCCGCGGCCGCCGCCGGCCTGCGGGTGAGGGGCGTATGCGTTCTGAAAAGCGCGCGGCCGGGCCCGCTGCTGGCCGCCATCAAAAAGCTTTCGAAGGCCGGGGTCCGCCGCTTCATGCTGGCTTTCCCGGAGGGCGCCGGGAATATTAAAGTCGCGTATTCCGCGCTGGGGCCACTGATCAAAGCCGTCTCCGGCCTTACCGCCGCGGGCGCGCCGAAAATAGAATTCCTGCGGGTTCCGCTGTGCGGGTTGTATCCACGTTTAGAGCTATCCGCGGATTGCCTGCGCGCAGGCGCAGGGGACGCCCGCGAGTCCGGAGGCGGCGGGGCCGTTAAGCCGCAGCTCTGCCTTTATTGCAGGCTCCTGCTGAAATGTCCCGGTCCGGCGCGCGGCTACGTGGAAAAGTTCGGCACAAAAGGCCTGAAGGTCATAAAATGAGACGCATAGACATAAAGATCGGTTTCAACTGCAACAATATGTGCGATTTTTGCGCGCAGGGCTCGAAGCGCTCCATTGCCGCCAGGAAAAGCCTGAAAGAAATACAGACCATACTGGCAAAAGCGAAGAAAACCGGCGTCACCGCCGTGGTCTTCACCGGCGGCGAGCCCACCCTTCACCCGGACCTGCTTGCGGCGGTCCGCTCCGCGCGCAAGATGGGCTACGAAAGCGTGCAGGTGCAGACCAACGGCCGACGCTTCGCCTACTACGACTACTGCGCCGAGCTTAAGAAAGCCGGCGTCACGGAAATGGGCCCGTCGCTGCACGGCTCCAAGCCGGAGATCCACGAGCGTCTCACCCGCGCCGAGGGGAGCTTCAAGGAAGTGGTGCAGGGAATAATGAACTGCAAGAAGCTGGGGATGTACGTGCTTACCAATTCCGTCATCACCTCGGTAAACCATAAGGACCTCCCCGAGCTGGCTAAGTTGCTGATCTACCTGAAGGCCGACCAGTACCAGTTCGCCTTCGTGCACCTGGTGGGTTCCGCCTGGGAGAACCGCAAGTGGCTGACGCCTAAAAAGACGGACGTGCTGCCCTACCTTAAAAAAGCGCTGGACTTGGGACTGGCGAAAGGCATACCCTGCTATACCGAGGCCATCCCGTTCTGCCTGATGAAGGGTTACGAGGCCTGCGTGGCGGAACAGGTCATGCCGGAAGGGCCGGTGGCGGACGCTGACATCTATATCGAGAGCTACGGCGATTACAGGCGCGACGAAGGCAAGGTCAAGCGGCCCGAATGCCGCAAGTGCCGCTGGTTCAAGACCTGTGAAGGTCCCTGGCGCGAATATCCGGAGCTTTACGGCTGGAGCGAGTTCAAGCCGGTAAAGAAATGAAAAAAAAGAAAAACCTCTGCGAGCCTTTCGACTTCCGTTTTGAAAGAGACGGGGCCGGCTATATAGTTTCCGGGCCGGCCGGCTACGCCATCAGGCTGACCGCGGCGGAATTTTCGGCCTTCAATACCGGCCGGGTGAAAGAAGACTCCGCGCTTTTCAGGAAGCTCGCCGCCGCAGGGCTGTTGAGGGGCCGGCTGGACCTTGAGGATGTCTCCGCCAGGGCCTCGGGGCTCTCGGCGGGGGCTTACGAAGGACCAGGGCTGCACATACTGGTGCTGACGCTGAAATGCAACCACGCCTGCGTCTACTGCCGCGCCACCGCCGGCGGAACTGGCGAGACCGTTATGAGCCGCGCTACCGCCCTGAAGTCCGTGGAGACCGCCTTCAGTTCTCCCAATAAAAAAATCTCGATAGAATTCCAGGGCGGAGAAGCTTTGCTGAACTGGCCCGTACTGAAAGCTGCCGTACATCACGCCAAAAAGCTGAACCTGAAAGCTGGCCGCGACCTGGCGCTTTCCGTGGTCACCAACCTGAGCCTGATGGACGAGGAAAAATTCAAGTTCCTTACGGAAGAGGGCGTTTCGGTCTGCACTTCGCTGGACGGGCCGGCCAAGATACATGACGCCAACCGCCGCTGGTCCGGTGGCTCCTCTCACGCGAAGGCTGTGTACTGGCTGAAGCGCTTTCAGGAGGCGGCGGCTAAAGACGGCAGGAAGGACGCGCTGCCCTCGGCGCTGATGACCACTACCAGGCTTTCGCTCGGGAACCCGCGCGCCATAGTGGACGAATACCGCGCGCTGAAGCTCGGCGGCATCTTCCTGCGGCCGCTCTCGCCCATCGGCTACGCCGCAGGCGTCTGGCCGGAGATAGGCTACGCCCCCGAAGATTTCCTGGCCTTCTACCGCGCGGCCATCAAGCGTGTGATGGAGCTGAACCTGGCCGGGGAGAAGTTCGTGGAGCGCAACGCCGCGCTGCTGGCCGCCAAAATGCTCAGGGGCGAGGACCCTAATTACCTGGACCTGCGCTCCCCCTGCGGCGCGGCCATAGGCCAGCTGGCCTACAATTACAACGGCGACGTCTATACCTGCGACGAGGGCCGCATGGTGGCCGCCTGCGGCGACGATTTCTTTAAACTGGGCAGCGTGCACAAGAACGCCTTCGCCGAACTGATGACCGCGCCGGCGGCCAGGGTCTGCGCCATGGCCTCCTGCCTTGAGAACCAGCCCTATTGTTCGCGCTGCGCCTTTAAGCCGTTCTGCGGAGTTTGCCCGGTGCATAATTATTCCACACAGGGCACGCCCTGGGGGGATATAAGGAACGGCGGCTGGTGCGTCCTGCAGAAGGGCCTGTTCAAGACCGTTTTCGGCCTGCTAGAAAAAAGCGGGACAAGAAAAATAATAGAAGCCTGGCTCGAGAAAGGGAACCCCGGCTAATTTGTTGCTATCAAACGGTCTATCCGTCTAACTGACTAACTACTTATGCCCGATATAGCCCTCTGGAACAAATGCGACAACAAGTGCGTCATGTGCACCAACATGGGTTCTTTCGCGCTGCAGGATAGCTCGCAGTACCGCCTTAAATGCCAGATAGAGAAACTGGAGCGCTACCTGAAGGGTCTGGGGAAGGTATACCTGAAGAACGCCGACGACTCGGGCTATGTAAACCTTACCGGCGGCGAGCCGACCCTCCACCCGGAGTTCTTCCAGCTGCTGGCCTATTTCAGGCGGCGCATGCCCGGCACGCCCATAACCCTGCTGTCCAACGGCCGCCGCTTTGCCGACAGGAAGTTCGCGGCCAGGTTCGTCGCGGCGGCCCGCCCGCCGTTCTCAGTGGCCATAGCCCTGCACGGCCCAACGGCCCGGGTGCACGACGCGGTGGCGGGCGTGCGCGGCGCTTTCGGCCAGACCGTTAAGGGGCTTGAGAACCTTTTAGAACTGGGCCGGGGCCTGCACCTGGAGATACGCATAATACTGCACAAAAAGAACATCACGCAGTTCCCGGCCACGCTGGAATTCCTGCTGAAAAAATTCCCGCGCACTGGGAATTACTCGGTGACCGCCATCCATTACGAGATAGAAGGCATGTCGGAAACCAACCACCGCTCGGTCGGCCTCAAATTCTCGGTCTCATCGAAGAAAGTGAACGAAGCCCTGCCTCTTATAAAGCGCTTTGCCGATTTCCGGCTGTACCATTTCCCGCTCTGCCAGGTAAGGGCCGAGCTAAGGCCGTTCTGCAGGATCACGCTGCCTCTTGAGGACAGGATATACCCTGCGGCCTGCCTGCGCTGCGCCGTTAAAAAGAAATGTCTGGGGCTGATGCTGGAGTATTATAAAAAGTTCGGTAGCTCAGAGCTGAAGCCGCTTAAAAAATGAAAAACATCTCGCTCGCCTTTCTTGCAGTGTTCACCGCCTGGTGCGTCTCCGTGGTGGGCCGCGACATGGCCACCCGGAAGATCCCTAACGCCCACATAAAGGCCGGTATCAAGATCTTCGCCGGCTTTATAGCTATCTTCCTGATCTATACGGCTATGGGTTACGTCGGCCGCGCGCAGAGCTTCATGAATTACAATTTTTACCTGCTGCTGGCCGTACACGTCTTCTGGTCCGTCCTGGCAGGCATAATACTCTGGTACGCCGAGATCTGGCCCGCCGGCGACGCCAAGTTCTTCATCCTGGTCTCAGCCTCCCTGCCGCTGGCCAACCCGGCGCTCCGGAATTTCCCCAACTACCTGTTCCTGAACCTGCTGATAAACATCTTTGTAGCGGCCGCGCTCTGGGCTTTGGGCAGCTTCCTGGCTTCCGGTTTCCAGTCCGCTTCGCCGGAGGACTTTTTCACGGAGCTGTGGGGCGACATAAAAAAACGCTTAGCCAGCCTGACCGAAGGAAAGAATAAGTTGTTCGCCGCGGCCAGCATACTGAACATGGGTTTTCTGTTCCTGCTGCAGCAGATCTTCGCCATGGAGGCCCGCGGCTTCATCAGCCACTTCTTCTCCCGCACCAATATCCTTTTCTTCTTCATGTTCATCCTGTGGGATAAAATAGGCGTGGTCTTCGCCAACAAGCGCTGGATGTATATCAGCGCCGCTTCCTACGCCGTCTACTTCATCGGCGGCTTCTTCCTTTTCCCGGACCACCTGTGGCTGCTGGCCATAGGGGCGGTCAAGAACGTCTTCAGGTTCAGCGTGCTGCTGTTCTTCGGGCGCTTTATGCTGGAATTCCTGATGGAGAAAAAGGACATACAGTTCCTCACGGCCCGCGAACTGGAACCCGGGGCAGTGCTCTCCGCCAAAGCCGCCCGCATGCTTAAGGATAACGCCGCCTTCGAAGGCGCCTTCGACGACTGCTTCAGGGACGGCCTGGACGCGGAACAGATAACGCTGCTGAAAGACTGGATGGCGCAGCTGAAAGTGCAGGAGCCCAAAATAGAGGTAGTCCGCGGCCGCCCCTTCGCCCTGTGGATCTTCGCCGGCGCCGTGCTCTCCCTGCTCCTGGACAGCAACATAGCCCGGTTCTTTAAATGATTCCTCGGTGCTTATTGCAGAAGTAGTACTCGATTAAGGCAGTGAAGATTTTGTGGAGGGGGCCGGCGAGTGTATGGGTTCGGCGGGCCCTCACGGAAGGCGAGGCTTGCGTAGCGCCGAGCCTGAGTGTGGAGCGCGGCCACGGTGTGGCCGACGCGGTGCCCGACGGGCCCATACCCTCGCCGGACCCCGACTGGGTAAACCTGCGGTGCAGTCAAAGTGATGTCTATGGCGAAGATGAAGAAAAAGCTTAAAATAGTGCTGTTCACGGGCTATGCCTGCAACAACAACTGCGCCTTCTGCATAGACGCGGACAAGCGCGCCATGCCTCAGAAAACCACAGCCGAACTCCTGGCCGAAGTCCTCTGCGCCAAAAAACAGGGCGCCGATATAATCGAAATTATAGGCGGCGAAGCCACCATCCGCCCCGACTTCACCCGTGTAGTAGCCACAGCTAAAAAACTCGGCATCAAAGAAGTAGCCTGCGCCACCAACGGCCGCGTCTTCGCCGACCCCGCTTCAGCGAAAAAGATAGTGGACTCGGGCATAGATTCCCTCATCTTCTCCGTGCACGGTCCCGACACCCGCATCCACGACGCCCTTACCCGCGCCCCCGGCAGCTTCGCCCAGCTAAAAAAAGGCCTCACCAACCTGAGGGCCCTCGGCTTCCTGAGCATAAACGGGAATACCACCGTAGTAAAACAGAACATGACCGCCCTTCCCCGCCTGGCAAAATTCTACGCCGGCCTCGGCATACGCAACGTGGAATACATCTTCGTGGACCCCAACTACGGCGGCGCCAAAAACAATTTCAAAAAACTCGTCCCGCGCATCTCCAAAGTCGCCCCGTACATGCGCCGCGCCCTCGCCATAGGCCGCCAAGCCGGCATGGACCAGTGGAAAGTTCGCTACGTCCCGCTCTGCCATTTCACTGATTGCTTGGACCAGATAAGCGAGATAAACGAGCGTAAACTCTTCCTCACCGAGCACTGGGCCCCCGATTTTAAGAACACCGACGCCGTAGCCTCGCGCGCCGTAGTAGGCCGGCGCAAAACCGCCCGCTGCCGCGGCTGCAGCCTGTATAACCTGTGCGAAGGCATCTGGGTCGAATATCTGAAGAACTACGGTGACAGCGAGCTGAAGCCGGTGAAACGGAGGGTCCGGTGAGGGTATGGGCCCGGCGGGCACGCGTCGCGCACACCGTGCGCGCGCTCATACTCTCGGGCTCGGCGCTTACGCAAGCCGAACCCTCCGAGAAGTCCCGCCGGGCCCATACCCTCACCGAACCCGGCTTGCGCGGATTATTTTTTTAATTGTTATGATGAAACCGGATCATATTGTAATCTATCTCAGCGGGCGCTGCAATCTGGCCTGTCCCTACTGCTACGCCCGCGGTGTGTCTAAAAAGACCATCAGTGCCGCTGCCCTCCGGTCGGCACTCTCGGATTTCGCCGCCGCAAAGCCCGGACACCCCAAATTTACAATCCTCGGCGGCGAGCCGCTGCTCTGCCGCGTCCGCCTCGATCAGGCTATCGCGCTGATCAGAAAACACTTTGGCCCCGGCGCCCCTGTACACCTTTTCACCAACGGTCTCGCTTTTAGAAAAGATGAGGCCAAAAAACTCCTCGAGCGCGGAGTAAGGATCACTGTAAGCCTGGACGGCCGCCCGGGCGCGGGCCGCCCGGCCGATATCCCTAACCTCCCGCGGGCCTTGCGCAAGGACGTCTCCGTCAGTGCCGTAGTAAGCCCCGGGAACGCGGGGGAACTGCTCCCTAACATGATATACCTGCTGGGCCTCGGTTTCGAACGCCTGGCCTGGTCGCCGGATATAACCGCCGCCTGGGACGCCGCCGCGCTGCGCCACCTCCGTACCTCCTCAAAAGCCCTGCTGCTGGAATACCTGCGCCGCCTTAAGAGCGGTAGGGGCGTATGGGAATTGGCGAATGGCTATGAGGCCGTAGCGCTGGCCGCCCGCGCAGAAAAGCCGGGGCCATGCCGCAACCTGGCGCTGGCTCCCGACGGAGCCTTCTACCCCTGCGATAAAATGCTTTCCGGGACGGAAAAGCAACTGCGACCTTTCAGGGTTGACGCTGACGGAGGGGGGCGAAAAAAATTTTTCAGCCTGGCCTCGGCCTGCGGCTTTAGTTCCGCGCAGTCCATGTGCCCATTAGCGCCATGGGCCGCGGCCCGTTTCAGCACTAAGAGCGGCCCGGTCCCCCGCGGCCAGGCCGAGGCGAGAAAACTGGCAGCCCTATGGCTGAGAGCCGCCGTAAAAGCCGGACTTTCCAGCCCGGCCTTCAGGCGGTTACACGGAATTTAATATGGCAAAAAAAGAAGGCGGTAAATGTTACGAGTTGATACTGAACTACAACTGCAACGCGCGCTGCCTGTTTTGCTCGCAGGGCGATTTTGACAAGTCGCGCAACGCCCCGTTCGAAGCCATAGCGCGCAATATCTACAATGCCCGCAAGTCCGGCTACACGCGCCTGGGTTTTACCGGCGGCGAGCCGCTGATAAGGCCGGATATACTTAAGATCATCTCTCTCGGCAAGTCGGTCGGCTTCGACTTCATCCGTATCCAGACCAACGGCATAAAGCTGGCCGACCCTGCTTTCTGCCGGCAGCTGGTAAAAGCGGGGCTGACCTTCTGCAAGTTCTCTTTCACCACCGACAACGCCGCCGAGCACGACAGGCTTATAGGCGTGCCGGGGGCGTTCAAAAAAGCCCTGGCCGGGCTGGCCAACCTGCGCAAGCTCAAGGTCCGCGTAGGCACCAACATACTAGTCAACAGGCTCAACTATAAACGCCTGCCGGAAATAATCACTTTCTACCTGGAGCGCGGTATAACCAATTTTGTAATTATCTACCCGGTGTATATAGGCGCTATGGCGGATAACGCCAAAAAACTGGGTGTTAGCCTGCGTGACTGCGCGCCGCATTTCCTGGAAGCGGTAAAAACCATGGAGGCGGCCGGGCTGCCCGGTGAAATACTTTTCCTCAACACGCCGCCCTGTTTTTTGAAGGGCCGCGAGAACCTGGCTATAGGATTGGATGTTTTCAACACGGTGGTGACCGACCCGGACGGCAACAGCACCGACCTGGACCTCAATGCCACCGCGTCCAAGATGAAAGGCCCGCTGTGCCGCCGCTGCGCGCTGGGAAAAAAATGCCGCGGCGCCGACAAGCATTATGTCGATTTGTTCGGGTGGGAAGGCTTCGAGCCGGTATGCAAAGCCGGCGTGAAGGAAGACGCGCCGTCCACCGGCAGACTTTTCCTTTCGGACAACGACCGCTGCCTTGTCGAGATACTGAGGCTTAAAAAAGAAGTTTCAACCAAAGAGGCGCTGCGGCTTTCCAAAAAAATAGTCCTGTGCCGGGACTGTTCGGACGGGAACGCCGTCATGAACTCGGCCACCAGGCTGGTGCAAAAAGGCCTGGTAAAAAGCTGCTTCAGGAACGGGATGTACTATTGGTCGCTCGCAAAATCCTATGCCAGGATAAAAAAATGGCTTTAAAGCGAACTTGCGGCGGTTCCATGAACCGGCCGGCGCTGCGGACAAAAGGGCGTCCTTCCACTTCGGAACTCCCGGCCGAACTGGAGATCTCGCTTTCGAACAGCTGTTCCCTTGCGTGCACATACTGTCATTTCGGCATTGACGGTCCTGAGCGGCGCCTACGGCTTACGGCCGAACGCGCCTGCCGCGGACTGGGCAGGTATATAAAAGCCACCCGTGAGGCCGGCGTGGAAATAGAGCGCATCGGTTTCCCTGATTCCCCAGACCCCCTATCCAGCTACGGGGTGCTTAAAGAATGCGTTAGCCATATACGGCGCATGCTAGGGAACGGCGTGACCATCGAGGTGCAGACCAATGGCCTTCTGCTGGATGCGGAAAAGGTTCGCTTTCTTTCGGGCCGGGGCGTCCGGCTGGTCTTGCGGCTGGATGCGGGCAGGGTGAGCAACGACCGCCACCGCGTATTTTTTGGCAAAGGGGAAAGGTCCGTTTTTAATGAGGTGCTCGGCAGAGTTAAAGCTCTGCCTGCCGGTTATGCGGAATCTATCCAGGTAGCGCCAAGTTTTACTACCGTGACGGCCGCCGGGATCGGGCGCAGCGTTGAGGCTCTTTATAGGGTGGGGTTTAGGGAGATACAGTTCAAAAGTTTAAATCTTTCCGACATTTGGCCGGAAAGCGGCCTTAAAGCGCTCCGCTCCGGACTGCGCGAGCTCAAGTCCTTCTGCCGTCCTCTTGTCTCTCCTAAGTTCAGCGGCGCTGGCAGGCTGCGGCTTCATCTGACCTCCTTTAAAAGCAATGGCGGCGGCTTTTGTGAATTAGTGCTGGGCTGCGACGGGCGGTTCTATCCGGCCAGTTTCACGCCGAAGGCTCCGGCTGGCCTGGACCTATATATCGGGGATGTGAAAAGCGGAATAGATGCGGGACGCCTGTCGGTTATAAAGGCGGAAATTTCCGCCTATCTGGAGCGGCACGGCCATGACGGGCTTCTGCGTTATGTTCCCAGCTACCCGGCCTTGTATCAAAGTATAATTCTGCGGGGCCTCGACGTTTCGGAGGCTATACGGAGCAACGGTCTTAAATCCATTCTGATCTTGAAAGAGCTGGGCGGCCTGATGCGCCTGGATGAAAGACTTAACTCCTCCGCTCAGATCTGCTCCAGGCGCGGACGCAATGCTGCCGGCGGCGGCCGGGGCGCAGAACAGGGAGAAGGATGGGCTGTCGCACGGCGCAGACAGGAAAGCCCGGGGACCTTATAAAATGGCCTTAATACATCTTTTCAGGAAGTGCAACCAGCACTGCGTGTTCTGCTCCTGGCCGCAGGAAGAGGGGCGCGGCGGGGACGCCGACATGCGCGGCTGGCTGAAGGAGATGGCCTCCATGCCTCCCGGCCTGGTGCAGATCTCCGGCGGGGAACCGCTGCTGGCCGGGGCTTATAACCTGTGCCTGCTGCTGGCCGCGGCCAGGAAGCTGGGCAGCAAGGCGGAACTGCAGACCAATGCTCTGGCCGCGGCCGATATGCCTGCGGTCGACCTTGTTAAAATAGTGCGCGCGCTGAACGCCGCCGGCGGCTACTTCAACGTGAATTTCCCGGCCTCTTCCCCGGAAACGGACTTTAAAATAACCCGCGCGAGCGGCGGCTTTAACAAAAGGCTGGCCGGGGTGCGGCGGCTGATAAAAGCCGGGGCCGAGGTGCGCCTTACCCATGTAGTCAACTCTCTCAACTACAGGGCGTTGCCGGCTTTCGCCGCTTTCGCGGCCAAAAAGTTAAAAGGTGCCGGCTGGATACAGTTCAGTTATATAAAAGGCGTCGGCCGCGCCGAGGGCAGCAGGTTTCTGCCAAAATACGGCGCGGTGCGGCCTTATCTTGAAAAGGCCCTCGCCGCGGCCGGGAAAAATAATATACACTGCGAAGTAGACCATATCCCGCCCTGCTTCCTCGGGGAGTTTTACCGGCTGAACGTGGATATGGCAAAAATGAAGGGGAAGGTGAAGGGGCCCCACCTCCAGGAAAAGAAACATGTGCCGGCCTGCCGCGGCTGCCGCTTCTTCAAGCTTTGCCCCGGGCCCAGGAAAGATTACATAGCCGTACATAAAACTTTATGAAAGAAAGCATAGCCGCGCTTAAAAAAGAATTCCCGATGCTGGGCGCAAGCTTTACCGGGCGCCGCATGGTGTACCTGGACAGCGCCTGCACCGTGCTGAAACTGAAGTGCGCGGCGGACGAGCAGCGGCGGCATATGCTGGAACTGGGCGGCTGCGGGGGGAAACGCTCCTCGCACGCGCTCGCCGCGGCCATGGAAGAAAATTTCTATGCCGCCCGCTCCCGAGTGGCCTCTTTTATGGGGGCGGAGTCTCCCGAAGAAATAATTTTCACCTCCGGGGTCACCGATGCCGCCAACCTCCTGGCCAACTCCTTTCCTTTCACTCCCGACCGCAACGAGGTTGTCCTTTCCCCGGTAGAGCACAATGCCGTGTTCCTGCCCTTCGAACGGCTGGCCGCGGCCGGAAGGATAAAACTGCGCGTGGCTCCGATGGACGGCTTTAAAACGGACATGGCCGGGCTTGGCAAACTGATAGGCCGCAGGACAGCGTTGGTCTGCCTGACCCACGCATCCAATATTTTCGGCGGCAGCGAGGATATAGCGGCGGCGGCGGATCTGGCGCACAAAGCCGGGGCCTGTCTTTTTTCGGACGACGCCCAGTACGCGGCCACGCACGGGGGCAGCGCAGCCCCTCACGGGGCCGACGCCTGCGCTTTCTCCGGGCACAAACTGGGCGCTCCTTACTGTACCGGCGCGCTTTATGTCAGGCGGGGGCTCATGGCTAAACTGCGGCCCTGGCGGGTGGGCGGCGGCACCATGGAGGACGTCTCTTTTTCAGGCGGGCGCTACAAGGTGAAGTATCTGGGCAATTACCAGGGTTTTGAGGCCGGCGTGCAGAACGCTTCCGGCGCGGCCGCGCTGGCGGTAACGCTGGACCGGCTTGAAAAATGCGGCTTCGCGGCTATACGCGCCCATGTTTCCGGCCTGGTGGACGCCGCGCTCACGGGCCTGGCCGGTGTAAAGGGCGTGAAAGTGCTTGGGCGCCGCGAAGACCTGCTAGAGGGCTCGCTCATCTCCATAGCCCCCGAAAAGAAGAATTTCTCCGTGCCGGATTTCAACCTGTTCCTTAACCAGGGGCTGAAAGGGCGTTTTATAGCCGTGCGCACCGGCCGCCATTGCGCGGACCTCGCCTGCCTGGCCTCCGGCTACCGTGAAACCATAAGGATCTCTTTCTTCGCCTACAATACCGCGGAAGACGCCGCCTTCTTCGTGGAGGCCCTTAAAAAATACCTGTCCCTTATTTAAGGCCTCAAGAATTTATTAGAATATAATTGGATTTAAAAACTACGACGGAGGAAAAAATGAACAACGCTGAACTTATTCGCAAGGCCGCAGCAGGGTACAAGAAGGACATAGTCGCTTTCGCCCGCAACATCATCCGCACCCCCAGCTTCTCTTGCCAGGAAGGCGCGCTGGTGGAATTGATAAAGAAAGAGATGATCAAGGTCGGCTTCGACAAGATCAAGATAGACGCGATGGGCAACATCATCGGCTACATCGGCCACGGCAAGAAGAAGATCATGATGGACGCGCACATAGACACCGTCGGCATAGGCGACAAGACCGCTTGGAAGATAGACCCCTTCGCCGGCATCTACAAGAACGACACCATATACGGCCGCGGCGCCACCGACCAGAAGCTCTCCATGGCCTCCATGGTCTACGCGGGCAAGATCATAAAGGACCTGAAGCTGGAAGGCGGCTACACGCTGATGGTGGTAGGCTCCGTGATGGAAGAGGACTGCGACGGCCTGCCGCTGCTGCACATCATCAACAAAGAGGGTATCCGCCCGGATTTCGTAGTGATAACCGAGCCCACCGACCTGAAGGTCTACCGCGGCCACCGCGGCCGGATGGAGATGAAGGTAGTTACCAAGGGCCGCTCCTGCCACGCTTCCGCCCCCGAGCGCGGCGACAACGCCGTGGTGAAGATGTCCGATATCGTAAAGGAAATAACCGCCCTCAACAAGAAACTGAAGGTGGACAAGTTTATAGGCAAGGGTACCGTGGCCGTCACCTGCATAGAGTGCAAGACCCCCTCCTATAACGCCGTGCCCGACGAATGCACCATTTACCTGGACCGCCGCCTGACCATAGGCGAAACGCTGAAGAGCTCGGTGGCCGAGATACAGCGTCTGCCGTCCG
The DNA here is from genome assembly GCA_903917735.1 of uncultured Elusimicrobia bacterium. GTDB lineage: Bacteria > Elusimicrobiota > Elusimicrobia > Elusimicrobiales > UBA9959 > UBA9959. The sequence continues at coordinate 2,357 of CAIXBR010000015.1, read as the reverse complement.
TGAAGAGGGCCAAGGCCAAGGTGGAAGTGCTGCAGTACGACGCCGTGGCCTGGACCGGCCTGAAAGTGAGCCAGGAAAAATACTTCCCCACCTGGGTGCTGCCGCGCGAACATAAACTGGTGAACGCTGGAGTTGAGGCCGGGAAAGTCGCCCTGAATAAAATGCCCATGGTGGATAGATGGGTGTTCTCCACCAACGGCGTGGCCTCGGCCGGCCGCCTTGGCATCCCTACCATAGGCTTCGGCCCCGGCAACGAAGTTTACGCCCACACCGTCAACGAGTTCATGCCGGCAGAGGACCTGGTGAAAGCCGCCGCGTTCTACGCCGCCCTCCCGCAGTACCTGTAAACTGCGGTAAGTTGAAAGCCCCGCGGAAATTATCCGTGGGGCTTTTTCAGTCAAAAGAAAGCCGCCTCCTGGGCCGCCTGCCTGTGCGGGTTTGCGAGATCTTCCCGCTTTTGCCCCCAAATGTAAAATAGAAATGAAGCCGGCTGCGGTTATCCTGAATAGGGGGGATAGGGGACGCTTATGTTTCCTGAAAAGTCATAGCATGCCCCGGTAAAAGACTTGCAAAGGGCGTTACCTGCGGATGTTGAAAGGCCAAGGGCCCATACGGCTTCGCCTTTTTTACCAAAAGGCCTAGGTCCTTTAGTCAGGAGCGGCAGCCGCCTTATAAAGGCGGATTTTATTTTTCTGCTTCACCAATGTCATTTTTCCAATGGGGCCTTGACAGGTCCATGGGCCTTTATGCCCAAAAAGCAATAGGTCCAAAGACTTTTCCTTGACTAGGCCCTTTGGTCTTGATTATAATCAATGATATCGTTAAACTGTTAAGGTAGCCACAAGCTTCCAGACCAAACCGCAGTACGGGAGGAGTAATGTTAAGGAAAATAGCCTCAGTGTTCGCGATAGTCGCCACAGCCTCTACCCTGGTGTCAGCCGCAGTAAACTTCGACACCCCCAAGAATACCAGCATAAAGCAGGAAATAGCTAACCTTGAACTGAGCGTGCCCGTGTCCGCCCCGGTTCAGGAGAAAGGCCTTGTTTCCAAGGACCTGAAAGAATGGACCGTAATGGTTTTCATCAACGGCAAGAACAATCTTGAGCCGTACGCCCTTAAGGATATGAACGAGATGGAGCAGATCGGCTCCACCAATAAGGTTAACGTAGTGACCGAAACCGGCCTGGTTTCCGGCTATGGCGATATGCCTTGGACCGGCACCGCCCGTTTCCTTATTAAGAAGGACGCCGACACCAACACCATCACCTCCCCCATCCTTGCCAACCTTGGCAAAGTGGACATGGGCGACTACAATAGCGTCGTAGACTTCGTGAACTGGGCCAAAGCGACCTATCCGGCCAAGCATTATATGCTTGTTATCTGGAACCATGGTTCCGGCTGGGACAAGAGCGCTCCCGCCAGCGTAACCCGCGGCATCTCCTATGACGAAGAGACCGGCCACAACATAAACACCCCCCAGATGGGAACGATCCTGAAGAACGTGGGCGGGGTGGATGTGTACGGCTCGGACGCCTGCCTGATGCAGATGGCCGAAGTTACTTACGAACTTAAAGATGGTGTCACCTATATAGTGGGTTCCGAAGAAACCGAACCCGGCGACGGCTATACCTACAACGACCTGCTCGGCCCCCTGGCGGATAACCCCGCGATGACCCCGGAGCAGCTGGGCACGCTGGCCGCCAACGCCTACGCGGACCACTACCAGGCCGCTAACGAAGGTTCTACCCAGAGCCTTCTGAAGACCTCGGCCCTGCCCCAGTTCCTCACCCTGATGAACAACTTCGCCTCAGCCATGATGAAGGCCAACGAGAAAGCCGCCGTGAAGACCGCCATCTCCGGAGCGCAGAGCTTTGCCGTGAGCGATAACCACGACATCTGGCACTTCGCCTCCCTTATGGCCAAGAGCACCAAAAACGCGGCTGTGAAGAGCGCCGCCGCCGCCCTGCAGAGCTACATCTCCGGCAGCCTTATCCTGGTCAACAGGCCTACCACCAGCGCGTATGACAACGCTCATGGTATAGCGGCCTATATGCCCAGCTACGGCTTCAACGGCGACTACAACTCGCTGGCCTGGGCCCAGGCCTCTCAGTGGGATGAGTTCATAAAGTGGTACCAAGCGAAATAAGAAGTTAATTCTCCTGAATCGAAGGGCCGGCCTAACAGCCGGCCCTTCTTATGTGCGCGCGGCATGCGCGCACGCTTGGGGGTGAAAGTCCCCTACGGGGGTTGATAGAACCTACCGTTAGCCAAAGGCAAGGGTGTCCGCCGTGAGGCGGAATCTGAAGGAAGCCGGAGGCAAAGTCCCGGCCCGAGGAACACGAACCGGAAGTGAGGCC
>CAIXBR010000014.1 GCA_903917735.1 uncultured Elusimicrobia bacterium | reverse complement strand
GGCGGGAAAATTATATCCGGCTGGACTTATTGCGGTCAAAGCGGTTTAATTACCTGGAGAAAACATGAAATGGTCATCAATAATAGCGCTGGGCTGGGTGCTGGCCCTGATAATTCCTGCCGGGGTCGCCGCAGCCGAGGTGGGAAATAGCGCGGTGAAAACAAGTTCCGCGCCCGCCTTTGTCCTGAGCAGCCCTGCTGTAGAGGATGGCGGGCAGCTGCCTGTGGAATATACCGGCGACGGTAAGAGCGCCACGCTCCCGCTTGAATGGACCGGCGCTCCGGCGGGCACAAAAAGCTTCTCCCTTATTATGCACCATATCGCTCCGGACAAGACCAAGTGGTACTGGATCATTTACAACATACCAGCGAAAGTGAAGAGCCTTCCGAAGAACGTAAAAGGCGTGGGCAAGCTAGGGAACAACAGCGTGAACGGCAGGGTGGAATACGCCCCGCCGCATTCAAAAGGCCCGGGGCCGAAAAAATACATCTATACGATCTACGCGCTTTCCGCAGCCCCGAAGATTAAGGTCAAGCCCGCCGAAGTGAACCGGGAAGTCCTGCTCTCAGCCATGGAAGGCCTGGTCCTGGGCAAAGCCGAAATGAGCGTTATATATGAAAGGTTCATCTCTTCGCAAGATGGGGAAAGCCGTTCCGGCCCAGATAATGGCCGCGGGGAGCCGCCTCCACCACCCCCGGGAGACGGTAGATAGCGACCTGACGGCCTTTTTCAGCGGAACTTTTTGGCTTAATTTGGGTTTAATGGTGTGCAGGTCTGACCGGAGGGATTATGAAACTTAGAATAATTGCGATTCTTACAGCTTTGGCGATAGCAGAATCCCTGCTTTGCGCCCGTGCGCAGGACGAAGGCGGTGGTCCCGGCCCGGACCAGGAACAGATGCAGGAGCAGGGCGGTGGGCAGGGCAATGAATTGGGCCAGGCGCAAGGGCAGCGACAGAAACCGGGGCGGGGAAAGAAGCAGGCGCGCGGAGGAAAGGAAGATTCACGCGGCGGAGGGTCGGAAACGATAACCGATGAGCAGAAAGCCGGCGCGGCCGAGATAGTTTCAAAATATGACGCAGCCTCCCTTTCGGCAGAAGATGCTAAGGCAATACACAAATCCCTCCGCGACTTAGGCGTGCACGGCGGTCCGTCAGAGGATAAGTTGCTTATTTCCGTGGGATTCGATCCCGAGATGCTGAAGAAAATGGACCCACCCCCGGACAGGCCGGGAGAGCAGGGTGGCGGACAGGGCGGGGGAAAGGGCGCCCGAGGCAGCGGCGGGCAGGAGCGGGGCGGACCCGGGGGAAAAGGCGGCGCTAAAGGAGGCGGCAGCCAGTACAACCTTGAACAGGCCGTTTCCGACAATGCGCAGCTTACCACCATTGCCTTCAACGGCCTAGCGTTCCTTACCGGGGATTTCGGCGCGGCAACTTTCATCCCGCCCGGCAAGGTCTGCGATTTCTTTGGCTTCCAGTACATGCGCGACATAGACGCGGCGAAGAAAGGGCATAATCCTATCTTCCTCAGCCGGGTGGCAGGGAACGTCGCACACGTCCTCAGCGCTGAGCAGAAACAGATGTTCATAGACCTGGCCGAGGAACAGGTTCCTCAGCTTACGGCCCTGGCTAAGATGCGCCTGCCGCTCATAAAGGCGTTCCACATGCAGAGGGATAATGAGCTGCCCGCCGGCAGCTCCGGCCTGAATAAAGCGGCGGTGATGCAGTACGTAGGAAAGATCTTCGAGGCGGACGCCGAGCTCAGCCGCCGTCGCGCAGAAGTGATGGCCAAGGTCTGGCTGTCGCTGACGGCAGAACAGAAGGCTTATTTCGCTAAGATGAAGTTCGGCAACTTCGCCACCTGGCCGGAAATGGATGAGACAGAGGCCAAAGAGGCGGGCCGCGGCAAGCCAAAGATGTTCAATGTGGCCTACATGACCTACCTGAGCGAGTTCTTCAGCTGGACGGCGGGCAACGTTGAAGCGGATGTTTACTTCTGCCCGGAGCGCCACGGGACCTACTTCGGCGGGTTTTATATGAAGGATATGCCGGCCATGGGTAAGAAAAACTACGATATCAGCACCTCCGTCACCGGTGACAGCGGCAAGTCCTTCCTCAGCGATGTCCTTACTCCTGCGCAGCGCAAAAACGTAGACGCGATCCCGGCAATGCAGCGGCCTGCGATGCAGAAGATAATAGAAGTGCGTCGCGCTATATCGGTGGAACTGCGCAGATACCTGAAGGGCCAGCCTCCGGATAAGGCGAAGGTGCTGGCGCTGGGCCGCCAGTACGGCGAGTTGGACGGCGAGGTGTCATGGTACTACACTATGGCCTTCGCTAAAATTAACAGGACGCTGACGGAAGAACAACGCGCCGCGCTGGTGAAGCTGCGCAATCTGGACGGCTATACGAGTGCGCCGTACTACATTTATTCCGACGGAGCTAAAGCTGAGCCGCAACTGGGGAACCTGAACGGGTTATTCTTCGCGCTGAAGCAGGGGCAATAATACAAGTATGGAACTATCATCTTATAGATCCGCGGTTATCCTGACTTGTCTCCTGCTGTGCTGCGCGGCCGCCTCGTATTGCAAAGACGAGGGGCCGCGCAAACAGCGAGAGGAGCCCGGTCCCGAAGCCGCCTTCTCGCAGATACTCGGCCGGCCGACCGATAATTCCGTGACGCTAAGCGTTCTTTCAGCTGCCGGCGGTGGGGAGGTTTACGCGGAATGGGGGGCCGGCCCGGGATCCCTGGACGCCAAAAGCGCTCCTGCGGGGCTTAAGCCTGGAGTGCCTGCCGAGATAGAAATAAACGGTCTGCGGCCGGATACGCTGTACTATTACAAACTTGTCGTAAAAAGTCCTTCCCGGACTTCCTTCACTCCCGAAGAAGCCTCGCAGTTCCGCACGCGGCGCTCTGCCGGCAGCGCTTTTACCTTCGAGGTGCAGGGGGACTCCCACCCGGAACGGCGCGGCAAAATGTTCTCCCCGGACCTTTATTCCCGCGTCCTGCGCAGGGCTGCGGCAGATAAGCCGGATTTTTATATCGCCATGGGCGATGATTTCAGCATAGAGCGTCTGATAGAGCGGAAAGAGCTAACCCAGGACGCGGTGGACCAGGTTTACGCTTATCAGCGCGGTTTCCTGGGGCTGGTGGGCCGCATCGCGCCGCTTTTCCTGGTAAACGGCAACCACGAGCAGGCGGCCCGCTACCTGCTTGACGGCACGGAGAACAGCGCAGCAGTGCTGGCCGCCCGCGCCCGCAATAAATTCTACCCGCTGCCCGTCCCGGGCGGGTTCTATTCCGGCGACCTGGAAAAAGTGCCGCAGATCGGC
>CAIXBR010000013.1 GCA_903917735.1 uncultured Elusimicrobia bacterium | reverse complement strand
CTTATAGAACAGCTTAAGGAAGAGTTGAGATCACGGGGGGATCAACAACCCTGAAATTCAACTTTTCCGATATCATTAAAGCATAAAAAAACCCGTCCGCCTTAGGCGGACGGGTGTTTTTGGTGCGCGCGGCACGCGCGCACACTCGGGGGTGAAAGTCCCCTACGGGGGTTGATAGAACCTACCGTTAGCCAAAGGCAAGGGTGTCCGCCGCGAGGCGGAATCTGAAGGAAGCCGGAGGCAAAGTCCCGGCCCGAGGAACACGAACCGCAAGAGAGGCTGGACCAGTCGGACGAGTTTGCCAAACAAAACGAAGTCCGAATCTATCCGAGGCTGGTCAAGTACATGCGGCGGGTATATGGGATGAAAGTGTGCTTACTTACCCGCGGAGGTCTGACAGATATGCCGCAGAGATGAATTTCAAAGCGGCAACCCGTGCGGCAACGTACGGCTGAACTGCCAGAAGTCAGCAGAGGCCATAGTATCCCTTTCGACGGGAGACGGGCCGAACATCAGAGGTTCTGGAAACTCAAAGGACTCGCAAGGGAAGCGATGAAAGCATACAACTTCACCAATAATGAAGGCTGGCCGCAGGAAGCAGGGGTGGAACCCCAAGGTAATGCGGGAGCGCTTAGCGACCCTTCGGCGTCCGGGAGCGGACAGGACGATAGCGAAAGGAAAGCGGAAAGATTGCTTGAAACGATTGTAAGCCGGGAGAACCTGAACCTTGCCTACAAGCGTGTAAAAGCGAACGGCGGCAGCCATGGCGTGGACGAAATGACAACAGAAGAACTGTTGCCACATCTGAAACAACACGGCGCGGCGTTGCGGCAATCAATCCTGGACGGGACGTACAGTCCCCAGGCCGTGCGGCGGGTGGAAATATCGAAACCCGACGGCGGTGTGAGGGAGCTTGGGATACCGACCGTGATCGACCGGTTGATACAACAGGCGATAGCGCAGACGCTCAATAGTATCATTGACAAAGGCTTCTCGGCGAACAGCTACGGCTTTCGTCCGGGGAGAAGCGCGCACATGGCGATAAAAGCGGCGCGGAACTATATCGAGGCGGGAGGCCGCTGGGTAGTGGACCTCGACCTTGAGAAGTTCTTCGACCGGGTGAACCATGACAAGCTGATGTCGCTGGTGGCGCGAAAGGTTAAGGATAAGCGGGTGTTAAGGCTCATCAGGAAATATCTTGAATCCGGGGTGTTAGTGAACGGAATCAAGGTAAAGAATGAGGAAGGAACGCCGCAGGGCGGTCCTTTAAGTCCCTTACTTGCGAATATAATGCTCGACGAGCTCGACAAGGAATTGGAGAGGCGCGGGCATAAGTTCTGCCGGTATGCCGATGACTGTAATATCTATGTCAAAAGCAGAAAGGCGGGCACGCGGGTAATGGCTGGCATAACCCGCTATATTGAGAGCGTGCTGAAGTTGAAAGTAAACCGGAAGAAAAGCGCGGTGGATAAACCCGGCAGAAGAAAGTTTCTGGGCTTTTCCTTTTACATAACAAAGGGAAAGGCGCGGAACTTTGTTCACGCCAAAAGCATTCAGCGGTTCAAGGAGAGGGTAAGGGAAATCACGTCGAGGAGTAACGGGCGCGGCATGGAGTGGCGGCGGGACGGGTTAGCGCGGCTTATAATGGGTTGGGTTAACTACTTCCGCATAGCCGACATGCGGCATAACGCGCTTGAACTCGACGGATGGACACGGCGGCGGATACGCATGTGCTACTGGGAACAGTGGAAGAGGATTAAGACGAAGCATGACAATCTTGTCAGGCTGGGGCTTGATACCTCAAAAGCATGGGAATACGCCAATAGCCGTAAGGGCAGTTGGTGTATCGCCGGAAGTGTCATCCTTAAACACGCCTTATCGAATGAATGTCTTGAGAAGCTGGGATTCCCGAGCTTAAGCAGGAGTCTTTCCTTGGTCTATTAGCTTTGGTGAACCGCCGTATGCCGAACGGCATGTACGGTGGTGTGGTGAGGACGGCGGGTGAACTAATCACCCGCCTCCTACCCGATGATATTAAACGGTTTTACTGCTTGCTGTTCTTGTCGGCAATCAATTTTATAAGGCCATCCATTCCGGATTTGGCGATCACGCTTGCGAACTGGCTGCGATAATTGGTCACCAGCGAAACGCCATCAATAATTACGTCAAACACCTGCCATGTTTCCCCCGCGCTTTCCATCCGGTAATCGATAGTGATGGGCGGCTGTCCGGGCTGCCTGGCGACGGTCTTTACCAAAGCTTCGCCCATGGTCGGCTGCGGGCCTAGAGGCTTGACTTCAATGACGCTGCCGGCG
>CAIXBR010000012.1 GCA_903917735.1 uncultured Elusimicrobia bacterium | reverse complement strand
GCCTGACAAGGCTCAAGGTCGGCACTACATTTACTTTTTGGGGAAGGCTAAAATACTGTCGCCAATGAGAAGATAAAAGCCGAAAAGAATTTTATAGGCAAAAATAGTTGAAATTTGGGGCTTAGTGCGGAACCTGGGTTAGTTTGCCGTGCCGTCTCCGTATAAAAAATGCAGCGGTTTGCCTGGAGGGGCGGCGAGGGTTCGGGCCCGCCGGGCCCATCCCCTCGCCGCCCCGACTGGGCATCTCGACGTGAGTTTCTTCGCAAACCGCTGTTTCGATCTCCCTTGTAAAACAAAAACCCCCGGCCTTTTGGGACCAGGGGTTTTTATTGGTTGGTAACGATTAGTACATGTCGGCGCCGCCGGGCATGCCTCCGGGCATACCGGACATGGCGGGCTGCTTCTTTTCGGGCAGGTCCGCCACCAGGCAGTCGGTGGTCAGGAGCGTGCTCGCTATGGAAGCGGCGTTCTCAAGGGCGGTGCGGGTCACTTTGCAGGGATCCACGATGCCGGCCTTCAGCATGTCCACGTATTCCAGTGCTTCGGCGTCGAAGCCGATCTCAGGCGCGGAGTTCTTGATCTTCTCGATCACGATGGAACCGTCCATGCCGGCGTTCTCGGCGATGATGCGCAGCGGCGAGTAGATGGCTTTGTGGACGATGTTGATGCCAGTCTGCTCATCTTCGTTGGCGCCCTTCATCTTGTCGAGGACCTTGGCCGCGCGGATCAGCGCGGTGCCGCCGCCGGGGAGCAGGCCTTCCTGCACGCCCGCTTTGGTCGCGTTCCTGGCGTCTTCGATCTTGGACTTCTTCGCCTTCATCTCGGTCTCGGTAGCCGCGCCTACGCGGATAACGGCCACGCCGCCCGACAGCTTCGCAAGGCGCTCTTCAAGCTTTTCCTTGTCGTAGTCGGAGGTGGAGTCGTCCATCTGCTTGCGGATCTGGCCGGTGCGCTTCTTGATCTCGGCCTTGTCGCCGGCGCCGTCCACTATAGTGGTGTTTTCCTTGTCGATTACGATGCGCTTGGCCGAGCCCAGCTGCTTCACATCGGTCTTGTCGAGCTTCATGCCGCGCTCTTCGCTGATGACTTCGCCGCCGGTGAGTATGGCGATGTCTTCCAGCATTTCCTTGCGCCTGTCGCCGAAGCCGGGGGCTTTCACCGCGCAGCCCTTAAGGGTGCCGCGCAGCTTGTTCACCACCAGGGTGGCCAGGGCTTCGCCTTCCAGGTCCTCGGCGAGGATCAGGAACTGCTTGCCGGTCTGCACGATCTTCTCCAGCACGGGGAGCAGGTCGTTCATGGCGGAGATCTTCTTGTCGGTGATCAGGACTACGGCGTCCTCGAGCACGCACTCCATCCTTTCGGGGTCGGTCACGAAGTAAGGGGAGACGTAGCCGCGGTCGAACTGCATACCTTCCACTACGTCAAGTTCGGTCTTGGAGGATTTGCCTTCTTCCACGGTGATCACACCCTCGTGGCCCACTTTGTCCATCGCGTTGGCGATGAGTTCGCCCACTTCGCGATCGTTGGCGGAAATGGTGGCGATCTGGGTCTTCTCTTCCTTGGTCTTCACGGGCTTGGCCATCTTCTTGAGCTCTTCGACCATGGCCGTAACGGCTTTGTCGATGCCGCGCTTCAGGTAGGTGGAGTTGGCGCCGGCGGTCACGTTCTTCAGGCCTTCCGCGAAAATGGCCTGGGTGAGCACGGTGGCGGTGGTGGTGCCGTCGCCGGCTACATCGTTTGTCTTGGAGGCCGCCTCGCGGACCAGCTGCGCGCCCATATCTTCGAAATGGTCTTCCAGCTCTATCTCTTTGGCGATGGTCACGCCGTCGTCAATGATGGTCGGGGAACCGAACTTCTTGGAGAGAATGACGGTCTTGCCTTTGGGGCCAAGGGTCACTTTTACCGCGTTGGCCAGCTTGTCTACGCCGGCCTTCAGGCGCATCCTGCCTTCTTCCGAATAAATTATCTGTTTAGCCATTGTATTTTACCTTCCTTATATATTACTTTACGATGCCGAGGACGTCTTCCTCGCGCATGATGAGGTATTCCTCATCGTTGATCTTTATTTCGGTGCCGGAGTACTTGCCGTAGAGTACGATGTCGCCGGTCTTGATCTCCATGGGGATGAGCTTACCTTCGTCGGTCATCTTGCCTTTGCCCACGGCCACAACTTCGCCTTCCTGCGGTTTTTCCTTGGCGGTCTCGGGGATGATTATCCCGCTTTTCTTTATTTCTTTGGCTTCGGCGGCCTTTATGATGAGCCTGTCGCCAAGGGGCTGTATCTTTATCTTAGTAGCTGTATCTGTCATGTTACTGCCTCCTGTTAGTTTCTTTTGATCTTTTTCCGGCTTGCGCCGGCTTTGGAAAATGTTTATTAGCACTTCAACCTCACAATTGCTAGTTTACCAAAAGGAGGATTTGGTGTCAATAGCACTCTTTGCGCGCGATTGCTAAAAAAGAAACCGCCGGTCTTCCGGCGGTCTTCTTTTCAGCTGCGCGTTGTCTTATTTCTTGATGAAGAACCTGAACCTGGTGGAGCCCACTTCTATGGTGTCGTCGTCCTTCAGGGCGACCTTCTCGTTCAGCGGGTTGCCGTTGTATTTAGCATAGTCTTCTTTTATGGGGTTAAGATAATAGCCTTCGGGACGCATTGCGATAACCGCGACCAGTTCCGGCCCTCCGCCGAAAAGTCCCCCGCTCTTGTAGGGGATTGCCGCCTGCGAGGATTTGCCTATATAGGTAGAGAGCGCCGTCAGTTCGAACTCCTTCCTGCCGTCGGCGGGGTTATTCAGCACTTCCAGCGTGCCCTGCGGGGTCTTGGGGCGCTGCTGCGGCAGCGGCGTCTCTTTGGCGGACTGCGGCGCGGGGACGGTGTCGTCAGCAAAAACGAGGGTATATTTAACCACGGTCACGCTGTCGCCCGGCTTCAGGCCGGCTTTCAGGACTTTTTTGTTGTTCACGAACGTCCCGTTGGTGGAATTCAGGTCCTCTATGAACCAGGTCCCGCCGGACTCGTACATCTTGCAATGGTGTCCGGAAACCGCGGCGTTGTCCAGCACGATATCGTTATCGGGTTTCCTTCCGAGTGAGAATGCCGGCTTGTCCAGCTTTATCTCCCGGATAAAGGCGGCCTCAAATTTGAGCATCAACTTAGGCATATGATTTCCTGAACAGGTCCTTTATGTTTTCTTTGAAGGTCTTTTTTTTCACCGAGCCTATGATGACGGTGACGTTGTCCGGTCCGCCGTTAGCGTTCGCTTCGGCCACCAGGGATGCGCAGGCTTTGGCGTCGTCGGGCTCTCCCTGCAGGGTCTCGGTAAGGCGGCCTTCTTTCACCGCTTTGAAAAGCCCGTCGGTGCAGAGCAAAAGGCGGTCTCCCGCTTCCAGCTGGGTCTCCACCAGGTCGATGGCCGGGGTTTTTTGCGCGCCAAGGGCGCGGGTCAAGATATTCTGAAGCGGAGAAACCTCGGCCTGTTCCCTGGTCAGGAGGCCTTTTTTAACATGCTCCATCACAAGGGAATGGTCTTCCGTGAGCTGTTGTATTATCCCCCCGCGGAACAGGTAAACGCGGGAATCGCCTATGTGCGCTATGCAGATGCGCGTCTTGTTCAGCATGGCCGCGCTGAGCGTGGTGCCCATGCCCTTGTTCTCCGGGCCCGCGTTGCCGGCCTCGTAGATGACGGAGTTGGCCAGCTGTACCGCAAAGCCGAGTTGGTTGGTTTCTAGACAGAGCTTTTCGTTATAGGGATTGGGTTTCATGCCGGTGCGCCGCATCGAATCGTACTTGTCGCGCGTCACCTTTACCGCCAGGGAGCTGGCCACTTCTCCGGAGTTGTGCCCGCCCATGCCGTCGGCCACTATACCAAGTTCGAGGGCCGGTTCCAGCAGGTAGCTGTCTTCGTTGTTGTTGCGGACCTTTCCCTTGTCGGAGACGGCCGCGAATTCTATTTTAAATATCATTTCGTATCCTCGTCGGGGTATATGAGAGGCAGGGTCTTTTCAAAGTCCACCCCGCCTGCTGCCGGCGGGGATTTGGGCGCCGGCGCCTGAGTTTTAACGGTTTGGGTCTTTTCCTTCGGGGCCTGTTTCTGTTCGGGCTGGGCGGGTGCTGCCGAGGCCGGCTTCGGGGCCGCGTTCAAGGTGAGCTCAAGGCCCGCTCTGGGCGCCAGTTCTATGCCGGGCGGGGGCTGTGTCTGGGCCGGAGCGGGCTGCGCCGGGATCGCCGCCGGCTTAGGGGCCTGCGCCGGCTTGGACTGCGGAGGCAGAGTAGCGGCTGGTGCCGGTCTGATCAGTGCCGCCGCTGGGGCCGGTTTGTGCTGCTGCACGGGGGCGGGAGCGGGTTTAGCCTGCGCCGCCGCGTGAGCCGCCGGAGCGGGAACTGCCTTTACGGGCGCGGGCCCGGGTTTTTGGACCCGCGCCGCCACGGTGTGCTGCGGGGTTTTTCCAGCAGGCGGGGGCGCACTGTTCCCCATAACGGCCCGTATCGCGTTGTCCATCTCGGCGCCGGTCTGAAAGCGCTCTTTAGGGTTTTTCTTAAGCGCCTTGTCTATAATTGCCAGTATGCCGGGCGGCAGGTCGGGCCTGATGAGCAGCGGGTCGGGGTACGGGTCGCTGGTTATCTGGAAAAGCAGGGTGCCTATGGACTCGCCGCCTTTCCAAGGGCGCTCGCCGGTTAGCAGTTCGTACAGCGTCACGCCCAGCGAAAAAAGGTCCGCGCGGCCGTCCACCTTCTTGCCGGCTATCTGCTCCGGGCTCATATAGTAAGGCGTGCCCATTACCGTGCCCGTCGCGGTCTTGGAGGATTCCGTTATGCGGGCTATGCCGAAGTCGGCCACCCTGATGGTGCCGTCGTCGAGCAGCATGATGTTGGCCGGTTTTATGTCGCGGTGGACTATGCCGTTCTTATGCGCGTAATCCAGCGCTTCCGCCGCGCGGGCTACGTACTCCAGCACTTTGGGAACCGGTAGCAGGTTCCCTTTCACGGCCCATTTCTTCAGGTCCACGCCTTTCAGCAGTTCCATGGCTATGTAGGCGATATCCTGTTCCTCGCCTGCGTCGTAGATCTTTACGATGTTCGGGTGGGTGAGGTTGCCGGCGGCCTGCGCCTCGCGGAAAAAGCGGTCCTTCAGGTCCTTCATGGCCTTTTCTTCCAGGCCCTCCTCGAAACGCATGGTCTTTAGGGCCACTGAACGGTTTATCTTGGGGTCCACCCCTAGGTAGACGATGCCCATCGCGCCCTTGCCGAGCTCTTTCTTGATCTCGTAGCGGCCCAGCATTGGGGCGGCGGCGGAGCCGGTCACCATCAGCGTGGCGTCGCCGCCGCCTATGCCGGAGAACACCGCGCCGTCGGAGGCTTTTTTTAGCAGTTCTATTTTGGCCTTTATGTCCTTGAACGCCGGGTCCCTGCCGGAGATATGCTCGTAAACGGCCGCGGCCTTGTTGTATTGGCGCTTGCGTTCGAAGTCGAGCGCTAGGTTATAGAGCGTGTCCTTCATATTGTCGTCTAACGGGCACAGGCGAAACTTCTCGAAGGCCAGGTCCAGCATGCCCTGGCCCTGGAAGGACAGGCCCAGCATCTTGTTCGTCTCTATCTGGGAAATCTTTATCTGCTCCTCTTTCTTTTCGGTGGAGAAGAACCGTTTGGTTACGACGAAGATATAGCCCGCCACCAGCAGCGCCGCCGGGTAGACGATCTTCAGCCACATACCTTTCGAGGTGAAAAGAAATACGCCCGCGGCTACGAGCGCGGCGAACATTCCCCCCGCCAGCACCGCGCCCGCGCCGGCCTTCAGGTGCGGCAGCAGGAACGCAATAAACAGGCTCGCTATAACGATAAGTCCCAGTTCCACCGCCATCGCCCAATCGGGCCGCGTTACGGAGTGGCCCGCAAGCATGTTGTCCACCAGGGTGGCCGTAAAATCCATCGCCGACATGGCGCTGTCCGTGGGGGTGACGTAAAGGTTCCCCACGCCCTGCGCCGTCAGCCCTATCAGCACGATCTTGTCCTTAAAGGCCTCGGGCACTATCTTGTTGGTCATTACGTCGTAGAAGGAATAGTATTTGAAAGGCCTGGCGCTGCCGAAAGCTATCAGGGCCGAGGAGGGCGGGTCCATGCGCATGATCTTGTCCCCGAAGGCCGCCGAGATGCCCGGCGCCAGCGTGACCTTCGCGGGCGTTAGGCCCAGCCGCAGCCGCACTATTTCCGACGCGAAGGACGGATAGAAATTCTGCCCGTACGGGAGGAAAGGGTATTCCTTGCGGACCGTTCCGTCTATGTCGCTGAAAACGTTCACATAGCCCGCTCCGGCCGCGGAGGAGGCCAGGATGTCCACGGGGGCGGTTATCCCCGACCCTTCTACAGAGATATCCGCCGGGACCGCGTTATGGGAGAGCGAAGGGGCCAGGCGTTTCATCCAAGCCGGCTCAGGCTTCAGTTTCGAGACCGGGGCCCCGGTGTCGAAGATAAGCGGCAGGACCACATTGCCGGCGGCGGCTTCCGCCCTGGCCAGCTTCGCGTCGTTGTCCATCGCTTTTTTCGCGTCCTCTATGGCCTTCAGGAATTCGGACCCCTTGCCGGTCTCCTTTATTTTCTTCGCGGTCACCAGCTCGGTGTAGCGGTTCTTCAGCTTTTCCGCCAGGTCGTATTCGCTGTTCTTCTCCGGTTCGGAGAAAAGTATGTTGAGCCCTATCACGGAGGGCTTGGCGGGTTCCGAGGAGAGCCAGACCAGCATGTCCGCTATCTTTGAGCGGGGCCAGGGCCAGCGGCCTATCTTGGAAATGCTGTCGTCGTTTATCTCTATGATCGCGATGTCGCTCTTGGCGGGGACGCCCGCGTTAAGGCGGGCGCGGAAGTCGTAGAACTTTAATTCCGCGGTTTCAAGGCCGGTGCCGGTGAAATAGAAGAACAGGGCGGCCAGCGTAAGCGCCAGCCCCCAGAGAATATCGGAAAAAATAAATTTACGCACGTGTCCTTCCGCCGATCATAAAAGGTCCCTTTCCCGGTATACCGCCAGGAGCTCCTCTAAGAAGCACGCGTTGGCCATCAGGGACAGGAAAAAAGCTATGAATATTATGCCGGCGGAACCTGCCAGCGCTCCGGTTATGCGCACGGTAAGGGCCTTATAGTAGTCCAGCCGCGCCTGCGTCTGCAGGCTGTTCGTGTCCGCTGGTTTCACCTCTTCCGGCGGGGGCGGCACCTTGTGCACTACGGGCCTGCCTTCCTCGTCGTAAAGCACATCCGACTGCGCCATTAAAAGCACCTGCTGGTACGCAAGCCGGTTCTTGTAGTTGATCTGCCGCACGGTTTCGGCGTTGGCTTTTATTTTGAACTGCGTAAGCGCCTCGATCTGCGGATTTGTGAACATCGCGAACATCGTAATGTTGGCCACCAGGAAAATAAGCTGCGGGTTAAAGAACAGGGCGAAGCTTTTCTGTGTCAGGGCCGCGGCCAGGCCCAGCAGCGCAAGTCCGCCTCCGGCCGCCAGCCAGATCCTGTCCGGGGAGACCTCCGGCCCGGCTTTAAAGTAAAGATAAGTAAGACCGAGGCCGCCCAGATAGGCGGCTACAGCGAACCCTTTCAGTCCCCTGTTGTCTTTGAAGACCGCTTTGGAGGCGGCGAGGTAGAGGAAAAGGGAATAGACGATCACGTTGGTCCCGGAGAACATGTTCTCCAGGCCTATCTTCAGTGCCAGGAAGGCTTTGGACACCGTGTCCGCGCCCTCCGGGGCCGGAATATACGCCCCGCCCGCGTAGGCGGCGGCGGCGGCGGCCAGCAGGAAGAGAGTGTAAAGCATGGTGAACTTGTAGGGCTTCTTCCACAGCGCGAAGCCGAACAGCGCGAGGCCGGCAAAAGCCAGTAGGCCGGCGGCGGCCGGGTTGGAGTCGATCGGCGACCATATCGAGCCGGAAATCTTGCCCGAGGCCCCGGCCAGGATAAAGCAGCCGGTGCCGGCAAGTGTAAGGGCCAGGTGAGTGGCGATCCTTATGCTGTTGTGCAGACCCGTAAGCTGCAGTTCCGGTTTCTGCTGGGGTTCGCCCGGCGCCCGGTACAGCGGGCGCTGAGCCGGCGTGGCGCCGGGAGGCGGCGGCGGCGCGGGGCGGTTGCTCCTGTCGGAAACCTGCGGGTCGGCCCTCTCCAGGGAAGCGACGTGAGAAGGCGGAACGCCGGAGCTCATGCGGGCGGTCACATCCGGCATGTCGAAAGTTCTTTCAAGGGGCGTGCCTATGGCGGCCTCGCCGGAGCTGAATTTCTGCAGGTCCGCAATGACCTCGGCGGCGCTCTGGTATCTTTCCGTCGGCTTCTTGCGCATCAGGTTGTCTATGACGCGGGCGGACCAGAGCGGCACGTCCGGCCTTATCAGCATAACGTTGGGGACGGGGTCGCTTATGTGTTTGTGGATGACCTCTATTGAGGATTTTCCATCGAAGGGATACCTGCCGGTGAGGATATAGAAGTATGTCGCCCCGGCGGAGTACAGGTCCGCGCGGCTGTCGACCTGCCCGGCCAGGCCCTGCTCCGGGGACATGAAATAGGCGGTGCCGATCATTTCCCCTGCCATGGTCAGCTGCTTTTCCTCGTTTATGCTGCGGGCCAGGCCGAAGTCCACAATGCGCGGGAGGCCGTCGGGGCTGATCAGTATGTTGGAGGGCTTTATGTCGCGGTGTATGATGGACTTGGAATGCGCGTGCGCGAGCCCGTCCAGTACGCCTATGATTATGTCGGTGGCTTCTTTTACCGGGAGAGGGCCTTTCTCCGCCACCACGTCCTGAAGGCTTTTCCCCTCCACGTAGGACATCACTATGAAATAGGCGTCGTTCTCCTGGCCGAAATTATAAATATGGACGATGTTGGGGTGGTCCAGCTTGGCGGCGGAGCGGGCTTCCCGCAGGAAAAAATCTATATTGCGCTGCTCGCGGGCCAGGTCCGGGGAAAGCAGCTTCACGCAGACGAACTTATCCAGCGATTCCTGGTGGGCCTTGTAAACCGTGCCCATGCCGCCCTGGCCCAGCTTGCAGATTATTTTGCAGCCGGCGAAAACTGTGCCGATGATCTTGTCTTCCGCTTCTGTCATATGCGCCTGTCCCTCACGTAGATGCTGCCGCGCCGGGCCGGCAGGTCCTTGGCGTAGTGTTTAAGCTCGGCCGCGCTCTCTACTATCTTCGCATAGTGGTGCTGCGTTTTGGGGGCCACGATGGCCACCGTAAGCGACATTATCGGAAAATCCCTGGTCTTGTTCTTTCGGTCCATCGTGGTGATGAAGCCGCGCTTGCGGTCCACTTCGTTGTAGAACTCCGGGATGAGCTTGTCGAATTCTTCTGTTATCGCCTTGGCCGCCGGCTCGGAGGCCTCGGGGGAGGTTATCAGCACGAAATCGTCTCCGCCCACGTGCCCCACGAAATAATCGTCGCCGGCCGCGGTCCTGGCTTTTTCGCCGAGCAGCGCCGCAATGCGCTTTATTACCTCGTCTCCCTTAGCGTAGCCGTAGACATCGTTGTAAGCCTTGAAATTGTCCGCGTCCACGTAGCAGAAGGCGAAAGGTTCTTCAGCGGCTATACGCCGTGTCACCTCTTCTTCAATGGCCGGGCTGCCGGGCAGGCGGGTGAGAGGGTTAAGAGCGGTATCGGAGCTCTTGCGCTTAAGAATGCGGTTTATCCTGGCCCTCAGCTCGCGCACGTCGAAGGGTTTGGTTATGAAGTCATCCGCCCCAAGCTCTATAGTGTTGACCCTGGCGTCCACCTCCGCCACGCCGCTGAGGATCACCACCGGGATGTCGCGCGTTGCGGGGGCCTCGCGGATGCGCTTGCAGAGGGCGTAGCCGTCTATCCCCGGCATGCGCAGGTCGAGCAGGATGAGGTCGGGCTTATTGTCTTTGAGGAAAGCCATCACTTCCTCACCGTGGCAAAGGGTAGTGACCTGATAATTGAATTTTTTCAGGACAGCGGAAATGAGCAGGCACACGTTAGGGTCGTCATCCACCACAAGGACTTTTTTTTCCAGCAAGTTTCCCCCAACACCGCAACAGAAGGTTTCAATATAAACTTACAGTCTAATTATAAAAAATAATATATGGTAAAGCAAACGAGTGAGAGTCCCGAAGTTTGTGAGCCGTAGGGGGTTGGTGGCAAGAGAGCGGTGATTCGGGGCTTTGCCGGCCTCCGACCCACGCCCCTTCGGCTCTCGGCTTTATCTTTTGGGTCTTGCCGAAAATTAATAGTATGCTATAATAACAAAAAGACCAAAAGTCATAAAAGTCGCAACTGAGGACATACATCATGAGACAGAAGATCTTTAGTACTTTTGAAGTGGCAAAGATGCTTGAGCTGTCGCCGGGCACTGTGGCGAACTGGGTTGACGCGGGGCGCCTGAAAGCTTTCAATACTCTGGGCGGACACCGGCGCATAAAGGCGGAGGACCTCGAGTCCTTCCTGGCGGATAATAATATCCCGACGCCGAAGGAATTTTCGGAACGTATGACCTCACCAAAGAAAGTGCTTATCGTCGAAGACGACGAAAAACTCTTAAAGCTGATGGAGCGGTTCTTTAAGACTTTCAGGAAGAAGTGGGATATCTTTTCAGCGGCGGACGGCTTTCAGGCGGGATCGCTGGTGGGAAGTGAAAAGCCAGATGTGGTGATACTGGACATAATGCTGCCGGATATAAACGGCTTTAAAGTCTGCGAGATCATCAAGGCCAGTGACAAGAAAACCCTCGTTATCGCTGTTACAGGCTACGATTCCGAGGATATAAAGAGTAAGATACTCGCCGCCGGCGCCGACGCTTACTATGTCAAGCCGTTCAAGTTCCAGGAGCTGGTGGAACGGATAGAGACCTGGGGCGGGCAGCACGGGTTAGAGCCCGAATAGTTTTTGGGAAGTAGGGTTCGGGGGGCGTACTGAAAGGAAGCCCCTGCTCCGCGTCAGCGGGCAGGGGCTTCCTCCGTTCCTCCCCAAAAAAAAATACAGAGTGTATCTTGAGTTACACCCCCCACTTGACAAAAGTCAAACTGAGTGCTAAAATTAGTTTGTCAGGGCTGCCTCCCTCACCCTACCCCCCAATAGGCAGCCCTGCCTTTATTTTATAATAACAAAGGCCCTGCTTTCTGCGGCCTGACATGACCAGGAACCTTAAAATAATATTGATCTCCGCCGGAGCCGCTATCGCGGTTCTGGCGTCGGCTTTTTCTTTGATGAAGCGTGCGCAGGAGGCTCAGGCCAACCGCTTCGACTGGGATACTATAATGAGCGCCGTACAGACACGCGGTTACAAATACGTGATCGCGGAAGTGGAGAAAAGGCTGGCCGCGCATCCGAATGACGCCATCCTTCATTATTACCGCGGCCGGCTATTATACGATCTGGACAAAAGCAAGGAGGCTCTTGCGGAGGCCGATAAGGCGATAAGCATGGGCTACGCGCAGGAGATGTCTTTTGTCCTGAAAGCTATGGTCTACGGCCGGCTCCTCGGGGACTATTCCGGACAGGGCATGATGGCTTCCAAGGCGCTGACCTTCGACCCTACTTATGAATTCGCCTACCTTGTGCGCGCGGAGGCTGAATACGCGCTTGGTGATTATAAGACCTGCGCGGCCGACGCGGCCTCCTATCAGCACATGCGGCCCGATGAGCCGGACGGCTATGAATACGGCCTGCTCTGCCTGGAGCGCCTGGGCGATTACGCCGGGGCGCAAGCCGACGGGCTGCGCGTTCTTTCTATAGTTCCGGATAGTCATGCCGGGCTTTGGCGGCTTGGCCGCCTGTACGCGCTTCAGGGGCTGCATAAGCGGGCGATAAAGAAGTTTTCAGAGGCGATAAAGCTTAGCGGAGGGCGTCCGAAGTATTATCTGGACCGCGCGGCCTCCTGCGCGGCCGAGGGTGATTTTTCCTGCGAGGGGCATGATTATTATTCGGCACTGGGCTGGCAGGAGGTTTCGGGCTACGCCAGTTACTATTATCTGCTGGGGTCGGCCCTGCACCGGACCGGCGATCGGAAGCCGGGGCTTGCGGCCGCTGATTCCGCCATCGGGATGGAGCCGTTGAGCCCGGACAACTACGGGCTGCGCGGCCGTCTTCGCGCCGAGCTTGGCGACACGGTCGGGGCGAAAAAAGATTTCCGCAAAATGTCGGAGCTGGACCCGGCCCGCGCCGCGGAAGCCGCCGCCCTCGTGCAAAAACTAAAGAAAAAATAATTTAGCCCTTATCTACCGGCTTGGACCGCGGGATGCGAAGTCGGGGCCTGTTGATGGGTCGTCCTTCCGCCGCGCAGGAACCGTTGCGCGGTTCCCCCCAGCCGGGAAAATAAGGCTGGGGCCCCCTTCCCCAAAGCGGCTTCAGGGCAACCCATCGACAGGCCCCTCCGCAAGTCCTGGATAAATCACGCTTATCCGGATGTCCCTTCCGCGCTTTTTTCCACAGCGCGCTTAATAAGTTATAAAATAAATCCCATATGCAAGGAACGTCGGGGACTGACGGAAGGCTGTTCAACGCGGAAAATATTTTCGCGGGGCTGCTGCTTTTTATTCTTGTGCCGCTTTATATTTATTGTCTTCCCCCCGTGCTGCCGCCGTACCGTGACTCGGGAGAGATGGCCTGCGCGGCGTGGACGCTGGGGGTGGCGCACCAGCCGGGGTATCCTCTTTATATAATTTCGGGCAAGCTGTTCTCCCTAATCCCGCTGGGCAACCCGGCCTGGCGGCTGAACCTTTTTTCCGCCGCCGCGGGTATAGCCGGAGCTTTTGTTTTCTGGCGCCTGGCGGCCTCGGCTTTTTCCCCTGCTGCAGCCTTCTTCGCGGCGGTGCTGCTGGGTTTTAATTTTACGCTGCGCACGGTTTCGAGCGTCCCGGAGATGTACGCGCTGAACTTCTTTTTGGCCTCACTGCTTCTTTCCTCAGCGTGTTCCGGAGATAAGCAGGTCGGAAGGCTGCCGGTCTACCTGACCGCCTTCCTGCTGGGGCTCGCCATGACTAACCGCATGGATATAGTGCTGGCTACGCCGGCGCTCCTTGTCCTGCTCTGGCCGTCGGTGAGGGAGGGCGGGATAGGGGGCTTTTTAAAAGCCGCCGGATTTTTCTTTCTTGGCTTTTCTCTTTACTTCTATCTTCCGATACGTTCTTCTTCCTGGCCTTTTTTCGATTGGAGCCACCCTGCGGACCTTAATACTTTCTGGGCGGTGATCACCCGCAAAAGCTACGGCTCTACGCTGGACCTTATTTCTAAAGAATACGCTCCCGGTCAGCTTTTTTGGCCGAATGTTAAATTCTACGCTATCCATTTATGGCGGAATTTTAGTTTTGGGCTGGTTTTCGCCGCTGCCGGGATCTGGGCGGAGTGCCGGTCTTCTCTTCGCAGGCTGCTGGGGATTTCCGCCCTTTTTGTTTTCAGCGGTCCGGTTTTCCTCTACCTGGCAAATATGCCGCCCAACCCCCACGCTTTGGCTGTGGTGGAACCATACTATCTGCTGCCGGATTTGGCCATCGCCTTCTGGGCGGCCGCCGGGCTGTTCTTAGCAGTTTCTTCTTTCCCTCGCGCCAGGCCCTTTTTCGCGCTGGCCGCTCTTTTCGCCGCCGGGCTGGTTTTTTACGGCGGGGCCAGGGGGTCTTACAGGCGCTGGCTTTTTGCTGCGGAGGATTACGCTTCGGACGTCCTGCGCGGCGCGCCGCCGGGGTCCTCCGTGATCGCAAAAAAAGATGTGCAGATCTTTTCTCTGTGGTACATGCAGGCCGTGAAAGGCCTGCGCCCGGAAGTCAATACCGTGGCCCAGGGCCTAAGCGGCTCGCCATGGTACAGGGCCTCCAGGAACCGTTACTCTCCTTTGCTGACCCTGACCAATCTGAATTCCGGTGAAGAGGCAGAGTGGAAAGCTTTCACAGAGGTCAACTCCGGCGGAGTTTACGCCACCATGGACGCGGTGCTGCCGCACGGTGTACCGACCTTCCCCTCCGGGTTGCTTAACTGGATTTCCGGTCCGCGCACCGCAGCCGACCCCTGGTTGTTCTACTCTTTCCCCCGTCTTGACCCGGATTACAGGGATTTTTTCGACCAGGACCTTGGGACTTCCTACGCGCAGGCGCTAGTAGCCAGTTCCGCGCTGCGTTCCGCCTCCGGCTCCCTTGAAGCCGGGGACCTGCGCGGCCTGCGCCTGGCTTCGGTGCTGGACGGGGACGTGCCTGACGCCCCGCTGTACGAAGGTTTTTATTATTCCTCTCGCTCCGACTGGGCCTCCGCAAAAAAATGTTTCAAGGCCTCGGCCGATGTTTACGAGAGGCTGCTGGAACTCAGCGTTGAATATTGCTCACTTCCGCCGCTTAAGGAAAGCCTCGCCTCCTCCAGCGCCTACGCCTGGCTGAATTACGGCGTGGCGCTGGAGAAGACCGGGGACAGGCAGGGAGCTGAAGGCGCCTATTCCTTCGCGCTGCGGCGGAACCCGCGGATGGCGGATGCCCATTACAACCTGGCGATACTTTACTGGAACCGCGACTGGACAAGAGTGCGTTCGGAACTGGCCGAGACCGTGAGGCTTAATCCCGGACACTTCCAGGCCGCAAGATATTTAGAGCAGATGAAAGGCAGATAGCGGCGAAAAGCACGGCAGTTAGTAAATAAAAAAACCGCGTTAGCGCGGTTTTTTTATTGGTACTAAAGCTTTCGGCTGCTGTCACTTAGGAAGATAGTTGTACCTGAACTGGAACATACCCATAAGGTCCCAGCCGCCCTTGAAGGTAAGGTAGGACATTTCAAAGTTTAGTTTTAGCAGCGTGCCCAGGTGCAGGTTGAAAAGTTTAGGGCTCTGCGGCGCGCCCTGCGGCACCATGAATTCAAGACCTATGGGAGAATCTGTTCTTGGCAGCCACATGAAGCCGCCGAAGAGCATGCCGGTGGGTATCTGCACCGGATAGCCGGCGCTGTGGTTGTTAGTCTGGTTTATAGATTCTTTTGAAAGGAACTCGGAGAGGTTGTAGATTATCTTGGGCATGTCTCCATCGGAATAGCCGGCGTTCACCAGGAATTTAGGGTGCAGGCGTTTTGTCAGCGCCACGTAGGCGTTGGCGTAGGAGGCGGTAGTTTTGCCGGTAGCTTTGACCGTAAGGCTGAAAGTCCCGTTTATCGGGGGCTGGGGCGCGTCGCGGAACTGAAAAATGCCTTGCACGCCGGCCGCCATGGCCGGGCGCCACTTTCCTTCGGTCTGGATCTGCATTTTTGAGTCGGCGGAAAGCAGCCAGAGGCCTATGCGGTCAAGGTAGTTCTTCTTCTCTACGGTCCAGGCGTAGGAGTTCTTCCCGTAAAGGCGGCCTATATAGTAGGCGGCGTTAAAATCAAGCCCCAGGCCGATGGCGTTGGTCCCGTGGCCGCGGTAGGCCGTGGGCATAAGGACTATACCGCTGAGCGGCACGCCGCCTGTTGCGTAAACCGCGGGCTTTGAGGGCCTTTGGGCCGCGGCCGTGGAAAGGTATACTCCCGGAGAGACCGCCGCGGCGGTGGTAACGGCAAGCCCCGGCAGGGAGGCGGATCCGGGCGCGGAGAGGGGCAGCGCCTGCGCGGCCGCCGTGCTGACGGCCCGGGCCGGGGCAGGTGTCTGTGCCAGCAGCGGCGCGGTTATCAGCAGTGTCAGGATGGAAAGGATGAATTTCATAAGAATATAGTCGCCGCCAGCCTGGTCAGCAGGTTCGCCTCGACCCCGGCCAGCAAGTCATCAGTAATTATACCAAAACCCCCCTTCAGGGAGGTTTCAAGTTTCTTTATCGGCCAGGGCTTGAGAGTGTCCAGCGCGCGGAAGAGGATGAACGCGGCGGCAAGGTTGAACGGCGTGCGGTCCAGGAACAGCAGGGCCGTCCAGTAGCCTATTATCTCGTCGATGACGATGCGCGGATCGTCGTGGGTGGCGTAGCTTTTTGAGGCCAGGTCGGCGATCCAGATGGAGAAGGGCAGGAAGGCCAGGCAGAAAGCGGCGAAAAGGGTCCTGTCTTCCGGCAGGAGCGGCAGTAGGGCAAGCGCCAGCAGGGTGCCCGCCATGCCTGACCCCGTGAACTTCTTAAATCCGGTCAGCCGCGCCGGGACATAGCTGATAAAACCGCCGCTGGCGAGGAAGCGCACTGAAAAGTCTTTTGGGGACATTAGTTCTTAGTGTTCCCGTTCACTCCAGGATTTGTGCAACAGCTCGCGGTGGTTGTAAAGATATACGGCCCCGCTGGCTATGGTGAAAAAAGCGGTTATGACGGTAAGCCACCAGGTGGCGGGCCGGGCGAGACGCGGGGCAGCCGCCAGAAAATCCGGCAGAGGCCTGGTTCTCGCCCATATCAGCAGTTCCAGCAGGGTAAGTATTATAAAAGCCGAGGACATCTGTATGCAGGTCTTTATCTTGCCGGTCGCTTCCGCCTTCATCACTTCTCCGTGCAGCGCGGCCAGCACCCGCAGGGTGGAAATAGTGAGCTCCCTGAGCAGTATCAGGAAAACGGCCCAGAGCGGCACAGCCAGTTCCCGGATCGAAGCAAAAGCCAGGAATACCGCCATTACCAGTATCTTGTCGGCGAATGGATCGGCTATCGCGCCGAAAGGGGTGGTGGTCATCGTGCGGCGCGCTATAACCCCGTCGACGTAGTCGGAGATGGTCGCCACCACCAGCAGCACCAGCGCGGCCGTTTCGGCCCAGAAGGTCTTGAAGACTATAAGGGCGAAAATAGCAAGGCTAAGGCCCATGCGCCCCATCGTAATGCGGTTAGCGAGCGTCATCTTTTTAATTTTTAAACTCCAGTACCTCTACGCCTTTCGGCGGAGAGAATTTGAATATCCCTTTGTCCACCTGGCCGTTCTTTTCAACGGACGTAAGGCGGGTCTTTATGACCGTGCTGTCCACTTCCAGTTCGGCTTCTACCGGGAAGTAGTCGGTGGCGGAAAGTGTGAGCTTAAGCGAGTACCCGGCCCCGGAGCGGGGTGTGAAAGTTATGGTATAAGGAGCGCCGTCCTTGCCGCCGGACACCTCGGTCCTGTTCTTCGCGGTAAGCGAGGCGTAATTCCCGAAGTCCAGTATCCCGGAGAAGTTCTGGTCCTGCGTTTTGCGCCAGGCTTCCCAGGAGGTGCGCACGACCTGCTTGTCTTCGGGCTTGTAGATCCAGATATCGGTCTTGTCCGTGACAACAAGCTGCCTGGCCGGTTTTTCGTGCTCTATGCGCAGCAGGTTGGGTCTCACGTAGGTCAGGTTCCCCTCTATCGACTGTTTGAGGCCGGCTTCTTTGAAATTTACTTCCTGAGTAAAGCCGGCTTTCAGGGTTTCCAGCCCGGAATCCCAGGACTTGAGCTTCTCTATTATGCTGGCGGCGGGGTCTTCCTGCTCTTTCACCGCGGGCTGGCCCTGGGCGGCAGTTGTGGATACGGCGACGGGGCTTTCCTTTTTTGCCGGGTGGGCGGCCTTCTTCTTCCGGGCCGGTATCTGCTGGGCCGAGGCGGCCGCGGTTAAAGCAAGGAGCAAAGTGAGCGTCAGTATTTTATTCATTGCGCGAGAACTCCTCTCGTTCCGGTTCTTCGGCCTGCGGCTGTATCACCGCGGACCCCGACTGGGACTTGAGATGGGACTCCATCTTGTCGAAGTAGATCTCCCAGCGGTTGGAACCTTCCGGCTTGTGTATGAACCCGTTCATTTCAAGGATGCTCAAAATATTGGTGGCCCTGGCCGAAGAGCCGAAGTGGGCTTTCAGCAGGTCCTGGGAAACGCGCCGGCGCTCCAGCACCAGCCGGATGGCTGCCACCATCTCCTCGGAGGAGCTGCCCTTGCCGGAACCCTGCGTCTCCTCGTCCTCGGCGAGCGGCAGGTAGTTCGGGCGGGCCTGCGCCTTGGTAAAGTCCGCTATCCGGCGGATTTCGTCCTCGGTCACGTAGGCGCCCTGTATACGGGAGGGCTTCTGCGCGTCGATGGCGAGGTACAATAGGTCGCCTTTACCGATCAACGCCTCGGCGCCGGGGCAGTCGAGTATCACGCGGGAATCGGTCTTGGAGGTGACCTGCAGCGCCACACGCGAAGGCAGGTTGGCCTTGATGACGCCGGTGATCACGTCTACCGACGGGCGCTGGGTGGCCAGCACCAGGTGGATGCCCACGGCGCGGGCCATCTGGGCCAGGCGCTGGATGGCGTCCTCCACCACGTTCTTCTGCTGCAGCATCAGGTCGGCCAGTTCGTCGATGACCACGATGATGTAGTATTCCTGGGGCTCGTTGTTCTCGAGTGCCCACTTGTTGTAGGAAGCTATGTTCTTGACGCGCGCCTTCTCGAACTTCTTGTAGCGCTTCTCCATCACGCGCGTAAGGGCCACCAGTGACTTGGAGGCGTCCTTCGGGTCGGTGATTACGGACACGCGGTCCGGGGTTTCCTTGGGGTCGTAGAGGTAGGGGATGTCCTCGTAGAAGGTGAGTTCCAGACGCTTAGGGTCTATGAAGAGGAACTTCACTTCGTCGGGCTTGTTGCGGAAGATAAGGGAAAGGATAAGCGACTGCATGAACACGCTCTTGCCGCTGGCGGTGGCGCCGGCCACCAGCAGATGCGGCATGGTCTCCAGGTTGGCCACGGCCACGGCGCCCTCGGCGTACCGGCCCAGGGCTATCATCAGCGGCGCGGCGCCTTCCTTATTAAAGACTGGATTTTCCAGCAGCTCCCGGAGGCAGACCTTGGCGCGCCTGTTATTTGGGATCTCGAAGCCGATGGCGGACTTGCCCGGGATCGGGGCTATCACGCGGATAGCGCCGGCGGACTTCATGGCCAGGGCCACGTCGTTGGAAAGGGAGACGATGGAGCTGATCTTGACGCCGGGCGCAGGGGTCACCTCGTAGCGGGTGATGACGGGGCCCGGGTAGACGCCCGAGATGCGCACGTCTATCTTGAAGCTCTTAAAAGTAGTTTCCAGCTGCAGCCCGGCGGCGGCTATCTCGGTCTCGGTAGGGCCGATATCGCCCTGCTGCGAAGGCTTGTCCAGCAGGTCTACTCCGGGCAGTTTGAAATTCTTGAAATACGGGTCGGCCAGTTTTTCCTTGCCTTCCGTCTTGGGCGCTCCCTCGGGCGCGGTCTTGGCGGCTTTGGCGGGGGCAGGGGCGTCCTGCTGGGCGCGCACGATGACGGGCGCGGGAGCCGGGGCGGGTTTCTCAAGGGCTTTTTCAGACTGTCTTATCACCGGCGGGGGTTCGGGGATGGGTTTGGCGTCGTAAGCCGGGCCCTCTGTTTGTTCTTTCTCTGAAATGATCTTGAGTTTGGCTTTAAGTTCCCGGCGCGCGGAGGCCCAGTGGCGGTAATCGTCTATGGCCGCCGACGAGGCGTACTTTAGGACTTTGCGCCAGGAGATCTTGAACAGCAGCTGTATGCCGGCGAAGAGTATCACCCCGGCGAACAGCCCGGCCCCCACGCCGCCGAACATCTTGGAGAGCGCCTGTTCCAGGAAGTAGCCCAGCCAGCCGCCGTCGAAGCGTTCCGGGCCGAAGTGCGAACTGAGCAGGCCGATGATGGCGGACATGGAGCCCAGGATCATCAGTATGCCGGCGGTCAGGGTGAGCGCTCCTTTATGAGGCTTGTTCAGGTTGACCAGTATCGCTATAAGGCCGTAAAGGAATATGAAGGGGAAAAGGTAGGCCGTGTTCCCCAGGAATCCGGTAAGGACTCCCGCCACGGTGTCCCCCACCACGCCGCGCGCTCCCGAGCTTAACAGCACCCAGAAAAGCCAGAGGCTGAAGGCGAAAGCCCCCAGCCAGTACAGCGCATAGGACAGCGCCGAGGTCTTTTTTTTGCCCTGGCCGGATACCCTGTTTTTTGCGAAGTCGCGCATGGTAGTTGCGAATGGAGCGGTTAACTGTCCCGAATAACCCGGATCGGAGTTATTCGGTTTGCGGCGTAAGGACCACCCTGAAGTTGAGTTCCTTGGGATAGAGGGCTATTTTGCCCTGCGCCGCCAGCCAACCGAGGGCCAGGTAGAGCGAGGAGCTGGAGAGGTGGAGCTTAAGCTTCAGGTCCCAGGACGAGGCGTCGCCGCCGGCGGCTTTGAGGGTCTCGAGAATATTGCCGGCGGTCTGGGCCAGCGTGTCGGTGAATTTGGCGGTGTCCTGCATATTATTTATTCACCAGGAACAGGTCGCCGTTAGGCTCCACCGGCTTACCGTTCTCCTGCACCACCTTTTCGATGACGCAGTTGAATTCGGCCTTGATCTCATTGAAAACTTTCATGGCTTCTATAACGCAGATGACCTGGCCTTCCTTGACGGAGTCGCCTTCCCGCACGTAGGGCGGGCTGGACGGGCTGGGGGCGCGGTAGAAGATGCCGGACATGGGGGCTTTTATCGTTTCGCCCCCGGTTACGGGCTGGGGTTTGGCCGCGCCGGGTCTGGCTTGCTGCGGCATTGAGGCGGACGGCGCGAAAACTGGGATCTGGTGGGTGGCGTTGTTATGTTTGCGCACCAGTTTAATGTAGGTGTTGTCCTTTGAAAACTCTATGACCTCCAGCTTGTTGGAGTTCATGAACTGATAGAACTTCTGAACCTGGTCGAAAGCTGTTTCCTGGGTTTTAGCTGTTTTTTTCATTGTTGAGCCTCCGTAGATATTCCGGCCCCCGCGCAAGAGCGGGGGCCGGATCCTGATTACTTCCTTACGGGCTGCCCGGGAGCTCCGGGCTGCTGCAGAAGCACGCGCCGCGATAGGCGGTACTTGCCGTTGTTCTCCTCGATGCACTTAACTTCTATTTCCTGGCCCATCTTGAGCACGTCATCCACGCGGTTGATGCGCTTCACGTCGATCTCGGAGATGTGCAGCAGGCCTTCCTTGCCGGGGAGCACTTCCACGAAGGCGCCGAAGTCCACGATGGACACAACTTTGCCTTTGTAGACTTTGCCCACTTCCACTTCCATGGAGAACTGCTCCACCATGGATTTGGCGGCTTCGAGGCTGGCCTTGTCGGCGCTGGAGACGAATACTGAACCGTCGTCTTCCACTTCGATGTTGGCGCCGGTGCGCTCGATGATGCCGCGGATGTTCTTGCCGCCGGGCCCTATGAAGGCGCCGATCTTGTCGCGGGGGATCATCAGTTTCACTATGCGCGGGGCGAACTCGGAGATGTCGGCGCGGGGCGCCGGCATGGCTTTTTCCATGATCTCGAGTATGTGGAGGCGGCCGCGGGTGGCCTGCTCGATGGCTTCCTTCATGATGTTCATCGGGATGCCGGTGGCGAGCTTCACGTCCATCTGCAGCGCGGTCACACCTTTGCGCGTGCCGGTGATCTTGAAGTCCATGTCGCCGTAGTGGTCTTCCAGGCCGGCGATGTCGGACAGCACGGCGAACTTGGCGCCGTCGGTCACCAGACCCATCGCTATGCCCGAGCAGGCGGCCTTCATGGGCACGCCGGCGTCGAACATCGCGAGTGACCCGCCGCACACGGTGGCCATGGACGAGGAGCCGTTAGACTCCAGGATGTCGGACACGAGGCGGATGGTGTAAGGGAACTGCTCCTCGGTGGGCAGCAGCGGCAGCAGCGCGCGCTTGGCGAGATGGCCATGGCCTATTTCGCGGCGGCCGGGGCCCCTGTCGGGCTTCACTTCGCCGACCGAGTAGCTCGGGAAGTTGTAGTGCAGCATGAAGCGGTCGAAGGTCTTGCCTTCAAGGGCGTCAAGCATCTGCTTGTCGTCTGCGGTGCCGAGGGTGGCCACCACCAGCGCCTGGGTCTGGCCGCGGGTGAACACGGCCGATCCGTGGGTGCGGGGCAGGAAGCCCGGGTCGATGTTGATCTCGCGGACCTCGTCGGTCTTGCGGCCGTCGGTGCGGACCTTGGTGTCCAGCGTGAGGCGGCGCCAGATGGTGTAAAGGACGTCCTCGAAGACGGTCTTGGCCTGGTAGGAAGCCGTTGCGTCGTCGGGGTACTTCTCTACCATCGCGGTGTAGGCTTTGACCCTGATCTCTTCAAGGGCCTTCTCCATGGCTTTCTTCTCGGGCTTGGAGGAGAGGATCCTCTCGACCTCGGCCTTCACCATTGTTTCCACGGCGGCTTTTAGGTCCGCCTTTATTTCGGGGGTGGCGATGGGGGTCTTGGCTTTACCCACCTGCTCTTTCATCTTGATCTGCAACTTGCAGAGGTTCTCGAGTACGGGTTTGGCGGCTTCCATGGCTTCGATCAGGTCGGAGTTGGGGAGCTCTTTGCCGCCGCCCTCCACCATCAGGATACCCTGCAGTGTGCCGCAGATGACCATTTCCATCTCGGAGGCTTCGCGCTGTTCGTTGGTGGGGTTCATTACGAACTTGCCGTCGATCTTGCCCATGCGCAGCGCGGCCACGGGGCCGTTCCACGGGATGTCGGAGATCATCAGGGCCGCGGAGGCCGAGTTGATGGACACCACGTCGGCGTCGTTGATGCCGTCGTAGGACATCACCATGTTGACCACCTGCGTCTCGGTGTTGAAATAATCCGGGAACAGGGGGCGTACGGCGCGGTCCGTCAGGCGGGAGGCCAGGACTTCTTTCTCGCGGGCTTTGCCCTCGCGCTTGAAGAATCCGCCGGGAATCTTGCCGGCAGCGTAGGTGCGCTCTTTGTAGTCGCAGCTGAGCGGCACGAACTGGGGCGGGGTGTCCTTGGGCTTGTTGGCCTGCACCGCGGTGGAGAGCACCATGGTGTCCCCGATGCGGATGATCACGCTTCCTCCTGACTGCTTGGCAATGGCGCCGGTCTCGAATGAAATAGTCTTATCTCCAACCTGTTCTTCCAGGCGGAGCGGTTTGGGGTAATTTGTCATTTATTATTTCCTTAAGCCTAAAGCTTTGATGACCTTCTTGTATTCTTCCCGGTTGTTGGTTTCCAGGTAGCTGAGAAGGCGTTTGCGCTGTGAGACCAGCTTGGACAGGCCGCGCTTGCACGCGTTGTCCTTGGGACTGGTTAAGCTGTGCTTTGAAAGATACTGTATGCGCTCGGTGACCAGTGCGATCTGCACGGAGGTTGAGCCGGTATCGTTGGGTTTTGCGGAGAATTTTTCCGCTACTTCTCTGATTTTGTTCTTGGTTAATGCCATTTTTTTTCTCTCTTTGTTGTAGTTTTTTACCTTTGCTTTATTATATTAATTACCTCCCTTATAGTCAATACGGCTAAGGCGGTCCAATGCCTTATAAAAGCTTCCTAAATTTGTTATCATTTTCCTAGACGTACATTATGCAACGGAGCGTGAATTATGCCCTCTAACAAGATTTATGCCAACAAAATAGCCGCTTTTCTGAACAAGGAGCCGCGCGAATTTACCCGTGCGGACATCGTTAAATACATAAAGGCCCACGGCATAAAGATGGTTAATTTCCGCTATGCCGCCGGAGACGGTCGCCTTAAGACCCTGAACTTCGTGATCAACGACGAAAAGTACCTGGACCGCATCCTGTCCGCGGGGGAACGGGTGGACGGCTCCAGCCTTTTCAAGAGCATAGACGCCGGTTCGAGCGACCTGTACGTGATGCCGCGCTACCGCACCGCTTTCGTTAACCCTTTCTCACAGGTGCCGGCCATAGACATACTTTGCTCTTTCTATACCCCCGACGGCAAGCCTTTCTCAAGCGCCCCCGCTGAAGTACTGCGCCGCGCTGAAGCGGAGTTTAAGAAAGTTTCCGGCTACGAGTTCCACACTCTCGGCGAGCTTGAATATTACGTCATTTCCCCCAAGAACCCTCTCTACCCAACCGGCACCCAGAAAGGCTATCACGAGTCGTACCCCTTCTCCAAGTGGGAGGGCCTGCGCGCGGAGGCCATGGCTGCCATCGCCGAAGCCGGCGGCCGCATCAAGTACGGCCATTCCGAAGTCGGCTTCATCCGCACCGAGGAGTCCGAGATGGCCCAGCAGGAAATAGAGTTCCTGCCGGTCCCCGCCTCCGAGGCCGCCGACCAGCTTGCTGTGGCCAAGTGGATGCTGTCGGGCATAGGCCACAAGTACGGCGTGGTCATCTCCTTCGCCCCCAAGATCTCCATCGGCCACGCCGGCTCCGGCCTGCACGTGCACACCTGTCTTGTCAAGAACGGCAGGAACGCGATGATAGACAAGGGCGGGCTTTCCTTGGATGCCCGAAGGACCATCGCCGGTTTCCTGGAACTGGCCGGGCCCATGACCGCTTTCGGCAATACCGTCCCCACCTCCTACTTCCGCCTGGTGCCGCACCAGGAAGCGCCGATAAACGTCTGCTGGGCCTACCGCAACCGCTCGGCCCTCGTGCGCATCCCGCTCGGCTGGCTGAACGCCGCGGGCATGGTTAAGGACGCCAACCCGGGCTCGACCGCCCCTAAAGTGGAGTCCAAACAGACGGTGGAATTCCGTTCGGCCGACGGCTCGGCCAATCTGCATTTCCTGATGGCCGGGCTCTGCGTGGCTGCGCGGCGCGGCTTCGAGCGCGCCGACGCCCTGGCCTTCGCCGACAAGTACTTCGTGGACAAGAACATCTACCACAAAGAGAACGCCGGCCTTACGGAAAAGCTTCCCAAGCTTCCCTCCTCGTGTTGGGCGTCCGCCGAAGCGCTGGAGAAATCCCGCGCGGTGTTCGAGGCCCGCGGGGTGTTCTCGCCGCAGGTGATAGACGCAACGATAACGCGCCTCAAGGCCTACGACGACCGCAATCTCAGCGAGCGCCTGTACGGCAAGGAAGAGGAAATAAAGAACCTGGTGGAGGAATACCTGTACTGCTGACGGCCGTCGGCGTTCCCTGCCGCAAAAGAAAACCGCGCAAGCCTTGCTTGCGCGGTTTTCTTTTTGCGATAAGCGGCGGCTGGCCGCTCAGTGCAGTAATTTCCTGAGCTCCAGTATTACCGGGACCAGCTCTATCGCGATAAGAAGTATCACTACTATTTCCAGCCAATGGCTGCGGCGGGTGTTAACCTCGCCGTGGAGGATCTGGCTTATCTGCGCCAGGGCATCCATCTTGCGGGAGATGCTCTTGCGCCAGTCGTCAAAATGGAACTCCAGGGCCGACGCCCTGAACACCACGGCCAGGTAGGGGTCTCCCACGGTTTTCAGCGAGTTCTCCACGCGCCCGAGAAACTCCGAGAATTCCATGTACTTCCGGCTGGAATCCTCGGCGATATCGGCGTAAAAATTACGGAAAATGTTCACCACGCTTTCGCGTTTTTCCTCCATGGCGTCGTACAGCTCTTCGAGTTTCCGCCCCAGCATCTCGTCGTAATAGCGGAATTCCAGCAGGTGGGTCAGGGAAAATTCTATCACGTCGGCCACGTCGCGCTCGCCGTCGGGTTCTATCAGCAGCGCGGAATTCCAGTCTATGATTGCCAAGTCGGAGCTGGAATACTGTATGGCGCTTTCAAGTATGAAGGCGCGGGACTCTTCGCTGAGATGTTCCTTGTCTTCGGCCATTATCAGCGCGGCCACGTCCACATTTTTTATAAATTCCTTCGGGTTCTCAAGGCCGTCGGCTTTTTCCACGATATAGGTGATGTAGTCCTCGAATATCTCCCATTCGGCGGGGCTGGTGACGCACGGCATTATCTCTTTCTTCAGCGCGTCCTTGCGCGAGACGCACAGCAGGTCCACCTCGGCGGAGGCTTCCAGTTCCGCGGCCGTCCTCACCAGCGCGTCCCAGGTGGAGTTTGGCGGTATCGCCATCTCGAGCGTCACCGAAAGAACGCCGTAATTCCAGATGCGTGCGAAGATGTGCACGGGGAACTTGCCGGAGGGAAGGTTCAGGATCTCCTCGCCCAGGTCGGCCTTAAGCGGGGAATCCTTTATTATCACGGCCTTACGGGTGTTGGTGGCGAACTTGAGCCGGGGCCCTTTGGAGTCGGCCCTGAGCAGCTGCTCGGCGCGGCTGAGGGAGATCTCGCCCCCGATGTCGAAAACTCTGTGGACAAGGATGGTGCCTTTTTCAATAAGAGTGGACATTTTATTCCCCCGCCTATTTCCCGGTCAGCAGGTTCTCTACCGCATTTTTCATCATCGGGTCGTAGGACTCGTCGTAACCTTCCCAGACGTCGTAGACCCTGTGGCCCCTGTCGAGCAGATAAATATAGGGCACGCCCTGCGCCCGGTAGCGCCTGAAAACTTCCTGGCCGCCGTAGGCCAGCGGAAAGGAGATGGAAAGAGCTTTCCCGAAGTTCAGGGCGGCGTCAGGGCCGTCTTCGATGCATACGCCTAGCACGTTCAGTCCGGGTCCGTAGGCCTTGTGGAGCTTTTCCAGGGCGGGGCCAGCTTTGCGGCAGTAAGGGCAGCTTTCGGTGAAGAACATCAGCAGTACCGGCTTGCCGGCGTAGGCCGCCAGGTCTATTTCGCCCCCTCCGGCGGCCGGTAGACGGAAAGCAGTTCCTTCCGAGGAGGCGGCGCCGGTCCCCGCCCCGGAGCCGGGGAACGAGGGAAGAGTTATGCCGACAGGGCCGAAGTAGGCGAAGGCGAAGGTGTATATCAGGGTCAAAACGGTCAGAGTCAGTTTGTTCATAGAAGGTTCCGCTGGATAGCGCTATTTTATTATTTTTCTAAGCTCGTCCAAAATGAAGTTTGCCGCGCAGGCCCTGATGAAAGCCCGCCCCGGGCGGAACTGGCGGCGGAAAACCCTGGTCCCGCCCGGCCCGGCAAGGCCAAAATATACCAGCCCCACCGGTTTCCCGGGAGTTCCTCCGTCCGGGCCGGCGATGCCGGTGATCGACAAAGCGTAGTCGCTGCGGAAAATCTTTTTCGCCCCGGCGGCCATCTCCCGCGCGCAGTCCGGGGACACCGCCCCGCGTCTCTTCAGCGTGGAGGCTTTCACCCCGAGCAACTTTATCTTGGCGGCGTTGGAATAGGTAACGGCCCCGCCCAGGAACCAGCGGGAGCTGCCGGGAATATCCGTAAGGAGCTGGGAGACCAGGCCGCCCGTGCACGATTCACCCGACGAAACGGTCCTGCCCCGAGCCTTCAGCTTTTCCCCGGCGGCCGAGGCCGGCGAGGCTTCACCGGAACCGTAAATTCTAGTTCCGAGCGTCCGGCGGCAGGCCGCCTCGGCTTTCCCTACCGCGCCGCGGCTGTCGTCTCCGGAGAGGATAAAATCCACCGTGCCGGGGCCGGCGAGTATGGTGAAGCGGGTGTCCGGAAAACGCCGCATGACCGGGCACAAAAGCTTTTCGGCCTGGGTTTCCCAGAGGCCCGCTATCCTCAGCTTTACCTGCGTGACCGGCTTAAGCCGCGGGAAAAAGGAGCGTATTTCCGCTTCCAGGAAGTTTGGGAACATCGGCTCCCATTCCTTGCGCGGGCCCGGCAGGAGCACCAGCATTTGCCGGCCGCGCGTTATTAACTGGCCGGGAGCTGTACCGTTGGTATTTTCCAGGGGCTTGGCTCCTTCCACCAGCAGACACTGGTCCTTGAAATTCGGCGGCAGCTTTTTAAGTCCGTAATTAAAAGACAGGATCTGCTCGCAGGCTTTTGAGTGGACGAGCCGCCGGCCCAGGGCTTTGGCGGCCGCCTGGCGGGTAAGGTCGTCGAAGGTCGGGCCGAGCCCGCCGCAGACAAGCACCAGGTCAGCGCGTTTCAGCGCGCCTTTAACGCAGTCGGATATCGCGGCCAGGCTGTCGCCGCTGGACTGCTCCCGGACTATGTGAAAACCCAGCGGGGCCAGCCGCTCATGAAAAAGCGGCACATAAAGGTTCAGTCTGCCTTCCAGCAGTTCGGAGCCGGTGCAGACTATTTCAGCCCTGCCAGTTTTCATAGAACAAGATTAGCATAATCCGGCGGCCCCCAGAAAGCGGTCAGGCCGCCCCGCGCTCCTATTTGACACGCTGGGGCGTATTTGATAGTTTTGAGACTCGGCACAACCTTTTCTAGGGAGAACATATGATAAACGACACTCTTGCAAAAATAGAGTCCGCTATAGCCAAAGTTCAGGCCGGGAATTCAAAAGATAAAGCGGAACTGGTGTCCCTGCTTAACAAGCTTAAAACGGAACTCGCCGCTCTGCCTCCCGGGAAACTGGATGACGCGCGCAGCATCGGCTATTTCACCGAGGCGGCCGCGCACGAGGTCACCAGGGCTAATTCCACCGTACAGCTGCGGAACCTTTCTATTTCTGGGATCTCGTACGCCGTTAAAGGGTTTGAGGCAACACATCCTCAGCTCGTTTCGGTCGTTAACGAGATGTGCATGCTGCTGGCGAGGATGGGTATATAATAAAGCGGCCGGCGGATACGGCGAGGAGCGCCGGCGCATGAAGTATCCCGGCCGGCCAGGCGGCGATAGTTTTAACTTTATGGAGATAAATGACTTTGCGGGTGCGGCTGTGCCGCCGAAGGCGAAAAAGGTCCCCTTCAGGCTTGAAAAACACGGCGCGACGCGCGTGGACGATTATTACTGGCTTAAAGAAAGGAAAGATCCGGAAGTTGCGGCGTACCTGAAGGCCGAGAACGACTACGCCGACGCCGCCCTGAAGCATACGGTGCCGCTCCAGGAGAAACTTTTCACGGAAATGAAAGGTCGCGTAAAGCAGGACGATTCCACCGTGCCTTTCAAATACGGGGATTACTACTACTATAAAACTTTCAAGGCCGGCAAGGAATATCCGGTCTACGCCCGCAGAAACGGCTCGCCGGAAGCCGCGGAAGAGGTTATTCTGGACGTCAACGGGCTGGCCGAAGGGAAAGCCTTCTGCCAGGTCGCTTTCCCCGCTATACGCCCGGACCACAAGATGATAGCCTACGCGATGGACACCGGCGGCAGGCGTTTCTTCGACATCTATTTCAAGGATCTCGAGACCGGCAGGACCTCCCCCGATAAGATAGAAAAAACCGCCGGCAGCATGGTCTGGGCTAACGACAACAGCACTCTTTTCTACGTTAAGCAGGACCCGGAAACGCTCCGCTGGGACCGCGTCCTAGCCCATGAGTTTGGCGGGAAAGACCGTGAGGTCTATTTTGAACCCGACGAGACTTTCGAGGCGGACCTGTCAAAATCCGGCACGGACCGCTTCATTTTTATAAAGTCGGCGGCCACGCTTTCCACCGAGTACCGCCTTATAAACGCCGACCGGCCTTCTGACCCTCCCGTGGTCTTCCAAGCGCGCACGCCCAAACTGGAATACGATGTGGCGGACGGCGGGGACAGGTTCTTCGTGCTGAACAACGACAATGCCCGCAATTTCAAGGTTTCAGTCTGCCCCGCCTCTTCCACGGCAATGTCCTCGTGGTCAGACCTTGTGCCGCACCGGGAGGACACGCTGGTGGAGTACGTCGAGGTTTTTGAAGGCTGGCTGGCGCTTAAGGAGTGCAACAACGCCCTGGGCCGCTTCCATCTTTTCAGCCGCGCCGGCGGCCCCGACAGCTATATAGATTTCGACGAGCCGGCCTATATGACCGACCTCGGCGAGAATTACGAATACAGGACCGACGTTCTCCGCGTCACTTACAATTCCCTGACCACTCCGGATTCGATCTACGACGTGGATATGAAGACCGGCGCGAAGAAACTGATGAAGCGCCGGGAAGTGCTGGGCGGCTTCAGGCCTGAGGACTACCGGGAGGAGCGGCTGTGGATAACGGCGCGCGACGGGGAAAAGATTCCGGTCTCGATCGTTTATCAAAAAGGTTTGGACCTGAAAAGCGGCAGGAACCCGGTCTATGTTTATTCCTACGGCTCCTACGGCTACAGCACCGACCCGCACTTCAGCGCCGCGCGCCTTTCGCTGCTGAACAGGGGCTTCATCTACGTTATGCCGCATATACGCGGCGGCTCTGAACTGGGCAGGCGCTGGTACGAGGACGGCAGGCTGCTTAAGAAGAAGAATACTTTTTACGATTTTATAGACGCGACGCGCTACATGGCGGAGCACGGCTACACTTCGCCCGGACACATCTACGCCGAGGGCGGTTCCGCCGGAGGTCTGCTGATGGGCGCGGTGTCAAATATGGCCCCGGACCTCTACAAAGGCATAATAGCCGACGTGCCGTTCGTGGACGTGGTCACTACGATGCTGGACCCCGACATTCCGCTGACCACGGGCGAATACGACGAATGGGGCAACCCCAACGCGAAGGGATATTACGACTATATGCTTTCTTACTCCCCCTACGACAACGTGGAGAGGAAAGCCTATCCGAACCTGCTGATAACCACCGGTCTGAACGATTCGCAGGTGCAGTACTGGGAGCCGGCCAAGTGGGCGGCCAAGTTGCGGGACATGAAGACGGACAAGAACCTCCTGCTGCTGAAAACGGATATGGATACCGGCCACGGCGGCAGGTCCGGGCGTTTCGAGTCCATGAAGCTCACGGCCCTGGAATACGCCTTCGTGCTGGACCTGGAAGGGATAAAAGAATGAAACTTTCCGATGTAAAGCGCAGTAACCGCATGATAGGAGTAGTGCTGGCGGTGGGCCTGACCTACTGGACCGGCCTTGACGCCATACTGCGCCGCATAGGCGGTCCTTTGTTCCTGGTGCTCTGCCTTATCCCCCTGTTCATCATGGCCCCCATGGCCGTAGAATGGCTGGAGCGCAAATTCGTTAAATGAACCCCTTCGCGTAACGCTGTTTCTGCTTATGCTGTTTCTGCTGTTTCTGCTGTTTCTGCTTGCTGTTTCTGCTTATTGCCCACCCGCCCCGCCATTTTGTATCATTAAGGAAAGCCCCCCAAAGGGCCCACAAGACCCGCACCCGCGGGACAAATAGTCAACAGGAGCTAAACATTATGCCTAAGACGGCTGTTAAATCCAAGGTTAAAGCATCTTCCGTTAAAATTTCCAAAAAAGTAACTTATTTCTTCGGCGGCGGCAAAGCCGAAGGCAAAGCCTCGATGAAGAACCTGCTGGGCGGCAAGGGCGCGAACCTCGCCGAGATGGCCGGCCATCCCGACCTGCGCCTGCCCGTTCCCCCGGGCTTCACGCTCACGACCGAAATTTGCACCTACTACTGGGCCAACAAGCGCTCCTACCCGAAGGGCCTCACCCAGGACGTTGAGAAGAACCTCCGCAAGGTTGAGGAAATAACCGGCAAGAAATTCGGCGACTCCGAGAACCCGCTGCTCGTCTCCGTGCGCTCCGGCGCCCGCTCCTCCATGCCGGGCATGATGGAGACCATCCTTAATTGCGGTCTCACCAGCGAGACCATCCCGGGCCTGATAAAGCTCACCAACAACCCCCGCTTCGTTTACGACTCCTACCGCCGCCTGATCATGATGTACTCAGACGTGGTCATGGAAAAGGCCGCCGGCATCGAACCCGCCGACGACCAGGGCATCCGCAAGCAGCTTGAGCGCATCATGCACGACATGAAGACCAAGCGCGGCGCCAAGTCCGACACCGACCTTACCGCCGAGGACCTGAAGGAACTGTCCGTTCTCTTCAAGGCTAAGGTGAAGGAAGTCCTGAAAAAAGAATTCCCCGACAACCACATGGACCAGCTGTGGGGCTCCATCGGCGCCGTGTTCGCCTCCTGGATGGGCAAGCGCGCCGTTTCCTACCGCCGCATAGAGGGCATTCCCGCCGAGTGGGGCACCGCCGTTAACGTGCAGGCAATGGTGTTCGGCAACATGGGCGATAATTCCTCCACCGGCGTGGGCTTCACCCGCAACCCCGGCACCGGCGAGAACGCCTTCTTCGGCGAGTTCCTCGAGAACGCCCAGGGCGAGGACGTGGTGGCCGGCATCCGCACCCCCCACCCCATCAACGAATCCAGCCGCAACGAGCAGTCCAAGAACCTCAAGTCCCTTGAGCAGCTTATGCCCGCGGCCTACAAAGAGCTGGCCGCCATCCGCGCCAAGCTCGAGAAGCATTATCACGACATGCTCGACATCGAGTTCACCATTGAGAACGGCCGCCTGTGGATGCTCCAGTGCCGCGTCGGCAAGCGCAATGGCCTGGCCGCGGTGCGCATGGCGCTCGACATGCAGAAGGAAAAGCTCGCCACCAAGGAAGAGGCCGTGATGCGCGTCTCTCCGGACCAGCTCGACGAGCTGCTGCACCCCATCCTCGATCCCAAGATGGAGCTCGGTACCAAGCCCATAGGCAAAGGCCTTCCCGCCGGCCCCGGAGGCGCCGTCGGCATGATAGTTTTCACGGCCGAAGAGGCCGTTAAGTGGAAGAAGGAAGGCAAGCGCGTCATCCTGGTCCGCGAAGAGACCAACCCCGAAGACGTAGAAGGTATGAGGGCGGCGGAAGCCATCCTCACGGCCCGCGGCGGCATGACCTCTCACGCGGCCCTTGTGGCCCGCGGCTGGGGCAAATGCTGTGTCGTCGGCTGCGCCGACGTAAAGATCGACCTGAAGGCCAAGACGCTCAGCCTCGGAGGCACGGTCCTTAATGAAGGCGCCTGGATATCCCTTAACGGTTCCCGCGGTCTCGTCTACTCCGGCAAGATGGCGCTGGTCGAACCCGGCGAAGTCACCATGGCCATGCTCCAGGACTTCCTGAAGTTCTGCAATTCCATCCGCGCTCTTAAGGTGTGGACCAACGCGGACACCCCCTCCGATGCCGCCCAGGCCCGCACTTACGGCGCCGAGGGTATCGGCCTGTTCCGT
Source organism: uncultured Elusimicrobia bacterium (assembly GCA_903917735.1). Taxonomy (GTDB): domain Bacteria; phylum Elusimicrobiota; class Elusimicrobia; order Elusimicrobiales; family UBA9959; genus UBA9959. The sequence goes on along the minus strand of CAIXBR010000012.1, from coordinate 12,377 downwards.
ATAGAGCACATGTTCTACGGCAAGGGCTCCGACGCGGCGCTGTTCCAGCTGCGCAAGATGATCATGTCGAAGAACCTCGAGGAGCGCAAAGCCGCGCTCAGCGACCTGTTCCCCTACATGAAGAACGACATCAAGAACACCCTTAAGGTGATGGAAGGCTTCCACGTGACCATCCGCCTGATGGACCCCCCCCTGCACGAGTTCGTGCCGCACCAGAAGGAGAAGCTGGAAGAGCTGGGTAAGGCCCTCGGCATCTCCTACGAGGAGCTTGAAGCCCGCGCCACCGGCCTGCGCGAATCCAACCCGATGATGGGGCACCGCGGCGTCCGCCTGGGCGTCACCTACCCCGAGATCACCGAGATGCAGGCCCGCGCGATATTCGAAGCCGCCGCCGAACTCCATAAGGAAGGCGTGAAGGTGTTCCCCGATATCATGATCCCCGTGGTCTCCCTCGAGAACGAGGTGAAGAACCAGTCCGAGATCATACACCGCGTGTACGCCGAAGTCATGAAACAGAAAGGCGTGAAGGTGAAGTACATGGTCGGCACCATGATAGAGATCCCCCGCGCCTGTCTTATGGCCGGCCATCTCGCCGAGACCATGGAGTTCTTCTCCTTCGGCACCAACGACCTCACCCAGATGACCTTCGGTTATTCCCGCGACGACTCCGGTCCCTTCCTGAACGACTACGTTAAGAAAGGCATCATCCCCGTGGACCCGTTCCAGACCATAGACCAGGACGGCGTGGGCGAACTGATAAAGATCACCGTAGAGCGCGGCCGCAAGACCCGCAAAGACCTTAAGATCGGCATCTGCGGCGAGCAGGGAGGCGAGCCCGCCTCGGTCGCGTTCTGCCACAAGGTGGGCCTGACCTACGTGTCCTGCTCCCCGTTCCGCGTGCCGATAGCCATACTGTCCTCGGCGCAGTCCCAGATCAGGAACCCGAGAAAGAACAAGGCCGTCTAATGCGCATAGCGCTTGGTACGGCACAGCCATAGGCCAGTAAGTGCGAAAAGGCAACTACAAGTACTTCCCGATGGTCATTTCCGCCCCCTCCGGGGGCGGAAAGACCGTTGTGCGTTCGGGCCTGCTTAAGCTGGACAAGCGCTTCGCCTTCAGCGTGACCTGCACGACGCGGCCCAGGCGCCCCGGCGAGACCGACGGAAGGGATTATTATTTCCTCACCGTCGGGCAGTTCCGCAAGCTCCGCCGGGGCGGGAAGCTGCTGGAATGGGCCAGGGTCCACGGCAATTATTACGGCACCCCGGTGAAGTCCGTGATGGAAGTACTGGAGAAAGGCCGCATCCCGGTGATGACGATCGACGTGAAGGGCGCCCGGTCGGTGAAGAGGCTCTTCCCGCAGGCCGTTACCGTGTTCCTGCTGCCGCCGGACCTTAAGACGCTGGTGCAGCGCCTGCGCGGCCGCGGCGAGAAGCCGGAGAACGTGGCGGTCAGGCTCGAAACGGCGCGCGCCGAGATCAAAGTCGCATCGCAGTTCGATTACCTGGTGATAAACAACAAGCTCCCCGAGGCTGTGCGCGAAGTGGCCGCGATAGCGGACCTTGAGACCCGAAAGATAGGGCGCAACCTGGACAAGGTCCGGGCTTTCGGGAAACAGCTCGGGAAAAAAGCCATAGGCCGTAAGCCCTAGGCGGATTTTAGACGGAGTTAACGGAGGTTTATAATATGACGACGCATGTAAAAGTTGAGACCGAAGCCGACCTGGAAAAACTGATTTCAGATTACGGCCCTTCCAAGTACCAGGATATCGTGCGCGCCATGCAGTGGGCCCGCCACCTGCGCCGCCAGGAGGAGTTCCGCAATATCCCCATGGCGGAGCTGATAGACCGCTCCCTTTTCGACGTGGTCAGCGGCAAGATAAAGGTTCCCGAGATAGAAGACGCCGTCAAGAGCGACCAGGTCTTTGAAGAAAAGATGGCCTCCAAGCGCTCCGACGAGCCGAGGAAGCCCCGCAAGGAAGCCAAAGACGAAAAGCCCTCGAAAGAATAACTTTATATGAGGCGGGAGCTGGCATCGGCGGCCAAAGACATGGCCGTCTATATAAAGGCGCTGGATGAAAATCTGGCCGAGTCCCCGTGGCGCGGCGCGCCGCTGAAAAGCGCCGCGTCCGCTTCAGCCCCCTCCCCGTATCCGGCCGCAGTTCCAGCCGGGCCAGCCGACACCTCTATGACCAAACAGCCTCCCGCGGACATGGACACGCTAGCCGAGAAAGTCGGCAAATGCCGCAAGTGCGGCCTGGGGCACGCCAGGCTGAATGCCGTTTTCGGCGTGGGCTCGTACAAGTCCAAAGTCGTTTTCGTAGGCGAAGGCCCGGGCTTCCAGGAAGACCACAAGGGCGAGCCTTTCGTGGGGCGCTCCGGCCAGCTGCTGGACAAGATCCTGGAAACCGTGCTGGGGTTGAAGCGTTCGGAAGTGTACATCGCCAATATAGTGAAGTGCCACCCGATGAAGAATCCGGAAACCCCGGAGGCGCACGGCAACGACCGACCCCCCACTCCGGAGGAGATCTCCGCCTGCCGCCCCTATCTCGACGAACAGCTGCGCGCTATAAAGCCCCTCTGCATAGTCACCCTGGGTTCGGTGGCCACGAAGGTGCTGCTCGGCATTGACAAGGGCATATCCCTAGTGCGCGGCCGTTCTTACGACTACCCGGTTGAACTGTTCGGCCCCGGGCACCCCATCAAAGTTATCCCTACCTACCACCCTGCGGCCCTGCTGCGCAACCCCAACCTGAAACGCGATACTTGGGAAGACATGAAGCTGCTGAAGTCTTTCCTCGAAAACGGTAAAATAGATTAAACGTGCCGGCGTCTTGAACCGAACCCGTTAACGCCCGTGCGCCGTAACGCTTATGCTGGCTGAAATTTCTTTCCCGATACCGCTGAAGCGGACTTTCTATTACCTGCTGCCGGAGGAGCTTGAGTTGAGCGCCGCGCCCGGGTTGCGCGTCAGGGCCTCGCTCGGCAAAAGGGAGGCCGTGGGCGTTATCCTGCGCGTGCTGCCCGAAAAAGACGCTGACCTGACTAAATTCAAAGAACTGAAGAAGGTACTTCACCTGCTGGACGAGAACCCGCTTTTCCCCGAAAACGCCCTTTCGATATCAGCCTGGATGTCGGCGCGTTGGGGCTCGCCTTTGGGCCTCTGCCTCGGGGCCTTTTTTTCGCACGCCCCGCGCGATATCGCCGCGCCCCCTCCTGCACCGGAGCCCGGCCTGGCCTCCCCGCCCCCGGAGATCCCGGAAATAGCAGGGCTTCTGAGATTGCTTTCCTCCGGCGCCCCCGCCGCTTACCTGCTTAGGCTGGCCGCCATTGAGCGGCGCGAACTTATCTATCCCGCCATCTTCGGCGCCGCCCTTAACGCCGAAGACGCCCAGGGCCTCCTGCTGGTCCCCGACCTCAGTTTCATCCCACCGCTGGCCGCCGCTTTCGAGGCGTTTTTCCCCGGCCGGGTGGGCTCCTGGCACGCCAGGCTGACCCCTAAAAAGCGGGCCGAAGCCTGGGCCGGAGCTTTGGCCGGGAAATTCAAGGTTATGATAGCCACGCGTACCGGAGTTTTTCTGCCTTTCCGAAACCTGCGCCTGGGGCTTATGGACGGCGAGCACGAGGATGTTTACAGGCAGGAGGAAGCGGAGCCTTTCTATCACGCGCGTGAGGTGCTGCTGAAGCGGATGAAGGCGTTGGGCGGAGCCGCCGTCCTGGCCAGCCCCTGCCCGTCGATAGAGAGCTGGGGCGCCGCCGCGTCAGGAGAGTTTAAAAGGTTCGACGCCGTTCCCCCCGCGGCGGCCGGGCCCGGGCCCGGAGTGCGTGTGCTCAACATGGCGGACTACCCGGGAGATATCCTGGCCCGCCCGCTGGCCGACAGCCTGCGCGCCGCGGTAGCCGCCGGCAGGCAGGCGCTGATAATAGCCGGCCGCAAAGGCTACGCTTCCCGCCTCTTCTGCGCGAACTGCGGCTGGATGCCGCGCTGTCCCGCCTGCGGCCCGGGCCTGACGCTGCTGAAGACGGCGGAAACAGGCGCTGTGCTGCTGTGCCGGCGCTGCGGCAAAAAAACACCCAGGCCCGAAACCTGCCCGAAGTGCGGCGGCAAAGTCTTCCGCGATTGCGGCGCCGGCACGCAGAAAACCCAGGAGGCGGTCGCCAGGCTGCTACCCGGGGCTAAAATAGCCCGTTTCGACGGAGATGTGCTGCGCGGTTCGCTGAAGGCCATGCGCTCTTCCCTCGAAAGCTTTTCCAAAGGCGAGGCCGACGTGCTGGTGGGCACGCGCATAGCGCTACGGGAGCTGGGCGCCCCCCGGCTCTCTCTCGTCTCTTTCCTGGACGCGGATTCGGACCTGTCAACTGCGGATTTCCGGGCCTCGGAAAAAGCCTTCCAGTCATTCTACGGCGCGTGGCGGCTGCTCGGCGGCAAAGGCGAGCTTTTTATCCAGACGCGCGAAGCCGACCATTACGTTTTTTCCCGCCTGCAGGAAATGGACTATCCCTCGTTCGCCGACGGCGAGCTTGCCTCCCGCAGGGATTTCCTGTACCCTCCCTTCTGCCATATAGTGAAGGCCCGGTTCGCCTCTTTCAACCGCGCGGCCATGGCCGCGGCCGCCTCCGACTTCCTGAAAGCGCTCTCCTTTCTGGGCAAGTCCGGGGATAACAGCGAGGTGCTCGGCCCGGTGGCCCCCGCCGGCCAGGAGAAAAGGAAATTCTACAGCGAGTATTACCTGGTCAAGGCCGCTTCGGAAAAAGCCGCCATGCTGGCCCTGGAAAAAGCCGGTTCCCTGCCGCAGCGCCCGGGTGTGAAATATTTCATAGAGGCCGACCCTTACGGGTTCCATTAGCGCACGCGAAAATAATACAATTAACCGTTATGAACAAAGATGAGATCCTGAACGACATCCTGCGCGGCGCGGTGGACGTTGTGAGCCGCGAAGACCTGGCCAAGAAGCTTGCCTCCGGCAAGAAACTGCGCGTGAAATTCGGGGCGGACCCGAGCAGCCCGGACCTGCACATAGGGCACAGCGTCGTTCTGACCAAGCTTCGGCAGTTCCAGGACCTGGGGCATACAGCCGTGCTTATCATCGGGGATTTTACCGCGCAGGTCGGCGACCCTTCCGGCAAGGATACCACGCGCCCGGTGCTCGACCACGAGACGGTGGCCAACAACGCCAGGACCTATACCGACCAGGCCTTCAAGGTGCTAGACCGCGATAAGACCGAGATACGGTTCAACAGCGAGTGGCTGAAGCCCTTCTTCGCCAGCCCCGCCGCCGGCGTGTCCGATTTCGTCAATATCGCCAAGAGCGTGACCATCTCGCAGCTGCTGGAGCGCGAGGATTTCCGCGCCAGGATGAAAGCCGAGGCCCCTATAAGCCTGCTTGAGATCCTGTACCCGATCTTTCAGGGCTACGACTCGGTGGCCGTGAAGGCGGATGTGGAGCTGGGCGGCCAGGACCAGATCTTCAACCTGCTGATGGGGCGCAACATACAAAAGCTCAGCGGGCAGGAGCCGCAGGCGGTGATGACGATGCCGCTGCTCGTCGGCACCGACGGCGAAAAGAAGATGTCCAAGTCCTACGGCAATTACGTCGGGCTCAATGATCTCCCCAACGACATGTTCGGCAAGCTTATGTCGCTTTCCGATGCGCTGATGTATTCCTACTACGAACTGCTGACCTCGGAGGACCTGGCCGCGGTAAAGGCGGAGCACCCGATGGAGGCCAAGAAGAAACTGGCGGGCCTTATAACCGCGCGCTTCCACGGCGCCGAACAGGCGGCGGTCGCCCGGGCGCATTTCGAACAGGTTTTTTCGCGCAAGGAACTGCCGGAGGATATGGAGATCTACCGAGCGGAAAAGGCCGGAAAACTTTCATATCTCATGGTGTCGGCCGGCCTGGCCAAGGGCATGAACGAGGCGCGCCGCCTTATAGAGCAGGGGGCGGTCCGCATTGACGGCGAGAAAGTGGCCGAAGACATACATTTTGAACCCCGCTCCTGCGTGCTGCAGGTGGGACGCAGACAGTTTAGAAAAATAGAGGGGGCATGATGAACGCGTGCGTCAAGAAAGCGCTTTTTTTGTCGATGATCCTGTTTCCGGCCCAGGGCGTAATTGCGCAGACCGGAGACAACGGCGGAGCGGAGCAGCAGCAGGACTACCGCCAGATGCTCCAGCAGGCCATGAAGTCCGGCAACTACAGCCAGGCGCAGTCCGAGAACTGGGACGCGCGCCTTAAAGTCGTTTCCGGCACGGTGATGGTCAAGACCGTGGAGGGCGAAGAGTGGTCCAAAATAACCGGCGAAATGCCTATGGACCCCAACGACGTGGTGAAGACCTCCGCCGACGGCGTGGCGGAACTCTACCTGGACGACAAAGGCGCGATCGCGATAGGGCGCAATACCGAGCTGGAAATTTCTTCCCTCGACCAGGGCGACACCATCTTCTCAATAAACTTCGGTTCGATAGCGGCCAAGATCAAGCATTTCCTAAACGATAAGTTTAAAATGCAGGTGCGCACCCCCTCCGCGGTATGCGCCGTGCGCGGCACCGAGTTCGCCGTGGAATATTCCCAGCTGGGCAAGGACAGCTCGGTGGCGGTGTTCGACGAGGGCCGCATGGCCGTAACACAGGCGGACGCTTCCGGTAAGGACAACCAGGAGTATATTCTGGAGAAGAACACCGAGATCTATTTCGGGCAGTCACAGCGGCGTTTCCATCCTACGCCAATTTCCAAAATGGGGCGCTACCGCGGAGCTGTCGGGACGATGCGCACGCGGCTGGCGGCCATTAAGAACTGGAAGCCGAGGTCCCTTGAAAGAAGGGCCGCGCTGCGCGCGCAGGCGCTTAAGCGCAAGGTCGTGCGCAGGGAGATAACGGACGACGGCCAGACTGACCCAAAGGCCGCGCGCGCGGCCAGGGCCAAAGCCAGGGTCAAGGCGAAGGCCAAGGCGGCCGCGGCAAAACGGGCGCGAGCCCGCCGCCGGGCGCAGCCGGACGAAGAAACAGAGGAGGGGCAATAGTGCGTCTTTTCGCAGCGTCCTCGTTCGAGCCGGCTTTTGTAGACAACCTTAAAGCCGTGGTTTCTTACGCCAGAGACAATTCAGGGCGGGACGCCGTGAAATGGGTGGACCCGTTAAATTTCCATATTACTTACGCTTTCCTGGGCGACCTTGAGGGGCCGGCCGCCGCGAAGAAAGGGATAGACGCGGCGCTTGAAGGAGTAAACGCCTTTACCATCGCTTCCGGCGGCTTCGGGGTTTTCCCCTCCTCCAGTCACCCTTCCGTGCTGTGGGTCGGCATAGGGGACGGCGCCGCAGAACTGAGGGAACTGGCCCGCAGGCTTGCCGAGGGCCTTGCCTCCGCCGGTCTGATGTTCGAGGAACGCTTCGAACCTCATATCACTATAGGCCGGGTAAAGGCGAAGCTGCCGGAAAATTTCCTGAGGCGGACCTCGGATTACGCGCAGGCCAGGCGGGCGGTCTCCAGGCTTGCGTCCGTAGAACTCATGGAAAGCGGTCTTACCGCGGAAGGCCCGGTCTACAGGCAGGTCTATTCAAAGCGGCTTTTGTCCTTATGAAAAGAATAAAAAAATTCGCGGCGCTGACCGCCGTTTTCCTGCTCTTCCTGTCCCTCCACTTTTTCTGGCCCGGCCGGCCGGTAAAAATTTCCATTCCGGAGGGCGCCGGCGCCGGTCAGGCGGCGGCGGTGCTGAAGCGCGATAGCGTGATACTGAGTTCGTCTTGGTTCCGGCTGCTAGTCAAGCTGACCGGCACCGGCAAGCGCATTATGCCGGGCGACTACCCCATGCGCGAGCGGATGTCCTCGGAAGAGGCGCTCTGGCGCCTGACCCACAGTACCTACGTGAGCAGCGTAAAAGTGGTCATCCCCGAAGGCTGGCGCATGGAACAGATAGCGGAGCGTCTGGAGGCTAACGGCATCACGAAGGCCGCGCCTTTCCGGGACCTTGCCCGCGCCCAGAAATTAGAAGGCTATCTTTTTCCCTCTACTTACTACCTCAAGAAAAATACCCCGCCACAGGAAGTTATTAATTTGCTAAAATTAGAATTTGACAGGCAGATAAGGCCGCTGTTCTCTAAAGGTTTCCCCGAGAAGATGGACGAAAGCAAGACCCTTATCCTTGCGTCCATCGTAGAACGCGAAGCCGTGGACGATAACGAGCGCCCGCTGATAGCGGCCGTTTACATCAACCGTTACCGTAAAGGGATGGCCCTGGAAGCGGACCCCACGGTGCAGTACGCGCTGGGATCTGAAAAGGCCGGCTACTGGAAAAAAGGTCTGACCCTTACCGACCTTAAGTACAAATCCCCCTACAATACTTACGCGGTAGGCGGGTTGCCGCCGGGGCCGATCTGCAATCCCGGGTACAGTTCCATCGCGGCCGCGATGTCCCCGGCCAACCTGGACGCGCTGTACTTCGTGGCGGACAGGAAAGGGAAACATATTTTCAACGCGAACTTCGAAGAGCACAAGAAGGCCAAAAGACGCGTTGAGCAGGCCGCGAAAGCGGAACAGCAGCAGTAATAATGGGCGTGTAGCTCAGTTGGGAGAGCGCCTCGTTCGCAACGAGGAGGTCGCAGGTTCGATCCCTGTCACGTCCACCAGATTCTAAGAAGCCTCGAACGAGGCGCGGCGGCCAGCAGGCCGCCGAGCACGAGTGAGCAACGAGGAGGTCGCAGGTTCGATCCCTGTCACGTCCACCAGCTTTACACAGCAGCATCTCACCAAATTCCGGGGGCACCCACATGACCGCAGAATATTTCCCGCTTAAAGAAAAGATCCGTCACGAATACAAGTTCACCAGCACTGAATTTGAAGGCGACGCCAAGGTCTATCTGGATATCCTCGAGGTCAAGAAGAAGACGGGCAAGACCGTGGCCCAGGCCCGCATGATCTTCGAATTGCGCGACACCCATACCACCGAGTACCTCATAACCCGCGACGCCAAATGGCTTACCACCGCCGACGGCGTGATGATAGGCGGACGCCGGGAGTTCCCCCTGCCGGTGAAGGAAGGCGCCAAGTGGGACGAATACACTGACAACAGCGAGATAGTCTCCCTTTCCGACAAGGTTTCTATAAAGGCCGGCAAGTTCGCCAATTGCATGAAAGTGATCACCAGGCTGGCTGGAGGCGACGCCGGCAAATCCGTGCGCTACTACGCGCCCGGCGTGGGCTATATACTTGAGGAATACAACGGCGAGGACAAGACCTGCGAGCTTGAACTTGTCGCCGTGTCAAAAGTGCCCGAAGAAAAGAAGAAAGGCAAGAAGTAGGCCCTCTGGCCGCAAAAGGACTGCACCATGGCACTCCCCACCATCCGCGAAATCCTGAAAACTCCGGGTCCGGTTAAGGGCACCGCGGCGCGCGGCTGGATAAAGACCCGCCGCGATTCCAAGGTCCTTTCTTTCGCCGAACTCAACGACGGCTCCTGCCGCGAGAGCCTGCAGGTGGTCTTCTCCGCCGAGAACGGGGATTTCTCATCAGTGCTGCCCCAGTTGGTCACCGGCGCCGCGGTGGAGATAAAAGGCGACCTCGTCCAATCCCCCGGAGCTGGCCAGAAGTTAGAGCTGCAGGCCAGGGAAGTCAGGCTCTACGACGGCTGCGACCCGGAGAAGTACCCGATACAGAAGAAAAAGACCTCCGACGAGTTCCTGCGCACCGTGGCGCACCTGCGCCCCCGCACCAACAAGTACGCGGCTATGCTGCGTATCCGCGCGGAGCTCGCCTACGCCGTACATTCCTATTTCCACGACAACGGCTTCCATTACGTGCATACACCTATACTCACCGCCTCCGACGCTGAGGGGGCCGGGGACCTTTTCACGGCGACAGCGATGGACCTCTCCAAGCTTTCCGCCTTGCCTAAAACCCAGGACGGCGAGATAGACTTCTCCAAGGACCTCCTGGGCAGGAAGACGTACCTGACCGTTTCAGGCCAGCTGGAGGGCGAGACCCTGGCGATGGCGTTGGGCAAGATCTACACCTTCGGCCCCACCTTCCGCGCCGAGAACTCCAACACCTACCGCCACTGCGCCGAATTCTGGCAGATAGAGCCGGAAATGGCCTTCTATGAGCTGGAAGACGACATGGAGCTGGCCGAGGATTTAATAAAGTCCATCACTAAGCGGGTCCTCGCGGCCTGCCCGTCGGACATGGAGCTGTTCGCCAAGTACGTGGAACCGGCGCTGATGGACAACCTGAGGAATATCACCGAGAATAAGTTTGAGCGCGTGGCCTATACCGACGCTGTGAAGATTCTCGAGCCGGTCAACGACCGCTTCGAGGTTAAGGTTAGCTGGGGCGTGGACCTGGCCAGCGAGCATGAGCGCTTCCTGGTGGAACACCATTTCAAGAAGCCCGTCATCCTGTACAACAAGCCGAAGGAAGCCGCCTCTTTCTACATGAAGCTGAACGACGACGGGAAGACAGCGCGCGGGATGGACGTGCTGGTGCCCCGCATAGGGGAGCTTGTCGGCGGCAGCGAGCGCGAAAACCGCCTTGAAGTGCTTGAGCGCAGGATGACCGAACTGAATATAGACCGGGAGGCCTACAGCTGGTACCTGGACCTGCGCCGCTTCGGCTCCGTTCCCCACTCCGGTTTCGGCCTGGGTTTCGAGCGTATGATGATGCTGGTAACCGGCATCTCCAACATACGCGATGTGACAGCCTTTCCCCGTGTGCCGGGCTACGCCGAGTTCTGACGGCGGGCGAGACGAAAAAAAGGCCGGAGAGATCCGGCCTTTTTCTTTTGGCGGCGCCCGCGGGTCAGCCTTGTTCGCTGCCCTGCAGGAAGGCGGCGGCTTCCCCAGCTATTTTCAGGCTTTCGCCGTAATCAGCCAGGATGCTGAACAACAGCGGCTTGGAGATTATCGTTACCGCGGTAGAGCCATCCTCAGCCTTGCGTACGCTGACGGTCACCTTGCTGCCGAAGGTGGAGGCGAGGCTCAGGCCCGTACGGGCTTCCAGCCTGCCGGCCGTGTGGTCCGTAAGGGTAACGCTGAATCCGGCGACTTCCTTCAGGTAATGTCCCATCAGGGTGAGGACGCGGTCGCAGGGCAGGCGGCTAGTAAGCTCGCGTACCTGTGTGGTTGAATAAATGTCCCCCGCGTCGTTCCCGCCGGCCTTTCCCCTGACCCTTACGATGTGGAGCGTGCCCAGAACCGCGGACATAAGTATGCCGAAAAGCGCGCCCTTTACCGCCGCGTCTACCGCCGAGAGTTTCAGCGGCATCGTCGCAAGGTTGCCGAAGAACGCAGCCAGGAAAAATAGTCCGGCTGTCAGGAAAAAAAGTTTAAGGTATACTTTCAGCATTCTGCCCTCCGTATCCGCGATACTCCTTATTCTATAATTTTCGGCCTTCCCTCCGCTTCCGCGGGGCATTGCCATTTGGGGCGGCTATGGGGATATTCTATAATTTCAGTTTGGGCGATAGGACCGGAGGACATATGGAACGTGAAAAAGCTTTGGAGCTGCTTAAGACGCATGTCGGCAACGGGAACCTTATCAAGCACTGTCTCGCCTCCGAGGCGGTCATGCGCGCCCTCGCAGCGCGCCTCGGGGCGGATCCGGCCCTGTGGGGGCTGGCCGGGCTCGTGCACGATATCGACGTTGAGCTTACTGCGGGTGATCCTACCCGGCATACCATTGAAGCGGAGCGGATACTCAAGGAGCAGGGCTTCACCGAGAGCCTGATAGAAGCGGTTAAAATGCACAACGAGGCGGCGCACGGAGGCAGAAAACGGGCCGAGCTCTTTCACAAGGCGCTGGCCGCCGCTGAAACCGTAACCGGCCTGATAACGGCCACCGCTCTTGTTTACCCGGACCGGAAACTGGCCAGCGTCAAGGCCTCTTCCGTAGTCAGGAGGATGAAAGATAAGCGCTTCGCCGCCTCCGTGGACCGCGGCATAATAATGGAATGCGAGGCCCTCGGTCTGAAGTTGGAGGAGTTCGTGGAACTTTCCCTGGCCGCTATGCGGGGCATAGCCGGCGACCTAGGCCTTTGACAGCTATTTCTTACCGCGGTTTTTCAGAAGGCCGTTTATTTTTTCGAGAAGGTCGGTGGTTTCATAGCGCCGCTTTCACGCTGAACCCCCGTATCTTCAGGCGTATCTTTACCAGCAGGATGTGTTGCGGGTCGTCTTCGATAAGGAGGACCTTAAACATGCAGTTTTTGCCTGCTTTCGGAAAAGCGCTTTGTAAAAGTGTCTTCATCCCTCCCGATAGCCAGTAGCTATTGCAACATTTGCTGACAGCGCAGTGCGCATCTTCGTGATTAACCATAGTGTACTGTACTGAGCCGGTGGAATTCAAGGAACTTACTGCCACAAGGACAAGCCGCGCAACAGGACACATTG
>CAIXBR010000011.1 GCA_903917735.1 uncultured Elusimicrobia bacterium | reverse complement strand
AATTTGCGATATTAGCTTTTGTATTCGCGGTTCCTTGGACAACTGCTCTGTACGCCGGTGCCGTAGTCCCGATGCCGACGTTGCCGTTTCCCTGAATACGCATAAGGCTATTCATTGAAGTTGCGCCGGTTTGTTGATAGAAAGAAAAACCAAGATTAGTTGCGTTGACGGCTCCGATATTAGAATTAATAAAATCGGCTTCAACTTGACCACCTGTCATATTTGAGCCGATAGATATTCGCGCAGGTCCTGTAAGGTCATTGAGATAATTTGTGGGAAAAGCGCTGCCGGTGTTGCCGGAAGAAATACTAGAGAAAACCGCAAGAGTAGTGTCTCCGACTCTAATATTCCCGGCGACATCCAACTTCGCCCCAGGTCCCGTCGTCCCGATGCCGACATTGCCGCTAGTGGCATCCAATCTCATCAGATTCGAGTAAGTATTATTCCCGTCAGCCGACATTTTCCCCCATTGGAAGCCATCAGGAGAAAAAGCCACAAGCTCGGCATCCATATACGGCTGCCGGCCCAATCCGAAACCGACACGCACGTTATCTCCGCTCTCCCCCAGTAAAAAAAGTTGCTGCGTATTGTTTGGCCCGCGCATATCTATTTTTGCCCTTGGATTTGCCGTCCCGAATCCGACATAGCCGCCGAGCGGGTTTAAAGCCAGGGGAAACGGACTGCCGGTATTGCTTGTTTGCATCCAGGCGGCATACGGGCTGGCGGGATCTGTGCCGAACAGGAGACGAACGGAAGAATTCCCGTGCAAATTAAGCCCGGCGTATTGAGGATCGAACGACGGGGCCGCGGAAGGATACAAAACATGCAATTTCGCGGCTGGCGCCGTAGTCCCGATGCCGACATTGCCGTTGGCGGTATTAAACACTCCGCCGGCTACGATCATATTGGAGGATACGCTCAGACCATAGCTCCCGCCATTGCCCGCTACCGTCATGCTGGAGTATATTGTTATGGCTCCGTTGGCGGTTATGGACCCCACGTTCACGATGTTGAACGTTTTCATATTCAGGTCCTGCGTAGCGGTGTGGTTGCCCAGGTTGTCGCCTAATAAAGTGGCCGTATCGGCCCATTTCAGCGACCCGGTCGCGCCGCTCTTGGCTAGCACTTGGTTGTCCGCGCCGCCGGTTATGTAAATATTCCCCACGGCCGTAAAGGTGGCCGCGGCCATAACATACATGCCTGTGCTGAACGTGGAAACGCCGGTAAAATACGCGCCTGAAGAAACGGCTAGCGCGCCGTTCACCACAACGTTACCCGGACCGCTCACAGCGCCCGTGTATGAGGTCTGGGTGGAGCCGAACACGGTGAAACCTTTTATTTCCACGTTAGGGTCGTCTAAGGTGCCGCCGGTGCCGAAAACCGAAAGGTCGTCTTTTACGCCAAGCTCGGTCTGGCCTTGGGCGCAAAGCGGGAGCGAAACGGCGAACAGCGGGAGAGCTAAAAGGAAAAAACGAAGGGCAAAGGACCGGGCGGATAAAGTGAGAAAGCGTGAAGAGGCACGTTTAGAAGCGCCGCTTTTGTGGGAAAGCGCGTTACTTTCGACCGTATGCATATGTATTATTTATAGTTTACCTGAAAACTAATATAAATACAAGGGGCGCGGAACCTAAATTATCTCGCGCAGGAGTTCCTGGCGGGGCTGGGGGATTATCACTTTTTCCACCAGCAGGCCTTTTTTGCCGGCTACGGCGGCGCCTGCTGCTACGGCGGTCTCTACGGCGGCTACGGAGCCGGTCATGGTGACGAAAGCTTTGCCGCCCAGAGCCATGGCCAGGCGGATTTCAAGCAGTTTAACATTGCCGGCCTTTACGGCGGCGTCGGCGGCCTCTATCAGGGCCGCTACCGAGAAAGCTTCTATAATACCCAGAGCCTCCAGCCCGTCCACCACGGTGGTGCCTTCTATGGCCGGGAAAACTTCGGGATGTATGTTCGGGATGATAAAGCTGTCCACCAGGGAGTGCGCCGCCTTTGCGCTGCCGGCTTCAACGGCGGCGTTAACCGAGCCCACATCGCCCGCTATCAGCGCGATGTACTTGCCCGCACAGATGGAACGCGAAAGTATCAATTTGATATTCGAGGTTTTCAGCATGGCGTCGGCCGCTTCCATGCCCTTGGCCACGCTGGAAAGTTCAACACCGCCTATAGCGTTTAGCATAATAAAACCTTAAGCGATTATCTCCACATATTTTTCATTCACACGGCCTACCGTGCCGGGGATACTGGCGTGCACCGGGCAGCCCAGCTTATCGGCGGGGACGTCCCCCACCACCGCGCCCTTCTCCACCTTCTGCCCCTCTTTCACGGACGGGATGCAGGGCGCGCCAATGTGCTGGCTCATTAAAATTTTCACCCTGGACGGTTTACAGACCGCTTCGGACCAGGGAGCGTCCTTGTTGTAATCCTCAAGGCCCAGCCGCTTCACCAGTTTGGAGACCGGCACCTTGCGAAAATCCCTTACCGGGTGCGGCTCCGCCTTCCTGCCGGTGTTCAGGGACGAATTTTTAAAGCCTATTTTAACATCGCGCAGGTCGGACTTGGCAGCTACGCAGGCCTCGCGCGGATTAAGGCCCTCAGGGCAGGAGTAGAGGCTGCATAGGGAGCATTCGCAGCAGAGCAGACCGTACTGGCTGTGCAATTTATGCTCCGGGCCGCCGGAAAAAAGCAGGGTGCGCATCACGCGGTGCGGCTGCACGTTGTGCCCCAGCAGGTAGCGCGGGCAGAACTCGGTGCAGAAAGAGCACTGGTCGCAGGTGGAGCGGCCTATGCGCGAAAAAACCGCCCGGCTTTGCGCTTTTTTAACGATCAAAGGGTGGTTCTTCGCCAGGACTATGATGCCTGCCGAAGCCTTGGTCACCGGGGCTTCAAAATCGGTCATGACACGGCCCATCATAGGCCCGCCGTCGATGTAGGCGGGGTCTTTTATTGTGAAGCCGCCGCATATTTCCGCGGCCTCGCGCCAGGTTATGCCTACGGGGACCCTGAAGGTGGCGGGCTTCTTGACTGCCCCGTTAACAGTTATGAATTTTTCCGTGACCGGCCTGCCCGGGAAGGCGGCGTTATAAAGGGTTTCCACGTTGCTGACCACACAACCCACGTCCAGCGGTATGCCGCCGGGAGGCACCACGCGGCCAGTGGCCTCGAAGACAAGGCACTGCTCGTCGCCGGCGGGATAGTAATCCCCCATCTTCAGCACGGAAATGTTTTTACGGGTTTTGGCTATCTCTTCCAGGCGGGGAATGACCCTTTCGTGCTTCTTCTTTATGCCTATTATCCCTTGCTTCGCGCCGACGGACTTCATAAGCATCTCAAGCCCGTAGAAAACCTTCTCGGGAAAATATTCCAGGATCTTCTGGTCCTTCTTCAGGAGCGGCTCGCACTCGGCCGCGTTCACAATGGCGTATTCGGCCCTGCCCTGCGCTTTCACGTAGGACGGAAAACCCGCGCCGCCGGCTCCAACCACTCCGGCGGCACGCAGGTTCCGGCTGAATTCAGCTGAAGAGTCTGACATCAGTTACTTTTGCGGCTACTTTGAAGCGACCAGGCGCTTCTTGACTGCGGAGGCGAGGCGCTTTATGCCCTCTTCTATCTGCTCGGGCGAGGCGAAAGAGAAGTTCAGGCGCATAGTGTTCTTGCCGGAGCCGTCGGAATGGAACGCGGAGCCTATCACGTAGGCCACGTTTTCCTTCAGGGCGTCCTGGAACATATCGTCGGCGCTCATGCTCTCGGGCAGGCGCACCCACAGGAAAAGCCCGCCCTCGGGGTTGGTCCAGGTGACACCTTCAGGCATGTACTTCTCCAGGGCGCCCACCATCGTGTTCTTTTTTATCCGGTAATCTTTTTTGACCACTTCGATATGCTTCTCGAAAAAGCCGGTGCGCAGGAACTCGGCCGCTATCAGCTGATTCAGGCTGGAAGTACAGAGGTCGAGCGACTGCTTAAGTATCTCCATCTTCTTGATGATCTGCGGGTGGGCGAGGATTATGCCCAGGCGCAAGCCCGGCGCGAAGGTCTTGGAGAAAGTGAACAGCGAGATAATATTGTCCGTCTTGCGGGATTCCTTGTCCAGCCGGTACAGCATCTTGGGGGCGGTGCCTTCGAAGCGGATCTGGCGGTAGGGAGAGTCCTCAATCACGGCCACGTTGTACTTTTCCGAAAGCTCTATGATCTTCTCGCGCTTGGCCTCGGACAGCGTGACGCCGCTGGGGTTCTGGAAATCGGGCACGAGGTAGACGAACTTATAATGCTCATCCTGGGACTTCAGCCAGGCCAGCCTCTCCTCCAGCTCCTCGGTGGAGACACCGTCGTCCTCCAGTTTCACGCCGATGAATTCCGCCCCGTAGGAGCGGAAGACCTGCAGCGCGCCCATGTAGCTGGGCTTTTCCACCAGCACCGGGTCGGACGCGTCTATGAATAGGCGGCCCACCATGTCCAGCGCCTGCTGGCTGGCCGTGGTGATTATCAGGTTCTCGGGCTTGGCGTCTATGTGCTCATGCTTCTTCAGGAACTTTATAAATTCTTCCTTCAGCTCGGGCAGGCCGTCGGTGGGGCCGTACTGCAGGGCGACGCGGCCCTTCTTGGCCATTATCTCCTTGACGGTATCGGCGACGAAATCGTACGGGAACAGGTCAGGCGCGGGCAGGCCGCCGGCGAAAGAGATGATGCCGGGCTGGTTGGTGGTCTTCAGGAGTTCACGGATGACGGAAGCTTTGGTGCGTCTGGGTGCGGTGGCGAGATTTTTAGCGATGTCGATCATAAGTTCCTCCGCTGGACTTTATTCAGATGCTTCTTAATACTAATCTACTTAATTAAACAGCCGGGATTCAAGAAAAAGTTATTGGACCGTCCGCGTCCTGTCGGAAAAATAATCCAGGTTTTCCTTGTAATAATCCTTTTTAGCCGGGTCCTTCTCGGCCGAATACTTCCCGGAGTAGTAGGCCATAGCTTTAGGATAGTTTTCCTCCCTGAGCGGAGCCAGATCCTCCGGGAAAGGCCGCCCCGTGGCCGCGCAGGCCTTTTCCAAGGACTTAAGGTGCTGGCTCAGTATCTCCACACCCATTTCCCCGGAGTTATCCCTGATGAACGACGCAGCTTCCAATATAGCCAGCGCGCCCTTGGTCCGGAGGGCTTCAAGCACTTCGGGGGCCAGCCCGTACTTATCCGAGTTGGCGTCGGCAACCGCCAGGCAGTCCAGGGCCATAGGATAGTTCTTTTCTTCCAGTGCGGCCGTGCCGATAAAGAGCAGGGCGTCGGAACTGAAAGGCGGCCAGCGGGTTTTATAAAAGTCCGCAAGGAAGCCGGCGTACTCGGTTTTTTCCTTCTGCAGCCTGGCCAGGGAAGTATTGCCGCGCTCATATTCCCCCACTTTCCCGGAGGCGTAGGCCATGATCTTGGAATCCGCCACGCTGTTCTTCCGCGTGACCGCGGCTTTTTCCATGCTGACATAGCCACCCAGTTGCTCCTCGTAATACCGGCGTATCCTCTCCTTGTACCGCTCCGGGTCCAGCGAAAGCGTGAAATAGGTGCCGAAAATATTAGACGTATAGATATCGCTATACGAGCCCCGTATAAATTCTCTTAGTAGAAGCGGGTCCGCCTTCATGCGTTCGTGCACGTACATGTCCTCCGTAAGATAGGCCTCGTATTCGAACTCAAGCGGGTTGGCCCCGGCGTCCTGGCGGTACTCCGGGTAAAGGTAGCACTGCAGGGCGTGAACTATTTCGTGCAGGTATATCGGGTGCGCGTATTTCACCAGTTCGGCCCGCACTTTTTTATTGTTCCATAGGACTTCCACCACGTCGGCGTCCTTGAAATTCTTTGCGGCGAAGAATTTCAGGATGAAGCGCGAGTTGAAATAGACCGCGTTGGCGACCGGATCGAACCAGGCGAAGGCGTCCGAACTGTCCCGTCTGGCGAGCACCCGCAGGGAAGCGTAGCGGCCGGTATGCTCCAGCCGGCCGTAGAGCTCCCGTCCTGTTGAGGTCGTGCGGAGCTGGGCGCCGAACTCTTTTTTCAGCTTGGCGCTTAACGCCGCGTCATGCGGATAGGCCCCGGCTATGACCGGCGCGGCGAAGAGCAGCAGTAAGCCGAAGAGGACCTTCATAATAATTATTATAAGATTTGACAAAGAGCGCGGCAATGTATAATATTGAATCTGACTCTAATTGAATTTCATACGGAGGATATCATGTCTGAAAACAAAGGCGGAGAAATAGTAGGCGCGTTCCTTGTCGGCGGCCTCATAGGCGCGGCGCTCGGCATCCTGTTCGCCCCCAAAGCGGGAAAAGAAACCCGTGAGGAGATAGGCGGATGGATGGAAGAAACCAAGGAAAAAGCCAAGGAAAAACTCGAGAAGCTGGAAGAGGAAATAAAGCGCCGCAAAGATCAGCTGCTGAAGCACACGAACTAAGCTGCAGCCGTCAAATAAAAGCCCCGCAGGTTTAACCATGCGGGGCTTTTATTTATATCGCGGCCGTTACGCCAGGGAGACAGGCATTGTTCCGCCGGGATGCATGCCGCCGAAAAGCGCGCGGGCGGCGGCCGTCTGGAATTCTGGAAGAGCGCAGAAAGCGCAGAGCGCCGCGGACGGCCTGTTCTCAAGCCCGTTCAGGACGAACGGGCTGCCGAAGGCCAGCACCGCGGACCCGGCCGCGCCGGCTATAGCCGCCTCCAGGGCGTATTTTTCCTCCGTGGACAGGTTTATGCTGCCGCTGCCGGCGCGCGGCCCGGAGAAGATCCCGGCGGTCAGCCTCATGCCGCAGCCGGGCCGGTAAGGCTCCACGCGGACGCCAAGGCGGAACAACTCATCCGCAAAGGCGCCGCCTTTCCAGCGCCCAGGTTCGGCGAGCGGCTCGAAATAGCCGATGGTCTCCCCCGGTCTCACGCGGAAAGAATTCCCGCCGTAAGCCCAGGCCAGGCAGGCCGGGGCCGCTTCGGCGTTGAACGCCAGGTGTTCCGGGCAGCGGACTGTTTCAAAAGGCGGCGGCGAAGAGCGGAAGGACAACAGGCGGCGCGCCATCAGGTCCTGCCTGGCCAGGGCCAGTTCCACGGCCGCCCCGGAAATAATGCCGTCGTTGGAGGCGCGCACCAGCGCCGAATGCAGGGCGAAAGGGTCTTCAGGGTAAAGCAGCACGTCGGCCCCGGAGAGGAAGGCCTTTACCCCAGCGCGGCCCTCGTCGGAGACAGCCTTCATATTAAGCGCGTCCGTCAGGACCAGGCCGCCGTAGCGTAATTTTTTCCTGAGCAGGCCGGAGATGACTTCTTTGGAAAATGAAGCGGGCGAATTTGCGTCCAGGGCGGGGAGGGAAAGGTGTCCGACCATGACCGAATCCGCCTGTGCGGCCAGCGCCGCGAAGGGCCCCAGGTCTTCTTCCAGCTCCTGAAGGTTCTTGTCGAGCACCGGCAGGGCCAGGTGCGAATCGGTCTCGGTGCCGCCGTGGCCTGGAAAATGTTTAAGGCATGAGAGCGCGCCCTGCGAACGGACCCCGGAAAGATAGGCGCCGGCCAGACACGAAACCAAGCCCATGCCGGAACCGAAAGCGCGCACGTTTACTATAGGGTTGGAGGGGCGGGAAGCCAGGTCCACTACCGGCGCGAAGATCCAGTCCACCCCCAGCGCCTTGGCCTCCAGCGCGGTTATCTCGCCTTTGCGCCGGGCCAGGGCCTCCGAACCGGAGGAGCCGATGGCCATGTTGGACGGCAGCTCGGTGGCGCCGGCCACCCATTGCCCCGCCCCGTTCTCATAATCCGAGGCGATAACTAGCGGCGTTTCAGAAGCGGCTTTCAGAGCGCGCGAAGCTTCATAAACCTCGCCGGCCTTGCCGCCATAAAAACAGAAACCGCCTACGCCGAGCTCGACCAGCTTCTGCGCCTGGTCGGGGTCCGTAACCCCGAACCTGAATTCGGGATAGATAAGCCGCGCGAGTTTCCCCGGGTTCAAGCTTTCTTCCCCCGTGCCGCGCGCCCTTTTTCCTTTTTCTTTATCTTTGCCCACAGCGTCAGCACCTGCGCCGGTGTGGAAAGCTTTCCTCCGCCGAAAACATGCGGGTGACGGCGTACCATCTTGGCGTTCACGGTCCGTATCACGTCCGAGAGGTTGAACCTCCCGTCGCGTTCGGCCAGCGCGCTGTGGAAGACGACCTGGAGCAGCACGTCGCCCAATTCCTCTTTAAGGTTCCCCCAGTCTTTTTTACGCACGGCGCGGCTTACCTCACCGGATTCCTCCTTAAGATATTTCAGGAGCGTGGAATGGGTCTGTTTGCGGTCCCAGGGGCACCCTCCCGGTGAAAGCAGTATCTTCATTATTTCGGCCAGGGAGGCCAGGCTGGAACTGCGCGCCAGACCGGCTCCTTTCTGTTTCATTTTTTTCATAAGGGCACAATGCCTTTTAATAGTACTTTGAAAAGTATATAATTTTAAAATAGGATTCCAAAAAATTACGCGGAGGGCGCATGCCGGAAATCAAAGCACAGCCGGAGCAGGGGCTGCACAAGGTCCTGGATAAGGGTTTTGTAAGACTTATCGAATTCATGGGCGGGGACCAGCGGGCGGTAGACTCCGCCAGGGTCTCTTTCGGCTCCGTCTCCAAAGGCGAGGCACAGGACAAGAAGCTGGTAGAGTACCTGCTGGCCAACGGCCACCTCAGCCCTTTCGAACACTCGGTCTTCCAGTTCCACATCAAATGCCCAATCTTCGTAGCGCGCCAGTGGATGCGCCACCGCATAGCCTCCTATAACGAGATCTCGGCCCGCTACACAGAAGTGCAGGACGAATTCTACATACCGGAAGCCTTCAGGGCGCAGGACCGTATTAACAGGCAGGGCTCGGTGCGTAACGGCGCGCTTGAGCAGGAGAAAATGCTGGCCATATACGACAGGGCCGTGAAAGCTTCCTACGAAGCGTACCGCCAGCTGCTTGAGGCCGGCGCCGCCCGCGAGATGGCGCGCATGGTGCTGCCGGTGTCCCAGTATACGCAGTTCCACTGGACCATTAACGCCAGGAGCCTGCTGAACTTCATAAGCCTGCGCGCGGACGAACACGCGCAGTACGAGATACGCCGCTACGCCGACGCCATACGGGACGTCTTCATGGAAAAGATGCCCTGGACCTGGGAAGCCTACGCCAAACTGCATGAAAAAAAGAATCATTAATTCCGTCACCGCCGCAGCCCTGCTGCTGGCAGGGCCGGCTTTCTCAGCCGGGCCCGCCGCGCCGGCAAAGACCGCCCCGCCGGAAGCCAGGCCCCTGGCCGGCCCCGTGCAGAACACCCTGAGGATAGGCGACATAGCGGTATACACCCCCGTAACGGGCATCTCCACCGCGCAGGAGACTTACGACATTTTCGCCCCTTTCGACGGCAGGATCGAGGAAATACAGACCGAATTGTTCGCGTTCGTAACGCCCAAGGCCATACTGGCGCGCATGGTCTCTACGGAGATGGCTGCCCTTCTCGACTCCTCCGCTGAAGATTCTAAAAAACAGACCGAACGCCGCTGGCAGGACATCTACAGCTACACGGAGATAAAGCCGGAAACCGAGGGCATTATCACGAACGTTTACGCCGACCAGCGAACGCAGGTTAACAAGGGAGACCGGCTCTTCACGGTAGCGAAAAAGGTGGTACTAATCGGCAAGAACACGGAGCCGCTTTACTCGAAACTCACGGGCGGCATGACGGCCGTAATGTCGCACGTCCGCAACCCCGACGCCAAATTCAACACCTCCCTGACCGGGTTCATAAAGCTGAACAACTCCCCGCTGTTCAACCGCCTGTGGCTGGAAGTCACGGACCTGAAGGACGGGATCAAGATAGGCGAGCAGTTCACCGGCGTCCTGACCATAGGCAAAAGCGCCGGCGCAATGCTGGTACCGCGCAAGCACATAATAGAGTCTGGCGGCAAAAGGTTCCTGATAACCGAAATAACCACCGGCCTTGAAACAGCCGACGAAACGGAGATCCTCGGACATACCTCGGTATACCTTGAGCCGCAATACCCCGGGGCGGAGACAAAAAATGGAAAAGACAAAAAAAACCGCTAACATCTACTCCAGTTTCGTGTTCATGAAAATGCAGCCCAAGTTCAGAAGGCTGATCTCCAACGAGAAGATAGCCGCCAAGCAGGAATTCGAGAACATGATAGGGTCCTGCCAGGAGAAGGTGTTCCTGCGCACCTACATGGTCTCCGGCCTCCGGGCGGACTCGGACATCCTTTTCTGGCGCATGTCCGACGACCTGCCTTACCTGCAGGAGATCTGCGCGCGCACTTTCTCCACCGGAGCCGGCAAGTACCTGACTCCCGTGCACTCCTACCTCGGCGTGCACCAGTGCGCCGACTCCGCCCAGCCTAAAAAGGACCTCGATTTCGGTTTCCTGCCGAAGGACACTTTCGGGCGGCACCGTTACATGCTCCTTCACCCGGTAGTAAAAGCCCACACCTGGTACGAGCTTTCCGATGAGGAGCGCCTGAAGCTTCAGGCGGAGCGGACCGCGGTATTGTCCAAATACAAGGAAATACAGGAGAACCGATTCATCTCCTACGGCCTGGACGAGCAGGAAATGATAGTAGAAAGGGAAGCGAAGACCCTGGAAGACCTTGTCTCCGCCACGCACGAACTCAGGCAGCAGCGCATAAAGCACTACACCGCGGTGGACAAGCCGGTATTCCTGTGCCTGGGCCGGGACCTGCGCGAGATCATGGACGCGATAAGCTGAATTCAACCGGCGCGCGGGCGCCGTTAGACGCATTTTTTTGGGAGGAACAATGAAAACGATAGGCATCATCATGGCCGGCGGCAAGGGCGAGCGGCTTTATCCGCTCACCAAGGAACGCTCCAAACCGGCGGTCCCCTTCGGCGGCAAATACCGCATCATCGACTTCGTGCTTTCCAACTTCATCAATTCCGGCATCTACTCCAACTACGTGCTGGTGCAGTATATGTCGCAGTCCCTGATAGAGTACCTGCGCTCCACCTGGAACCTCGGCGGTATAACCAAGGAGCACTTCATCACGGTGGTCCCCCCGCAGATGCGCCTCGGTGAGATGTGGTACCGCGGCACCGCCGACGCAGTAAAGCAGAATCTCAACCTTATCAACGACTACAAGCCCGACCTGGTAGCCATCTTCGGCGCGGACCACATCTACCGCATGGACATCCGCCAGATGATAGACTTCCACGTGGCCAACAAGGCCGACGTGACGGTCTCCGCGCTGACCGTACCCCTCAAGCAGGCCTCGCGCTTCGGCACCATAGTGGTGGACGCCAAGAACCGCGTGAACGGCTTCGAGGAAAAGCCCAAGAACCCGAAGCCCATCCCCGGCAACCCCAACTCCGCCTTCGCGTCGATGGGGAACTATATTTTCAGCTACGACGCCCTGGTGAAGATACTGCACGAGGAATCGGGCGAGGCCGCGGCCCTGGACTTCGGCAAGACCATACTGCCGAATATCCACAAGCGCTACCGGGTCTTCGCCTATAACTTCGACGGACAGGAACTGCCGGGCATGAAGCCCTACGAGGAAAAGAACTACTGGCGCGACGTGGGGACCCTGGAGTCCTTCTGGCAGACACACATGGACTTCCTGGGAGCCAAGCCCAAGCTGGACCTGAACAACAAGCTCTGGCCCATACAGGCAGCCAAGCAGAACTCCGCCCCTACCAAGATAATAGAATCCAACCTGCAGGACTGCATGCTCTCCGACGGCTGCGCCATAATGCAGTCTTCGCTGAAGCGCTGTATCCTGGGCTGCGACGTGATAGTGCACGAAAAGTGCCAGCTGGAGGACTGCATAATAATGGACGCCTGCGAAATAAAGGCGGGCACCCGGCTGAAAAAAGTTATCATGGACCGCTATAACACCATAGAGGCCAAGACCACGATAGGCTACAATCCGGACCAGGACGCGCAGCATTACTACATAGACCCGGACGGCATAGTGGTCATACCGCGCGGCATCTCCAAGTGGCAATGAACGGGAAGAAATTCAAGCTTAAGAACCGCGAAGAGATACTGTTGATCCTGGGGGCGCAGGACGAAGCCCTGCGCGAACTGGAGCGGGCCCTGAAGGTGCAGGTGTTCGTGCGGCACCACCCCGAGAGCGAAAGCGCCGACCTGACCGTGACGGGCAAACCGGCTGCGGTGGACAAGGCCCTGCTGCGCCTGCGCGAAACTCTGGAAGACTTCTACAACACGCGCCTGGCCCCCGCCGACGCCAAACCGCAGGAGGCGCCTCCCCTGCCTGAAGGCGCTCTTTATAAGACCCACTACAACGAAGTGATACGGCCCCGCGGCGAGAACCAGAAAAAATACGTTGAAGCGATGCTCTCGCGGGACCTGGTGGTGGGCATCGGTCCGGCCGGCACCGGCAAGACCTACCTGGCGGCTGTCTGCGCGCTGCGCGCGCTGAGGGCGCAGGAAGTTAAGCGCATCATCCTCACGCGCCCGATAGTCGAAGCCGGGGAGAAACTCGGCTACCTGCCCGGAGACATTTCCGACAAGGTCCAGCCCTACCTGCGCCCGCTCTACGACGCCTTCTATACTCTGCTGGGACCCGACAACTTCAGAGGGCTGCGCGCTGACGAGGTCATAGAGACGGTGCCACTGGCCTATATGAGGGGCCGCACCCTTGAGGACGCCTTCATTATACTGGACGAGGCCCAGAACACCCTGCCCGAGCAGATGAAGATGTTCCTGACACGCATGGGCATGTACTCTAAAATAGTCATAACCGGAGACGTCACGCAGATAGACCTGCGCGAGAAAGACCGCTCCGGCCTGGTGCTGATAAAAGATATTCTGAAAAAAGTTGAAGGCGTGAAATTCGTTAATTTCTCCGCCAAGGACGTGGTCAGGCACCCGCTGGTAAAGGACATCCTGGCCGCCTACGACATCTGGGAACAGGAGAATGCCTGATGGCCGTGAATATTTTTTTTGAACTTAAGGTCCCCGGAGAAGTTAAAGCGGCCAGGACGCTGCTGGCAAGGGCGGTTGCGCTTGGCTTGGGCGCGCGCAACGTCCGCAAGCCCGTGAACCTGGTCTTTACCGGCGGCCCCGGCATTAAAGCCCTGAACCGCCGCTTCCTAAAAAAAGCCCGCCTTACCGATGTGATCGCCTTTAATTTCCCCAGGTCTCCGGTGCCGGGCG
Source organism: uncultured Elusimicrobia bacterium (assembly GCA_903917735.1). Lineage (GTDB taxonomy): Bacteria > Elusimicrobiota > Elusimicrobia > Elusimicrobiales > UBA9959 > UBA9959. Next base: position 27,606 of record CAIXBR010000011.1, on the reverse strand, counting down.
CCGACTGGGGAGAGATCTATGTCTGCGTGCCCGTAGCCGCAAAGCAGGCCCGCTCTATGGGCCACTCACTGCTCACCGAACTTCTGATCCTCGCCGCGCACGGCGCGCTGCACCTTTCCGGGATGGATGACGGCAAAGCCGCCGAACGCCGCGCGATGAACATAAAAACAGCTCTGTTATTGAAAAAGCTGGCGGCAGAAGGCAGGAAAGCAAAAGAAGACCGCGAAAAATAGGGATTAGGGCGTAACCCTCCCCCATTCTTACCCCCGCTTGTCTTCCCGTGCCCTCCGGCCTTCTTTTGCTATCATTCCCATACCACCCCCGTTTATTTGATAAAATACTTATAAATATGCGTTATTTACTTGTTCTCTCCGTTTTTTTATCGGTCTCTGCCCCCTCCTTCGCGGAAGATGCCGCCGAACCCGCGGCCGACTCAGAACAGCTCAGCAAGGACCTCCTTAAGAACGTGGACGACTGGATAGGCCAGGTGAACACCAAGCTGCAGTCGGACAAGCCGGTGACGTCCGAGGATTTCGACTCCGTTTTTAACGAGGCTTTTTTCTCCGGCTCCGAAGACCCGATCCGGGATATAGAGCTGGCGCAGAAAAGGATAAACGAGAAACTCGGCGTCGCCAACAAGAGCATAGACGCCCCCTACAATAAATGGGTGCAGAAAAAGCTTTCCGCCGCCGACCTCAGCCCGCAGGTGGTTTCCGACGAGGATCACGTCACCCTAAACCTTAAAACCCCGGAATCCGCGGCCGACTCCATGAAGATAACCATCGACAAGAGCCGGATAAAGCTGAATTACAACAAACGGGAGACCCGCCAGGACCTCCAGCCCGACGGCAGCGTAACTTCGTCCTCCTTCATGCGCCGCAACCAGCGGATGATGGCCGTTCCCAAGGGGGCCAACCCCGCGAAATACAAGATAAAAACTTCTAAGGGTACTGTCAGCATAATTTTCGACCGGCTCAGAAAAAACCGCCGGGCCAGCCGCCAGGAGGCTTCAAAGTGAACACCGAGACCGAAGCACGGACTTTACAGGAGATAGACGCCCGCCAGCAGGCCAGGTGGAAGGAGCAGGGCGCCTTCAAGACACAGCGCCTGCCGGACAAACCTAAATTTTACTGCCTCGACATGTTCCCTTATCCTTCGGGAGACGGCCTGCACGTAGGCCACCCGGAAAGCTATACCGCCACCGACATAGTCTGCCGCTACAAGCGCATGAAAGGCTTCGAGGTGATGCACCCCATGGGCTGGGACGCCTTCGGCCTGCCCGCCGAGAACTACGCCATCTCCACCGGCGTGCACCCGCGCATCACCACAGAAAAGAACTGCGCCACTTTCAAGCGCCAGATCCAGTCGCTCGGCTTCAGCTACGACTGGGAACGCGAGATAGATACCACCGACCCCGCCTATTACAAGTGGACGCAGTGGGTCTTCCTGCAACTTTTCAAGAAGGGCCTGGCCTACGAGACCACCAGCCCGATAAACTGGTGCCCCAAGTGCAAGACCGGCCTGGCCAACGAGGAAATATACCAGGGCAAGTGCGACCGCTGCGAGACCCCGATAGAAAAAAAGAGCCTCAGGCAGTGGATGCTGAGGATCACCGCCTACGCCGACCGCCTGCTGGCCGACCTGGAAGGCACCGATTGGCCGCATTCCACCCGGCTGATGCAGAAGAACTGGATAGGCCGCTCCGAGGGCGCGGAAGTGGACTTCGCGCTGGAGGGCGGCGGGAAACTGACCGTTTTCACCACCCGGCCCGACACCCTTTACGGCGCCACCTACATGGTGCTGGCCCCGGAACATCCGCTGACGCTCAAACTGGCCTCACCGCAGCAGAGGGCGGCCGTGCAAACCTACGTGGCCGCCGCCGGCAACAAGTCGGACCTGGAGCGCACGGAACTCGCCAAGGACAAGACCGGCGTGTTCACCGGCGCCTCCGCCGTGAACCCGGTGAACGGAGAGAAACTCCCGATCTGGACAGCCGATTACGTGCTGACCACCTACGGCACCGGCGCCATCATGGCCGTGCCCGCCCATGACGACCGCGACCACGAGTTCGCGGTCAAGTACGGCCTGAAGATCATCGAGGTGCTCAAAACCCCCGCGGACTGGAAAGGAGTGGGCGCCTTCTGCGGCGATGGCACCGCCATAAATTCCAGCATCATAGACGGCCTGCCCACCCCCGAGGCCAAGAAGAAGATCACGGCCTGGCTTGAGGAAAAGGGTATAGGCCGCGCCAAAGTAAATTTCAAGCTGCGCGACTGGATCTTCTCCCGCCAGCGCTACTGGGGCGAGCCGATACCGCTGGTGCATTGCCCCAAGTGCGGCACTGTGCCGGTGCCTGAAAGCGAACTGCCCGTACTGCTGCCGGAAGTAGAAAAATATCAGCCCACCGGCACCGGGGAATCCCCCCTGGCCGCGATAGATTCCTGGGTTAACACAAAATGCCCTTCCTGCGGCGGTCCCGCCAAGCGCGAGACCAACACCATGCCCCAGTGGGGCGGCTCCTGCTGGTACTACCTGCGCTACATAGACCCCAAGAACCCTTCCGCTTTCGTGGACAAGGAACTTGAGAAGGCGTGGATGCCGGTAGACCTATACATCGGCGGCGCCGAGCACGCCGTGCTGCACCTGCTTTACGCGCGCTTCTGGCACAAGGTGCTGTTCGACCTGGGATTTGTCTCTACCAAGGAACCCTTCAAGAAGATGGTGCACCAGGGGATGATACTCTCCTACGCCTACCGCGACGGCAAGGGCGTCTACCGCTCATACAAGGAGCTCGACATCGCCGAAGACGGCACCGCGAAGACTTCCGATGGCGAAACCATAAAGCCGGTAGTGGAGAAGATGTCCAAGTCCAAGAAGAACGTGATAAACCCCGACGAGATCTACGAGCGCTACGGGGCCGACGCGTTCCGCCTGTACGAGATGTTCATGGGCCCGCTGGAGGACTCCAAGCCCTGGAACATACGCGGCATAGAGGGCGTGCACCGCTTTATCAAGCGCGCCTACGCCTGGGGCCTGGAGAGGCATTCCGCCCTCACGGACGACGCGGCCTCCGGCCAGGACCTGATCCTGCGCCACCAGACAATAGAAAAGGTCGGCTCCGATATCGAGGCACTAAAGTTCAATACGGCCATCTCGGCGCTGATGGTATACCTGAACCGCCTGACCGAACAGAAAACTACCTCCAGGGAGGACTTCAGCACCTTCCTGGCCCTGCTGCACCCTTTCGCGCCGCACGTCACCGACGAACTCTGGGAAGTCTCGGGAGGCGAGGGCACGCTGATGAAGCGCGCCTGGCCGGTTGCCGACCTGTCCGTGATAGCCTCGCGCGATATCGAGATCCCGGTGCAGGTGAACGGCAAGGTGAAAGGTCGCCTTACGGTGAAGGAAACCACGCCGCAGGAAGAGATCAAGCGCCTGGCCCTGGAGGCTGCGCTTGCGCACACGGCCGGCAAGACGGTGGTGAAGGTGATAGTTGTACCGGGCCGGCTGGTAAGCATTGTAGTGAAGTGAACGGGAACGGGGGAATTATGAAAAAACTGTTATTTTTGACGGCGGTCATCGGCCTGGCGGCCTGCGCCTCGAATTCGGACATTATCTATAATCCGGCGCAGCAGAAGCTGCCGCAGTATATCAAGCGCATATCGGTACGCCCTTTCACGAACAAGACCCAGCAGTTCGGCCTGGAGGAGAAACTGACGCTGAAGGTAATAGACGAATTCCTGAAGAACGGCGAATACGCCGTTTCTCCGGAAAGTTCATCGCAGGGAGTTATAGTGGGCGAGATAAACCACTACATACTTACCCCGATACAATACGACGTCAACCTGGTCCCCACGGTATACAAGCTGAATGTGATAGCCGGGGTGCGCCTGCTGGACCGCGAGCAGAACCGCTACCTTTGGGAGGAGCCCGCCCTGCAGGTGACCAAGATGTACTCGGCCGCGAACCTTCCCGGCGGCCTTACCGAGGAGCAGGCCCGCGAGTCACTTTGGGAAATACTATCTAAAGACGTGGTCATGCGCACGGTGGAAGGCTTCGGTTCCGTCTCCAGCGCCTCGTACAGAAAAATGCCGCCCCCCAACGAAGTACAGCAGTCGTCCGGCACTGTAAACCCCAACCCCTGAACAATGATCACACTGACCCCGAAAGCGCTGGCCGACGAATGGGCCAAAAAGAAAACCCGCCCCGTGTATTACCTCTGCGGAGAGGAAACCGCGCTTAAGGAAGCCGCTCTGAAGCGGCTTGAGGGGATCTTTAAACCGGAGTCCTTCAACTTCTCCGTGCGCGACGGCGAAACTACCGACATGGCGCAGGCCCTGGACGAGGCGCAGACCGCACCTATGCTGGCGGAGGTGCGTTTTGTCGCCCTGAAGCGGGTGGAGAAACTGAAGAAAGAACCGCTTAAAGCCCTGCTGGCCTACCTCGCAGATCCCTGTCCCAGCGCCTGCCTGCTGCTGCTCGCCGACTGGCCCAGGGAAAAACAGGACCCTATAACAGCTTCCCTGACCGCGGAAGCCGCGCTGGTAAATTTCGAGTCTATGTCCCAGGGGCAGGCCGTGGAGCACCTGAACTCAATACTGCTGGCCAAGGGCGTGAAAACGGACGGAGAGGCCCTTGAGTTGCTGGTGGAACTGCTTGGCACCGACTCGGTCACGCTGGACGGGGAAGCGGAAAAAATAGTCCTGTACATGCACGGCAACGGCAGGGTTTTCAACCCGCAGGACGCGCTGGCACTGGCAGGTTTCGCGCGCACACAGAACCCTTTCGATCTTTCCAACGCCGTGGCGGGCCGCCGCGCGGCCCAGGCCGCCGATGCGGCCGTAAAGATGCTGGCCTCCGGAACGGAACCGCTGGCGCTGCTTTCGCAAACCGCAAGGGCGGTTGAACGCCTCCTGAAAGTTAAGCGCCTCTCCACCGCCGGCGAGGGGCCCGCTGCCTGCTACCAGGCAGGAATGTCCCCGGGCCAGTATCACGCAGCCCTGAGGGACGCCGCCTCCTACACCGAGGAGAAGCTGTTGCGCAGCCTCAGGCGCTGCCTGGAGGCGGAGGAACTCCTCAAGTCCTCCTCGAAGAGGGACCCGGGGCTGGTAATAAGGCAGCTCGTTTACGAGATCACGGGAACCAAATAACAAACCCCGTCCTTGAAAGGGACGGGGTCTGTTCTTTTTTAAGGAAAGTTACTTTACGGAAGGGTTCTGCGCTATCGCCTTGATGCGCGCGGCAAGGCGGGACTTCTTCCTGGCGGCGGCTTTCCAGTGGATAGTTCCGCTCTTCGCGGCTTTATCGAGAAGGGAATAGGTTTTCGGCAGCATTTTCTGCGCACTGTCTATATCCTTCTTAGCGACGAGGCTCCCGAACTCTTTAGCAGTGTCGTGGATCCTTGTTTTTACGCCCCTGTTCTTAGAGGCCAGTTTCTCTGATTTGCGCCAGGCTTTGATTGCGCTGGTATGTCTTCCGGTCTTTAGTTTTGCCATAGTAACGATAGTTTATCATTCTATGCCCGAAAAAGCAAATTCGCCCGTACTGGAAACCTCGCACAGGGCTTTTACCCGCGGCATGGCGGGCATGGCCGGAGCCAACCTGATAACCAAGGTGCTGGGGTATATGCGCGACGCGCTGCTGGTGGCGTTCTTCGGCGGCGGGGCCCTGGCCGACGCTTACTACGCGGCTTTCCGGCTGGTCAACGTTTTCAGGCGCACCGTAGGCGAAGGAGCGCTGAACGCGGTTTTCATCCCGATGCTTGAGCGGGAGAAGGTCAAGCCGGAGCCCGCGGCGCGCGTCTTTTTTGCTTCAGCCTGGACGGTGATCTTCCTGTTCTCGTCCCTGGCGGCCGCGGCCGGCATCATCTTCCGTAGTGAATTGGTGGCGCTGGCGGCCTGGGGTTTCCGTTCCTCGCCCGGCCAGTTGGAACTGACGGCGCTGCTGACCGCGGTGCTGATGCCTCATCTGCTTTTCGTTAATCTGTCCGCCCTTTTTACCGCCGCGCTGAATTCCGCGCGCAGATTTTTCATTCCGGCCCTCGCCCCGGCGGCCTTCTCCCTTTCCGTAATAGCGCTCCTGCTGGTTTTCCATTACGGAGGCTTCTCCGGCCTGGAAAGCAGGAACAAGATAATACTCCTGGCGTCGGTCGCCTCCGCCTCCGGCCTGCTTCAGGCGCTGGCCCTGCTCCCCGGCCTGAAGCGGGAAGGCTACGGCCTGGCCTTCTCCAACCCGTTCAGGAACCTGTCGGCCGCGCCGGCCCTGCTGGCGGCGGCGCCTGCTGCGCTCACCCTAGCGCAGGACCAGATTTCCATGCTGATAAATACCCTTTACGCGAGTTTCCTCCCCCCCGGCTCCATTACCGCCATCTATAATTCCGCGCGGCTGGTGCAGTTCCCGGTCTCGCTTTTCGCGGCCGCGGCCGCGGCAGTCTCGCTGCCCGAGCTGGCCGCCAGAACGGCGGCCGGGGATAAAGAAGGATTCCGGGCTCGGCTTAAACCGGCGCTGGCCTCCTCCTGGCTGATAATGCTGCCCGCGGCCGCGGGCATATCTGTAATGGCCCTTCCCATATGCCGCGCGCTGTTCGAGCACGGGCTTTTTACCCCCGAGCAGAGCCTCCTTACTTCCCGTGCCCTTTTCTGGCTCGCTCTCGGTTTACCAGCCTACGGCTTTAATAAAGTTTCAGCCTCGGCCCTCTACGCGCTGGGCAGGCAGGCGGAACCCTTGGCCATAATCTCGGTACAACTTGTACTCAACGCCGCCCTGTGCCTGCCGCTGATGGGGAGGCTGGGCGCCGGCGGTCTTATGCTGGCCACTGCGATAAGTTCCTGGGCCGCGGCGCTGGCCTTCACCAGGGCCCTGCGCGCGCGCTCCGGCGCAAGCCCCCTCTCCGGCATTCCTTTTTTCCGCCCGGCGCTGGCCGCCGCGGCCGCCGGCCTTACGGCCCTGCTTCTGAAATGCACACTGGCCCCCGCCGGCCCGCTGGCCGCTACTGCCGCGGGCGTCCCGGCCGCCGTGGCAGTTTACTTCCTGGGCCTGAAATTATTAAAAGTGGATGAGCGGAAATTCATAACCGGCGGGAGGTTTTAAAATGAACCTCTCACATCTGCCCGACAGCCCCGGGGTATACCTGATGCGCGACGCTTCCGGCGCCGTGCTTTACGTAGGGAAGGCCAAGGACCTGCGCGCCCGCGTGGCCCAGTACTTCCACAAGAGCCCCTCCGACCGCCGCTGGAAGATCCCCAACCTGGTGGCACTGATACGCCGAATAGACTACATAGCCTCGGCCAGCGAGCGGGAGGCCCTGCTGACGGAGCGGCAGCTCATCTACAAACTCCAACCCTTCTTCAACGAGATGTGGAAGGATTCCAAAACCTACCCCTATATCGAAATTACGCGCGAGGATTTTCCCCGGATGTTCTTCACCCGCAGGAAGTTGAAGGACGGCGGCCTCTACTTCGGGCCGTTCCCGAAGGTGGAGCCGCTCAAGAAACTGCTGGGCTACCTGGGGCGTATAAAATTCATAAACCTGCGCCTCTGCCGCTGGGACTTTTCGCTGGAGAAACCCCTGGACGAACGCAAGATAAAGGCCTGCCTTTATTACCACACCGGGCAGTGCACCGCGCCCTGCGCCGGGAAGATCTCGCGAGCGGGCTACCAAGCGCTGGCCGCGCGCGTAGCTGATTTCCTGAAAGGCGACTACGGAAAACTGCGCGTCTCGTTCAAGGCGAAGATGGCACGCGCCGCCGGAAAGATGGAATACGAGGAGGCGGCCAGATACAGGGACTTCCTCAACGCTTTCGCCCACATGGAGGAGCGCGTGCTGGTCGGGAAGCTCGAGCCGGACTTCATCGAAAATGCGACCGGGCGCACCGGCGCGGTCACGGCGCTGAAGGAAGCGCTCGGCCTGGCACATCCCCCAGCGCATATAGAGGCGTTCGACACGTCCAGCCTGTTCGGCAGGCAGGCGGTGGGCTCTTCGGTCTGTTTTATCAACGGCGAACGGGACACGGCGCATTACCGTCATTACAAGATAAATTTCAGGAACGTGCCGGAAGGCTCTAACGATTTCGCGATGATGGAGGAGATAGTGGGACGGCGGCTGGCGCAGATAATCAAGAAAGGCGAACCGCCTCCTGACCTGCTGCTGATAGACGGGGGCCCTGGCCAGCTGGCCGCGGCGATGAAGGCCATGAAGACGGAAGGGCTGAAGATACCGGTCGTCAGCCTGGCCAAGCGGCTTGAGGAGATCTATTCGCCTCAGCGCTCCCAGCCGCTGCTGCTGGACCGGGCTCACCCCGGCCTGCGGCTGCTGCAGGCGTTGCGCGACGAGGCGCATCGCTTCGGGATCACCTACCACCGGAAACTGCGCGGCAAGTCCGAACTGGAGGGCTGATGAAGACCCAAAAACAGATTCTCTCTGAGATGAAGGTATACACGCCTTTCCAGCAGGCGGTGTGGAAAACCTGCATGACGATCCCGGCGGGACAGACGCGCAGCTACAAGTGGCTAGCGCGAAAGATAGGCAAGCCCGGCGCCGTCAGGGCCGTGGGCACAGCGCTCGGGAAGAACCCGTTCGCGCCGGTGGTGCCCTGCCACCGCGTGATAAAGTCCGACGGCACCCTGGGCGGCTTCTCGGCCCCCGGCGGCCTCAAGGCCAAGCTGAAACTCCTGAAAAAAGAAAAAGCGATATAACTTCTGGTTTAAACTTACAGGATCGCACAGTCGGTGGCCTGACGGGGATGGGTTCGGCGGGCCCTGTCGGAGGTCGACGCTTGCGTAAGCGCGGAGGCCGAGAGAGGAGGCGCGCGCACGGTGTGCGCGACGCCGTGCCCGCCGGGCCCCCTAAAGCCAGATGTCGATCCCCGTTTTCCTGACACAGCAAAACGAAAAAGCCCGGCTGCCCGGGCTTTTCGTATAGGATTAAATATTCTAGTTGCCGACCATTTCGCCCAGGCTGAACATAGGCATGAACATGGCTATGACTATGGTGCCGATGACGATGCCGAGGATGATCATGATGAGCGGCTCCAGCATGGAAGTAAGGCCCTTTACGGCGGTGTCCACTTCCGTGTCGTAGAAGTCCGCTATCTTGGTCAGCATGTTGTCCAGGCCGCCGGTCTCCTCGCCCACGCTTATCATCTGTATGACCATCGGCGGGAAGATATTGGCTTTCTTCAGCGGGTCGGAGATGCGGCCGCCTTCCTTAATGGAGTCCCGGCTGGCGTTGATGGCCCGCTCTATAACCTTGTTGCCGGCGGTCTTCGCAACGGTCTCCAAACCCTGCAATATGGGCACGCCGGATTTAATCAGCGTTCCCAGCGTGCGGCTGAACTTGGCGATGGCCACCTTTTTAAGCAGTATGCCGAAAATAGGCAGCTTAAGCGAAATATCGTCCACTTTTTCCTGACCCTTTTCGGTCTTCATCCATTTTTTAATCATCCAGACGGCAAAGCCGATAGGAGGCAGCGCAAAAAGGAGATAATGCCTTAGAAAATCCGAGACGTTAATTATCATCTGGGTGATGAAAGGCAGTTTGGCGCCGAAGCTGGAAAAGATATCTTTGAAAACAGGAATGATGAAAACTATCAGGAAGATAGTGATAAGCCCGGCGGCGCTGAACACCACCATAGGGTACATCAGCGCGCTCTTCACCTTGGCCTTCAGCGCTTCGTTGGCTTCCAGGTAGGCGGAGAGCCGCTCCAGGATGGTGTCGAGGATACCGCCGATCTCGCCCGCCTTTATCATAGCCACATAAAGCTCGGTAAAGGCCTGCGGGTGCTTCTTCATCGCGTCGGCGATGGAAAGACCGGCCTCGATATCCAAGCGCAGCGCCCCTACCACGTTCCTGAAAGCCGGATTTTCGGCCTGCGCCTCCAGGATGTTAAGCCCCTGAACTATAGGCACGCCGGCAGAGACCAGCGTGGAAAGCTGGCGCGAGAATATAACAACGTCCTTGTTGTTTACTTTACCCTTAATTTTTTTCTTGGCGGGGCCCTGCTTGATCTCCATCACGGACAGCTTCTGCTCGCGCAGGCGCGCCATGGCGACTTTCTGGTCCGCGGCTTCCACTACGCCTTCGGTAACCTTGCCCCCCGATTCCCTGGCTTTGTAGGCGAATTGCATCGTTTATCAGCTCGAAACAGACAGCGATTTCTGCAGCAGCTTCTTCAGGTCTTCCGGGTCCGCCGAGCGGTTCACGGCTTCCTGGTAGCTTATCTTCTGCTTCTTGTAGAGGTCCACCAGCGACTGGTTCATCGTGACCATGCCAAACTTGCCGCCGGTCTGTATGATGGTGGGGATCTGCTCTATCTTCTGCTCGCGGATAAGGTTGCGGACCGCGGAATTGGCTATCAGCACCTCGCAGCAGAGGGTGCGGCCGGTGCCGCTGGCCATAGGCAGTAGCTGCTGCGCGAACACGGCCTGCAGCACGAAAGAGAGCTGCACGCGGATCTGCTCTTGCTGGTGCGGCGGAAAAACGTCGATAATGCGGTTGATGGTCTGGGAGGCGTCCGAAGTGTGCAGCGTAGCGAACACGAGGTGACCCGTTTCGGCGATGTTCAGCGCGGCGCCTATGGTCTCCAGGTCGCGCAACTCGCCGATCAGTATCACGTCTGGGTCCTGGCGCAGCACGTGGCGCAGGGCCGCGCCGAAGGTCTCGGTGTCCGCGCCGACTTCGCGCTGGTTGACGATGCTCTTCTTATGCGTGTGCACGTACTCGATAGGGTCTTCGACGGTTATAATGTGGTAATTGCGGTGCTCGTTGAGGTAGTCTATCATCGAGGCCAGCGTGGTGGACTTGCCCGATCCCGTGGGCCCGGTTATCAGCACCAGGCCCTTGGTCATCTTCATCAGTTCATAGACCACGGGAGGCAGGTTCAGCTCGTCGAAAGTCTTGTATTTGCTGGGGATGGAGCGGATGGCCGCGCCGACCACGCCGCGCTGGCGGTAGGCGTTCATACGCAGGCGGCCCATGCCTTTTATGCCGAACGCGAAGTCGAGCTCGTTGGTGGCCTCGAAGCGCTGGCGCTGGGAGTCGGTCATCAGCGAAAAAATAAGGGTCTGGCACATCTCGGGGGTAAGCTTATCGAAAGGGGTCTGCACCAGCTCTCCGTCTATGCGGAGCATCGGGGTGGCGCCGGCGGTAAGATGAATGTCCGAAGCGTTCTTCTCGTGCATCATTATAAATAGTTCGCTCATTGTTACCATAGTGTAGCTCCTAATAAAACAAACCTACGCCTTAAGCCATAGGCAGAAATATTTTCTGCTTACGGCCTATGGCTTACAGCCTGCGGCGCGGTCAATCCACATCAGACCCGGTCACGCGGATAACTTCTTCTACCGTGGTCGCTCCCGTAAAAAGCTTGCGCAAGGCGGACTCCCGCAGCGTTATCATGCCGTTCTTGCGGGCCGCGTCTTTTATCTTGGATACGTGCGCCTTCTCTATTATCTGGGTCCTTATAACGTCGCTCACTTCCAGTATCTCATGGATACCCATGCGGCCCTTATAACCCGTCTTGGCGCATATTTCGCAGCCGCGACCCCTCGACAGGATAATTTTACCATTTTTAGTATTATTATCAAGGACAGCTTTGGGCATGCCAAGACTTACCAGAAGTTCCGGCTTTACCTCGTATATTTCCTTGCAATTCTTGCAGATGCCGCGCACCAGGCGCTGGGCCACCACCATAAGCAGCGTGGAAGAGGTCAGGAACGGCTCCACCCCCATCATGCCAATGCGGGTTATGGCGCCGGGGGCGTCGTTTGTATGCAGCGTGGAGAAAACAAGATGCCCCGTCATAGCGGCGTTGATGGCCGTGGACATAGTCTCGAAATCGCGGATCTCTCCGACCATGATGATATCGGGGTCCTGGCGCAGGAAAGAGCGCAGGCCGGAAGCGAAAGTGAGGCCCACGTCCACGTTTACCATCACCTGGTTTATCCCCTCCAGGTTGTATTCTATCGGGTCCTCTATCGTGACGATGTTGATATCCGGCTCGTTCAGGGTGGCCAGGGCTGAGTAAAGGGTGGTGGACTTGCCCGAGCCGGTGGGTCCAGTTATCAGGTTGATGCCGTGCGGGGCCTTCAGGCACTTCGAGAAGATGGCAAGGTTCTCGGGCTCCATGCCGAGGTCTTCCAGCCTTAGCTTCAGGCCGGAGGAGTCCAGGATACGCATGACGACCTTTTCACCGGGGCCGCAGGGGAGGATGGAAACGCGCAGGTCTATCTCATGGTCCTCTATCTTCAGCTTGGTGCGGCCATCCTGCGGCAGGCGGCGCTCGGAGATATCCAGCGTGGCCATGATCTTAAGGCGGCTGATAATGGCGTTATGGAATTTTCTGGGCGGAGAAGGCTGGGAGTGCAGCACGCCGTCTATGCGGAAGCGCACCCGGGTGTCCCTGTAGGTGGGCTCTATGTGTATGTCGGAGGCGTGCGCTTTTATGGCCGAAGAGATGATAAGGTTCACCATCTGCACTATCGGCGCGGCTTCCCCTTTCTCCTCCAGGGAATGGAGGTCTTCACCGCCTCCCCGGTTTTCATCCTCTTCGATAAGAGACACTTCCGTGGTGCCGCCGGTGGTCTTCTTCAATATCTCGTCCAGGGCCTCCTTTGAGGTCTTGGAACCGTAATTCTTATCTATGGCTGCGGCGATGTCGGATTCCGAGCCGAAAACCGGCTTTATATCGTAGCCGGTCATCATCTTCAGGTCGTCCAGGACCACTATATTCAGGGGGTCCTCCATGGCGACCTTTAGCTTGCTCTCCAGCTTCTCCACCGCAATAAGGCCGTAGCGGCGCGCAATATTCTCGGGGATTATCTTAAGCAGTTCCGCGCTGATCTCGCGGTTGCGCAGGTCCACGAATTCTATGCCGAACTGCTTGCTGAGGAACTCCAGGAGTTTGCGTTCTTCTATGTATTTTTTATGGACGAGCAGGTGTCCAAGCTTGCTGCCGGTGGAGCGCTGCATCTCCAGCGCTTCGTTCAACTGGGCGGCCGTTATCAGGCCCGAGGAGACGAGCATCTCCCCGAGGCGCTTTGAAATATTTATCGATAAGCCTTTTTCAGCCATACTTATACAGCGCGGGACGGCGTTTTGAGCGGAGCAACCGGCGCTAAGAACAGCGAAGTGACAAGCCGGCCCGGCAAATACAGAAAACAGGAACTAACACGGTATATATTACAATATCTGCCGGCCGGGATTTAGCCCCGCCTTTTCCACCGGCCTTCATGTTCCGGGCTCAGAATAACTCTTCGTCTGACTCCTGGGCTTTAAGGTACTTAACCTGCTCCGAACCCTCGGCCTGGCCGTTTTCGAACCCGGTAGGTTCCTGATCGGCGGAAGGGTTTGCCGAAGGCGCGTCAGGCAGAGGCAATATCGGTATTTCCCCCGCTTTTTTCGCGCGCTTCCTGGGCTTCGCCTTGGCGGCGGGCATTTTGACGGGGGCGGCGCTTACGCTCTTCTCTCCGGAGGAGAAATCCAGCAGCTCTATGGCGTTGTTGTTTATGCCGCGCACTATGTCCTGCTTGGCGGCATCCACCTCGAACTGGTAGACCATCGGCTCCTGCCTGGGCCTGAACAGGCGGTACTGCACCACGAGGATATCCCCGTGCAGCGGCGTCGCCGTCCACTCCTCGTTGGTACCGCCGACGGCGCCGGAAAGGAAAGAGTTGGAGAACCAGGATTTAATGGTGCCGCGCCCTCCGGAAAGCTTGTACCCTTTTACTATCTCCAGGGATTTGCGTATGTTCTCGTTGGCAGATTTAGGCTCGGGCTGGGCCGCCTGCGGCTGGACCTGGGGCTGGGCCGGCGGCTGGGTTTGAGCCTGTGTCTGCTGCGAAGCCGCCTGCTGGGCCTGCGGCTGGGTCCCGGCATCCACTCCTGCCGGCTCAGCCGTAACCACAGGAGCCTCTGCCGCACCTTTGGCTTCCAGCTGGCTGGTCATGCCGGTCGCCTTTTTCTTCCCGCCAAGGCTGAGCATCGAGAACTCGGAAAAGCTGACGCCTTCGCCCAGGAAGAAATAGCCCAGGCCTCCGGCGGCTATAGAGCCAAAAATTATCAGTATGGCTATGAAAGCCATTTTTCCGCCGCGCTTGGGCTTTTTCTCCGGGGCTTTAACTTCAGCTTTGCCCTTGACGGCAGGCACGGGGATGCGCTGCGTTTTTTCGGGGGATTCTGCCGCCGCTTCCGCCGGTGTTTTCTCGGGGGCGCAGGCGGGCGGCTGGGCCGAGGGAGAGGCTGATTGCACATCGGCAGCCCTCATATGGGCCGGGGCGGAGGAAGCCTGCTGCTGGAACTGGAACTGAAAACCGTGCTGGGCGGGCGACCCCTGCTGCGCCGGGGCCTGCTGGGGCTGAGGCGCGGGGGCGGGAGCGGGAGCCTGCTGAGGGCGCACGCCGAAATCATAAGCCTGCGGCTTTACCGCCTGCGGCTGGGGCTGCTGCTGGGCGGGCGCGGGCTGCGCCTGCTGGACAGGGACTTCGTAGCGCGTTTCTATCTGGAACTGCTGGGAAGTCTCCGGAGGCTTTGAGGTAACTACCGTAAAATCGTAAACTACACCGCCGGCCTGCTGGGGCAGGGGTTCATGGGCTTCAGGTTTGAACGCGCCGGGAGGGGCGGCCTCGGGACCAGGGAGAGGCTTGTCGTAATGTGAACCGTAGACGTAGGCGGGTTCCTGGGTCTGGCCCAAGCTCTTGAACTTGCGGCTGGTAAGTCCGGCTTCGTCCTCGGTCTCTTTCTGATCGCGGCCTAGCGAGGTCTCCAGCTTTATTTCGCTTGAGCGCTTCATGCTCTTGAAGGACTTTACCTCTACCTCGGCCTCCGGCTTTTCCAGGGCAGCATGAGCGGCCTGGGAGCTGGACTCCTCCGAAAGCTGCTCTTCTATCTCTATTGCCGGGGGCAGCGCGGCTTCCTTTGCGGGGGCGGGGAGTTCTTCTTTAAGGGAAAGCTCTTCCCGTTTAATTTCCTCTATCTGCTTTATAGTGTCTACTTTTTCCTTGAGCTCTACCAGGTGGCGCACCTGCTCAAGTTCGCGGGCGCTGATATCGGACTTGCCGGTCTCGCCTTTAAGCCGGGCTTCCAGCTCCTGTATCTTCTCGCGGTTCTTCTTCTCCTCCGTATCCTTCATGCGGATCTTTTCAAGGAGGAGGTTTTTCTCCCAGCGGGCGGCTTCCAGCTCTTCCTGTATGCGCGACAGGCGTATATCGAATTTTTCGGCCAGGTCGTAATCTGTTTCCTGCGGGCGGATGGCGGAGGCGGCTTCGGGCCCCTCTTTATAGACTCCTAGTATGTTGTCTATGGTGTCGAGGAGTTCTCCGTACGAAGCGCCGGCGGCGGGCTCTTTATTCTCGAAATAGCTCACGGAGGAGCTGAAGCCTGTTTCATACTCGTAGGCGCCACCCATTACACCAGCTGTTATGGCGCGGCCGGCGCCTACGCTGAGGGCGGAAGCTATTTCCCCCACCTGGGACGCGGGACGCCAGTCCCCGGCGTTGTCCCCGGTGCAGGTCTCGGGGCAGACTAGGCTTTCCTCGGCAAAAGCGGGAAGGACCAGCATTTCTGCCGGTTCGTAGGGGCCGAGGATGTTGCCTTCCGAGTAGAACCAGTATTTCATAAGGTTACAAGGAAAGTTTACAAATCTTCTATTTAGGATTTGATTCAAAGTTGTGGCAAATTTGTTACAGGAGATCCGGGTCCGATCCCCCCTCCCGGTTTTGCGCTGGACCGCAGGATGCGTAGTCGGGATGGCAGGGGTATGGGCCCGGCGGGCACGGTGTGCGAGACCCTGTTTTTTCCAGCCCTATCCCCGCGTCAGGCCAACAAATAACGAGGCTACAGTTTACCTATTGCCACCGAGATACGGCGGAGGGTTTCGGGTTTGCCGAGGAGTTCCGCTATTTCTACCGCGCCGGTAGGGGTGACGGCCTGGCCGGAGATGGCTATGCGCAGCGGCCACATGACCGGGCCGAGCTTGGCGCCTTTGGCTTCGGCATAGGCTTTGACGGCGGCCAGGATAGCGGCATAGTCCCAGGAGGGCAGGCCGGAAAGGATGGCTTCAAGGTCCTTTAGTACGGCCTTGCTTCCTTCTAGGGTGGTCTTGTTCTTGGCGTGGACGAAAAGCTCCGCGGAATACTTCTCATCCAGTCCGGCCAGGAAAGAGACCATATTCGGGATGTCGGAGAGTTTCTCCACTTTCCCCTGTATATAGCCCGTAAGCTTCCTGGCGTCAAAACCTTTCACTATCTTTTCGGGGTAGAACTTCAGGAACAGCTCGTGAGCCTTCTCGGGAGGCAGGGCTTTCACGTGCTGGGCGTTTAGCCAGGCGAGTTTTGTCTCGTCGAACATCGCCGGCGCCTTGCCTATGCGCGCGATGTCGAACTTCGCTATCAGGTCGGCCTTGGTGAAGAACTCCTGCTCGGTACCGGGGTTCCAGCCCAGCAGGGCTATATAGTTCAGTACGGCCTCGGGCAGGTAACCTTTATTGAGGAAGTCCGACAGCGCCACGCTGCCCTCGCGCTTGGAAAGCTTCTTGCCGCTGGGCCCTAGTATATGCGGCAGATGGATGTGCTCCGGAATCTCCCAGCCGAAGGCCTTGTAGAGCAGGATATACTTCGGTGTGGAGGAGATGTACTCGCAGCCACGCATCACGTGGGTGATGCCCATCAAGTGGTCGTCCACGACGTTCGCAAAATTATAAGTGGGATAACCGTCGCGCTTGAGCAGGATCTGGTCGTCCAGCTGCTTGTGCTCTACGGTTATGGGGCCGTAGACAAAGTCGTTGAACGAGGTAGAGCCTTCTTTGTCTATCTTCTGCCTTATCACGTAAGGCATCTTCTTGGCCAGGTTGGCCTGCACATCGGCCTCGCTGAGCCGGCTGCAACGGCCATCGTAACCCAGTATGGGGCCGTCATGTTCCTCGTCGGCGTCTTCCTGTTTCTCGTGCTTCTCGCAGAAGCAGCGATAGGCGTGGCCCTCGGCCAGCAGCCTCTCGGCATACTGCCGGTAGATCGGCAGGCGCGCGCTCTGCACGTAAGGGCCGACGGGGCCGCCGATGTCGGGACCCTCGTCGTGCTCAAGACCCGTCACCCTGAGGCTCTCGTAGATGACCTTCACGCTGTCCTCTACCAGGCGGGCCTGGTCGGTATCTTCTATCCTGAGGATGAACTTACCCTCGTTCTTCCTGGCGTGCAGGTACGCGTACAGGGCGGTCCGAAGGTTGCCGATATGCATATACCCGGTAGGGCTGGGCGCGAATCTTGTTCTTACTTCCATGATGTCAAATCCTCACTCGTGTTATTTTCCGGCTTCGGCCAGCAGTTCACGGGCGTGCTTAAGACCGAGGTCGGTGGACTGTTTCTTACCGCCGAGCATCCGGGCGATCTCGCGCTCGCGCGAGGCAGCATCCAGGCGGCGCACCGAGGCGGCGGCCACGCCGGCCTTCACGTCCTTCTCCACGAAGTAATGCTCGGAGCCGAAGGCGGCCACCTGCGGCAGGTGGGTGATGCAGAAGATCTGTTTCTGGGCGGCCAGGCGGGCGAGTTTCTCCCCCACCAGGCGGCCGGTCACGGCGCCCACGCCGGCGTCCACTTCGTCGAAGACCTGCGCGCCTATGCGGTCCGCGCGTGACAGCGCCGTTTTAAGCGCCAGCATGATGCGGGCCATTTCTCCGCCCGAGGCGGTGTAGCGCAGCGGCCTCAGCGGATAGCCGGGGTTGGCGGTAAAAAGGTATTCCACCGAGTCCCCGCCGGAGGAGGTGATGGCGGCCTCATCGTAGGCGGCGTCCACCGAAAAGCGCACTTCCTTGAAGCCCAGCCCTTCAGCCTCCTTAAGTATTTCAGCCGAAAGTTTTGTGGCGGCGGCCAGGCGCTTGTCGTGCAGGGCGCCGGCCAGTTTTTCAAGCTTCGCGCGCGCGGCGGCGAGTTTACCCTCCAGTTCGGAGCGGTCCAGGGTCAGGTCCTCGAGCCCGTTCACCTTCGAGCGTAGCTCTTCGGCCTTCGCGAGCACGGCGGGGATGTCGGCGCCGTACTTTTTCTTCAGGGTCTTGAATTTCTCCAGCCGCGACAGGCAGCGGTCCACCTCGCCGGGATCGGAATGTACGCCTTTCCCGTAGGAGCGCAGCTCGCCGGAAAGGTCGCGCAGCTCTATGGCCGCCGCTGACAGTCTGGCGGTAAGGGACTCGGCTGAGGAATCTATAGTCGACAGCACCTTTAGTTTCTCTACCGCTTTCTCGGCGCCTCCTGCCGCGTCGTCTACAAGAGCGTGGGCTTCTCCGGATAGAGAAAAAAGTTTTTCCGAATTTTTAAGGCGCGGCCACAGGGCGTCCAGTTCTTCTTCCTCGCCTTCTTTTAAATTGGCGGATTCTATTTCGTTCAGCTGGAACCGGTAAAGGTCCAGCAGGCGGCCGCGCTCGTCCTCGGACATGGAGACGGCATTAAGGCCATCCTCAAACGCGCGCGCGGCGCTCCAGGCCTCTTCCACGGCCCTGGCCTCTTTTTCCAGCTTGCCGTAGCGGTCCAGCAGGTCGCGCTGCGTCTCGGGCTTCAGCAGACTCTGGTGCTCGTTCTGGCCGTGAAAATCCACCAGGAAACCGCCTATCTCGGAAAGCTGGGCCAGGGTGGCCGGTGCGCCGTTTATAGCGGCCCTGGTGCGGCCTTTGGGATCGGCCTGGCGGCGTATTTTGAAAGAGCCGTCCTTAAGGTTCCAGCGCTGCGCCACGTTCTGCGGCAGGTTTTCGGCCTGGAATTCCCCCTCCACCTCGGCCGAGGCCGCGCCTGGGCGCAGGATATCCGTACCGGAGCGTTCGCCAAGCAGGAAACCCAGCGCGGAAATTATGATGGACTTGCCGGCCCCGGTTTCTCCGGTGAAGATATTAAGGCCCGGGCCCGGCTCCAGGTCGAGCGAATCGATGACCGCGAAATTCTTTATTGAAAGTTTTTTAAGCACCGCAATATCCCCTTATTACTTTCGCCGCTGTTCGGGACCGGGCGGGATTTAACTCCGCTCGCCCGGACTGCAGGGAACCGTTGGCCGTCTGATGAGCATAGCTCTTGATACGGCACGGGCATAGCCCAGCGCGGTTCCCCCCGCCTGGGGAAATTATGGCGGGGCCCCCTTCCCAAACGGGCGCTCGGAATTAAATCCCGCCCGGTCCCAAGTCCCTATCTTTCACCCCAACTGAGCTTGCGCCGGAGTATGTCGAAGTACGAAAAGCCCTGCGGGGCCAGCATCTGAAAACTTTTAGCGTGCCGGCCTATAACGACGGTATCGCCCGGCTCCAGGCGGAAGTTTTCCTGGCCGTCTATTGAAAGGGTCACCAGCTGCGGGCCGGAGTGACCGCCCTGCACCGCCACATTAAGCTGTTCCGCCGCCGAAAGGACTATGGGGCGGTGCGTCAGTGTATGCGGGCAGATGGGCGAGAGCAGGAAAACTTCAAGGTCCGGCATTACTATGGGGCCGGAGGCGGCCAGGCTGTAAGCCGTGGAGCCGCTGGGCGTTGAAACTATGAGGCCGTCCCCGAAATATTCGGAAAGGAACTGGCTCCCGAAAGAAGCGCGCAGCGTGAAGGCACGGGACTCCTGGCTGCGTATCACGCAGTCGTTCAGGGCCGGCAGCGGGCCGAACATCGTCTTATTGCCGCGCGTGACGCTTACGGAAAGCAGGCTGCGGCGGAATTTCTTAAAATCCCCGCGCAGGAAGGAGTCCAGACTTTTCACGAATTCTTTCTGCTCCATACCGCTCAGGAAGCCGAGGCCGCCGGCGTTTATGCCCAGCACCGGGATGCCGCGGCTTATCACGTGGCGCGCGGCGTACAGCACGGTGCCGTCGCCGCCCACGGCCACGGCGGCGTCCGCCGCCCGGAAGTCGCAGTAGGCGTCATTGACGCAGATCTTAAAGACCTTGGCGCCAGCCGCCCTGAGCCTGCGCTCTATGCCGGCGGCGCAAACCAAGGCTTTGCGCCTTTTGGAATTATAAAAAAGAACTACGCTTTTTATTCGTTTCATCTTACTTCGCCGCCGGGGCTTTCTGCTCTATCTTGGCCCAGGTATCCTTCAGCGTAACCGTGCGGTTGAACACCGGTGCGCCGGGTTTGGAGTCCTTGGGATCTACAAAGAAGTAGCCGAGCCGCTCGAACTGGAAGCGCTCTCCGGGTTCCGCCTTGGCGAGAGAAGGTTCCAGGTAAGCCCGCTCTATGATCTCGAGAGAGCCCGGGTTCATGTTCTCTTTGAAATCATGCCCTTCCTCCAGGTCATCGGGGTTGCGCTTGGTGAACAGCGCGTCATAAAGCCGCACTTTGGCCGGGACGGCGTGCCGGGCGGAAACCCAATGAATGGTGCCCTTTATCTTGCGGCCGTCGGGGGCATCGCCGCCGCGGGTGGCGGGATCGTAGGAGCAGTGCACCTCGGTAACGTTGCCTGCCGCGTCCTTCACCACGCTCTCGCACTTGACGATGTAGGCGGCGCGCAGGCGCACTTCAACACCGGGCGTCATGCGGAAGAACTTCTTGGGCGGGACTTCCTTGAAATCGTCAGCCTCGATGTAGAGCTCGCGGGAAAACGACACCTTGCGGGTGCCCGCGGCGGGATCTCCGGGGTTGTTCACCGCGTCCATCTCCTCCGTCTGCTCGGCCGGGTAGTTATCCAGCACGATCTTGAGCGGCTTCAGCACGGCCATCACGCGCGGCGCGGCGGCGTTCAGCTCGTTGCGGATGGCGTTCTCCAGCACCCAGATGTCGATTATGCTGTTAAATTTGGCCACGCCTATCTCGTCGCAGAAAGCGCGGATGGAGGTGGAGGTATAGCCGCGGCGGCGGAAGCCGGAGATGGTGGGCATGCGCGGGTCGTCCCAGCCGTCCACATGGCCGTCTTTCACTAGTTCCAGCAGCTTTCGCTTGCTCAGCACTGTATTGCTCAGGTTCAGGCGGGCGAACTCTATCTGCTGCGGGTGGTAGACGCCCAGCGAATCCAGGAACCAGTCGTAGAGGGGCCGGTGGTTCTCAAACTCCACCGTGCAGATGGAATGGGTGATCTTCTCTATGGAGTCTTCCAGGCCGTGCGCCCAGTCGTACATGGGGTAGACGCACCACTTGCTGCCCTGGCGGTGATGCTCGGAGTGCAGGATGCGGTACATGGCCGGGTCCCGCAGGTTGATGTTGGGGTGCGCCATGTCTATCTTCGCGCGCAGCGTCCGCGAGCCGTCCGGGAACTCACCGTTCTTCATCCGCTCGAAAAGGTCCGCGTTCTCCTCTATGGAGCGGTTGCGGAAAGGGCTGTCCTTACCCGGCTCCATGGGCGAGCCGCGGTAGGCGCGCATCTCTTCGGCGCTCAGGTCGCAGACATAGGCTTTGCCGGCCTTCACCAGCTGCATGGCCCAGTCGTACATAGCTTGGAAATAGTCGGAAGCGAAAAGCAGGCGGTCTTCGAAATCCCCGCCCAGCCACCTCACGTCCTCCACGATGGAATCCACGTATTCCTGCTCTTCCTTGGCCGGGTTGGTATCGTCGAAGCGCAGGTTGAACTTGCCCTTGTAATCGCGGGCCAGGCCGGCGTTAAGGCAGATGCTCTTGGCGTGGCCTATGTGCAGGTAGCCGTTGGGCTCCGGCGGGAAGCGCGTATGCACGCGGCCTTCGAATTTGCCGGAGGCCAGGTCAGCATCAATTATCTCGCGGATGAAATTAGTCTTGGGAGTGGTTTCCATAAAAAAATTATAACACAATTCATATACGCTTGACTTGGTCCCCGCCTCTTAGGGAATTTATATATAATCCCTTTAGCCGGGAAACATCTATAAGCTGGCCGGCATCCTTGGGATCACCAATTCCAGGGTAGCGCGTCTGATAGCCGAATTTACGAAACATTATTACTTCCCCGTTATAAACCCGGACGACATAAAACTGGGTGTGCTGCCGCCGGAATTCACCGAGCAGAACAACATAGCCGCTCTCGAATCACCGGAAGAGCCACCGCTCCTGGCTATAAGCCAGCCGTTCAAGCTGTCCCTCTCCACCACCGTTACGGGCCAGGGAGAGAACCTCGTTCTCAGTCCGGCCGCATAACCTCGAACGCCAGCTCAACGGTCTTTCCTTTCTGCGCCGCGACAGAAGCGGTACCGGCGCAGCCGGGGCAAAGCCGCCCCGCGTATTCCCCATCCCTCCGCACTTCCAAGGGCCCTATTTCCCAGCCATACACGTCCGCCGGGCCTGAGTAGCCCGGCGAATAGCTGTCCCAGCGGCAGACGAGGTTCAGCCCCGCCGCCGGCGTCTCGCCGGGCCATAGCTGGCTTACCCGGGTCCCGCCCTGCGCGAGGCCGGAGAGCAGCCGCTTCAGCGCCTGCGGCTGCGGGCCATAGGGGACAAGGACGTCCTTTATCTTTACCAGCCCGGCCAGTTCGGCCAGGCCGCTGAAATTCTTCTCCGCCGCCGAGGTGAGCATGACGGCCTCCAGTGTGCGCGCCCCGCTGCTGAATACTGCGGCAGCCAGCTTCTTCCCATTCACGCCGGGATTTACCAGGTACAAGGCGCCGGAAGGTTCCGAAACCAGCGCGCTGTGCGTGTTGGAATCACCGAAAAGGACCGCCTTGTATTCCCGCCGGGCCCCGGGCAAGGCCTGCACGCGGGTCAGAGGCCCGACGCCCATGACAGCAAGCCCCGCAAGCGCTGACAGGTAAAGCCTGGGCCGCCTGAAACCCAGCAGCGGGGCGTGCAGCAAGACGAGCGCCAGTATGAAGAACCCGGCCGTGAACCAGGCGGAAGGCTCGGCCACGCGCACCGACGAGAACGGCAGCGCGGCGAAGAACCTTACCGTGCCTATAAAGAACCCCATGAAGCCGCCCGACACCGCGGCCACCCAGTTAAAGATAAAACCGGCCCTGGCCAACGCAGTCAGCAGGAAGCCCAGCCCCATGGCCACCGCCGAAGCCGGGACCAGCACCATGTTGGAGAGCAGCGAGACCAGCGAGATCTTGTGAAAATATACGGCCAGTATCGGGTAGAGCAAAAGCTGGGCGAAGAAACTGACCGTAAGCAGGTCAAGCGCCTTGCCGGCAAGCCCGGCCACCCGCAGGTACGGCCGCCACACGGTCATGCCGACGGTAAGGCCGTAAGCCGCCAGGAAAGACATCTGGAACCCCGCGTCAAAAATGGCTCTGGGGGCGAATAACAGCACAAGCAGCGCCGCCACCGTCAGGGCGTGGAAGGCGCCGGCCTCCCTCTTCAGCAGATAGGCCCCCAGCCCGGCCGCGAACATGCAATAGGCGCGCACCAGCGGGGTATCGAAACCGGCCGCCATCACGTAAAATCCGGACAGCAGCAGCGCGGCCAGGCCCGCGTGCCTGCGGCGCAGCCCGAAGCGCGCGCAGAGAAAATAGACCACCGCCACCACAAAGCCGACGTTAGAGCCGGACGCCACCAGCAGGTGCATTGCGCCGGAATCCTGGAAGGCCGTCTTAAGGTCTGGAGGCACACTGCGTTTTTCTCCCAGGACTATGCCGCCGAACACCGCGGCCGGCTCGGGCGGCAGGGCTGATTCAAAAGTTTTCAGCGAGGCCTCCCTGAATCTCCTGGCCAGCCTTATGAACAGCCCGGCCGGCTTTATTGTTTCAAGGCTATACGCGCGGGCCTGCGCCGTTATGCCGCGCTTGGCCAGGTAGTCCGCCCAGTCCAGGCTGCCGGGAACCTCGGCGCCCCGGGGGGCCTCCAGGTCGCCCAGGAAAGAGACCGTATCGCCGTAGGATACCCCTTCCAGTGAACCGGCATACACCATTAAGCCGCCGCTGAACGGCTGGTTATAAAGCTTCTTCATCTCAAGGGTGAAGCGCCAGCCGCCGCGTACGGCTATCGGATACTCCGCCACCCTGCCTTCAATAAGTGCGCCGGGGAGGGGCAGGGCGAAAGGCAGGCCTTCCGTGGATCTGAGCAGCCGGCCGCGAAAAACAAAGATGCCGGCCGTATAGATCAACAGCAGCAGAAAAAGCGGCCTGCGGTAATAAGAAAGCAGCATAGCGCCTCGGCGTCCTAAAGTGCAAGCATGAAGCTTTACGGCGTTGAATGTTGGTGAGTTACAGTGAGGCGAAAACGGCTTACAGCGGGAACAGCTAAATTTTTGTGCGGCCTTTGAGCGCGTAGCCGAGGGTGACCTCGTCCATGTAGTCTATGTCGCCGCCCAGCGGTACGCCGTAGGCGATGCGGGTGATCCTGCCCACGTAAGGCTTGAGCAGGCGGATCAGGTACATGGCCGTGGCTTCACCGTCGGCGTCGGGATTGGTGGCGATGATAATCTCTTTCGTCCCACCGTCGGAGGCCTTCACCCGGTCCACCAGTTCTTTCAGCTTGATGTGTTCCGGCATGACGCCGGCGGCCGGGGAGACGGCGCCGTGCAGCACGTGGTAGACCCCGGAAAAACTTTTGGCCTTCTCTATGGCGGCCAGGTCCTGCGGGCGCTCCACCACGCAGATAAGGGAGCGGTCGCGCGAGCTGTCGGCGCAGACCGGACACAGTTCCCCCTCGGCGTAGTTGAAGCACTCGGAGCAGTACTTCACCGAAGTCTTCACCTCGCGCAGGGCCTCCACCAGGTTCTCTATTTCCGGTCCGGAGGCGCGCACCACGTAAAGGGCGAAGCGCTCGGCCTGCTTGGGGCCGACGCCCGGAAACCTGCGGAAGACGCCTATGATCTTTTCTAAAGCTTTCATTTCACCTTGTTTATGCGCGTTATCCGGCCGTGGAATACTTTAGCCAGGTGCTTAAGTTCGGGCTCCGTTTCCACGGATACCTGCCTGGGGGAATTGTCTTTAGCGGGCGGGGCGGGCTCATGCGCGGCATCGGCCTCAAGCGAGTCGTCAGTCACGGCCTCGTCGCCGCTATCGGCGCCGTCCTCGGGAGTTATCTCCTGCGTGGCGGCGGGGGCGGACGCTGAATACTCGGGCTGCAGGGTTATCCTGCGGCCGGCCAGGCGTTCCAGCATATCTTCCAGTTCGGACTTGGCCTTCTCCACCATGGTGGTCTCGAACTTGTTGGCGCTGATAAGACGCCAGCGGGCGTCTTCGGCGAAAACTATCTTGACCGACAGCATGATGTTGTAAAGGGCGGGTTTTTTAGCCGAGACCTGTCCCAGCAGTTTTTTCCAGGCGTCGGCCGGCACGGCCGCCGGGGAAACCGCGGGCGCGGCAGGGCTGGCCGGCGCAGGAGCGGGGCCGGACTTCTGCGCGGCCTGCGTCCGGGCTAAATTTTCATTTTTTTTTTGCTCCGCTGCGGGCGGCAGGGAAGGCGCAGCGCCGGAGGCCAGGCGGGCCTCAAGCCCTTCCAGCTTCCTGACCAGGCCTTCCAGGTCCTGCGGCGTCTCTATAAGGGTGAAAAGCGCCACTTCGGAGGCCAGCGCGAGGGAATCCGAGAACTTGACTTCCTCTATTATCACGTTCAGCTTGCGCGAAAGGCGGGCCAGCGTGCCGGGCTGTGTTTCTTTAGGCAGGTTTTTTACGGGCTCGCCTTCGCCGAAACCCTGCGCGGCAAGGAAGGCTTCCGCGAAATTATTGCGCAGGTCCCGCATAGCCGCCAGCGGGTCGTGACCTTCGGCGTTCAGGCGGTCGAAAGCCGTGTGCAGGGAGGCCGCGTCGCGGTTGACCAGCGCCAGCGCCATGGAGTTTACCACCTCGGCGCCCGGGTGGCCGAGCAATTCGTTTATAACCCCGGCGTTAACTTCCCCGCGGCCGAAAGAGGCCGCGCGGTCCAGCAGGGTTATAGCGTCGCGCATGGCGCCGCCGGCGGAGCGGGCTATCAGCTTTAGGGCTTCGGGCTCCGTCTTTATCTTTTCAGCCGTTGTTATCTCTTTAAGCCTGGCCATGATGTCCGCCTCGGAAATGGGGCGGAAGCGGAAGCACTGGGAACGGGAAAGGATGGTGGCGGGCACCTTGTTCTGCTCTGTGGTGGCCATGATGAAGACCACGTGCGCCGGCGGCTCTTCCACGGTTTTGAGCAGCGCGTTGAAGGCGCCGGTGGAGAGCATATGGACTTCGTCCAGGATATAAACCTTGTATTTGTCGCGCGAAGGCGCAAAGCTGACCTGCTCTATAATGACGCTGCGCACCTTGTCCACCCCGGTGTTGGAGGCCGCGTCTATCTCTATAACGTCCAGGGATTTGGATTCGGCTATCTCCACGCAGGACGGGCATTTGCCGCAGGGTGCCCCGTCCTTGGGATGATGGCAGTTCAGCGTGCTGGCTAAGATCCTGGCTATGGTGGTCTTTCCGCAGCCGCGGGGGCCGTAGAACACGTAGGAATGGGCTATGCGGCCCAGCTTCACGGCGTTCTGCAGCGTGGTCTTGATGGTTTCCTGTCCCATCACCTCGCCCAGATTAGTGGGGCGGTATTTAGTGGCAAGATTTTCGTAAGGCATAAGATGTATCCGTGAACAAAACATGCGGGGAAGCCTTAAAGACTCCCCCGCCTGTACCGCGTTTTAGAATTTCACGCCGGCGCCGATGGAGATGAAGCTGTCCTTGGCGGAACCGTTGTCGAAGATCTGGTAGCCGATATTTGCCGTCACCATGCTCAGGTCCACATAGGCGCCGAACAGGTAGGCGGAGCTGTTCGGGGCGTTCTTGTACTTGGTGCCGGTATAGGACACGAACGGCGTCACCATCGGGTAGCCGGGCAGGTCTATGCGGGCGTTCACGCTGGACTTGGGCGTGGCGCCGTAAGCAAAATTAAGACCGGGGACGGGGTTGATCATCGGGGCGGTCTTATCGGTGCCATAGGTGTAGCCGGTGTAAGACGCCGACAGGTTCGCCATAAGTATCTTAACGCCGGCAAAGAGTGAGGCCTGGGTCTGGTTCGTCTTCAGGTCCGAGGCGCCGGAAGTGTCCTTGTGCATTACTTCCTTGAGCGAAGCGCCCACGTCTATGCGGGTAACGCCCTGCCCGCCGCTGGCATAGGAGCGCGCGCCGGGACCGGCAAGGCGGGAATGGCCGCCAGCGCCGGGGGTGAGGGAGAAGGTGATGTCCGCGCCGGCGTACTGGTTGGAGTAACCGTTGACCTCGGGGGTTATGCCGGCCTCGCCGCCGACAGTGTATTTATCGGCTTCCTTGGCCACGCGCAGTTCGTAAGTGCGGTAGGTCTTGTCCAGCGAGTCGGAGGTATAGCTGGCCAGAGAAGGTTCGAAAGCCAGTGTGTCAGTGCCGTACACCAGGTCCAGTTTGGTACTGCGGTAGCCGCCGGGGCCGGTGGTGCCGCTCAGGCCGCCGTCGAAATAAGCCGCCGCGTTCATGGAAAGCGCCGCGAGCATCGTCAAAGAAACCATCAGTTTTTTCATCATTTTCCCCTTTTCTGCGTAATGGTGAGAGGGATAAAAACCCTCTTCCCTTTTGAGCTCTACCCTGCCTTCAAACCGCGTTTTACCAGCGAAAACCGTGTATATATTATACGATTTTAGCGGCTTATGGAATAAATCGGGTAGGAGGCGGGTGATTAGCTCACCCGCCGTCCACACCACCGTACGTACCGTTCGGTATACGGCGGTTCGGAAGTCTTCAGAGTCCGACTCCGGTTCCCCTGTTTCGGTCTCTTGGCTTTTGAAGCTGACACCGCCGTAGACGATTCGACACTTACGCAGGCCATCGGGGTT
>CAIXBR010000010.1 GCA_903917735.1 uncultured Elusimicrobia bacterium | reverse complement strand
GCGACGAACGTGACCCAGATACGTATCGGTGATGACTATTCGGCATCTGTAGGCACACTATATTCCGGAGCTAACGCATTTCTGGCGAGTAACGCCTATCAAAACACCTTAGGCACTGCTAATTGGTCAAAAGAAGCCCCTACTTACGCATCAGCCATCGCCGTACTGGGCATCAACCCCACTTTGACGATTCCCGCTTTTCAAATAAAATCTTCTCCGGCTAATACGGCCAGCGGCACCTACGGTTCATTCTTCACTAGTGACCTCTTCACAGTTTTGGGGAACGGCAATGTGGGCATCGGAACTACGGGGCCAAAAGGAAAATTGCATACGGTCGGCATTAACGCAACACCTACTAATATGGCATATCTGGCCAATGGCTATTCTCCGCTTTATGTCCAGTCCCGGACTGACGCCACCTATGGATTAGCCGTTTTTGACGCAAATACTAATACCGCTATTCAGAGCGGAGATATAGCCAATGGCGCAAGTCCGACAGCTTTAATACTAAATCCATTCAGCGGCAATGTCGGAATCGGGACGACGAACCCGTTGGGAAAGCTTACTGTCAGGACGGGAATTGATCAAAATCTCACTACAACTGTCGGGTCAAGCTATGGCGGGGCGAACGGGGTTACGCTTCTAAGTACGGATGATGGGAATACTGCCTATAAAGATTTAACTGTAGCTTCCGGAAATTTTATTATAAACGCCTCAGGCGGCACGGGCAATGTCGGCATCGGGACGTCGGCGCCGGGAGCTAAATTGGATGTGAATGGCGGCATACATGTCGCGGGCTCCTCGCCTTCCGCCGGCATAACTCTTGTTTCAAAGGAAGGGTATAAAGAGGTCTGGCAGTTGACGCAGGGTAAATACACATTCGCGTTCGGCACCTTAGATTTTTACGGTATGATGATAATCAGGGCTTACGGCACGAATTACAGCCAGGGAACATCCGAAATACGCGTAGGCGAATGGGTAATACCATTGCGCTACGCGCAGAGCAGATCGCTGCAGAATATTTGGAATTACGGAAATGTTTTCACCAATATATATAATACCAACGGTCTGGGGTTGATGTGGGCGAATGTCGACAACTATAATTCGACATTGACAATATTCAATTCCGGTTCCAGCGGCCCGGATTCCGCGTTGATGGTGCAGTTGGAATTCTATTCTTCAACAAATGGTTTATCAGGGATATTTACGAGAACATCATATACCGACACAGCATATACTACTAACCCGTATTAATGAACAATTTGTGGTACGCATGGTTCAATAGATGGCCAATATCACAGTTCCCGGGCATATGTTGCGCATAGCGCTTGATACGGTATAGACTGAGGCCTGATACGGCACTTGCGCAAGTATTGGAGCGCGGAGGGAAACCTGCCGCTGCCCGTTAAGCAAACAAAGTCAGCGCAATCAGCCCGATAATCATATCGAAGCCGAAAAGATGCGGTCACAATCCTTGACAGCATCAAAACGAAATATCCGTTACCTCTGGCGCCTTGCCCAGCGCGTGAAGATCCTGACCTTATTGATATTTCAAACCCGAAGATTTGTATAATATTTTTATCTAATACATAGGAGACTAAAAATGGCTTCTACCAAACGTATTCCCATGATAGCCGGCAACTGGAAGATGCACCTTAATTCCAAGGAGGCTGCCGACTTGGCCGCCGCCATACGGAAAGGGCTGGATGCGGACCTTAAGCACGAAGTACTGCTCGCTCCCACTTTCACCAGCCTGCACGCCGTAAAGGCCGCGCTGGCCGGTTCCAAAATAATCCTTTCTTCCCAGGACATCGCCTGGGAGGAAAAAGGCGCCTTCACCGGCGCCGTGGCCCCTTCGCAGCTGATAGACGCGGGCTGCACCGCCGCCATCATCGGCCATTCCGAGCGCCGCAAGGTTTTTCTTGAGACCGACGAGATGATCAATAAGAAGCTGAAGGCCGCCATAAAGGCCGGGCTTGTCCCCGTGCTCTGCATAGGCGAAACCCTTGAAGAGCGCGAAAGCCAGCGGACCTACCGCGTGCTGGAGACCCAGCTTATAGGCGCCTTCTCCGGCATCACCGCCGCCGAGGCCGTGAAGGTAGTAATAGCCTACGAACCCGTCTGGGCCATAGGCACCGGCAAGACAGCCACCCCGGACCAGGCCCAGGACGCCCATGTTTTTGTGAGGCGCCAGATGGAGCGCGTTTACAATAAGGCCTACGCAGACGCCGTGCGCGTTCTTTACGGCGGTTCCGTAAAAGCCGATAACGTGGATGAACTGATGTCCCAGCCCGACATCGACGGCGCACTGGTCGGCGGGGAAAGCCTGAAAGCCGACAAGTTCC
Organism: uncultured Elusimicrobia bacterium; assembly: GCA_903917735.1. Taxonomy (GTDB): domain Bacteria; phylum Elusimicrobiota; class Elusimicrobia; order Elusimicrobiales; family UBA9959; genus UBA9959. The sequence continues at coordinate 97,624 of CAIXBR010000010.1, read as the reverse complement.
TGCGCGTGATACATTTCCAGACAGTACTCACAAGGTAAACAACAGAGGTAAACAACAATGGACGAAAAACTTGTTAAAGAGATAGTAGAGGACATAAAGGTCCGCCAGGAGCGCTCAGCCAAATCCGTGCCGGTCGGGATCTCGAACCGTCACACGCACTTCACTAAAGAGGACTTCAAGGCCCTTTTCGGCGCCGACTCCGAAGCCACGCTGCATAAACCCGTGAAGCAGCCCGGCCAGTTCGCCTGCAAAGAGCTGGTGACGATAGAAGGCCCCAAGGGCGCGATAAAAGACGTGCGCATGATAGGCCCCTACAGGACTTACAGCCAGGTGGAGATCTCCCGCGCCGACGCGCGCAAGCTGGGCGTAGAAGCCCCGATACGCGATTCCGGCAAGCTGGACAATACCCCCGGCATAAAAGTGATAGGCCCGAAAGGGACCATCACGCTGAAGGGCGGCGTGATATTGTCGAAGCGGCATATCCATTTCCATACGAAGGAAGCCGAGGAGTATAAGGTGAAGGACGGCCAGGAAGTGCGCGTGCTAGCCGGCCGCGGCACGGACCGGGAAACGATCTACGAACGCGTGCTCTGCCGCGTTTCGGACAAGTTCGCGCTGGAAATGCACATCGACGTGGACGAAGCCAACGCGGCCGGCATGAACAACGGCGACCCCGGGTTCATAGTGTAGAACGGGAGCTCGCCGGCGCAGTGAAAATTTAGGATTAGTTTTACAGGAGGATACAATGGAAGCACTCGGAATGATAGAAACCAAGGGCCTTGTGGCCTGTGTGGAAGCGGCCGACGCCGCCGTGAAGGCCGCTAACGTGAAGATAGTCGGCTACGAAAAGATAGGCTCCGGCCTGGTGACCATCCTTTTCAGGGGCGAAGTGGCCGCTTGCCGCGCCGCCTGCGACGCCGGCGGCGCCGCCGCCCAGAAAGTAGGGGAGCTGGTGAGCGTGCACGTGATACCGCAGCCCCACGGCGACCTGGAAGGCAAACTGCCCATAAGCGAAGTCAAGCGCAAATAACCGGGATTTATCTGACGGGGAAAGGGGCCGCTTAAGCCCCTGTCCCGGTTCAGTGGAGGAATCATGCTATTCGCACGAGTAGTGGGTAACGTGGTCTGCACCCGCAAGGACGACAAACTTGTGGGGACCAAGCTTCTGATGGTGCAGCCGGTGGGCCTGGACGACAAGCCGCGCGGCAACACGCTGGTCGGCATAGACGCCGTAGGCGCCGGCACCGGCGAGCTGGTCCTGCTTGTGCAGGGCTCTAGCGCCCGCCAGACCTCGAAGACCGAAGGTACGCCGGTGGACTGCACCGTTTTCGCCATAGTGGACACCATAGAAAAGAACGGCAAGGTAGTTTTCAAGAAGTCTTCCGATAAGATGCTGGACTAGGTAAAAGCTTATGCCGATCAGCGAAGAAGATCTTAAAAAAATAGTCACCGAGGTGGTGCGCAGCCTCGGCGCGCAGACGGAAAGCGGAAGTTCTTCCGGCGGCCCGGTGTTCGATACCGTGGACGAAGCCGTGAACGCCGCGGAGTCGGCCCAGCCCGTATTTCAGGACCTGGGTCTGGTGGCGCGCGAGAAGATCATAGCCGCCATGCGCGAAGTTTCCCGCGCCAACGCCCGCCGCTGGGCGGAACTGGCCGTGGCCGAGACCGGCATGGGCCGCGTGGAAGACAAGGTCCTTAAGAACATGGTCTGCATCGACGGGACCCCCGGCGTGGAAGACCTGCGCGCCGTGTCCTATACCGGGGACAAGGGGCTTACCCTGGTTGAATACGCGCCGTTCGGAGTGGTGGCCTCAATCACCCCTTCCACTAATGCCGTTGCAACTATAATAAGCAACGCCATCGGCATACTTTCAGCCGGAAATTCAGTGGTGTTCTCCCCGCATCCGGCGGCCAAGGGCTGCGTAGCCGACGCCGTGCGGGTGCTGAATAAGGCCATAATAGCGGCGGGCGGCCCGGCCAACCTGGTGGTTTCCATGGCCGCGCCCACTCAGGAAATAACCAAACAGCTTTTGTGCCACCAGAAGACGAACATGAATATAGTCACCGGCGGCCCAGCCATAGTGAAAGTTGCCATGACCGCGGGCAAGCCCTGCAAGACCATAGCCGCCGGGCCCGGCAATCCCCCGGTAGTGGTGGACGAAACCGCCGTGTTCCCGGATTGCGCCAGGGAAATAATTTATGGCTGCGGCTTCGACAATAACGTGCTCTGCATAGCGGAGAAGGAAGTTATAGTGGTTGAGGCCGCCCGCGCGCGCTTCCTGGAAGCCATGCGCTCCGATCCCCGCGCCTATGAACTGAGCGGCCCGCAGATGGATCAGCTCACAAAGCTCGCTATTCTCGAAGCCGGCCGGGAACCCAAGGTGAACCGCGCCTTCATAGGCAAAAATCCGTCGGTGATAGCCAGGGACATAGGCCTTAACTTATCCGACGAGATCCGCGTGCTCTGGGCCGAAGTGCCGAACGACCACCCCTTCGTGGTGAGCGAGCAGCTGATGCCGGTGCTGCCGGTCACGGTAGCGAGAGACATAGACGCGGCTATAGAACTAGCCCGTTTCGTGGAGGGGGAGAACCACCACTCTGCCGGCATGTATTCAACTAATATCAAGAACATGACAAAGATGGGCCGACGCATGGCGTGCTCGATATTCGTGAAGAACGGCTGCACGCTGCACGGGTTGGGGCTGGGCGAGGGCTACGCCTCCATGTCCATCGGCACCCCGACGGGCGACGGCATCACTAAGACCAGCCATTTCGCGCGCCCGCTGCAGTGCAGCGTAGTTGGCGACCTCAGGATAGCTTAAGGAGTTAATATGCAGGCAAATATAGCCGTAGGTTTGATGGAAACTTCGTCGATAGCCAGGGGCATAGAAGCCCTGGATGCGATGTGCAAGGCCGCCGGGGTAAAACCGGAGGTCCATCAGGCCATCTCCAAGGGTAAATATATAATCGTCATCTCCGGCCCGGTCGGGGAAGTGGAATCCTCGCTGGCCAAGGGCGTAGAGACAGCGGGCAAAACCGTGATCGCGCACCACATCATCCGCAATATCCACGCCGGGGCTCTCGCCGCCCTCAACAAGAAGGTGAAGCCCAACAAGATTGAAGCCGTCGGGATAGTTGAGACCAAAGAGGCGCTGCCCGCGCTGTTCGCCGCCGATGCGGCGGCCAAGGCGGCCTTCGTGCACGTGGCCGAGGTCAACACCGGCAAGGGCATAGGCGGCAAGGGCTACTTCACCGTGGTCGGCGAACCTGGAGCGGTGCGCACCGCGGTGTCCGCCGGAGTGAAAGCAATAGGTGAGGACGCCGTGGTCAGCCGCATCGTCATCCCCAACGCGCACGAACACATCGGCGCGGCGATATAAGCTTATAGGAGACTTTATGAGATTAGTCATAGGCGCCGACCACGCGGGTTTTGAAGCCAAGGAGAAGCTGAAGAAGTTCCTCCAGGGCCTGGGTCACGATGTGGCGGATTTCGGCTGCTACTCCCTGGAGCCCGTGGATTTCCCGGACATAGCGTTGCTGGTAAGCGAAGCGGTTCGCAAGAAGGAATTCGACCGCGCGGTGCTGGTTGACGGCTTCAACGGCGCCATGCCGCTGGCCGCCAACAAGGTGCACGGCATAAGGGCCGTGGCCGCCTACGATGTCATTTCGGCGCGCTTCGCTTCGGCCCACGAGGACTGCAACGTGCTGTGCCTAGGCGGCAAGACCCACGGCGAGCTGGCCCTGCAGGAAATGGTGAAGGTCTGGCTGAACACCCCTTTCGAGGGAGGGAAGTACCAGAAGCGCCTGGACAAGATAACGGCTATAGAACAGCGCTGCTGCTGAAATAAAATGAAACAGGCAAAGGTAATAGGACGGGTTTTCTGCTCACGCCAGTGCTGCGGCATGGAAGCTAAGACCCTGCTCCTTATACAGCCTTTGGACTGGGAGACGGACAAGCCGTCGGGCGACCCGCTGGTGGCGGGCGATACGGTGGGCGCCGGCGCCGGGGAGACCGTTTTCTTCGTGGCCTCGCGCGAGGCCATATTGGCTTTCGAAGGCTGGGAAGGCGAAACTGCCGTGGGGACACCGCTTCCGCCGGTGGACGCCGCTATAGTCGGGATAATCGACGGCAAGAGGCTGATTGCGAGCGTTAGCGAGCTTCCCGGTAAGGGAAAATTGCCGGAAAGGCAATAAAACTGTGCAAAAGTTGATGGCAGGCAATTTATGTTCGTAGCTAAAGTCATAGGCAATGTCTGGGCCACCCGCAAGCACACGGGGCTGAAGAACGCTACCATGCTGTTGGTGAAGGCCGTGGACCCGATGGACAACAATAAGCTGGTGGGCGAGGCCACGCTGGCCTTGGACGGCAACCAGGGGGCGGGCCCAGGGGATATCGTGCTTATAGTGGACGAGGGCGGCTCGGCCAGAAAAATTTTAAAAAACTCCAAAGCTCCGGTGCGCACCGTTATAGCCGGCATTGTGGATACGGTGCACATTACCGGAAAGGACTAAATTATGAACGACGAAGATATAAAGAAGATAGCGGCCGAAGTGGCCAGGATAATGAAGGCTGGTGGCTCTCCCGCTCCCAGACAGAGTCTGGGGGATTCCGTTAGCATCGGTTCCGCCGGGAAGATCTTCCAGCACCCGCTCGTGAACCAGCCCGGTCCCGCCGAGAAAAAAACCTGCTCCGGCCAGGGCGGGTCCAGTCCTGTGGAAAACAGGACTGGACAATATAATTCTTCATCTATGCCGTTGTCGGGTGGTAGTTGCCGTCTTGAGGAGAATACCTGCAGCTCATCCTGTCAGCACTGCAATCCCCTGACCAACTACACCGCCCAGCAGGTGAAAGCCAGCGCGGACCGGGTCAGCTTCTGCAACCCCAACGAGGCCAGCTCCTCGATAGCCGGCATGATAGACCATACCCTGCTGAAGGCCAACGCCACCCAGGAAGAAATAGGCAAGCTCTGCGAGGAGGCCCGCAAGTACCGCTTCGCCTCCGTCTGCGTGAACCCAGGCTACGTGGCGATGTCGGCCCGACTGCTGCGCGGCTCAACCGTGAAGGTCTGCACCGTCATAGGTTTCCCGCTGGGCTCCACCACGCCCACCGTTAAGGCGATAGAGGCCCGCGACGCCATGGCCAACGGCGCCGAAGAGATAGATATGGTCATCAATATCGGCGCACTCAAATCCGGCAACGACCAGTTGGTGCTGGACGATATCAAGGCCGTGCGTGAGGCCACCCGCGGCAAACTGCTCAAGGTCATTCTTGAGACCTCCTATCTTACCAGGGACGAGAAGGTCCGCGCTTGCAAGATGGCAAAGCTCGCCCAGGCCGACTTCGTTAAGACCTCCACCGGCTTCGGGACGGGCGGCGCCACTCCCGAAGACGTTGCGTTGATGCGCGAGACCGTTGGCCCCGAGATGGGCGTAAAAGCTTCCGGCGGCATCAAGAACGCCGAGGTGGCCGCGGCCATGATAAAGGCCGGCGCCAACCGCCTGGGGACCAGCGCCAGCATAGCCATAGTTTCAGGCGGCGAAGCCGCCAAAGGGCAGTACTAATTTAGAGCTAATAAGGAGCCACTATGTCAGAACCGAAAGAAGCGTTGGGAATGATAGAGACCAAGGGTTTCATAGGCATGATAGAAGCCTCTGACGCCATGAGCAAGGCCGCCAAGGTGCGTCTGATCGGCTACGAAAAGATAGGCTCCGGCTACGTTACCACGCTGTGCGTGGGCGAAGTGGGCGCCGTGCGCGCCGCGGTGGAAGCAGGCGCCGCCTCCGCCCAGAAAGTGGGCGAGCTCGTGGGGATGCACGTGATCCCGAGGCCTGCCGACGACCTGGATAAGTATCTCGCTAAGATTTCGGTAAAGGTCAGTTAGGCGGATAGACAGTTAGACTGTCGGCCAGCTTGAAACGCGAGCTGCCATTGCCGTCGAGCTGTTAAACCGTCAAACTGTCTGACTGATGTTAACCAAGGGCGCGGTAGAGGACCTTATAATGCAGCACCTTTCCCGCCGCGCGGCGGGGGAGGCGGCGCCCGTGCACAGGAAAGTGCCGGAACTGGGGAAGAAGGTCTTCCTGAGCGACTTCGAGCTGAAAAAAAAGTTCATCCCCGGCGCCGGGTCTATAAGTGTTCCCGCCAATGCTATCATCAGCCCTCTGGCGCTTGACTGGATAGATTTCAACGGGATAAGGGTAGTAAGGGACCAATAACGGTTCCGTACCTGTATTTGCAGATAAACAAGTTCGACAACTAATGAGGAGAGTATGAATATGTCAACACCGCTGTTAATTGTTTTTTTAATGGTTTCCGCGGTCCCACTGATGGCGCAGGACGCGGTGCCCGCCGCTGGATATATTCAGACCGCCGCCGCCAAGAGCGTCAGCCCGGAAAACGCTTCGGCCCTGCCCGGAATGGAGGCGCAGCAGCCGGCTAACGGTGTGCCGGCCGCTCTGCAAAAGATAGCGCAGGAGCCGTCGCTGATGGACGCGGAGTGGGGTTTTATAAAAGCCCGCGGCTCCGATAAGGACGAGGACGTTCTTTCCGCGCTTCTTCCGCAGGCGGAGGATTGGCTGACAGTTTACCCGGCCGCCCCGTATTCCGGAGAGGCGCAGCTGCTTAAAGCCACCCTCCGTCTTAAACTGGGCGATTATAAGCCGGCCATAATGGACCTGCTGAGGCATTTTTACGAATATCCGGCGTCCGATTCTTCGGCCGCGGCGAAGAAAATTTTCAACGATACCCTGGAGAAGAAGACCGATAAAAAGGTAAAGCCGGTACTGGCCGATATCGCCGATTCACCTGCCTCCGGCGAGACATCCGAAAAGCTGGCCGCCCTGCTTGATAAAGCTTCGGCCCGGGCCGGAGAGTTCCTTTATGAGCCGCTCCTCGGGGAATACCGCGCTTTCTTCAGAAGGTTCCCTCAGTACGCCGGCAACGACGCGCTGCGCCTGGACCTCGCCGACCTGCACCTGAAGAAGGAAGAATATCTGCGGGCTAAACTGGCCTATGAGAAAATGATAGAGATGCACCCCTCAAGCCCGCTCATGGCGAGGGCGAAGAATTCCCTGGCCGCCGCGCTGGCCGACAACCTTAAGGAATACGACAATTCCATAAATGTCTATCAGGATATAGCGGCCTCCTTCCCCGGCACTGCTGAAGCCTGGACCGCTTATTCCCGCCTGCCCGTCCTTACCGAACGCCAGAAAAAATACGACCTGGCGGTGGAAATATACGAAAAGATAATCGCCCTGTACCCGGACAAAGATGAGGCTTACAGCTCCTTCGTCTCGGAGGCCAGGGTGCTGCGCGAGGAGATGAAAAAGCCCGACGAGGCCGTTAATGTGCTTAACCGCCTTGCGGACAAATACAAGGGCCCAAAGGCTATCGACGCCCTTTTCCTGGCTGCCGAGATCGCCAGGAAGGATATGAAGGACTCCGCGGTGGAGGTGGCGACGTATGACAGAATAGTCGTAGAATATCCTATGGATCCGCAGGCTCCCAGGGCTATTTTTGCCGCCGGAGAAGTGTATGAAAAAGCCAAGGATTATGAAAAAGCCAGGGATTATTACGCTTCCATCACCGGCAAATATCCGGAAGACCCTCTGGCCAAAAAAGCGCAGAAGCGCATAGACGGCCTGCTGGCGAGGTAAAATGAAGGCACAGACCGGAGTTATAGAGGGTTTTTACGGAGAGCCATGGAGCTGGGGCGAGCGCGCGGATTATGCTAATTTCCTGCGCAAGCACGGCTTTTCGTTCTATATCTACGCCCCCAAGGCGGACGGCTTCCTGCGTAAGAAGTGGCGCGAGCCTTTCCCGAAGGTGCTGGAGGAAAAGCTGACGAAGCTGTCCGGCCAGTGCCACTCCGCAGGCATAGAGTTCGGCCTGGGCTTCAGCCCGCACGAGATCTATCTGGCGGAGTTCGACCTGGAAGCCAAAAGGCTGCTGCAGCACCGCATCGACGTGTTCAACCGCGTCGGCGTGGACAAGCTGGGCATACTGATGGACGACATGAAGGGCGACCTGCCGGACCTGGCCGGGCGGCAGATAGAGGTGGTCAACTGGATAGCCGCGCGCTCCAAAGCCAGGCAGTTCGTTTTCTGTCCCACCTACTATTCCCTGGACCCGGTGCTGGAAAACCTTTTCGGCAAGATGCCGGAGGGATATTTTGAAAAGCTGGGTAAGGAACTGGGCCCCAAGGTCAGCATGTTCTGGACCGGAGAGCTGGTCTGTTCCAAGTCCTATACGGAGGAACACCTCCGCTCGGCCGCCGGCCTGCTCGGCCGCAAGCCGCTGCTTTGGGACAATTACCCGGTCAACGACGGGCCGCGCATGTGCAAATTTCTGCATCTCCGGCCGTTCACCGGCCGTCCCGCGGAAATGGGAAATTGGGTGGCCGGCCATGCGGTGAACCCGATGAACCAGGCCGCGCTTTCCAAGATAGTGCTGCTCACGCTTAAAGCCAGCTACGAGCAGGGTGCGGCTTACAATCCGGACAAGGCCTTCCGGAAAGCGGCCGGCATGGTAACCTGCCATGAAATGACGCCTCTGCTTGAAAGGGACCTGCCGGTTTTCACCGACAGGGGACTGGACGCCATTACGGATGAGGAAAAAGAAGCTTTGAAGTCCGAATACTCCGGTTTCCTGGAGTCGCGCGAGAACGACACCTCGGCTGTCGCCCGCGAGATAATCGGCTGGATTTCCGGGCACTATAGCGTCACCAAGGACCTGTTCTTGACGCAGTGACGCCCCATAGGCGGCAAGGACCTCGGAATTGTGCCGAAAGTCTCCTTGCCGCCTATATATTTATCTATTATACTATGAGTGCATCTGCCCGCCTGTCCTTTAAGGACAGGCGGCACAGGCGTTTATGTACGCAATTGCCGCTAAATATTTAAGAGTTATGCGCGGAGGGACGGGAGGCCGCTTCCGGCATCCTTTTTTATCCGCGTTCCTGACACTGGCTGTCGCCGCCGGCGGCCTGTCAGGGCAGCTTTTAGCGCAGTCGTCACTCCCTTCCCTAGCCCCGCTGAACCCGGCCTTCCTGGTCCAGGTCAGCACCTCTCACGCTAAGATAAAGCCGGCTTTGTCAGCTTCTCCTTCAGATTCTCCTTTAGAGCACACACTCGGCGGTCTTACGCCTCCCCTGGACATGTCGCATATGAGGGGTCAGCATCCGAAACTGTCTTCCGGGGCGCACGTTCAGGCGGCAGGATACGCGTCCTCCTACGACCTGAGAACCCCCCCTAGTAAGGTTTCCCCGGTCAAGAACCAGGGGACTTGCGGGGCCTGCTGGACTTTTGGCACCATGGCCTCCCTGGAGTCTAGGTTGCTCACTGGTGAATCCTGGGATTTTTCCGAGGAAAACCTTAAGAATACGTCGGGTTTCGATTATGACCCCTGCACGGGCGGTGGCGAATTTATAATGTCTACCGCCTACCTGTCTCGCTGGAGCGGGCCTTGGAACGAAGCGGACGCTGTCTATACCTCTACGCCCACAAAACAGTCTCCCTTATACCCCTCCGCCAAAGCCCAGAAGCATGTGCAGGAAGTCCTCTTCCTTCCTGACCGCGGTTCTTCCATTGACAACGACAATATCAAGTACGCGCTTACCACTTACGGCGCTGTGCAGACTTCCATATATATGAACGAAGCCGGGTATTACAATTCTACGTACAAATCCTATTACTACAGCGGCACTGCCAGTATAAACCACATTGTTACCATAGTTGGCTGGGACGATGGGTTCCCCGCCGCCAATTTCAAGACAACTGCTCCCGGGGACGGGGCCTTTATCGTCAAGAACTCCTGGGGCACCGGCTGGGGCGATAGCGGATATTTTTACATTTCCTATCACGATACAAAACTCATAAACAATACCGTTTTCAATGGTGCGGAATCCATCGGCAACTATCACGCGGTATACCAATACGATCCATTAGGTCAGACCAACTCTATCGGATACAGTACAAGTACCGCCTGGATGTCCAATGTTTTTACCGCTGTCGAGGACAATACCCAGGTTTCCGCCGTAAGCTTTTATACAATGGCGCTCAATTCAACTTACGATATATATGTCTACCGGGACATGCCCACCGCCGGCAATCCCCGCTCAGGTACGCTGGTCTCCAGCCATCTGGAGGGGACGCAGCCTTACGCCGGGTATCACACTATTCCGCTTGCCACTAAGGTCCCTTTGAACAGCGGCCAGAAATTCACCGTGGTCATACGGATAACTACCCCCAACTATGATTATCCGATACCGGTGGAAGAACCTATTGCAAATTATTCAAGCGGAGCTACAGCCAGCGCCGGCCAAGGTTATATAAGTTACGCTGGCAGCAGTTGGGAAGATTTAACAACCATTACTAATCCGGGCCCACCTGTAACCTATCCTTACACCAACACTAACGCCAACATAAAAGCCTTTACCTCCATAATAAACGACCCTACGCCGCCCTCCGATGTGGTCACAGTGCGGGACGGCGCTGGGGCTGACATATCTTATACCTCTTCAACCAGCCGGCTCTCGGGCAACTGGACCGCTTCCAGTGATGATGAAAGCGGAATACGGCGCTACTGGTACGCCATCGGTACCACCAAAGGGGGGGCGGAAACTAAGGTTTGGACCGATAACGGTCCTGCGATTTCTACAACGGCAGCAGGCCTGTCCCTGTCGTCCGGCGCCACCTATTATTTAAGCGTTAAAGCCGAGAACTGGGTGGGTTTGCAGTCTTCAACTACCACTTCCGACGGACAGACGGTGGATACCTCGTCTCCTGCCGCTCCGGGCGTTGTGTACGACGGCACCGCTATCGGCGTCGACAGTGCCTACAGCGGATTCGCCAGCCAGTTGTCGGCCAACTGGACGGCTGGCACGGACACGCAGAGCGGCATAGCTAAATACTGGTACGCCATCGGCACTCAACCGGGTTGGACAGAGCTTACCGGGGGGTGGACGGACAATGGCTCCGCCACTTCCGTCACGCGTGCCGGCCTGGTCCTTTACTCCGGTACCACTTATTATTTCTCGGTCAAGGCGGAGAACGGCGTGGGGTTCCAGTCTTCCACAGTTACTTCCAATGGCGCGATGGTGGATACCACGCCTCCCTCGGCTCCGGTACTTGTAAACGACGGGACGGGGACCGACATTTATTTTTCCTCTTCCGGCACGCAGCTGTCCGCCAACTGGACTGTCTCGGTCGACACTCAGAGCGGCGTGGCCAAATACTGGTACGCCATAAGCAGTAAAACTGCGGGAGGCACTGACTTCATCGGCTGGACGGACAACGGTACCAGTACCTCGGCCACCCGGACCGGACTCAGTCTGACCGACGGCGTAACATATTATTTTACGGTAAAAGCGGAGAACGGCGCCGGCCTGCAGTCCGCGGCGGCTAATTCCAACGGGCAGTTGCTGGATCTTACGCCGCCCGCCGCTCCGGGTGTTGCAAGGGACGGCTTAGGCGCCGACATCGCTTTTACCACGGTCAGCGCCCAGCTTTCGGCCAACTGGGCGCCTTCCACAGACAATCAGAGCGGCGTGGCCAGGTACTGGTACGCCATAAGCAGTACTACCCAGGGAGGAACTGAATTCGTCGGCTGGACCAATAACGGTAGCAGCACCTCGGTTACCCGGCCCGGCCTTACGCTCGCCGACGGCGTGACCTATTATTTCACCATTAAAGCGGAGAACGGCGCGGGGGCGCTGTCCGTGTCCACCAATACGGACGGGCAGATGGCGGACCTCTCAGCCCCTTCGGCCCCGGCTTTTGTCAAGGACGGTGCCGGCCCCGACGATATAGCCTACACGGCGAACGGCACGCGGCTGTCGGCCAACTGGGCCGTCTCTGTAGACACGCAGAGCGGCGTTGCCAGGTACTGGTACGCCATAGGCACTACTCCGGGCGGGACTAATACCGTCGGCTGGACCGATAACGGCTTGGCGCTGTCGACAACAGCGGTCCTTTCCCTGGCACAGGATCAGCTGTATTTTTTCTCAGTTAAGGCCGAGAACCGCGCCGGGCTGCAGTCCTCCCCGGTAAATTCCGATGGGCAGACGGTAGATATCAGTTCCCCTTCCGCTCCAGGCTCGGTTAAGGACGGCCTTGGCGTTGACATATCCTCGACTAATTTTCCGACGCAATTGTCCGCCAACTGGGCCGTCGCGGTTGACACGGATAGCGGCGTGGCCAAATACTGGTACGCCATAAGCAGCACCACCCCGGGAGGAACTGAATTCGCCGACTGGGCGGATAACGGCAACGTAACCTCTGTTACCAGGACAGGGCTTACCCTTGAAAACGGCGTGACCTATTATTTCACCGTAAAAGCGCAGAACGGTTCGGGGCTTATTTCCTCCTCTTCCACCTCAAACGGGCAGCGGTATGTTCCCGACTCAACGCAGCCGCTGCCTGTTCACGCTGTCAGGGACGGTACCGGGGCCGACGCCGCGTGGTCAGGCTCCCTTACGCAGCTGTCGGCTAACTGGGACGCCGCTTCCGACCCGGACTCCGGCATAGCAAGATACTGGTACGCCATAAGCAGCAAAACTGCGGGAGGCACTGACTTCATCGGCTGGACGGACAACGGCACCAGCACCTCGGTCACCCGGACCGGCCTAAGCCTGACCGACGGCCTCACCTATTATTTCACGGTCAAAGCCGAGAACGGCTATGCAATGCTGTCCTCTACGGTCAATTCCAACGGCCAGGTAGTGGATGCCAGCTCGCCCACTACGCCGGCTTATATTTACGATGGGCTGAGTGCGGATGTAGTTTACAGCAGCGACAACCTGCACCTGTCCGTTAACTGGGCTGCGTCCACAGATCCGCAGTCCGGTGTGGTCCGGTACTGGTACGCCATAGGCACAGCTCCGGGCGGAGTGGATAGGCTCGGCTGGACCGATAACGGCCTGGCTACTTCCACAACTACCGTCTGGCCGTACCTGGCGCTGACTAGCGGAGTTACTTACTATTTCTCCGTGAAAGCCGAAAACGGAGCCGGGCTGCAATCTCCGGCTGCAAATTCCGACGGGCAGATGCTGGATACGACCATCCCCAATAAGGTATTGCAGGTGCGGGACGGATATGGGGCCGATATCGCTTTTTCCTCTTCCACTTCGCAACTTTCGGCCAACTGGTCGGCTTCCACGGACACGGATAGCGGCGTGGTCAGGTACTGGTACGCCATAGGCACCACGGCGGGGTTGGCGCAGACGCGCGGCTGGACCGATAACGGCCTGGCGCTTTCCACCACGGCGGCCGGCCTGAGCCTGTCCGAAGGGGTAACGTATTATTTCAGCGTCGAAGCCGAGAACGGGGCGGGGGAGCGGTCTCTCTTGAGCTATTCAAACGGTCAGATGGTGGATATGAGTTCCCCGTCAGCTATAACGCAGGTGCGGGACGGTACAGGTGCCGACATAATGTATTCCGCTTTGCTCTCTACCCTTTCCGCCAACTGGGATGTTTCCACCGACACTCAATCCGGTGTGGCCAGGTATTGGTACGCCATCGGCACTACTACCGGGGGAGCGCAGACGCTTGGCTGGAAGGATAACGGTGTGGCAACTTCCACAACTGCCTTCGATCTGGGCCTGGTGAGCGGGACCAGCTACTATTTCAGTGTTAAAGCCGAGAACGCTGTGGGGCTGATCTCCGATCTTAAGGTTTCCAACGGGGTGCTGGTGGATACTACCGCCCCTTCCTCCGTAGGAATTGTGCGGGACAGCACGGGCACGGACGCCGCCTATTCCGTTTCCGGGAACAGCCTGTCCGCCAACTGGAATGCCGCGTCCGACTCCGAGAGCGGCGTGGCAAAATACTGGTACGGTATCGGCACCAGCGCCGGATTGGTGAACTTCGTCGGCTGGACGGACAATGGCCCCAGTACCTCCGTCACAAAGTCCGGCCTTGCTCTCACGAACGGCGGGGTCTATTTTTTCACGGTCAAGGCGGAGAACTGGGCCGGCTCCTCGTCCACGGTGGTGAACTCCGACGGGCAGATGGTGGATACAAGTTCCCCTGCCGCTCCCGGCCAGGTTAATGACGGTACGGGGTTGGACTTGAAATATACCGCCTCTCCCACCCAGCTGTCGGCCAATTGGACGGTTTCCTCTGACCTGCAGAGCGGCGTGGCTAAATACTGGTACGCGGTAGGCACGGTTTCGGGCAGCACCAATACTATCGGCTGGACTGACAACGGGGCATCTCTTTCGATCACGACAGCCAGCCTCTCCCTGGCGAGCGGTTCCACCTATTATTTCAGCGTCAGGGCCCAGAACGCCGCCGGCCTGCTGTCCGATGTCTCGGTTTCCGACGGCCAGACCGTGGACACAAGCTCCCCGTCCGTGGTAGCGCAGGTGAGGGACGGCGACGGAACGGATATAGCGTATTCCGTTTTGGCCTCCACCCTTTCCGCTAACTGGGACGTGTCCACCGATCTTCAGTCCGGAGTGACCAGCTATTTGTACGCCATAGGCACTACTCCCGGAGGAACTCAAACCCAGGGCTGGGCCGATAACGGCCCGGCGACGTCTACCACTACCATCGGCCTGAGCCTGACAAGCGGGGTTACCTACTATTTCAGCGTAAAGGCGGAGAACGGCGTTGGGATGATATCCGACCTGAAGTCTTCCAACGGAGTGATGGTGGACACTACCAATCCATCTGCTGTCGGAGCGGTGCGCGACGGCCTCGGGGCGGGGGATGTCTACTCCGTTTCAAGAAACAGCCTGTCCGCCAACTGGGACCCTGCCTCCGACGCGGAGAGCGGAATAGCGCGCTACTGGTACGCCATAAGCAGTACTACCAAGGGAGAAACTGAATTCGTAGGCTGGACCGACAATGGGACAAACACCTCCGTTATAAAGTCCGGCCTTACCCTTGAGGATGGGGTGCGCTATTATTTCACGGTAAAGGCGGAGAACAGGGTCACGTTGTTATCCGCGGCGAAGAACTCGAACGGCCTTATGGTGGACACAAGTTCTCCGACTGCGGCGGGCGCTATTAATGACGGTGTCGGCGTGGATATAGATTACACCAGTTCCGCCAGCGACCTTTCGGCCAACTGGCCCGCCTTCCAGGACCCGCAGACCGCCGTAACGGAATACTTCTACGCCGTAAGCACCACCTCCGGCGGCTGGGATTTTGTCGGCTGGACGAACAACGGGACTAATACCTCAGTGACGCTGACAGGCCTGCCCCTTGTCAGCGGTTCCACCTATTATTTCAGTGTCAGGGCCGGAAACGCCGCGGGCCTGCTGTCCGACGCTTACCGCTCCGACGGCCAGGTGGTGGATCTAAGCGCGCCTTCCGCCCCGGCCGCCGTGTACGACGGGACCGGCACCATGGACGCCGCTTATGCCGGCTATCTGAATAGACTTTCGGCTCACTGGCCCGCTGCTTCTGACGCACAAAGCGGCGTTGTTAGATACTGGTACGGTATAGGCACCACTCCGGGAGATACGGATACTACCCTCGGCTGGAGAGATAACGGACCTGCGCTTTCTACCACCGCGGTCAGCCTTTCCCTTTTGGACGGGGTCACCTATTATTTCAGCGTTAAAGCGGAGAACGGCTCCGGCCTGAAGTCCTTGCCCACTATTTCGGACGGGCAAATGGTGGACTCCACCCCGCCATTGACAATAGCGCAGGTGCGTGACAGCACCGGGACGGACGCGGCCTATTCCGTTTCCCGCAGCCGGCTATCGGCCAACTGGGATGCCACGTCCGACGCAGAGACCGGAGTGCTGCGTTACTGGTACGCCATAGGCACCACGGCCGGGGGTGTGGACACGCTCGGCTGGACCGACAACGCCCTGGGCACCGCGGTTACCAGGTCCAGCCTTTCGCTTTCGGACGGCGTAACCTATTATTTCAGCGTCACGGCTGAAAACGCGGCCGGCCTGCGGTCTTCGACCGCAACCTCCAATGGCCTTATGGTGGACGCCAGCTCGCCGTCCGTCGTCTTCCCGCTTGACGGGGACACCTCCGGCACGGATATAGCCTACACAATGTTCGGCTACAAGCTGTCGGCCAACTGGGCCCCCTCCGTGGACCCGCATTCCGGAGTTGCCCGGTATTTTGTAGCGATAGGCACCACTCCGGGAGGGGCCTATGTGTTTCCCTGGACCGACAATGGCCTGGGTACGTCCGTGACCAGTACGGGGCTTACGCTTGTTGAGGGCGACACTTATTATTTCAGTGTGATAGCCGAGAACGCGGCCGGTCTGTTCTCTTCCACCGGGACTTCCAATGGCCAGTTGGTGGACCTCAGCTCTCCGACCGCGGTGGCGTACGTTAACGACGGCGCCGTGGCAGGGGTGGACGCCGCCTATGCCGATCCCAATAATCCTGGCGTACTGTCGGCCAGCTGGCCCGCCGCCTCGGACGCCCTGTCAGGGGTGGGGAAATACTGGTACACCATAGGCACCACTCCCAAAGGGACCGATGTCACCGGCGGCTGGAATGACAGCGCAACCTCCCTCTCCGTGTCCAAGCCCGACTTGGTGCTTACCAGCGGCGTGACTTATTATTTCAGCGTCGTAACGGAAGACCGCGCCGGGCTGCGGTCCTCTACCGTCACTTCTAACGGCCAGCTGGCCGACCTGGTCAAGCCGGTCATCGGCGCGCTGAATTCCGCCACGCATCCCAGCCAGACCGCCTGGTATAATAACAACCTGCCGGCTTATACTTGGTCCGCTTCGGACGCGCTGACCGGAGTTCAGGGGTATTACTATCTGCTTGATCAAACCCTGGTGCGGACCCCGGCGGAAGTTTTTGCTTCCTCTTACACAGTCTCTTCGGCTTACGCCGAGTCTTCTCCTAAAGCGGACGGAGTCTGGTATTTCCACCTGACCGCCAGGGATAAAGCCGGGAACTTGTCCAATGTTTCTACCTATAAGACACAGGTGGACGCCAGCTCTCCCGCGGCCGTGACCAGCCTTCACGACGGTACCGCGGCGGACGTAGCCTATACGGTTTCCAGTTCAAAATTGTCGGCCAACTGGGCCGCCGCTTCCGACGCGCAGAGCGGTATAACCCGGTACTGGTACGCTATAAGCAGCATGGCACCGGGAGGATTTGAGTTCGCAGGCTGGACGGACAACGGCACCAATACTTCCGTTACGAGTTCCGGCCTTTCCCTTGCCGACGGGGTCACCTATTATTTCAGCGTGAAGGCTGAGAACGGGGCCGGGCTGCAGTCAGCCGCGGCAAATACCAACGGTCAGATGGTGGATATAAGCTCCCCTGCCGCGCCGGGCCAGGTTAACGACGGCACTGGGGCGGACGTGAGGTATATCGGCCCTTCCATCCCGCTGTCGGCCAACTGGACCGTATCGGTTGACACGCAGAGCGGAGTGGCCAAGTACTGGTACGCGATAGGCACAACTCCCGGAGGTAATAATCTTGTAGATTGGGCCAACAACTATTCCTATCTTTCCGTCACCAACACTTCAGTAACGCTTAGTGACGGCGTCACCTACTATTTCAGCGTTAAAGCTGAGAATAGAGCGGGCTTGCAGTCGGCCGCGGTCAGTTCCGACGGGCAACTGGCCGACCTTACGCTCCCGTCATCCCCGGCTTTTGTGTACGACAGCACCGGTACCGATATTGCCTACACCAACGCCGCCGGGACCCTGTCGGCTAACTGGGGGGCCTCTTCTGACGCCCAGAGCGGCGTGGTTAAATACTTGTATGCCATAGGCACTGAACAGGGAGGCGTTGAGATCTCCACCTTGACGGAGAACGGCCTGAATACTTCCGTCACGCGCACAGGGCTTACGCTCGTGAGCGGGAGCACTTATTATTTCACCGTGTTCGCCGAGAACGGCGCGGGGACGCGGTCAGCCCCGGTTTACTCGAACGGGCAGTTCGTCGACATCACCAACGCGTCGAACATAACCTATGTGCGCGATGGGACCGGCACTGCGGATATAAATTACGTTTCCTCGCTGGACACCCTGTCCGCCAATTGGGCGGCTTCGTCCCATCCCAGGGGGATAAACCGCTATGAATACGCCATCGGCACCGCCCCCGGCGGCGCCACGGTGGCCGCCTGGACCAGCAGCGGCCTGAACACTTCCGTCACGCGTACCGGGCTGCCTTTGGCCGAGGGGACATCGTACTATTTCACCGTCAGGGCGTATCCCAACACCGGCCTGCCTTCGGCCTATGCCAATTCCGACGGGCAGCTGACCGACACCATAGCCCCTTCAGCCGCGGTGCTGGTGACTTCCGCCCTGCCCGCCAAGGCCGGCCCGCTGGCTGTTAAGCTGATAGTTGCTGAGATTAACGGCCTCTCCGGCACCCCGGTCCTTACATACACGCTGCCGAACGGGGCAATACATCCCATTCCTCTTTCCTACCTGACCGGCTCTACCTGGACCGGAAGCGGCTACTTGGAGTCCTGGTTCTCCACCGGCACCGTAGTCACTTTTGTTTTTACTTCCTCCGACGTGGCCGGCAATACCGGGACGGGCATATCGAGCGGTTCCACGTTCTATATGGACACCTCCGTCAGCGGCGTTACGGGCGGGGCGGTAGTCAACAGCGACAGCACCACCGTCATACTGCCGCCGGGAGCCTCGGTGGTCCCGCTCCTTATTCTCACCTCCACCGTGCCGGCCTCAAGGACGAGCTCAGCGGCCGGGGGGGACTCCCTGGCGCTGGCCGGTTACGACCTGACCAGGGAATTCAAGGCACAGGACCTGTCCGGGCATGCCGTGCAGAGTTTCAGCGTCCCGGTGACGATAAAGATGTATTATCCCGACGCGGACAATAACGGCATTGTAGACGGCACGAACATTTCCGAGACCTTGGTGGGCGTTTACTGGCTGGACGAGGTTTCCCAGAAGTGGGCCCCGGTTTACGACGGGGTCCTGAGGGATTATGCCGCCAACAGCGTGCAGGCCGACGTCAGCCACTTCTCGGTTTACTCGCTCAGGTACCTGGACTCCGCGCAGATAGGCACAGGCAAGGTAAAGGTGTATCCCAACCCCTGCTACATGAAAGATAATCAGGTGGCCATCTCCGGCATCCCGCCGGCGGCTACAAACGTCAGGATCTATATCTACGATCCGGCCGGAAATCTGGTGCGCACGCTTGATAGCGCGAACGGAGTGAATTCCTCTAATGTCGGCACCTGGGACGGGCGCAACTCGGAGGGCCGCCGGGCGGCCAGCGGGGTATATATTTACGTGATCAAGACCGGGGATATGGGCAAAGGCTCCGGCAAATTGGCGATAATATGGTAGCTCTTATGTCAAAAGCCGGGCGCTATATTCTGCTGGCGTGTCTGCTGGGGCTGTCGGCCTCCGCCTCGGCGGAGTACGGCACCACTGCCGCGGCCTATTTAAGGCTGGACCCGTCCGTGCGCTCCTCGGCGCTGGGCGGTTCTTTCGTCGGGATGGCCAACGACGCCGGCGCTGTTTTTCACAATCCGGCCGGAATAGGGCTGCTGGCGTACCGGGAACTGATGTTCACCCATATGGAGCTTCTGCAGGGGATGCGCAGCGAAACGCTAGTTTATGTGCTGCCGCTGGAGTCCGAATGGAGCCTGGGCTTCTCCGGGCAGCTGATGACCAGCGGGGCCATGGATAAGTACACAGCAGGCGGAGATCTTTCCGGGGACTTCAGCTCCTCGGAGGGGAACCTGGCAGTGTCCGCCGCGCGGCGCTTTGACAAGAACCTGATAGCCGGCGGGAGCTTGAAACTGCTTTATCAGGGCCTGGATACGGAGAAAGGTTACGCCGCGGCGGCTGACCTGGGGGCTCTTTATTCCGGCAAGGGCTGGCGGGTGGGGGCTTCGGTGCAGAATTTAGGCACGGAGATGAAACTGCACGACGCTTCCTTCCCGCTGCCGCTCAGCCTGAAGGCCGGGGGCATGTACCGGGTATGGCAATCCATAGCCGTTTCCGCCCAGGCAACCAAATATGTCGGCGAGGCCCTGTATTTCGGTCTCGGTGTTGAAGCGCCGATGGCATTGACGGCGAGGGATTTCCTGTTCTTCAGGGCCGGCTTCAGGACCGGTGCCAGCGAGGGCGCGGGGAGCGGCTTAAGTTTTGGCGCGGGGATAAGGGACAACCTGTTCGAATTCAATTACTCTCTGACCCCGATGGGGGACCTGGGCGCGGTGCACCGCTTTTCGCTGGGGTACAGGTTCGGAGAGCGCGTTGCGATAGAGCCCAGATAATTACTTATTATTCCAGGCCGCCGCGCCGGTCCTGTTTTATTCCAGACCGGCGTTTTTTGCTTTCCAGGCGGCGCTGCTTCGATCCGTAAGACGGTTTTGTGGCGTGCCTGCGCTTGGGCGGGCGGGCGGCGCGGGCCAGCAGTTCTTTCAGCCTGGCCATGGCCGCCTGGCGGTTCTGTTCCTGGGTGCGGTATTCGCTGGCGATTATGATGATGTCGCCTTCCGCTGTAAGTTTTGAGCCGGCCAACAGTTTCAGCCGCTCCGCCACGGCCCAGGGCAGGCCGGAGCGCAGCGGAAAAAAGCGCAGCTGCACGGTGGTGGCCACTTTGTTGACGTTCTGGCCGCCGTGGCCGCCGCTCCTTACAAATTTCTCTTCATAAGAGCCGGGCGGAAGGGGTGAAAAGCGTTCTTCCATTTGTCTATGGTATCAAAAAAGGATATATGACCAATACAGTTCTGATAACGGGCGCGTCGGCCGGCATAGGCCATGCTGCCGCGGAGCTGCTGCTTAAGAGCGGGTATAAGGTTTACGCCGGGGCGCGCCGCGTGGAAAAAATGAAGGCCCTGGAAGCGCTGGGGGCGAAGATATTCTACCTGGACGTAACCGACGAAGCCTCGCTTAAGGGCGCCGTAGAAACCGTCCTGAAAGCCGAAGGCCGGCTTGACGTGCTTATAAATAATGCCGGCTACGGGGCGCACGGCGCCGTGGAAGACGTCCCGATAGCGGAGGCCCGCCGTCAGTTCGAGGTGAACGTTTTTGGCCTGGCCAGGCTTACCCAGCTGGTCCTCCCGTCGATGCGGACCCGGGGCGGAGGCCGCATCATAAATATTTCCTCTATCGCCGGCAAGCTCTCCATGCCCACGGGCGGCTGGTACCACGCCAGCAAGCACGCCGTGGAGGCCTATTCCGACGCGCTGCGCCTTGAAACGGCGCAGTTCGGTATAAAGGTGGTGCTTATAGAGCCCGGCCCTATCAGGACGGAGTGGGACAACACCGCGCTTGTGAATCTTGAGAAATATTCCGGCTCGGGGGCTTACGGGTCCATGGTGCGGCGCATTACTGAAAAATTCCGGGCCGGCTACAGAAAAGGGGCTCCCGGACCCGAGGCGGTGGCGGATGTCATCCTTAAGGCTCTGCGCTCCTCCAGCCCGGCCGCGCGCTATGCCGTGCCTTTTTCCGCTGCGGTAATGGTCTTTGCCAAACGGCTGCTGCCGGACCGCCTGCTGGACTGGGGAATCCGCCTTATTCTTGAGGCGTAAGCGCGGCGGTAAATAAAAAACCCCGGAGACCCGGGGTTTTTTATTTATCCGTGTGATCTGTCCTTACTGGGGGCTGTAGATGTATGGCGCTTTCACTCCGGAGCGGTCAACTACGGACCAGTACGAATTCCCGTTGAGGCGTAGGAAGAATATCCAGTTCTTTTCCACGGTTTCTCCGTTGGGCGGTTGGTTGAACTTGTAGGGCCGCACCAGAGAGATCAGCGACCCGGGGTTATTGAGCAGGCCCATTACTTTCTGCCTGGCGGTCTTTATGTCCGCTTTCGAGGGCTGACCGGACGAGCCTATTTCCTTAAGCGCCTTTGCCAGCGGGGCGGCCTGGTTCTTGTAGTTTTCAAGAACGTCGTTGAGGGCCAGGCGCATTCCCTGCTCGAAGCAGAAGGTGTTGCTGTGCAGCTGGTCCTGCCGTATCACTTCGGCTTCGGGGATGTCCAGGGTTATGGCGGTTATGCCGAATTCCTTTATCAGGAGCTCTTCGGCGCCGGAGTAGTTCGCCCCGTCGCGCGGAGAGGCTTTTGAGGGCGCGGCCGGCACGGGCGCTGCGACCGCGGAGAGAGTCTCCGGGTTTACCGCAGGAGCCCAGTCCGCCGCGAAGGCGGGGGCCGCCGAGAACGTCAAGGCTAATATTGCCGCTGAAAATTTCATCTGACTTTACCTCCGGGTCATTCCCTAACAAAGATAGTCTACCATGAATGCCTGCCCGGCCGCTTTGACGAAGGTCAGGTCTCATTTTTAGCAGTCAGGGGGGTGGTATTGACAATTATGGCTTCAAGGTGTATAATATTTTTAGCAAACAGATAGCGGGAGTGCTAATTTAAACTTTACCGACGGGATGGCCGAATATGAGGGTTCTTAAACCTGAAGTGGCGCAGGACAGGAAAGAGAAGATCCTTAGCTGGGTGGTCTACAATTATGTCAGCACCGGCCGCCCGGTCAGTTCCGAGCTGATAGCCGAAGAGGGGAAGTTCAGAGTATCCAGCGCTACCGTAAGGAATATATTAAAGGAGCTGGAGGCCGAAGGTTATCTCTATCAGGCCCACACCTCCGGCGGCCGCCTTCCTTCCGACAAAGGTTACCGCGCCTATGTCGACAATATTCTCAGGATGCAGGGCATGGCCGCCACCGAAAAGGATCGCCTTGAGCGCGAATATGACAGCCGCGTGGAGCAGTTGGACGGCTTTCTGAAGCACACTTCCCGGATGCTCGCCGACATGTCCAAGTGGGCCGGCTTCGTGATGAGCGCCGATATGGACCTGGACAGCGTGAAGCGCCTGGATCTGCTGAGCATGGGGCCGAAGAGCGTGCTTTCCGTGATGTTCGCCCATTCCGGCCTTATAAAGCACGCCGCCTTTACGCTTGAGCATAAAGCCGACAAGGGCGCCGTAAAAGCGCTGTCGGTCCGCCTGAACAAGCGCCTTAAAGACCTGCCCATTTCCGACCTGCCGCAGATTATCTTCAAGGAGTTCCTTGTGAAGGAGCGGGACAAGGGCCTTGAAGAGCTCCTTAAAAAATTAGTGGAATACTTCAGGGGGCTTTCCAAGAGCGAAGACGCGCTTTATCTTGAGGGCCTGAGCCGCATTTATTCCAATCTCGAGGACGGGAGCATGGAAGACATGCGCAACATAGCCCGCCTGCTGGAGGAGAAAGAGCGCTTTTCAGGCCTGCTCCGGGAGCGCCTGCGCGACTGCGCCGTGAAGACAAAAGCGCTGGCCGAACCCGGCAAACACCATATCGTCGAAGTCACGATCGGTTCGGAGAACAGCCTGAAGGAATTCAAGAACTTCAGCCTGGTTTCCACCTCCTACTGCATGAACGACAAGGCCGTGGGGCTTGTGGGGATACTGGGCTACAAGCGCATGGAATACCCGCGCATGATCTCGCTGGTGGGCACAGTCAGCTCAATGATGGAGGATATGTTGGGAGAATGGGAGAAGATAGATTTTGAAGAGTAAAGCGTATGAAAAATCATAAGGCTGAAGAAAAAAAAGTACAGACGAAGGCGGAAGGGCCGGAGTGCGTATGCGGGGCCGAGGCCGCCGGGGCCGCGGGCGGCGAACCGGAGAAGCAGACGAAGCAGGCCGGGGACTACTACGACCAGCTGCTGCGCCTGCAGGCGGACTTCGAGAACTACCGCAAGCGCGTGGAGAAG
Source organism: uncultured Elusimicrobia bacterium (assembly GCA_903917735.1). GTDB lineage: Bacteria > Elusimicrobiota > Elusimicrobia > Elusimicrobiales > UBA9959 > UBA9959. Next base: position 74,000 of record CAIXBR010000010.1, on the reverse strand, counting down.
GAGAAGCCCGAGTTGATAAAGTGGGGCAAGACCGAGATCCTGCTTAAACTGCTGCCCCTGTACGACATGCTTCTGGCCGCCCACCTCCACATCAACAACGCCAGGGGCATCGGCGGCAGTGAAGACGTGCTGAAGGGTCTGGAGATGATCTTCGGGGAGTTCTCCAAGGTGTTCGAAGCCGAGGGGATACGCCCGATGGTCCCGGTGGGCAAGCCCTACGACCCTATGGCCTCGGAGATACTGGGCGTGGTGGACGGCACTGACGAGAACGACGGGCTGGTGACGGAGGAGCTGCAGAAAGGCTTCTACTACGGCGAAAAAATACTCAGGCCGGCCAGGGTGAAGATAGCCAAGAAGAAAGCGGTCCCGGAGCCGCAGCCGGAAGAGTGACCGGCGCAAGAAGGGACTTGAATTTCAGCAACTTAATTTGGAGGAAATCAGTATGGCAAAAATAATCGGCATAGACCTCGGAACCTCGAATACCGCCGCGGCGGTGATGGAAGGCGGAAAAGTCACCATCATCCCGTCGGCCGAAGGCACCAGTCTGGGCGGGAAGGCCTTCCCGTCCTACGTGGCTTTCGCCAAGGACGGCCAGATGCTGGTAGGCGAGCCTGCCCGCAGGCAGGCCGTCGCCAACCCGGAAGGCACCGTCAGCGCTTTCAAGCGCAAGATGGGCACCGACTTCAAGTACCACATCTCGGGCAAGGAATTCACGCCCCCGCAGTTGGCCGCTTACCTGCTGCAGAAAGTGAAGCGCGACGCCGAGGCTTTCCTGGGAGAGAAAGTGGAGAAGGCCGTCATCACCGTGCCGGCTTACTTCAATGACAACCAGCGCCAGGCCACCAAGGACGCCGGCACCATAGCCGGCCTTGAGGTGGTGCGCCTGGTGAACGAGCCTACCGCCGCGGCCCTCGCCTACGGCATAGACAAGGAAGGCCGCGACCAGAAGATCATGGTGTTCGACCTGGGCGGCGGCACGCTGGACGTGACCATCATGGAGCTCGGCAAAGAAGGCACATTCGACGTCATCTCCACCTCCGGCGACACCCAACTGGGCGGCACCGACATGGACAAGGCCCTGGTGGACTACATTGCCGGCGAGTTCCGCAAGGACACAGGCATTGACCTCACCAAGGACCCCACGTCCACCCAGCGTATAAAGGAAGCCGCGGAAAAGGCCAAGATCGAGCTCTCCACCACCATGGAGACCGAGATAAACCTGCCGTTCATCTCCGCCGACGCCACCGGCCCCAAGCACATGGCCCTGAAACTCGGCCGCGCGCGCCTGGAATCCCTGGTGGAAGGCATAGTGAAGCGCTGCCAGAAGTCCATAGACACGGCGCTGGCCGACGCGAAGCTTAAAACTTCCGACATCAGCAAGATCATCCTGGTGGGCGGCCCCACCCGCATGCCCATCGTGCAGAAGTTCATTGAGGACTTCGTGGGCAAGAAGATAGAGCACGGCGTGGACCCGATGGAATGCGTGGCCTCCGGCGCCGCCGTGCAGGCCGCGGTGCTCACTGGCGATGTAAAGGACGTGCTGCTGCTCGACGTCACCCCGCTGTCTTTGGGCATAGAAACCCTCGGCTCCGTGATGACCCGGCTGATAGACAAGAACACCACCATACCGGCCAAGAAGTCGCAGGTGTTCTCCACCGCGTCCGACTCCCAGCCCGCAGTCACCATACACGTGCTGCAGGGCGAGCGCGCCATGGCCGGCGACAACGTGTCGCTTGGCAAGTTCGACCTGGACGGCATCCCGCCCGCCCCGCGCGGCATCCCCCAGATAGAGGTGACGTTCGACATCGACGCCAACGGTATCCTGCAGGTGCACGCCAAGGACCTAGGCACCGGTAAGGCGCAGCATATCACCATCAGCGCCCCGAACAAGCTGTCCAAGGACGATATCGACAAGTTCGTCAAGCAGGCTGAGCAGTTCGCCGACGCGGATAAGAAATACAAGGATAAGGTGGAGACCAAGAACGAGGCCGATGCCGTCCTCTACACCACCGAGAAGGCGCTGAAAGAGCACGGGGACAAGATATCCTCCGATGAGCGCCTGGCCGTGGACCGCGCTGTCAGCGAAATGAAGGACGCGCTGAAAGGCGAAGACATGGACAAGGTGAAGAAGGCCAAGGACAGTCTTATACAGGTTTCCCAGAAGCTGGGGGAAGCCGTGTATAAAGCCTCCCAGGCCAAAGCTAACCCCGGCGCTGAAGCGGGCGCAGGCCCTGCCCCCGAAGGCGCGAAAGCGCAGGCCGGCGGCAAGGACGACGTGGTGGACGCCGAAGTGGTGGAAGACAACAAGAAGTAACGCCCCGGCGGCTGACTTGGCGGATAGCGGACGGGACTAGGACCCGGCGCTATCCGCCGGCCGCTTATAAAGGGCGGCATTACTTTTGTAGAATTTAGCTAATCACCTATGGCAACAAACGATTATTACCGCACTCTCGGCGTTGCCCGCAACGCCGGCCCCGACGAGATAAAGACCGCCTACAGAAAGCTGGCGATGAAGCACCATCCCGACCGCAACCCGGGCAACAACGAGTCCGAGGCGGCTTTTAAGGAGATCAACGAGGCCTACGAAGTGCTGTCCACCCCAGAGAAGCGTCAGGTCTACGACCAGTACGGCGCCGAAGGTCTTAAGGCCGGCGCCGGCGGCGGACGCGGCGGTTTCGGTGGTTTCCAGGGCGCGGACCTCGGCGACATGTTCGGGGACCTGTTCGAAAACCTGTTCACGCAGGGCCAGGGCGGCGGGCGCGGGAAGCCCAGGTCCCGGCGCGGAGCGGACCTGAAATACGAGGCAGCTATAACGCTTGAAGAGGCTTTTACCGGGGTGAAGGTGCCGATCAATTTCGAACGCACCGAGGTCTGTCAGGAATGTGACGGCACCGGCGCGCGCGGCAAAACGGGGATAAAGAAATGCCCCACCTGCCACGGCGCGGGCCGGGTGCAGTACTCTCAGGGCTTTTTCTCGTTCAGCCAGGCCTGCCCCGACTGCGGCGGGCAGGGCGAGGTTATCTCTTCTCCGTGCAAGGCCTGCGGCGGGGCCGGCCGTCAGAAGAAGAGCGCGACCATAAATATTAAAATCCCGGCAGGCGTGGAGGAGGGGGCGATCCTGCGCGTTTCCAGCGGCGGCGACGCGGGGCTGCGCGGGGGGGATTCAGGAGACCTTTATATCGAGGTGAACCTGAAGCACCACCCGCATTTCGAGCGCCAAGGGTGCGACCTGGTGTACGAATGCCCCGTGGCTTTGTGGCAGGCGGCGCTGGGGGGCGAGACCGAGGTGCCGGTGATAGAGAGCGGCCGAATAAAGATGAAGATCCCGCAGGGAACTCAGCACGGCAAGGTGTTCCGCATCCACGAGCAGGGCATGCCGTCCGCCGGCGGAAAGACCCGTGGGGACCTGCTGGTGAAGGTCAAGATAGAGGTGCCCCACGAGCTTTCGCCGCGCCAGCGCGAGCTTTTCGAGGAGCTTTCCAAGCTGGCCGGCCACGAGCCGCCTCCCGCCGAGGAAAAAGAAAAGGGCTTCTTCAAGAAGATACTCGGCTGACATGCCACAATACTTCATTCCCGCTGAAAATATGCGCGCCGGCGAGTTCTTCGCCGGCCCGGACGAATCCAATCATATAGTTAAGGCTGCCCGGGCCAGGGCCGGCGACGAGATAGAGATCTTCGACGGGAAAGGCTCGCGCTACCTGGCGGTCATCAAGTCCGCGGCGGGGGAAATGGTGACCGGCTCGGTCAAGGCGCTGCTGGCCAGCCCCGAATACAGGACGAAACTTACTTTGTGTTTCGCCGTGGTGGCGCGGTCGGCGCTTGAGGATATTCTTGAACACTGCACGGAGGCGGGGGTGGAGGCTTTTCAGCCTGTTATGGCTTCCCGTGTGCAGTTCGACCTGTTCAGCGACTGGGAGAGGCGCGCGGGGCGGCTAAGCCAGATAGTGCTTTCCGCAGCCAAACAGTGCGGGCGGGGCGCGCTGCCCGTTGTGCTCAAGCCGGAAAAGCTGGACGACCTGCTGGCGGGAGACGGCGCCGCGGTTTTTGCCTCCGCGGACGGACTAGCGCCCGATGAGGCGGTTAAGGGGCTGGCCGAGGAAACGGATATCAAGCTTTTTGTGGGGCCGGAGGGCGGGTTTACCAAGGGTGAACTGGATTTCGCCCGCGGCCGGGGCGCGGCGTTCCTGAATCTGGGACTGTACACGCTGAGGGCCGAGTCGGCCTGTCTTGCGGCGGTGTCCGCTCTGCTTACCCGGCTGGGCTAATCCAGCCGGCTCTTGAAGGAATTTCTCAGCAGCAACCTCTTTTTTCCCGACTTCTCCAATATCGTAGCTACGGCTTTTTTAAGGTCTTCCACTTCTATGTGCTTGTTCAAAAAGAGGTCGGTGTTGCCGTCCAGGTTGCCCTTTATCTTGGCTTCGTTGGTGGTATTGCCGGTGAGTATTACTATAGGATGGCTTTGGATTGATTTTGGTTAATATAACATATGTTACATTTCAGGATGGAGCCAGGCGGTTCCCTTAAAGAATTGAGGGAAGTTTGTCTTGCTATGGCGCCGGGCATTTGGTAGAAGATAGGTAGGGGTTTGGAAAGGCAGAGCAAACTATGATAGATTTAAAGCCTGTTTATTTGAAGAAGGTTAAGGGTATTTTGTCCGGAAACGTGCCGGAATGCGATGTTATGGTCTACGGCTCGCGGGCTGTGGGCAAGGCCAACGCGCATTCCTACCTGGATATAGCGGTGATGAGCGAGAAGCCGCTTCTTGCTCCCCGCCTGGAAAAGCTAGATGCCGATTTCAAAGCGGCGGGTTTCCCTTTCCGTGTTGAGACTATCTGCTGGGCTTCTACCGGGACCAGCTTCCGCAAAGAGATAAAAAAGACCGGCGTCCTGATCCAGAACTGTCCGAAGAAATAGCCGGAACATGCGCTTCCCCGGCGATCGTGGGGAAAGGCAGGTTGTATCTATGATAGGTCTGAAACCGATATTCCTGAAAAAAGTTAAGAGTATCCTGGCGGCGAACGTGCCCGAGTTCGACGTGCTGGTGTACGGATCGCGAGCTTCCGGGGTGTCCAAGGCACATCATTATCTGGACCTGGTGGTGATGTCGGACAAGCCCATTACGGCGGCGCGGCTGGAAAAGCTAGAGGCTGCCTTCAAGGCGGCCGATCTCCCGTTCCGCGTCGAGACCATCTGCTGGGCCGCCACCGGCCCCTCCTACCGCAAAGAAATGAAAAAAACCGGCGTCCTTCTCCAAAAGGCCAAGAAGTAACTGCAAGTACCTTAAAAAAGAACCGCAAGATGCCCAGCCGGGCCCATACCCTTGACGCCCCTCCGGCGCTAACCGCCAGTTTACTTTCTAAAAATAATCATAGTTCCGGCCCAATCAAAATATATCCGAATTGGCCCACCCGGTTTTAATCGGGAGAGGCTGAATTGCCCCACCTTTGATATTCGGAGGATGTGAGGGGGGGGAAGCGTGAAATGTGGTGTTTGCCTGAACATGCTGGAAGGCTGTAATTCCGCTCCTGAACCGAGCGGGAGCGGTCTTTTTATGGCAGGTATTGACCCACCCCCCTGATTTTGATAATGTTCCGTGTATTACTGTTTTCGGGGGGGAGGCGGGGATGAAATCCGGGAAAAAGAACGACTATTCTTCGCTTGAAAAAATGGCGGTTAAGTTAGCTGTCGTCACTAAAGGAGTTTCCCGCCAAAATCAGAGGCAGGCAAAGCTGGCGGCTGAGCTGGATAAAGCCCGTAAATGTATTATCTTCCAGAACAAAGAGAAAGCGAAGCGCATGGCCGAGATGGTCATCGCCAACAAAGAACTTGCCTTCCAGAACGCGGAGAAAGCGAAACACGCTGCAGAGCTGGTTATCGCCAACAAAGAGCTTGTCTTCCAGAATGCGGAGAAAGCGAAGCGCGCCGAGGAACTGGCTTCCGCTAATTCCTATTTGGCGAATCTTATCAGCTACGCCAATGTCCCGATAATTATCTGGGACAGCAAATTCCGCATCACGCGCATAAACCGGGCGTTTCTGGCTCTGCTTGGGCGCAGCGAGGCCGCGGTTCTGGGGCGGACCGTGGATATACTTTTCCCGCCGGAGCATGCGAAACGCTCGATGGGGCTCATTAAGAGCTTTCCCGCGGGTGAACATATGGAGACGGTAGAGATGGAGATCGGGAACGTTAACGGCAATGTATCTACGGTGTTATGGAACTCATCGACTATCTTTTCTTCGGACAAAAAGACCGCTTTGGGCACAATAGCCCAGGGGCATGACATAACCATCCGCAAGCAGGCGGCGAAGGCGCTGGAGGAGACCGTGCGGGTTCTGACGGAAAGGAACGCCGAGGTGGAGCGCTTCCTTTATACGGCTTCCCACGACCTGAAGAGCCCGGTGGTGACGGTCAACAGCTTTCTCGGGCATCTGGAGCGGGACCTGGCTGACGCTAAACCGGAACGGGTAGCCAGCGACTTGTTCTTTATCCGCGCCGCCGCCGCCAAGATGGGCCAGCTTATAGAGGACCTGGTGGGGCTTGCGCGGATCGGGCGTGTGGGGAACACACCGGAGCGGTTCACGCTGCGTGATATCGCCGACGAGGTCCTGGCCGCGTCGGCCGGGAATATCGGCAAGCGCGGGGTGAAGGTGCTGGTTTCCGGCGGGAAGACGGCTTTGTCAGGTGACCGGGTCCGGCTGACGGAGATCTGGACGAATTTGATCGAGAACGCCTGCAAGTATATAGGCCCGCAGAAAGACCCCCGCGTAGAGGTAGGCGTTGAAAAGCGCGGTGCGCAGCGCGTGTTCTTCGTGCGCGACAACGGCATCGGCATCGAGCCCGCTTACCACGCCAAAATATTCGGGTTGTTCGAGAAGCTGGACGGAAAGTCGGAAGGGACGGGCGTCGGCCTGGCCATAGTCCAGCGGGTGGTGGGGCTGTACGGCGGCCGTATCTGGGTGGAGTCCGCCGGAGCCGGGCAGGGCTCCTGCTTTTATTTCACCCTGCCCAAGGCGGCCAGTAACCTGAAAAAGGAGCGCAACTATGAACGGTGAGCCGATAGTGATCCTGCTGGTGGAAGATGATGACGGGCATGCCGCGCTGGTGCGGATGAACTTCGAGGAGTCCAAGCTGGCCAACACTTTAATACGCGTTTGCGACGGAGAGCAGGCTTTGGATTACCTGTACCGGCGCAACGCCTTCAGCGACCCGGCCAAATCCCCGCGGCCGGGCATCGTCCTGCTCGACCTGCGCATGCCCAAAGTAGACGGCCTGACGGTGCTTAAAACCATCAAGTCGGACGCCAATCTCGCCCGCATCCCTGTGGTAATACTGACCACCTCGGAAGTCGATATGGACATAGCCAAAGCCTACGACTTCCACGCCAACAGCTACCTGGTAAAGCCGGTGGACTTCTCAAAGTTCACCGAACTGATGAAAACCATGGATTTCTACTGGCTGGCCTGGAACCAGCGCCCCCGATAGTGCCCTTAAGCCCCGAGAATGCCTCCCAATGTTGGAGGGGCTGGCGAGCAACTGAGTTCGGCAGGCACGCGTCGCGCAGTCACGGATAAACCGCATATCGGTTTTTCGCGACCCCACCTCGGCAATTTCGCTTACGATGAAATTGCCTGCGGTCTTGCGGACCGGACGCGAAACATAATTATGTTTCGCTCTTCGCCGGTCCTCACCGTGCGCGCGCTCATACTCTCGGCCTCGGCGCTGCGCAAGCCTAGGGCAAAGATGTGTCGCTTCGCTCCACGCCGAGAAGTCCCGCCGAACCCATGCCCCCCCCCCTGACTGGGCTTCCTGCGGTCCTTTTGTTTTCGCCCGCCACTTTTAGGTCTCCTCTAAATTGTAAAATGTAGGGGTGAAGGTTTATTTTAAGACCGTCGGGTGCAGGGTGAACCAGGTGGAGAGCGAGAGCCTCCGCGAGAAGTTCATTGAGCTGGGACATACGGCGGCCGAAAGCCCCGAAACGGCCGATCTGGTGGTCGTGAACACCTGTTCCGTCACCGCCAAGGCCGACCGGGACTGTGTAGCTTTCCTGCGCAAAACGGCCGCCGCCAACCCCAAGGCTGCCATAGCCGTGACGGGCTGCCTGGCCACCCTGGAACCCCAAAAAATACTCGCCGCAGTGCCCGGCGCCACGCTGTTCACCAACAAAGAAAAAGAGAACATCCCCGCGCAGTTCTGCGGCACCGCGCCGTCGGGGGACTTCTTTTCCGTCACTAAATTTCACGGAAAGGCGCGGGCTTTTATAAAAGTGCAGGACGGCTGCAACCTCAAGTGCGCTTACTGCCTCGTAAACCTCGCCCGCAGCGAACTTAAATCCAAGCCCCTTGAAGCCACCGTCGCTGAAGTAAAAAAACTTATAGCCTCAGGTTTCGCCGAAATAGTCCTCTGCGGCACGCGTCTCGGCATCTACCGCTGCAAAGAAACCGGCGCCACCCTTGCCGACCTCATGCAAAGGTTGTTCACCGTCGACGGCAATTTCCGCCTGCGGTTCTCCTCCGTAGAATCAGAAGAGCTCACCCCCGAACTGCTCAAAATCCTGAAAGCAGCCGGTCCGAAATTCTGCAATTACTTCCACCTGCCGCTTCAGGCCGGCGCCGACCCCGTCCTAAAAGCCATGGGCCGCCTCTACGACACCGCACAATATAAAGCCAAAGTGGAAGAACTCCGCGCCATCTTTCCCGGAGTGGGCGTGTACGCCGATATCATAGCCGGCTACCCAACCGAAACAGAAGAAAATTTCTCCGCCGCTCTCAAGTACGTGCGCAATCTCGGTCTCTCCGGCCTGCACGTCTTCAGCTTCTCCGCCCGGCCAGGCACCCGCGCCGCCGCCCTGAAAGCCCTGCCGCCCCAAACCGTGGCCGCACGCTCCGCGGCCCTTCGCGCGCTGGACAAGGAACTGCGCGCCGCCTTCGCCGCTTCCATGCTCGGCAAGGAAACCACCGTCCTTGCCCTCAAGAACAAGGACGGCCGCGCCAGTGCCCTGGCCTCCAATTTTGTAAATATAGAACTTCCGTCGGCTCAGAAACCCGGCAGCCTACTGCGCTGCCGTGTAACCGCCGCCCGCGACGGCGCCGGCCTTGCGGAACCGCTATGAGGAAGTGTCCTTCCTGCGCCTACAATAACTCCGATAATATCAGAAAATGCGGCATCTGCGGGCGCGACGTCTCCTCCGTGACGATAACGTTTCCGCCACCCCCGAAAAAAGATTCCCACGCCATGCTTATTACTGGCCTGCTGCTGCTGGCCTGCGGCGCGTTCTTCTTTTTTATGCAGGGACCCATTGAAAAAAAAATGAACGTTCCCCGAAGTTCGGAGAACGCCCTTACGGATGAAAAGTCCTTCAACTACGAAGGCGTGCTTTACGGGCTGGATAAGATGGGGGGACTTAAATTCCTCCCCGACTCGGACAAGCGCCGCGTGCCGCCGCTTATTTCCAGCCCGGACTATAAGGTTTCGTATGCCGCGGTAAAACTTATCGGGGCCTGGTCCCGCGACGTATACGACCAGGACCGCCGGCACTGGTTCGAGATATTGCTGGAGACCTCCGAGAGTTCCGCGCCGGTCTCTTCCTGCAGCAGGGCCGCGGTAGAGGCGGGGACTACCATCGCCCTAGGCTTCCCGCCAGGGGCGTACCTTGCGCACATAAAAGAGATCTCCGCCTCCCTTACCGCCAGGGACGAAGTGGACATGAAGGCGGGCGGTTTCTTCCTGGCTTCCATGGCCGGCCTGTCCGAGTTCGAGCCGGAAATGCTGTACGCTATGGATCATGACTCTTCCGTCTACGTTAAACTTTACGCGGCCTGCGCCCTTTCCAGGCTGGGCCGCGCCGAGGGGCATAAGTACCTGCTTGAAACCGCCTTCTCCGCAACGGCGCTGCGGACCGAGGCTATTTCCTGCATCGCCTTTTCCGCGTCGCCCGAGGCGGATAAAGTCTTGGCCGGCATAGCCGGCGGGAAGGCTGATGCCGAGGCCGCCGAAACAGCTAAAAGAGGTTTAATCCTGCGCAAACAACTTGCTATAATTAAAAAGTAACGCGCGTATATATTTACCTGTGCGGCACGGGGGCGGTTCTATGGATAGTAAAGACGGAAAAAAGAAAGAATCGATAGACGATATCCTTTCGGACCTCAACGGCCTGCTCAACAAGATGCCGTCCATACTCGACGGCATTAGAATGCCGGAAATGCCGCCCGCAGAGACCGCGCCGAAACGCGAGATGAAAGCCGCACCTCCTGCCTATGATGCCGATAAGACGGTAGTCCTCCAGGCCTTTTCAAATCTTCCCGAAGGGGCAGAAGTCCCCGCGGAAAAGACGGCCGTGTCAGAACCGGAACCCAGGGCAGCCGATGCCGACAAAACTGTAATTCTCGAGGCTTTCTCCGGCCTGCCCGAAGGCGCGGAGGCACCGGAGGAAAAACAGCCCGAGCCGGCGCCAGTGCAGATAGAACCAGCCCAGGAAAAACTCGTTCTTCTGAGCCTGGGGGATTACATGTTCGGAGAAGAGGCGCAAAAGGAAGAGAAAAAAACCGACTCTCCCGTTGAACTTCAAGAAGTCCCGTTGGAACCTTCCGCTGAAAATACTGCGGAGCCGGCAGGCCCGTCCCTTTCCGTTCCCGAGCTGACCCCGCCTGCGCAAGAGCAACTGCCCCCGCAGGAGGAGGCGATGCAACCCGAGCCGGACCTTATAATGCCGCAGGCCGAACTGTCCGAAGCTCCGCAGGCCGACCAGTTTTCCGAAGTCCGCAGCTCCGTCAGGCCTTATGATACTACCAGGGATTTTGGCATACCGGACATAGACGCGCTCATGCAGCTTTCCGGGACCGGAGAGCCTTCAAAAGACGAGCCTGCCCCAGTTGAAAATAGCCGGCCGGAGCCTGAAGTCGCCATAGACGCCGCCCAGCCTCAGGCGGAAGTGTCCGGGGATATAGAGCCGGGTATGGACGAACTAATAGAATTCGAACGGCAACTTAAAGCGGCCGCACAGCCGCAGGGGGGGGACGTGGGAAACAACCAGCCCGAAGAAGAAAAAACAGAAATGCCGCAGCCCGAAGAGCTACAGCCTTCCCCGGAGTCCGAGCCGGCTCTGCCCGGACCCGCGGCCGAGCCTGAAACCGGTTTCGAGGCGTTTACCATTGAACCTTCAAAGGCCGAAGAGCAGCCTGTCCAGGACGCGGGGGAGACGCCCGCTCCGGAGCCCGAGGCTGAACCGGTGACCCAGGCTGAGCGGGCAGCGGAAACCCCGCAGATCCCGCAGCCTGTTGAGCCGGCCATCGAGGCGGCCCAAAATGTGTTTTCAGAGGCGCAGCCTGAGGTAGTTGCGAAACAGCCGTCCGTTAAGCCTGCCGGAGCGGAACTTGATTTAGGCATGCAGCCTGGAGCACAGCCTGAAGTACAGTCGGTATCGCAGCCGGAGCCCCTTTCCGAACCGCAGCCTGGAATACAGGGCGGTGGAATAGAACTTCGTGCGCAGGATGCGGCTGCTCCGGCGCCTGAGACGCAGGCCTCCCAGGGGATACAACTCGAGCCGGCCATTTCGCTTTTGTCCGGGCAGGCCCCGGCCGCGCAGTCAGGTGACGAGACGCTGGTGGTGGCGCCGCCGCCCGGCGCTTCCGGGGAAGGAGGTAAAACCGTAATTTCCGACGCAGGCGCTACCCTTGGGGAAACTTCCCGTTCACAGGCAGGGGACCTCGACGTCCTGGCTTCCAAGCCCGTTCCGGACGGCATACCCGCGGAGCGCGTTAAGGCGCTGATGTTCCTTTATGCCGCCGAAGACAGGGCGCTTTGCGCGACCGTCATGGCCGAGCTGGATTCTATCTGTCTGAAATCGCCTACGAAGCCCATGTTCATCAAGCGCGCCGCGGTGCGCGAGTGCGATCCTGATATAAACGCCAATTTCCTTCACCAGTCGGTGGCGGACATCGGGGCACTGGGCCTGATCTGCGTCGGCAACATCCCCCAGGAAAAAGTCTACGAGATGGAGAACGCTTTCTCTTCTTCCGGGGGGTTTTTTAGGCATTACGATCCGTCCAACTTCAGCCACTCCGCGGCGCTGGACCTTGTGACCGATCTTATACTTCGCTGAGCACTATGATAAAAAAGTGGGACGTCGCACCGGCGCCGAACGACAAAAATCCAGGCCGGCATAAACTGCTGATAAAAGGGGAGATGAAAGACATCTTCCTGATAGTTAAGAAACTTGGCAGCGTATGTTCACGTCCCGAAAAAACATCAGGCGAATTCGATTTCATCATCTACCTTTCCAAACTGGAAATGGAAATGATGAAAAAGCTGAAGGCGGTTACCGCGGAACTAAGCGCCGCCGCGCCGGAGCCGGAGGACGCCTTCGGCGGAGAGCCGGCGCCTTTCGATTCTCCTAGACCTAAATTAAAAATGGAGCAGCAGACCGCTCCCCAGGCCGAGAAGCCCAGGCCCGCCCCCGCGTCCGAGCCGGCGCCCAGGCCGATAGAACAGCCCAGGCCCGCGCCCGAACCAGCGCCCAGGCCGGTAGAACAGCCCGGGCCCGCCCCCGCGCCCGAACCGGCGCCCAGGCCGGTAGAACAGCCCAGGCCCGCGCCCGAACCAGCGCCCGAACCGGCAAAACAGTCCGGAAGGCAGGGGATGGGCGTTCCGTCCATTTCCACGCGGACCAGAAGGGAAGAAGCCCCGGCCCCTGTAGCCGCTTCCGCCGCCGCGCCTGCCGCGGCCGGGCCTTCTGCTTCGTCCAGGATAAAAGCACGGTGGTCCATGGAGCTGCCGCTGATCCCCACCTACAGTTTCCAGACCCTGATAGCCGGCTCGCATAACCGTTTCGCCCACGCCGCCGCCATGGCCGTTGTGGAAAATCCTGGCGTTATCTACAACCCCCTGCTGGTTTTCGGCAACCCCGGCACCGGCAAGACCCATTTTGTGAATTCCATCTCTTACGGGCTTTCCGCTTCCATAGGCCAGAGCAATATCTTCGTTACCGACGGGATAAAGCTTTCCAAGGGCATTGAACTGGCCATAAAGGACGGCGCGATGGCCCGCCTGGAGGAGATGTTCGCCAAGGTGAAGGTGCTGATAATAGACGACGTGCACCTGCTTATGGTCTCGGAAGATAATAAAAAATATCTTTCCAAGTGGCTCAACGATTTTGTAACGCAGAACAAGCAGATCGTGGTCACCTCGGTCTTCCCGCCCAAGTCGCTGGCCGGACTTGAGGACGCGGTCGGGTTCCAGTTCACGCAGGGCTGGATGGTGGACCTGAAGATGCCCGCCGCGCAGGCCTACAAGGCCATCCTGAACCAGCTCCTGCAGGGGCTGGAGGTAAAGCTTTCGGAGGAAGAGATCAATAACTACTTCGCCGCCGGTTCCATGCCGTTCGGAGACGTGGTCAAGACGCTGGAAGGCATGAAGAAGCTGGAAAAATTCGTGGTCAACCCGATGAATAACGCCACCCACGCCCAGCTGCTGGGTACTTTGCTCGGCGCAGGAGAAGCCGCCGCCGGCGCGCCTCCCGGCGAGGATGCCTTGGCCAAAGCCGCCTCCTGGCAGCCCTCCGCGCGCGACGCCTGGTTCAAATGGGGGATATTCTATCCCAGGGGTATGCGGCGCGAGGCCGAGTTCGCTCTTTTCTCCGTTCACGAGCGCGCGAAAGAACTGGGCCTGAACACCGAGTGGAGCCAGGTCTTTATAGAGGAGTACAACTCCGACGAGCTTTACGGCATACCTTTTAAAATAGGCAATTTTGCCAGCGAGCGGGGCATTAACGGGGCCATAATAATGGGCCCGCAGCCCACCTCGGCGCTGGGCGCGCAGGAGGGGGAATTCCGCCACCTTACTTTCAAGATACTGGACAGCTACCTCGTGAAGAGCGCGTGGCTGCCCAGCGACAGGCTTAATTCAAAAGCCGTATACGCTAAAACTCTGGTAGACCTGGTATAAAGATGCTGAACGAACTTATAGGTGCGGGTGTTCTGGGCGCTACGGGCGCTTTCGGGGCCTATTGGTACCTGAAATTCAGGACCGTGCTGCCCGCGGAAAGCGCGCTGCGCGTCTCTAAAAGGTCTTTCCAGGACTTCACCGCCTTCACCCGGGAAACCATGGAGCGCGCTTACGCCCCTGAGCAGGCCGAGCATTACGGCGACATCACCAACTACTATCTGATAAAGTTCCACAAGGCCTTTCCGGACAGCTCCATGCTGGTATTTGAAAAGCAGGAGGGCCAGTGGAAGCTGGTGAATTACCTCAAGCATTTCAAGGTGGAGCCCAAGCTGCTTACTTCTTATAAATGGAGCGCCTTCGACCGCAGTTCCGCCGAAGGCGAGCTGCTGCGCTTCGACGACGTGCGCACCGGCGACTACCAGGGCGTAGCCGAGCTTTTTTCCGTTTTCGACATCAAGTCCGTCCTGATGTGCCCTTTCAAACCAGCGGCGGGAGCCGCGGAACGGCTGATAGTTTTTGGGGCCTCCTCTGCCGCCTCTTTCGACGCGGCCCAGCCGTACCTGCGCTTTGTGGCCTCCCAACTTACCTCCATTTCAAAAGTTTCGGACAAGGTCTTTACCCTGAAAAAAGAGACAGAGCACCTGAAGGAAGAGGTGAACGCCGTGGTGAAGGAGCTGGACGTGGCGGGGTCGCGCCTGATACAGCGCGCCCGCGAGCGCAAGGCCCTGTACGAGGTGGTCACTAAGGTGACGGGGCCGGAACAAGACCCCCAGGGCGGCTGCGCCGCCATACTGAATATCGTGGCTAAAATGGTGGAGGCCGACGTGGTGGCCTGCCTGCTCTTCGACGAGACCAAAGGGGAGCTGGTGGTAAGCACCGGCTCGTTCGGCATCCCCGATTCCGAGCGCATGCTCTACAGCATCCCGGTCAGCAACCACGCCTCGGCCTCGGTGCGCACCTTCCTCACACGCAAGCCCTTCATCACCGCCGACGCGCAGAACGACCCGGACGTGCTCACCCGCTACGCCAAGCTGTGGGAGATACATTCCCTGATGATAGTCCCTATTTCCCTGCACGACCGCATTATCGGCGTGATGCGTGTGGGCAGCCGCCGCCAGGATTTCTTTACCCCCGACCAGTTGGAATTCCTCACCATTATCGCCGACGAGCTGGCCATCATCATAGAGATGGTCACCCTATACGGCAACCTCTCCAGAACAGCGGAGGAACTGGCACAGCTTAACAGGCTGAAGGATGATTTCCTGGCCACCGTCAGCCACGAACTGAAAACCCCGCTGACCACCATAAAGGGGTTCGTCTCCGTCATACTCAGCGGGGAGGTGGGGCCGCTAAACGAGCAGCAGCATAATTTCCTTACGGTCACGGACCAGTCGGTTAACCGCCTGACGAATCTGATCTCCAACCTGCTGGACCTATCGCGGCTTAACGGCAAGGTGGAGATGGAGTTCCAGAAGGTGGACCTGGCGGAGCTGGTGCGCTCCTCGGTCTCCACCATCCAGCTGAAGGCCAGGGAAAGCAAGGTCTCCATCGCCAACAGCACCTCCAAGGTGCTGCCGCACGTCCAGGCCGACACCCGGTGGATTACGCAGGTGATAGACAATCTCCTTATAAACGCCATAAAATACGCCGGCGCCGGCGCCAATGTTCTGGTGAGCGGCACGGACAAGGGCGAGGCCGTGGTGATCTGTGTGGAGGACAACGGCCCAGGCATACCGGCGGAAGAACAGAAGATGGTGTTCGATAAGTTTTACCGCGGCAGGACCAGCGCCAACCAGGTGCCGGGGACCGGTCTTGGGCTGGCCATTTCCAAATCAGTGGTGGAAAAGCACGGCGGCAAGATCTGGGTCGAGTCAAAACCGGGCAAAGGCGCGAAGTTCTTCTTCGCGCTGCCGGTATCAAAAAAATAGGAAGGGGACTTCATGAAAAATTTAGCCAGGATATTAGCGCCAGCCTTGCTGGCGGCGGCCGCGGCCTGCGCCACATCCCCGGCCCCGGGCTCCTTTAAAGCCGACCCGGAGATGCTCTACGCGGAAGGGTCCGCCGATTTTAACGCCGCCGACCTGGGCGCCTCGCGTGACAAAGCCGTGCTGGACGCGCAGAGAAGCGCGGTGAGGCGCGCCGCCGAGCTTTATATGGACGATACCGCCCGGGCCGAGAATTATCCGGCGCTGGAGAACGGCCCGCTTAAGACCCCGCAGCTTTACGTGGCAAAACACAAGGTGGTCTCGGAGGGGCAGGACGGCGCTTTTTACCGGGTCGGCACAAAAGTGTGGGTTTACCATGACAGGCTGGCTTCAGCCCTGCGCGGCCTTAACCTGGCCGGGAAGGCGGCGGCCGGCCCCGTGGCCGCTTTCGTCCAGGGTGGAACTCCGGCCCCGGCTTTCGCCAAAACTTTCCGCGACGCTTTCACCAAGCGTTCGGCCGTGACGATAAAAGAGTTCCCTTTTACGGCTGAGCAGGCGCTGGTCTCGGGCCCGCGGGAGGCGCTGATCGCCGCCGCCTCAGCGGCCGGGGCGGACCTGCTTATCTTCGCCTCGGCTTTTCCCTCGCCTTCCGGGGCCGGCATTAATACCGGCTTTTATCCCTCCAAAGCGGACGCTTCCGCCGTGATCTACGAAGCGAAGACCGGTAAGTCCCTTCTGGAACTTTCCATTCAGGCCAACGCCATAGACTCCTTGGAAGCTGTTTCTTTTTCAAAGGCGCTGGCTTCGGCAGGGGACCTGCTGGCCCAGGAAGCCGCCGCCAAATCCGACCGTTTTCTTAGATCTGACGCCGCGATCCGGGTGAAGATCTCCGGAGTTGACGGGCTGGCGGCGCTGGAAAAGATAAAAGCGCAGCTTCAGCGCGTAGATGTAAAAGGCCTGCGGCTCGAGAGCTATTCTTCCGGAGTGGCGCTGTTCACCGTAGAGCCTATCCACCCGGATCCGCAGGAGTTCGCGAGCGCCGTGCTGCGCGGGGATTCTCTCGGACTTGAGCTTGAAGGGACCGGCGCCCAGGAAGTGGCGTTCTCCCTTCACCGCTAGTCCCGCGGGCCGGGGGCGGCAGCAGTAGTCCTGTTCCGCGGAGGGTTTGGTCCGTTATTTATCGGGGGGGCTGGTTTATTATGCTATCCAAGCTTCGCACATTGTGCCTGAAGGGCATAGACGGCTTCCAGGTGAACGCCGAGGTTTATATAGCCGCCGGCCTGCCGGCCTATGTGGTGGTAGGCCTGCCCGACGCCGCAGTTAAGGAGGCCAAGGACAGGGTGGTGGCCGCCGTGCGCAATTCCGGATTCGATTTCCCTTCCAAGCGTATAACCGTGAACCTGGCTCCCGCCGAGATAAAGAAAGCCGGCACCCACTTCGACCTGCCCATAGCCCTTGGCGTTCTGGCCGCCTCGGGTAAGCTGGGCAAGAAACCGCCGGCTGCCCTGGAAGACACTTTTTTTATAGGCGAACTGGCGCTGGACGGCGCGCTGCGCCCGGTGGCCGGCGTGCTGCCGATGCTGCTGGCGCTGAAAGAGTTGGGAAAGACGGCGGTAGTTCCGGCCGGCAACTCGGCCGAAGCCGCCGTCTCGGGGATAAAATGTCTTTCCGCAGCCAGCCTGAAGGAGGTGGCTGACTGGCTTACCGGGGCTGCCGAGCTGAAGCCCTGCGCCGCGCAGGAGAATAAGCCCGCCGCCGGGGCGCCCGCGGGCGATTTCTCCGAAGTGAAAGGCCAGCCTTTCGCCAAACGCGCCCTGGAGATAGCCGCCGCGGGCTTCCACAACATAATCCTGGTAGGTCCTCCGGGCGCGGGCAAGAGCATGCTCGCCCGCCGCTTCGGCGCGTTGCTGCCCTCTATGAACTTCGACGAGGCGCTCGAGACCACAAAGCTTTATTCCGTCAGCGGCCTGGGCCTGGCCGGCCGCCTGGTGAGGGAACGGCCTTTCCGCGAGCCGCACCATACCATTTCCGATGCAGCCCTGATAGGCGGCGGTGCCAGCCCGCGCCCGGGCGAGGTTTCCCTGGCCCATAACGGGGTGCTTTTTCTCGACGAGTTCCCCGAATTCTCCCGCCCCGCCATAGAGGCGCTGCGCGAACCGCTTGAAGCCTGGAAGGTGACTGTCTCAAGGGTAAAGGAGAGCGTAGCCTACCCGGCGCGTTTTCTTCTTGTGGCCGCCATGAACCCCTGCCCCTGCGGCTACCTGGGCCATCCCACGCGGGATTGCGCCTGTACTCCCCTGCAGGTGCACAAATACCGGGCCAAGGTCTCAGGCCCTATACTGGACCGCATAGACCTGCAGGTGCAGCTTTCGCCGGTGAAGTACGCGGATTGGGAAGCTATTCCCAGGGGCGAGCCCTCGGCGGTAATAGCTGCGCGGGTGATGAAGGCGATAGAGATACAGCGCGCCCGCTTCAAGGGCGGCCACGCGCGGGCGAACGCATTCATGGCCGGGGCCGAACTGCGCCGCCATTGCGCCCTGCCCGAAGGCGCCTCTTCGGTGCTTGAGACCGCTATGAACAAGCTGGGCTTCTCCGCCAGGTCGCTGGATAAGATACTGAAAATTTCTCGGACCATAGCGGACCTGGAAGGCGCCGCCGCGATAAAGCGGGAGCATGTCATAGAAGCCGTGCAGTACCGCATGTTGGATAAATCATCAGTACCTACTTTCGGAGGCATATGAAAAGAACGGTCTTAGCCGCGGCAATCATTCTTTTTCCCGCCGGGCTTTACGCCCAGCAGGCCAAGCTTACTGAGGTGGAGATAAAAGAAAATTATGGCGCGCCGGTTGTCGCGTCTACCCCCGCAGCCGTGAACGCGGAGCCGGCTAAGGAAACGGCGCCGACAGGCGGCGGCTTCTCCGTAGGCAAAAAACACCTGGTCGCGGATGGTGATACCCTCTGGGGCCTTTCCTCTAAATATTACAAGGATCCTTTTAAATGGGGCAAGATCTATAACGCCAACATCGGAATGGTGCAGAACCCGGACCGTATTTATCCCAGGCAGGAACTGGTCATTCCGGATATAACCGAAGAGGTCAAGCCCGAGATCAAGAAAGAGCCGGAGATAACCGGCGCGGATACCGTAAAGGAAGCGGATTTTTACAGCGCGGACGTGGCCCAGCAGAAGGAAGTTCCCGTAATAGTCCCGGCGGCCGTAAGCGCGAAGCCGTCTTTTGTTAAGGCCGCGCGCGCGGAACTGTCCGAGTCCCTTAAAGATGCGGAGCGCAGCGATCTTTCCGAGGAGATGCCGGAACACCAGAAGGAATGGTCCGACAGGGCTAAGATAGTTCCGGCCCTCTGGCACGAGGACGGCGTTATAACCGCTAAAGAAAAAGGCAAGGACAATTTCACCGATGAAAGCCTTTCTATCGAAGGGGAGTCCATTGTCGTTTCCATGGAAAGGCCGGACATGGTCAAGCCGGGGGATTACCTGACCGTTTACCTGAAAAGCGGAGTAGCTTTTGACAAGGCCGGCAAAAAACTGGGCCGCGAAGTGCAGTATGCGGGCATGGCCGCGGTCGTAAGCGTGGACGGCTCAATAGTTAAGGCAAGGGTCATAGACGCCGTAACCGGCATTTTTAAAGGGTATATTGTTAAGAAGAAGTGACGGTTATTTGACGGCAACTGAAAGCAGGAGAGCGGCGCAAGGCGGCAGAAGGTAAGAGGGGGGAAATGTATGGGGGTTTCGGCTGAAGCGGAAAAACTGGCGCGCGTGCGCCTTAACTTCTTCGCCTGCTACAAGAGCGACTGGCTGCTGCGCCTGATAGACCTTTACGGCGGGGCGGCCGAGCTGCTTAAACGGCCTCCGGCTGAAATAGCAGCCGAGGGCGGCGTTATGCCGGAAACCGCGGAGCGCCTTGCCGCGCAGACCGGGGCCGCCGACCCGGAGAAAGAACTGCTGGCCGCGGAGAAGGCCGGCGTCGCTGTCTTAACAGTACTGGACGAAGGCTATCCTGAACTTCTTAAAAAAATATACGACCCGCCGCTTGTAATTTACCTGCGGGGGGAATTTAAGCCGGTGCCGGCCGCGGCAATAGTGGGTACGCGCAAGGCCACGCCTTACGGCCTCCGCACGGCCGGGCGCCTGGCGGGGGAACTGGCGGCTGCGGGGGTAGCGGTGGTCAGCGGCCTGGCCCGTGGCGTGGACACCGCGGCGCACCAGGCGGCCGTGGCGGCTGGCGGAGAGACCTGGGCGGCGTTGGGAGCCGGGCTTAATGTAATTTATCCTCCTGAAAACCGGAAACTGGCAGATAAGATAGTGGAAAAAGGCGGGGCCGTGCTTTCCGAGTTCCCGCTGGACCAGGGGCCCCTGCCGCAGAACTTCCCCAGGCGCAACCGGATCATTTCAGGGCTTTCTCTGGCCACGGTGGTAGTGGAAGGAGGCTTCCAGTCCGGAGCGCTGATCACGGCGCGCTTCGCGCTGGACCAGGGGCGGGAGGTACTTGCGGTGCCGGGCCCGGTGGATTCCCCCATGAGCCGCGGCCCGAACTACTTTATAAAGAACGGCGCCTACCCAGCTGAGAACGCCGAGGATATAATCGCCTGCTTTCCTTCCGAGTACCTGTTCGGCCTGAGACCGGCTAAGGCGGAGGCTGCCATTGGGCCGTCAGAGGCGGCGCTGCGCAACCTCTCCCCGGACGCGCTGGAAGCTTATAAGGCTATAGCCGGGGATGAAGGCGGCCTTAACGCGGACGAGATTACGGCCCGGCTGGCCTGGCAGGTTCAGCGCGCGGCGGCGGCCCTGTTCGAGCTGGAAACCACTTCGCTGGTGCTGTCCCGGAACGGGCGGTATAATAAGGCGTACTAGCCTTCCTCCGCCCTGTTTCCTCGATTATTTTTGCTTATAAGGATAAAATATAATATTATAGATACCTATTATGGCTGAAAAAACACCTAAAGTTATTGCAAATAAAACCCCCAAGGTTGCGGTGGAGAAAACACCCAAGGCCGCGGTTGAAAAAAAAACCAAGCCCGCCAAAGCCGGGACGAAGCATCTTGTTATAGTCGAGTCTCCCACCAAGGAGAAGACGATAAGCCGCTTCCTCGATTCCGATTTTGTCGTGCGCAGCTCTTTCGGGCACGTGCGCGACCTGCCCAAGGACGAACTGGGCGTGGACGTAAAGGACAAGTTCGCGGCCAAGTACGTCCTTGTCGAGCGCGCCAAGAAGATCATCTCTGAGCTGAACTCCATAGCCAAGAACGCCGACGTGGTCTACCTGGCCACCGACCCTGACCGCGAAGGGGAGGCCATTAGCTGGCACCTGCGCGAGGTCATAAAGACCGACGCGCCGTTCAAGCGCATTAGTTTCCACGAGATAACCAAGACCGCCATAGAGGAATCGCTCAAGAGTCCGCGCGACCTGGACATGGCGCTGGTGAACGCCCAGCAGAGCCGCCGCATCATAGACCGCATAGTGGGCTACAAGCTCTCCCCGCTGCTGTGGAGCAAGATAAAGAGCGGCCTGTCCGCCGGCCGCGTACAGTCCGTTACCGTGCGCCTGATAGCCGAGCGCGCCAAGGAAATAGCCGCCTTCACGGAAGAGGACTATTACACGGTCTATACCAAGCTGGCCAAGGTCATGCCCGAGGGAGACCAAAGCGGCTACAAGGACTTCGAATCCAAGCTGGTGCGCTGGGAAGGCGCGGCCATCGAGCAGACCATACTGCTGAAGCTCTTCGCAGAGGATTACCGCTACAAGACCTCCGTCTTCAAGAAGATAGAGGACACCGTGGAGGCCGGCACTCACCTGCGCAATAACAAGCTGACGGTATCCAAGGTTGACGCCAAGGCGGTGCGCCAAAAGCCGAAGCCGCCCTTTATCACCAGCACCCTGCAGCAGGACGCCTATAACAAGCTGGGCTTCTCTTCGGACCGCACCATGAAGGTGGCCCAGAGCCTCTACGAAGGCGTGGAGCTGGACGGCGAGCGCTCCGGTCTTATCACCTACATGCGTACCGACTCCTTCAACGTGTCGGTGGACATGCAGAAAGAAGCGGCCAAGTTCATTGCCGAGATCTACGGCAAGGATTTCTGCCCGGAGAAGCCTCCCACTTACCTTAAGAAGGTAAAGGGCGCGCAGGAAGCGCATGAGGCCATCCACCCCACCTCCGCCTACAAGCGGCCGGAAGAGGTGGGCAAATTCCTGAACCCCGACCAGGTCAAACTTTACGACCTCATCTGGCGCCGCTTCATGGCCAGCCAGATGGAAGAGGCCATCTTCGACTCCCTCAGCGTGGAATTCTCCGACGAGAAGGGCCGCTCTGTCCTGCGCACCAGCGGCCGCACGGTGAAGTTCGAGGGCTACCTGAAGATCTACATGGAAGAGAAGGAAGAGGAAGTGGCCGGCGAGGACGAGGAAGGCTCGGCCGCGCTGCCGCCCCTCAAAGAGGGCGACGTCGTCATGCTGAAGGACGTCTCCACCAAGGCGCACAAGACCAGCCCCCCGCCGAACTACAACGAGGCCAGCATCATCAAGACGCTGGAGAAGCACGGCATCGGCCGCCCGTCCACCTACGCCGTCATCATCAAGAACGTCATAGACCGCGGCTATATCAACCGCGAGAAGGACAGAAAACTGCTGATCACGGAGCTGGGCGCCCTCGTCACCGAGAAGCTGAAGGATTTCTTCAAGGAGATCATGGAGATCTCCTACACGGCCTCCATCGAGGACAAGCTGGACGATATAGCCGACGGCAACATGGACTGGGTGAAGTTCATGGAGGATTTCTATACTCCGTTCGCGGCCGACCTCGCCACCGCGGAGAAGGACATGACCAGGTCCCGCCCGAACGTGATCAAGACCAACGAGAAGTGCCCGCTCTGTCTGAGCCCGATGGTGCAGCGCGAAAGCCGCTTCGGGAAGTACCTGTCCTGCTCGCGCTTCCCCAAGTGCAAGGGTAAGGTGCCGTTGGACAAGGAAGGCAATAAGCAGGATTACTTCGCACCGATAAAGAGCGAGAAGATCTGCACGAAGTGCAACAAGAACGCCATGCTGCTCCGCAAGAGCGCGCGCGGCTACTTCCTGGCCTGCTCGGGCTTTCCTAAGTGCCGCAATATCGAGCAACCCACCCCGGAAGAGGTGGAGAAGCTGATAAACTCGAGGACCAAACCGGTTTAATACTCCGGCGAGGGATCAAGGACGGCGGGCGAAACCCGCCGTCCTTGTTTTATGGCGGGAAATTGATAGAATTAGTATATGAAACTGCTGGTGGACCAATTCCTGCTGCATCTGCGGGCGCAGCGCAACTTCGCCCGCAACACCATAAAGGCCTATCAGTTCGACCTGGGGGAATTCCTGTCTTATGCGGCGGCCAGCAAGGCCCCTGGCCCCGGGGGGCTGGACCGCCTGCTGATGCGCGGCTATATCGCCTTTATCAGCGACCGGAAGGTTTCCCGCAACACCCTGCTCCGCAAGATCTCCGCCGTGCGCTCGTTCATTCATTATCTGCTCGAGACCGGCCAGCTGGAGACGGACCCTTTCGACCTGATAACCATCCCCAAAAAAGAGAAACGCCTGCCGAGGTTCCTGACCGAGGGCGAGGTGGGGAAACTGCAGGACTATAACCGCCCCGGGG
Organism: uncultured Elusimicrobia bacterium; assembly: GCA_903917735.1. Taxonomy (GTDB): domain Bacteria; phylum Elusimicrobiota; class Elusimicrobia; order Elusimicrobiales; family UBA9959; genus UBA9959. Next base: position 50,502 of record CAIXBR010000010.1, on the reverse strand, counting down.
AAGTCAACGCCCGGGAAAAAGGCTATTATTTCGCCCTGCGCGATTACGCCCTGTTCGAACTGATCTATTCGAGCGGCCTGCGCCGCTCAGAGGCCGCCAGCCTGAACCTCGGAGACCTGGACCTCTACTCCGGGTTCGCCCGCGTGATGGGCAAGGGCTCTAAGGAAAGGCTTGTGCCGGTGGGGGACAAGGCGCTGAACGCTATACGCGAATATCTTGAGACCAGGCCCAGGCCACTGGCGCACGGCCTGCCGCTTTTTCTGAACCACATGAATACGCGCCTCACCGGGGCCGGCATCGCGCTGATCTTTAAGAAAATGGCCAGGCGGGCCCGTTTTGCCAGACCGATGAACCCGCATTCCGTCAGGCATTCCTTCGCCACCCATATGCTGGACCACGGCTGCGACCTAAAATCCGTGCAGGAGATGCTGGGCCACAAGAACCTGCAGACTACGGAAATCTACACTCACGTTTCGCTGGAGCGCCTGAAGGAAGTTTACGACAAGGCGCACCCGAGGTCCAAAAAGTAATGCCTTTTGATCCCTCTCTCGATAACGGCCCCGAACGGCTGGCCCGCGCGGCCCGCGCGGCGGGAGCGCGCCCCGACTTAACCCAGGGCGGCGGCGGCAATGTCTCTGTGAAGATAGGCGCCGAGAGGATGCTGGTGAAGGCCACCGGCGTACAGCTGAAGGACGTCACCGCCGCCGACGGCTATGCGCTGGTTAACTACGGCAACATAAAGCGGCGCATCGCCTCGGGCCCCGGCGGGGAAAACGAATTTTCCGAATATATATGCGCTCAGGTCCTGTCTGTTAAAGGCGTTAAGCCGGCCAAACCATCCATAGAGACAGGTTTCCACTCCCTGCTGAATACAGTGGTGATACATACCCATTCCGTCTACGCGAATATATTGAACATGAGCGCGGAAGGCCACGCGCTGGGCCGAAGGCTTTTCCCTAACGCCGAGTTTATCCCCTACAAGTCTCCCGGTCCCCAGCTCTGCACCGCCATAAACGAGCGCGCTCTGGCGCGCGGGCCGCAGGTTTTCTTCCTGGCCAACCACGGACTGGTAGTGGCCGGCTCCGGTGTCGAGACGGCGCTGGAACTGAACGAGCGCGTGAACGATACCATACGCCTGGGGCTTTCCCTGCCGCCGTACCCGGCGGTGAGCGCCCGTGCAAATGCGGGTAGGCTCGCTCATTACGGGAAAGCTTTTATGCTGGAGAGCGTGCTGTCGCCGGACCAGGCCCTGTACTGCGGGTCCGAGGCGCTGGAAGGGAAATGCGGTGAAGCGGAGAACGAGGTTCTCGCGGCCCTGTTCTATATTCTGGATTGTATTAATGCGCTTAAATTTACGCCCCGCTTCCTCTCAAAGTCCGATGTGGTCTATTTCGAATCGATGAAGAGCGGCCGGTACAGCCGGAAACAGTAAGCAGAAACAGCCCATCCGAACTTATTCTCTACCCGGTTTTCCAAAGATAGCGGGCTCACTGTTGAACTCACTCTTTTTTCAGAACTTCCTGGGCTTTTCTCTTTTGTGTGTCTTTTGTCCCCCAGCAATCCTTCAAACGCTTAACTTCCACCAGTAGAAAAGGCGGGTCGCGCAATACCACGGCCTGCGGTGGAATGTCCGCCAGCGCTAGGTCCTCCCTTTCGAGGGGAACCATTAGCCCCCTGACGTAGCTCCCGAAAGGCTCAAAAATGGAGGCCGCCTCCCTGAAGCCGGGGCCATAGCGCTCTTCATTGAGCAGGAAGTGCGTCACTTGGTATTTCTCGGAAAATGAAAACACGCCGCTCCTGTTGGCAGAGTAAAGCGCCGACAGGGTATCGCGCGTCCGCGTTTTCTGGAACTCCCAGAATTCCACGGAAAACGGCAAAAGATTTTCATGGTTGACCAGAGTGGCCCTCCCGGCCCAGAAAGGGATGTCATTGCCGTCATCGGGATGGCAGGCGATCCGGATGCCGGGCGGCAGCGTTCGCAGGAAGGCGTACAATTGGTTGTGGCTGCGTCCTTCAATGGTCATCCCGTTTTCAGGCCGTATGTTTTTCGGGAAAAGAAAAACGAAGGCCGCGATAAAACCGCAGACGGCCAGGTTGCGCAAGACCGCCCTTTTGGGCTCCCTGATCCTGACAGCAATAAGGCGCAACATAGCCAGGGCCAGCATTATGCACAGAACGGGATCCGCATAGTCCAAGAACCGCTCCGGCATGAACAGCCGGAAGGCGAATACCCGGGAAAGCCAGTACAGCACGCAGGAAACCGTCAGTAAGGCCAGCGCCTCGACGGGCAGGACGAAGCGCGCCAGCAGCGAGAACAGGACAAGGACCGCCAGGACGGACGACACTACGATATAGCCGGGATAAGGGGACAGTTTTTCCCGCACTTCCCTGATACCCGGGAAGGGAAGCTCGTAAAGCCTCCCTTTTTGATAAAAGGCGGGCTCGTGTATGGCCTCTTGAAGGGTAAAAGGCCGGCCGATCTTCCTTGTGCTGGCCATGTAAGGCAGGATTATGAGTACGCTGACGCAGGCCAGGAGTATCGCGCGCAGCAGGCGAAGCCGTACTGCTTTTCCTGTTTTACGCAAGTTCTCCCATAGAGCCGTCAGAGCTTCGCAGCCTAAAAGAAGCACCATGGACATCGGGTAGGTCAGGGCTAGCAGCAGGATGGCTGCCCAGCGCAGCCTCTCCCTCCTGGTGAAGACCCCGGCCACCCACAGCGCGCTCAAGGGGAAGGCAAACCCGCGGGCGAGACCGCCAGCCATGGTGTTAGGGATAAACCTGGTGTTCAGCATCAGGAATACCAGAAGGATCCCCGCGGCCAAGCCGCCCCTTTTTGACCTGCCCAGCGCCCATCCCGATAAGCCTATTATCCCCAGGCAGATACCCTGTACGATTTTCGCAGCGGCATAGAGGCCGGCCCAGGGAACAAGGAACCTGTAGAGCAGGCGGATCCCGGAGGGGAGCAGCGCCAGTTTCTCCATGGCTACGGGATCGTCCGCCAGCGGACTTCCCGGAGTGTAGCGGTGGAAAGGGAAGAGCCATATCCGGGCGTCATCGTTCTGCAAAAGAGGATCAAAGAGCCAGCCCCAGTGCATGCGTGCCCAATAGCAAAGGTAGGCTAAAAAGAAGAGCCACAGGAGGACGAAGCTCAGCCTGTGCCGGTCGCGCGGAAGGATGCGGCCCAGCGGGGCCGGACTGCGGTCGGTTGGGATCAGCTCCGGGTATTTCATTTTACAGATTAAAACTCCAGGTTGGGCCGCAGGATGAACTGGAAGCTGTTGGGCGTTTTTACGCCGGCCGCGCTTTCGGAGAGCGGGCCGGAATATTTTTTATCGGCGGTCCAGACGAAGCCGAGCCCGAGAGTGAAGGCCATGCGGGAATTCTTCATCGGGAATTTCTTGTCCACCACCAGGTAATGCCTTATCGGCTCCAGCGTTTTCTGCGAGAAGTCCGAGACGTACTCGAAGCCGCTGTTATGCAGCCAGAAGTTATTCGACGCGCTTTCCTTGAAGTCGGTGCGGCTGCGCCTGAAGCCGATATAGAAAGAATCCGCGATGTAGCGGTTCTCGTGGAATTTGGCCCCGCCGCGGAAGCTCCACCGGAGCGAGCGGTCCGCCAGGATCTGTTCGCCCTTCAGTTTGCCTTCCGCCTCTATCCAGTTGTCCCTGATAAGCGTGTTGTCCTTGATATGGTAGTTCCCGTAGCTTATGAGCAGGCCGGAGTAGCCGTTGCGTTTGCCCTCCAGGGACTTGTTTATGGTGTCGAACGAGACCACGTTGCCGAGGAACAGCGACATGGCCCACGGCTCCTCGAAGCCTGCCGTCACGGCCTGTACTGCGTTGAAATTGCTGCTCCATTGCATGTTGTCGTAGAAGCCGGGCTGGTGCTTTCGTATAAGCGTGCCGGCGTACGGCAGCGGGTTAAGGCTGGCTTCCAGGATAAGGGTGCGGGGCTGGTAGAACTTGCTGATCAGTTCCTTGTAGATCTCCATCTCTGAGTCCACTTTCAGGTGCGGAATGGGTTTGCCGGTCAGACTATTGTACATGCCGACCGCCGAATAATACGGGTCCAGTTCCACCTCGTAGGTGGTTTTCTTCTCCGGCGCGTCTTCTGCGGAGGCTATGGCCGGCAGCAGGGCCAGGACGGCTGCTAGGATAAATCTCATTGAAAGTATAATTTAGCATTTTTGCTATACTTTTCCCTATGAGAACGACGATCCTCGTTTCCTTTTTACTCCTTTTCCCGCTCCTGCTCGGCGCGTCCGGTATCGAAGGGCAGATCAAGGCGGCGGCCGGCTCCGCGGGCATAAAGAACGCGGCCTGGGGACTAAGCGTGAAAGACACGGCCACCGGGAAGACCGTGGCGGAGTTCAACCCGCGCCGCAACCTGACCCCGGCCAGCATCCTGAAGGTCTTTGTGACCGCCGCGGCCCTGGATAAGTTCGGCCCTGAGCATACGTTCGGCACGGTACTGTATTACGACGGTGCTATTTCCAACGGCTTTCTGAACGGCAACATCTATATAAAGGGCGGAGGGGACCCTTCGCTGGGTTCGCAGCTGGTAAAAGGCGCGGCGCCTATGGAGGAGGTTTTCAAGGATTGGGCGGCGGCGCTAAAGACAGCGGGCATAAAAGTGATAAACGGAGCGGTAGTGGGCGACGACACGGCTTTTGAAAGCGTGCCGCCCGGTTCCTGGGCGTGGGAGGACATCGGCAATTACTACGCCGCCCAACCTTCGGCGCTTACCATCAATGACGGGCTTTACAAACTGTTCCTTAAACCGGCGGACAAGGCGGGCGGAGAGGCTACAGTGCTGCGCACCGAGCCGTACGTGGAGGGCCTTAAATTCGAGGACCATATGAAGACCGGCCCGTCCGGTTCCGGAGATGAAGGCTACATCTACGCTTTCCCCGGTCAGTACCAGGCCGTGCTGCGCGGCTCGATACCGCAGGGCCAGCCTGAGTTCGCCATAAAGGGCGCGCTGCCGGACCCGGCCCTGTTCGCCGCGCAGGCTTTTAACGCCTACCTGGTAAAAGCAGGGATAAACTCGAATAAGAAGCCTTACAGCGGGAGCGCCCCGGCTGTAAAGACAAAAATAATGGAGACCGTTTCCGCGCCGCTCAGGAGCGTGGTGCGCGTGACCAACAAGCACAGCTTCAACCTGTACGCCGAGCTCCTGCTGCGCCACCTCGGCGGCGGCAGCCCGGAAGCGGGTCTTTCCGCCGTGCGGGGCTTCCTGTCCTCAGCCGGGGCCGACGTCTCCGAACTGGACATCGTGGACGGCTGCGGGCTTTCCTCCCGCGATACCGTCAAGGCCGAAAATTTCACGGATCTGCTGCGCGCGGTCTACAAGAAGAGCTATTACGCCGCCTTTTCCGATTCTCTGGTCTATCCGGGCGACCCGGACGCCACCGGACACCTGCGCGCCATGGGCAAAGGCACGCCCCTTGAAAACAATTTAAGGCTCAAGTCTGGTTCGCTTAACGGTGTGCGTTCCTATACCGGCTACCTTAAGACGAAAAAAGGCCGGACGCTGGCCTTCACCTCTATAATGAACGGCTATTCCGCCCAGCCTTCCGCGCTGGACAAACTGCACGAGGAGCTTCTGCTGGAGCTGTACAAGGATTTCTGAAACCGCTCCGGGGAATAAAAAACAGCCGGCTTTTAGCCGGCTGTTTTTTGTCCCGACTTTGACAGTTAGTTTTTGAGAAATCCTTAATTTTTAAGCACTTTTTGCAATTTACGCAAAATCTTGTGTACCTACACCCTCCCCGGTGTGTATTTTCTCGATCTTGAGCACCCGGTCTGGCAATTTCATCCGCATAATTTCGTAGCCCTTTGCCGCAACTCCCTTAATTTCATTGCGCACCCACGCCCGCGTTCCGCGCACGTCTACGGGAATCGCATAGACTTCATTGAGCGCCCGAAACCACTCGCCTACTGTGAACGATGACTTGGCTTTGCGAAAATCCCGGATGAGGATTGCTTCCACATAATAGGTCAACAGGCACAAGAGCACGTGTGACTGAATCCGGGAATCAACCCAATGAAACATCGGCCGCGTTTGGATTGGCCCCTTGATTTCCCCAAAAGCGTCTTCCACGCGCCATAGATCTCTATAGCGGTCATAAATTTCTTCGTCGCGCAACGTTGTGCCTGCGACATTTGTTAGTACACCGAAAAAACCGTCGCGGGTTTGAGCCTCGCTGATGGCCTGCTCGTCAATTACCGGCGTTCCCTCATTTAAACCGTTTAAGAACTGCCGGTATCCCTTGTGCGTCACGAATTGCTTCGGCTCTGGATTTTTCTTGTCCAACTGCTCCCGGATTTTTCTTACAATCTCTTTCCGGATGAATGCGTCCCGCTCGGCGCGCTCCCGGCTCTATGTCACAATCAATCGACTGCTCTGGTATTCCATTTCGCGGATTAGCAAAGTCCCGGCTTTGTTTAACAGCCGATATTTGCTCTTATCCATTACTTCGGCTTGCCATTCCTTCGTCATGCCCCACAAACGCGCCCCCAAAATAAAATCCATCTGCGCTTTCTGCAACTCGTTTAAATTATCTTTCGTGATTATTCCCCGGTCCGCAACTAAAACAATCCGGGTAATGTGATATTTAGTTTTCAGTTTTTCCAGGATGACCGGCAGGCTGTGCGGTTCATACGTGTTGCCGGGAAACAGCTGGTATCCGACCGGCACACCGTCCCGGTCTACCAGCAGCCCCAGGATTACCTGCGTCAAATCTTTACGGTGGTTCTTGCTGTAACCAAAGCGCCGCAACTCGCCGTCGTCTGGGGCGTCATTGACGCTTTCAAAATGAAGCGTCGTTAAATCGTAAAAAACCACGTCGAGCTCTTGGTTGAATAAATCCCTCTCCCCGCCACGTTCAAACAGTGTCGCCTCGACATCCTCCCGGTGTTCCCATAGCACATCCATCGCACGATAAAAACTTTTCAGTGGCGGCGCGTCCATTTCCAAAATACCGGGATAAATCTTTTCCCATTGTTCCAGATTTAATCGCCGTTTCGAGCACGGCTTGATAAACCGGCTCATAATCATACCGGTAATTATCGCCGCCCAGGGCAGCTTCATCCGAGGATGCTCCGCCGCCAGGCGTTCAAGCATCCGTTTGATTTCCAGGCGTTCCAGCATTTTGTTCACCACATGCGCGGCACCCAGGTGGTATACCTGTGACACTGAAACATCTTCGCTTAAATCTATTAGTTGTTGCCGCGTCGCGAAGCGCGACAGGCTTTTTACCAGTGCGTCAATTTGTCCGGTGGCCTGCAATACGTCCAGTCGGCCAAGTGAAAACAAAATCTCCCGTTTGACTTTGCCGGCTTCCCGGTAGCTGCGGGCGATCTGGAGGTACGCTACGCCTTGTGCGTTATGATTTATTCTCAAGACACACAAATATTATGGCAGGCACCGCGTTTGTCGTCAATATAAATTGGCACAATTTAGAAAGATTGTGTGCCTACATTTTCGGATTTCCTAGACCCACTTCATTGGAGACAAGGCGGATTTTCAGGGTTTAAGTGTCAAAGTCGGGAAAAACAGCCGGCTTTTAGCCGGCTGTTTTTTGTTACGCAGTTCTATGAAGTTTACTTCGTGAAGGTTATAAGCGGCGTGTTGGGAACGGTGGGCCTGCAGGGAGTGGAGATCGGGCCTACCCACTGGTTGGGGGCCGGGATCGTAGGGAACGGGTTGGGGTTGGTGATGTAGCTGCCGTCCTTGCAGCGGTAGGTGCAGAAGTGGCCGTCGTCCATGGCTATGTTGCAGACACCCTGGGCGGGCGCGCTCTTGGCCAGCTCCTTAGGCTGAATGGGGCCCTGAGGTGTGATCTGGAAAACATCGAGCACACGGTTGACGTTGTATTTGTAAACGGTGGAGACCGGTTTCATGCTGAGGAAAGAGCCCCACAGGCAGACTTCAAAAACTTCTTTTTGGTCCGGTTTAAGTTCGCGGGGTTGAGTTACTACGATCTGCGCGTCGGCGCTGTAGTTCCTGAAGGAGGGGGTGCAGATCTGGCCTACGTAGGGGCCCATGTTCTGGCAGTCCTGGTCCTCTTCCTGGGCGCGGAGCGGCACTACGGCGGAGGCGAGCGGGTCGGCGGCGCCGAAGGTTATCTTCTTGCAGTCGCGGGTCATGTTCACCATCTGGGGGAACCTGGCGGCGGGGATGACGGCGTCCGAGGCTTTAGCGCTGCTAATGGCGCTCTTCACGTCTATGCCCTTGTCGAAGTTCATCTGCGCCCCGGCGATCTGCGAGAAAGCCAGTATCAAAGCTAATGAGGTCAATTTTTTCATTTTATTCTCCTTAGATTACCTAAGATAAAGTTTAGCATTATGACCGGCCGGTCACCAGGGTCTTTGTGCCCAACCGGGGGTTGCCCTAAAGGCCTATGTCGGCGGTCAAACCGCCTGCGGCGCGGGGTTATTCGTAGCGGAGGGCTTCTATGGGGTCCAGCATCGCGGCGCGCAGCGCCGGCCAGAAGCCGAAGCCCACGCCTATAAGGGTGGAAAAACCGAAAGCGAAAGAAATGGTTCCCGCGCCCAGCGTAGGGGGGACCTTGATAAAAAAATACGCCAGCCAGCCCAGCCCGAAGCCGAGCCCCACGCCCAGCCCCCCGCCTATCACGCACAGCACCACGGCCTCGATAAGGAACTGGCTGAGTATGTCGGAGTTGCGCGCGCCCATGGCTTTGCGCAGGCCTATCTCGCGCGTGCGCTCGGTCACGCTGACCAGCATGATGTTCATGATGCCGATGCCGCCCACCAGGAGCGAGATCCCGGCTATGCTGTACACCACCAGCGACAGTTTGCCCATGGTGCTCTTGAACATCTCTATCTGCGCCTCGAAAGTGCGCACGTCGAAATCGTCCTCGGCCCCTTCCCGGGCGCCGCGCTTGGCGCGCAACGCGGTTATTATCTGGCGCCTGGCCTCTTGGGCGTCGTCGGGAGAGGGGGCCACTACCTCTATGTAATCCAGGTGGCCCGAGCCGAAGACGCGCTTTTCCGCCGTGTCCAGCGGGATGTAGGCGGTGGGCCGGCTGCCGAAGATCTGCTCGGCCTTGTGGTCCTCCGCCACGCCGACCACCAGGAAGTCTATCCCGTTGATGCGGATGTCGTTGTTCACCGCGTTGCCGGAGTCAAAAAGTTTTTTGGACAGGGTCTGGTTGATCACCACCACGCGGGCCTTGTCCAGGCTTTCCGCGCGGGTGAAGAAGCGGCCTGTCATCTTGCGGTTCTCGAAGAACTTGTCCCGCAGCTTCTGCTCCTGCAGGGAATAGCCTTCGCTGGTCTGTACGCTCGAATCCACGTGCTTGTCTCCGGCGGAGATCTTAAGGCCGCGCTCCAGGATCGGGGTGATTTTTTCCGCCAGCGGAGCGCCTGTCCTTATGGCTTCCACGTCCCCGGCGGTAAAGCGCCGGACTGGTCTGCCGTGCTGCCGGTAAGGCACCACCCACACTTTCCTGGCGTCGTCCTCGCTGGAGCCGGAGAGCAGGCTCTTCATAAAGCCCTCGCTGATGGTCATCAGCGAGATGATGGCCCCTACGCCGATGAAGATGCCCAGTATTGTCAGCGCGCTGCGCATTTTGTGGCTCCAGATGGCCTTGAACGCCACCTTGAGCTGCTCGGAGAACTCGGAAGGGGAGAAGCCCAGCCTGGCCTGCGGCAGGTGGGAGGCGGCCAGCTGTGAGCGCGCTGGGGGGCGGCGTGTCTCGTCGGAGACGATCACGCCGTCTTTCAGGTGCACCACGCGGCCCGCCATGGCCGAGATCTCGTCGTCGTGCGTGACCAGCACCACGGTAAGGCCTTTCTCGTTTAGCCCGCGGATGACGTTCATGACCTCCTGCCGGCTTACGGCGTCCAGGTTGCCGGTGGGCTCGTCGGCCATTATCACCAGCGGGTCGTTCACCAGGGAGCGGGCTATGGCCACGCGCTGGCACTGCCCGCCGGAAAGCTCGTTGGACTTGTGCTTAACCCGGTCGGACAGGCCCACCAAGGCCAGGCATTCCAGGGCTTTCTTGTTGTCGGTCCCCAGCCCGGTGTAGACCATCGGCAGGGTTACGTTGTCCCTGGCCGTGGTGCGCTTGAGCAGGTGGAAGGACTGGAAGATGAAGCCTACCATGCGGCTGCGGATGGCCGCCAGGCGCCCCTCGCCCAGGCTTGCCGTCGGGTGCCCCGCGAAATAGTATTCTCCGGCGTCGGGCCTGTCGAGGAAGCCCATGATGTGCAGCAGCGTGGACTTGCCCGAGCCCGACGGGCCCACCAGCGCCACGAACTCGCCGGCCTCCACCTGTATAGAGACCTCCTTCAGCGCTTCCACGCGGAAAGTGCCCATGGTGTAGGTCTTGGAGACCTTGCGGATGTCTATCAGCGGCGGCATGTCAGTCGGAATTTACCTGGAAGCCGGAGCGTTCCTTCGGCACTCCGGTGGAATAATAAACCGTGTCGTTGTCGGCCAGGCCGGAGAGCACCTCTATGGTGTTCTCGTTGGCCGCGCCTACGGAAATCTTTTTTTCCTCTACCTTGCCCGCCTTGGACTTGGTGGTGACCAAGGCGTCCCCGTCCTTGTATTTAACGGCGCGCTTGGGGATGGTGAGCACGTTGTCGCGGCGGCCTGTCACTATCAGCACGTCGGCCGTCATGCCGGAGCGCATGGCGGGGATGTAGCGGTCGGGCAGCGTCTTGACCTCGTAGACGATGACGCCGTCCTTCTGGGAGGACTCGCGCGAGATGGCGATGACGTGGCCTTCCTCCTTGTCCTTCGGGAAGGCGTCAAGGTAGAACTCCGCCTTCTGGCCTTCCTTTACCGTGCCGATGTCTGTTTCGTCCACGAAAGTCTTTATGATCAGCCGGTCCGAGATCACGGCCAGCTCTTTGGCCTCGCTGACGGACTGGCCCGGCTCCACGGAGCGCTTTACCACCATGCCGTCGATGGGGGCCACCACCGGAGTAAGGTTGTAGGCCTCCTCCACCATCTTTCTTTCCTCGGGCGTGCTGTCCTTCATCTTAAGGGAATCCAGCAGCGCGGTGCGTTCGCTGGAACTGACCCAGGCCATGATCTGGCCTTTCTTTAACTGCTGGCCTTCCGCGAACAGCACCTGCTCGGAGCGGCCGCTGACGGAGGGGGTGACCAGCACGCGGTTCTCGGGCTCCACGTTGCCCGTGGCCTGCGTCTTTACCACCAGGCCGCCGCGGGCGGGGTGGGCGGGGGAGAGCTCGGCAATGCGCTTGGCCTCGCTCTTGGCGCCGGCGCGCCTGGCCAGCCCCCAGATGCCGCCGATAAGCGCGGCGATGATCACCGGGATCAGGAAACGCTTCATTCTGTAAAAAGGTCTTTTCATTCTATTCTCCGGAGGCCTGCGAGAAGGCGGCATGGGCCGTTATCAGGCCTAGCTGCGCCGCCAGGTACTGGTTCTTCTCTGTGATCAGCTCTTCTTCCACGTTGCGCCATTCGAAATAGGAGGATTGCCCGGCCAGATATTGCTTGCGCACCAGCCAGGCCCGGGCTTCGGCCGCGTCCATGGAGCTTTTTGCCACGTCCATGTAGGAGCTGGCTTCGCGCCAGGAGAGGAAGGCGTCCTCGGCGTTAAGGTAAACCTCGTCCCGCGCGTTCCTGTAATCGGCTTGAGCGGCTGACACGGCCTTTTGGGCGGCGTCCAGGCCGCTTGAAAGCTTGCCGCTGCTGAAGATAGGGAAGCTGAGAGCCGCGCCCAGCGTCCAGCTGTTGGGGGAAGAAGGCCAGTTGGCGCCGCTCCAGAGATAGCCGGCGCTGGCGTTGGCCGAGGGGAGGATGGAGCTTTGCGAGGTCTCCAGCGAAGCCTCCGCCGAGTCCAGCGCCGCGCGGGCGGAGCTGAGGGAGTAGTGGCTCTCCAAGCGGGCGGCGACCGCCGAGAAATCGGCGGGCGGCTCGGGCGGCTGCGGCAGCTGCAGTTCCGGGACGGGGGCCGGCGCCGGCCGCCCCAGCAGGCGGTTCAGCCTGCGCTGCAGCAGGCGCAGGTCTTTTTTGTATTTATCGTCCTGCCATTGCGCTGTTTTCAGCGCGGCGTCCGTTTCCAGCAGGGCGGCTTTGTTCTCCCGCCCCGCCTGGTATTTAAGCCGGATAAGTTCAAGGTTGTCTGCGCGGCGCTTCAGGGTTTCCTGCGATAAATTTATGGTTTCGCGCGCGTTCAGAATGTCGGCGAAAACGGTTTTAAGCTGGTAGCGAAGGGCTGATGCTATGCGGTCCTTCGAGGCCTGCATCGCCCAGGCGGAGGCCTTGGACGCGCTTATCGCGGCGGACAGCGCCGGGACGTACAGCGGCTGTGTGCCGGAAAAGCCGTAGGAGTATGCTCCGTAGCCGCGCAGAGCCTGCGCTCCTTGCCGGTAATATGAGCCGTTCGCGGAAAAAGCCGGGTAAAGGGCGTCCCTGGCCGACGCCAGGTTTGAGCGGGCCGCCTCCAGGGTGAGCGCCGCGGAGACGGCCTGCGGGTTGGCGGCCAGCATCGCTTTTTCGGCTTCTTCAAAGGTCAGTACGTCCGCGGCGTGTGAAAAAGCTGAAAAGATACAGATAATGAATAAAAGGTAAAGCAGGCGCATGGAATTATTTTACAATACTTGAGCGGCAGCCGCCCCGTGCAGTACAGCTTAAGGCTCGGCCTCTATTCACTATTACGCCCGGCTCCCCGCTTCGGTTGCGCGCTGAAAGTAAAAAAACCGCGCTTTTGGAAAGGCGCGGTTTTTTTGTGTCCGGGCTTTGTCAGCCGAGGATGTTCTTCAGGAAGCCTTTGGCCCTCTTTATCCGGGCCAGGGCTTTTTCTTTCGAAATTCCCAGGCGGGCCATCACTATGGCGGTTTTTACGTCGTTGCCGGTCAGGTCCAGGAGGCGGCGGGCTTCGGGCTGGCCCACGCCTCCCACCGTGGCGGTGATCCTTTCGGCGCGCAGCACCAGTTTCCTGGAGGTGGTCTTAACGTCCACCATCCAGTTCCGATAGACCTTGCCGGAGATCACCATCGAGGCGGTGGAGAGCATGTTCAGCGCCAGCTTGGTGGCCGTTCCGGACTTCATCCGGGTGGAGCCGGAAACCGGCTCGGGGCCAACGTCGAGAGCTATCCTTATATCCGCTTCCTTCGCTCTTTCGCGGGGGTTGCAGGTAACCAGGACCGTTACGGCGCCTTTCGCCCGGCCTGCGGCCAGGCCGCCCTGCACGTACGGGGTGATGCCGCTGGCCGCTATGCCCACCACGGCGTCGCCACGGTGCGCCAGTTTAGCTATCTCTTTCCTGCCGTTCTCGAAAACGTCCTCCGCGCCCTCTTTGGAGTGGAACACGGCCATCTGGCCGCCGGCCATGAGGGCGGTGAACACGTCGGGCGAAACGCCGTAAGTGGGGGGGATCTCCGCGGCCTCGAGCACGCCGAGGCGCCCGCTGGTGCCGGCGCCTATGAAATAAATCTTTCGCCCGGCAAGGTAGGTGCGGGAAACGGCCCGCGCGGCTCTCTCTATCTGCGGGATGGCCTTCGCTACAGCTTTCGGCACCAGCATATCCTCATAGTTGAGCTTTTCCAGCACGCGCCGCAGCGGCACCCGGTCCAGGTCGCGCGTGCGTGGGTTGTTCTGTTCCGTGGGAAGCTTCGAATATTTTGAAAAAGCCGAGCTGTTCATATCAGTCCTGGGGTAAGGGCGAGTATTCTTCCTGCTCCTCTTGGGATGTGGCCGGTTGCTCTGCGGGTCCGGGAGCAAGCCCGGCCGGCGCCGCGGTCGATGCTGTCACGATATCCGGCAGTCTGGGATTCTTTATCCAGTCCAGCACGCGGCGCAGGTTGTATTTGTTGACCAGGTTGGGGCCGAAGCCTTTCGCCTCTATCATTACCGTGACGTTGTTCTTGCCGCAGGCCATCTTGGCAATGTCGTTTAAAAGCTGGAATTCCTTATACTGCTTGGCGCGGTCGGCGCCGGCTATCATCAGCAGGGGCCTTTTGCCGTAGGCGCGCAGAGGATTCACCGAAAGCACGTCGTTGACGTTAAGGGCCGGAGAGATGGCTATGACCATCGGGATCTCCGGGTTTATGGCGGCGGCTTTGATGGCCAGGTTCGCCCCCAGCACCGAGCCAGCCAGCACCGTCTGCGCGGCGGTCACGGAATGGGTGGAAAGATAGGCCATGGCCGAGTCCACGTCGCGAAGCATGCGGTTGTATTCGTTGTCCGAGCCGCTGACGCTGAAAGAGCGCCAGGTGGTGGTGGAGCCGTCCGGCAGGACGAAGCTGTTGCCGTGCCCGCGCAGGTCCAGGGCCAGGTAGCCGAAACCGTAGCGGCGCATCGGCTTGAACCAGGGTTCCCATTCCGTAAGGTCGCTCTTGTTGGTGTGTATCAGCACTACGGTGGGGGCGCCTTCCGCGGCCTTCAGGTAGCGGGCGTTCAGGTTCCAGCCGTCTTCGGTGGTCAGCGTCACCCGCTCTTCTTCCCGCTCCTGCGCCCGGGCGGCGAAAGGGGCGAGGAGGGCGCAGAAGGCGAGGATGGCGGTGCTAAGTCTCATTTTTGCCAGTGCCGGAAGAGCGTCAGACTATTTCCTCGGGCTTGAACCATATCCCTATTTCCCGCTCCGCCTCTTCGGGGTTGCCGGAGGCGTGCACCACGTTCTCGAAGTAGCCGAATTTCCGGCAGATCCTGCCGAAGGCGCCTCTTATAGTATCGGGTGAGGCTTCCTCAGGGTTGGTGACGCCGACGGCGGCGCGGATCCCCTTAACGGCGTTCTCGCCCTTGTAGACCAGCGCTATCACGCGGCGGTAGGAGACACCGTGGTAGTCGCCCTTTATGAAATTGATCAACTGCTGGTACTGTTCCTTGTCGGCGAAGACGCCATGGCCCTCGAGCAGCGCGTAGTGCTTGTGGGCCAGTTCCTCCGTTACGGAGACCACCTTGGCGCCGACCATGTCAAGGTGAGTGTTATCGAGCCGGTCTATCGAGAGGCCGGCAAGATGGCGCTGCATGCCGTCGGGTTTAATGAGGACAAGGGTTCTTTCAATAGCCATAACGCGCCTCCGCCGGAATCTTATACAGAACCATTCTACATTTTTGTCGGCGGGCCTGAAAGGGCGGACGTGCAGGGCGGACGTGCAGGGCGGACGTGCACGCGGACGTGCACGCTGTGAACACACGCTGTGAACACTCGCTGTGAACACTCGCTTGTCTTATCCGCGCTATATCTTGTAAAATAAACTGTTATAAAAGGGGCCGGAGGCGGCTCACACTCTGTATCTTACGGGGGACTCATGTCCAAGGTGATGGTAATCGACGACGAGAAAGACGTAGTGTACCTGATCAGAGTTCTGATGGAGCGGGAAAAGCTGGACGTCCTCGAGGCCTATAACGGCCTGGAGGCTTACAACAAGCTCACCGCCAAGGACCCCGCCCCCGTGATCCCGGACGCTATCATCCTGGATATAATGATGCCGGAAATGGACGGCTATACCTTCCAGTCCAAGCTGCAGGAGATTGATGCACTTTGCCATATCCCGATAGTGATATTGACGGCCAAGGGGCAGATGAAAGACCTGTTCGAGCTTTCTTCCAACATCTTCGCTTTCGTGGAAAAGCCTTTCGAACCCAAGAACCTTGTAAAAATTGTAAAGGACGCAATAGCCTCAAAAAAATGACTACTACCCCTCCTAATTCCGGCATCAATGAAATAGTCGCCAATAACTACGCCAAGATAAAGGCCATAAGGGAAAAGGGCATAGACCCGTTCCCCCACCGTTTCACGCTTACCCATAAGATAGCCGAGGCCGCCAAGCTCCCTGCGGAAACGCAGGTGACGATAGCTGGCCGCATGATGCTGATGCGCGTGATGGGCAAGGCTACCTTCGCCCATCTGAAGGATGGCACAGGCAAAATACAGATATACGTAAAGAAGGACGCCGTGGGCGATGAGGCTTACGAACTATTCAAGAAGCAGTTGGCCGTGGGCGACTTCCTGGGCGTGGAAGGGAAACTCTTCGTGACCCACACTGGCGAACTGACGGTCAGCGCCGAGAAGATTACTGTGCTGTCAAAGGCCGTGCGCCCGCTGCCCGAGAAGTTCCACGGCCTGACCGACGCCGAGGCCCGCTACCGCGACCGCTACCTGGACCTAATCTGCAACGACGACGTGCGGGACATCTTCGTGAAGCGCGCGCAGATAGTGGCCACGCTGCGGGAGGTGCTCAACGGCGAGGGCATGCTGGAGGTTGAGACCCCGGTGCTCTGTTCTCAGGCCGGAGGAGCCAGCGCGCGCCCGTTCATCACTTTCCACAACGCCTACAGGTACGAACTGTACATGCGCATCGCGCTCGAACTGCCGCTCAAGAAGCTGCTGATCGGCGGCTTCCAGGGCGCCTACGAGATAGGCCGCGTGTTCCGCAACGAGGGCGTAGATACCCGCCACAACCCTGAATTTACGATGGTGGAGGCCTACAAGGCCTATTCCGACTACCACGGCATGGCCGCCTTGGTGGAGAAGCTCTTTGAGCGTTTTATCCAGGTCATCGGCTCCGAGACAGTGGATTATAACGGCCAGAAGATAAATCTGAAGCCGCCGTTCCGCCGCCTGTCTCTGCCCGAAGAGTGGAAGGTCAAGACCGGCGAGGACATCCACAACATTCTCGACGGCAAGCGCTTCAACCGCCCGAACCTGGTGGAGCTCGCGAAGAAGCTGCATGTTGAGTGCGGCCCGGACACCACCTCCGCCAAGATCTTCGACCGCATCATGGACGATAAGATACTGGCGGACCTGCAGCAGCCTACCTTCGTTTTCGACCATCCCACGGCAATCACCCCGCTGGCCAAGTGCAAGCCCGGAGATGAAACGCTGGTTGAGCGCTTCGAATTCTTCGCCGGCACCGAGGAGATAGCCAACGCCTACACCGAGCTGAACGACCCCGAGGACCAGAAGAGCCGCCTGGTGGAGCAGCTGCGCCAGCAGAAGGAAGAGAACAACGGCGAGGCCGACATTCTCGACAAGGATTTTATAGAGGCCATGGAGTACGGCATGCCCCCGATGGGCGGTATCGGCATCGGGATAGACCGCGTGACGATGCTGCTGACCGGCAAACCGTCCATTCGCGAAGTCGTACTGTTCCCGCTGCTGCGCCCGAATACGGATAGCGAAGCGGCGAAGTAACGCCGAAGCCCGGCTCGCCCCGATCACCAGTAACGGTCACCCAGGCGACACGTGGACCGGGTTAGCAAAACCTTCATGAAGCCGAGGCTTGCGCAGCGCCGAGGCTGAATGGTGAGGGTGGCCACGGTGTGGCCGACCGTGTTTTGCGTTCCGGTCCACGCGGCGCCTGGGTCGCACAACGTAAATCCCTGTTATGTCCACAGAATTCTTTATAGCGCGGCGTTACCTGCTGGCGAAGAGGAAGGGCCTCTTCGCCATGATCACCACTTTTATCGGCGTGGCGGGCGTGGCGCTCGGAGTGGCGGCCCTGATAGTTACGCTCGCCATCATGAACGGCTTCCAGTCCGACATCAAGCAGAAGATAGTGGACGCGCAGGCCCACGTGACAATTTATGGCCGCATGCAGCCGCGTGACCTTGAGATGGTGCGTTCCTCGTTGCTGGCTGACAGCCGGGTAGCCGCACAATCCCCTTTCGTGCTAGGCCAGGCCATACTGACCTTTGATAACCGCTCTACCGGTGTGGTGGTGAAGGGTCTGGACCCCGCCGGGGAGGCCGGCGTGAACAGCCTGAAAAAATCGCTGACGCGCGGCTCCTGGGACGCGCTGGCGCAACCCGTGAAAGACGCCCCGCCCGCCGTAGTGCTGGGTGAGGAACTGGCGAAGAACCTGGGGGTCTGGCTCGGCGACGACGCGGTGCTGGTCTCTCCTCAGGGCGTTTCCACCGGCATGGGCATCCTTCCCAAGATGAAGAAGTTCAGGGTTGTCGGACTGGTGCGCACCGGCTATTACGAGTTCGACAATACCATGGCCTACTGCGCGCTGGGCGCGGCCGGGGATTTCTTCGGCATGGGCGGCGGCGCCAACGGCGTGGGCGTGAAACTGAAGGATATACAGGATGCGGGCGCCGTGGCAGCCGCGCAGCGCAAGGCGCTCGGCTTCGGCTATACCGTGAAGACCTATGCCGACATGAACCAGACGCTTTTTGCCGCGCTTAAACTCGAAAAATTCGTGATGTCGATGGTGCTGGCGCTGATAATCCTGGTGGCGACCTTCAATATAGCCTCGAACCTGCTGATGATGAGCGTGGAGAAGCTGCGCGATATCGGCATACTGCGTGCGATGGGCGCGGGGCCTGGCTTCATACGCCGCGTCTTTTTCTGGGAGGGGAACCTGATCGCCGTTACCGGCATAGTTCTCGGCGTGCTGCTCGGGGTCGGGATCTCCGTTTTTATCTCGGTTTACCCGGTGGTAGAACTGCCGGCGGACATCTATTACATCACAAAAGTGCCGGTGGAACTTAAGATCCGCGACCTGCTGGCCACGGTGGGTATAAGCTACCTGCTCTGCATGCTGAGCACCATTTACCCGGCGCTGCGCGCCTCAAAGGTCAGCCCGGTGGATGCCATACGCTATGGATAAGATCGTAGAGATAAGTGGCCTGAGCAAGGCCTACACCCAGGGACACGAGCAGATACTTGTGCTGGAAGAACTGGATTTTTCCATCTCCAAAGGCGAGTTCGTTTCCATCGTCGGCCCGTCGGGCTCCGGCAAGTCCACCTTCCTGAACATCATCGGCCTGCTGGACGACACCTACAGCGGCGGGATAAAGCTTTTCGGGAAGCGCCTGGAGGACCTGGACGAGGCTGAGAAGGCCGTGCTGCGCCTTAAGAACATAGGCTTCGTCTTCCAGTTCGACTCGCTGCTGCCGGAGTTCACGGTGCTGGAGAACATAGAAATGCCGGCCAGGGTGCTGGGTGAGGTTCAGAACGTGAAAGGGCTGGACCTGCTGCGCCGCTTCGACCTTGAGGCCATAGCAGGCAAGTTCCCGATGGAAATCTCGGGCGGAGAAAAGCAGCGCGTCGCCATGCTGCGCGCGCTCAGGAACGGCCCCGCCCTGCTTATCGCCGACGAACCCACCGGCAACCTGGACCGCCATAATTCGGCCGCGGTGCTGGATGACCTGCGGCGCGCTGCCGACGGGGGAACCGCTGTGCTGATGGTCACGCATAACGAGGAGGCGGCCAGGCGCGCGGACCGTCTGCTGCGCATGGGCGGGGGGCGCCTCTCCGAGGAGAAGAAATAGTGCTTTGCGAAGAGTGCCATAAGGCTAACGCCGTTGTGTTTTTGAAGCTGGCCGTGAACAACAAGGTCACGGAAACGCACCTGTGCCCCGCCTGCGCCGCCAGGAAGGGGATGGGGCTGGGGCTTGAGACCGGGGCTTTCAATATCTCGGATATAGTCGGTAACATGAGCGGCTATTTCAAGGATTTCCTGCCGGCCGAACGCCGCACGCTGCGCTGCGGGGGCTGCGGCCTTAAATACGCCGACTTCAAGGAAACGGGCCGCTTGGGCTGCCCGGAATGTTATTCGAGCTTCGAACCCCAGCTTACCGAGCTAATGTCCCGCATACACGGCGCCTCGCAGCATACCGGCCGCGCCTATGCCGGCGGGGCTTTTTCCAAACTTTCCAAAACCGAGGCTGCCCGCCGCCTGACCGAGACGCGCGCCGAACTGAAGGCGGCCGTGGCCAGGGAAGATTTTGAAGCGGCCGCGCGCTTGCGCGACTCCATAAAGGAACTGGGGGCCCGCAGTGGACGTCATTAAGGCTTTCCGCCCTTACGTCACCTGGGCCAACGCCCGCGGCGCCTGGCCGGAGATGATCTTCTCCACCCGGGTGCGCTTCGCCCGCAACCTTGAAGGCTTCAGCTTCCCCAACCGCTCGGAGCCCCGCCAGCTGGCGGAAATACGCCGTCTGGCTATGCGCGCGGCCAGGGAAAGCGGCCTTTTTACGCGGGGCCATTTTATAAAAACCGAGGCCCTTTCCGGGCTTGAAAAGCGCTTCCTGGTGGAGCGGCACCACGTTTCGCATTCGCTGGTGGCGTCCGTTCTGGCATCCGCCGCCGCGGTCTCCAACGACGAGGACCTCTCCGTGATGGTCAACGAGGAGGACCACCTCAGGCTGCAGTGCCTCACCGCCGGTTTCGCCATAGAGGAGGCCTTCAGGTCCGCCCTCAAGCTGGACGAGGCCCTGGGCCGCGCGCTGCCTTTCGCCTACGGGGCCAAGTTCGGCTTCCTGACCGCCTGCCCGACCAACGTGGGCACCGGGATGAGGGTTTCCTGCCTGGCCCACCTGCCGGCGCTTTCCCGCCTGGGCAGCATGGCGCAGGTGCTGGAAAATCTCTCGCACCTGGGCGTAACCGCCCGCGGCATCTACGGCGAGGGCACTTACGTTCTGGGCGATTTCTACCAGATCTCCAACGCTACCTGTCTGGGCCGCAGCGAAGAGGAATTATGCCAGAACATGGACCGCGTGATACGCAATCTGATACGCCAGGAGATAGCCGCGCGCGAGGCTATGCTGAAAGGCCGGCTGAAATTGAAGACCGAGGACGCAGTGTACAGGGCCCTCGGCCTGCTGAAGCACGCCCGCTCTCTCTCTTACGAGGAATTCATGCAGAATATTTCGCTGGCCAGGATGGGCGCCGCGATGGGCTGGGACATGGGGCTGGACTTCAGCACGTTTAACCAGGTGACCCTTCTGATGCAACCCGCCCATATACAGGCCGCGGCGGGCCGGGCGCTGACTCCCGAAGAGCGGGATGCCTTCCGCGCCGAATATACCAGGAAAAAATTAGGCTGAAGCCCTGCCCCCTGTCTTTGCCGTATTCCCCATCGGCCCTTGACAATATTTATTAATCTGCTAAAAAATAGGTAAGGATGAAAAAAAGACTCCTTGCATTTTTTCTGTTTTCCGCGGGCCTGGCTTTATTTCAGGGCTCTCCTCTTTTTGCGTTCCAGGGCGCGGATTCCACGGTGATGATACAGGGTTTTCACTGGACTTCCTGGAAAACGTCTCCCTGGTGGGGAGAAGTGGAAAAGCGCGCCGGTGAAATGTCGAAGGCCGGCATAAACCTTATCTGGCTTCCGCCGTCATCGGATTCCGCTTCACCCGAAGGCTATATGCCCCGCAGGTTGGCGGTGCAGGATTCCAGCTACGGCACTGCGGCGCAGCTCGGCGCGGCGGTCAAAGCGCTGCACTGGGCCGGCATCCGGGTGATCGGAGACATGGTCCTGAACCACCGCGTCGGCACAAATGAGTGGGCGGATTTTACCGAGCCGGCCTGGGGCCCGGATTCGGTCTGCTCCGACGACGAGTGGGGGAAAGGCACGGGCGCGGCCGACACTGGCAAAGGGGTGCCTTTCGCGCGCGACATAGATCACACCAAGATCTACGTGCAGAATTCCATAAAAGCCTGGATGGCCGGGCTCAGGGACACCGTCGGCTACGACGGCTGGCGTTATGACTACGCGCGCGGCTTCGCCTCTTCCTACCTGCTGGCCTATAACCGGGCCACCAGCCCTTCCTTTTCCGTGGCCGAGATCTGGGACGACCTGGACCTGGGGAACACGGACACACACAGGCAGGCTTCCGTGGACTGGATGGACTCGGTGAACGGCGAGATAAAGGTTTTTGATTTCACTACCAAAGGCATACTCCAGCAGGCTGTCAAGGCCGGCGAATACTGGCGGCTGGCGGACCGTGACGGCAGGCCCTCGGGCCTTATAGGGTGGTGGCCGGCCAATGCGGTAACTTTCGTGGAGAACCACGACACGGGGCCCAGCCCGGGCGGCAGGCTCGGGGCCAGGGCCTGGCCTTTCCCGTCGGATAAGATCCTGGCCGGCTACGCTTATATACTTACCCACCCGGGCATCCCGTGTATCTACTGGCCCCATTTCTTCGACCCGGGCATAAAAGGCCCCATCTCGGACCTGATCCGGATACGCCGGACCTCCGGCATAAGTTCAATCAGCAGCGTAAGTATACTGAAGGCGGAGCAGGGGCTGTACGCCGCCGTAGTGGACGGAAAAGTCGCCGTCAAACTGGGCGATAGGGCGTGGGAGCCCGGCGCCGGCTGGGGGCAGGCGACCACCGGCCCCGGCTATGTGGTCTGGACGAAATGACAATTGATAGCAACTGAAGGAAAGAGAGCAAAAGAAAGCAAAAGAAAGCAAAAGAAAGCAACAGAGGGTAAGAGTGTATAAGCCGCGGAAACGCGGTTTTTTCATTTTCTTGCTTTCGGTTGCTTTCCGTTTCTATATATAATTAAATATTACACATGTACCAGAAACACTGGAACCTAAAAAAACTCCCTTTTGAGAATACCCCCGACACGGAATTTTTCTTTGAATCCGAAAAGCACAAGGAGGCTTTTTCACGGCTTTCCCGCGTGGCGGAAGAGAAGAAGGCCTGCGCGGTGCTTACCGGCGCGTACGGCACGGGCAAAACGCTGATCCTTAAAGCGCTGGAGCGCCACTTCAAGAAGAAGGGCTATATTTTCTCCTCCGTGCAGAATCCCCGCCTGGACGACCTGGGCCTGCTGAAGATAATCCTGCACAATTTTACCGGCTACAACGTGCCCAAGACCAAGGAAGACGTGCTGATGGGGATAGAGCGCTTCCTGCGCGACACCTTCCAGGACGGCAAGCACGTTGTGGTGGCGATAGACGAGGCCCAGTTGATAAACGACGAGAACGTGTTCGAGGAACTGCGCCTGCTGCTGAATTTTCAGACCGAGACCTGCTTCCTGCTGACCCTGCTGCTCAGCGGCCAGCCGGAACTGAAGGAAAAACTGGACGCCAACAAGCAGTTCAGCCAGCGCGTATCGCTCAGCTACCGCCTTAAGCCGCTGGATTTAGGGGAAACCCGTAAATACATCGAGTACCGGCTCGAGGTGGCGGGGCTGTTGGAAAATATTTTCAACGAAAAGGCGATAGAGCTGATCTTTGAAAGGTCCGGCGGCATTCCCCGCCAGATAAACAACCTGGCAAACATGAGCATGCTGGCGGCTTTCTCCAAAGGCGAGCGGGTAATAACGGAAGCGCTCGTGCTCGAAGGCGTAGAGAGCAGCAAATAGGAGTTTCTGCCGATGAAAATATTGGGCATAGGCTGGAACTCGAACCAGTTCCCGCTGTCTTTCCTCTCGGCCGCACTGGCCCCGGGGCCTGCGTGGGTTTCTTGCGCATGAACTGGCGCCCGGCATCCCCATCTTCGGCATCATCTATACTACTATACTACCGTTTCCCGCGTCAGGAATGGCAGTGTCACGAACGTGGATGAGTGGCTGGAATATACCGGCTAGGACCATTTTTATAACAGGCTGATGAAGTTTGGGGTCAGCGTAGAGCAGGCCGTGGGCTTTATGGTGCTTCTGAACGTCTGCATCGGGCTTGGCGCCTGGACCATAAGGCGCGCTCATTTCACGCTGGGGATCTGGCTGCTGCTGTTCCAGAGCGTGCTGATCTTCCTGATAGTGGTGGTGCTGATGCTGCTGGGCGCGAGATCACTCCGGAAAAGGAAAAACAACCATGAAAGACGGCTATATTAAAAAATTCTCGGTGAAGGAATTAGACGCTGAACTTTTTACGCCGTTCACTATTTCCAGCGGCAGCCACCGCAGCCTGGAGAACGCTATTTTTACCGTAGAGGCAGCGGGCGGCGTGAAAGGTTTCGGGGAAGCCGCTATAGCCACTCATATAACCGGTGAGACCAGGGAGCGCACCATGAAAAGCCTCCGCCGCGCGGGGGAGCTGCTTTGCGGGCGCGACGCCGCCGATTACCTTGGGGCGATGTGCGAGCTTGAGAAACTGCTGGACGGCAACCGCGCGGCCCTGGCCGCGGCGGAGATGGCCGTGCTGGACCTGGCCTGCCGCCTCCAGGGCATTTCTCTCTGGAAGTTCTTCGGCGGCCGCACGCCCAGGCTGAAGACGGACATAACCGTGGTGATAGGGAACTCCGCCGCCGCCTATGATTTTACGCTGAAGATGCGCCGCCGCGGTTTCCATATTTTCAAGGTGAAGACCGGCTCGGACATGGACGAGGATTTTAGGCGGCTGGAAGCCATAAAGAAAGCCGCGCCCGGCTGCGCCGTCTATCTTGACGCGAACTGCGCCTATGGCGCAAAGGAAGCGGAAAAATTCATAAAGGACCTGGGCCGCAGGGGCATTCATCCGGCGGTCGTGGAGCAGCCGGTGCCCAGGGATGATATGGACGGCCTGGCCTATCTTTCAAAGCGCCTGCCCATGCCGGTCTGTGCGGACGAGTCGGCGTATTCTCTCGACGACGTTTTCCGGCTGATAAGGAAGAACGCGGTTACCGCCGTGAATATAAAACTTACCAAGCTGGGGTTCCTGCGGGCGCGCGAAGTATGGTCCCTGGCCCGCGCCAAAGGTCTTAAGCTCATGATGGGCGAGATGGTGGAGAGCGAACTGGCCTCGGCGGCGGCGGCGCAGTTCGCCGGCGGTCTGGGCGGTTTCGATTTTATCGACCTGGATATCCCGTTCTTTATAAAGAACAGCGGCATGCGCGGTGCTTCTTTCCTCTCGAAGGACGGGGTCTATTCCCTTGACCGTGTAAAAGCCGGCATAGGCGTGGTCCCCGGCGGGAGCAGATGAAGAGGCTGCTGCCGGCTTTATTGCTGGCCTGTCTGGCGCTTCCCGCCGCGGCCCAGACCCTCCCCGGCCTCGACGACCTGCCGGAGCCGACGCGCTACCTGGCCGGCTATCTTTCCGGCGGCTACGGCTGGAGCCTGCCTCTTGGCGGGCACTGGGGCGATAAGACCGCTGGGTTTAAGACGTCGCCTGTTTTAAGCTTGGCGGCCTCGAAGCGGGTGGACGAAGTGCTGAGCTACGGCGTGGAATCATCTTACGCGCAGCGGTACCTGAACCGAGGAATACAGGACCTGAAGGTGAAGATATTTTCCCTGATGCCTTTCGTTAAGGCCTCCCTCCCGGTGGGGGGGGATACTTATTACGGCGTGCTGGGCGCGGGTATTTATCAATGGAGCAAAGGCGCCTACTCCGTCGGCGCGACGCGGTATCCTTCGGATTCCGGTTCCAGCGCCGGTATCAACCTCGGCGCCGGGGCTGTCTATCCTTTCTGGTGGGGGACCATGGCGGGCCTTGACCTCCGCTGGCATCATATCTTCAACATGAACGGCTCCAATGTGAACGGTTCCAATCTGAAGCTAGGGGCCGTGGATACGGTCAATGTCATGTTCGTAATTAACTACAGCGCCTGGAAGGATAAAAAGAAATAATCTCTGTCAAGGGGTTGACAAGTCAAGGATTGTGTGCTATAGTATGTATGGTCGCCACGAAGTGGCCACCAAATGTGAACTCCCCGAAGGAAGGGGAAGCGAAAACCCGCCAAAAGCGGGTTTTCGCATTTAAAGGGCAGAACGGGGTGCGGATCTTATGCCCGGTCTTCAGACCGCTAGTAGTCTTCCAGTCCTCCGGCCTAATTAGTATAATTTATATATATTTAAGAGGGCTTATCCAGCCTTCCAAATCTGTACGGAGGTTTTATGGGAAAATTCGTGGAATGTGTTCCTAATTTCAGCGAAGGCCGCGACCTCTCTAAGATCAACGCTATAGTGGATGCCGCGCGCGCGGTGCCCGGCGTGCTGATCCTGGACGTGGAGAAGGACGCCGACCATAACCGCACCGTGCTCACCTTCATGGCCCCGGTGGAAACCGCCGCCGACGCCATGTTCGCGGTCACCAAAAAAGCCGCCCAACTCATAGATCTTAACCACCACAAAGGCGAGCACCCCCGCATGGGCGCTACCGACGTGGCGCCGTTCATTCCGGTAATGGACTCCACCATAGAGGACTGCATCAAGCTGGCGGAGATTGCCGGTGAGCGCATAGGCCGCGAGTTGAACATCCCGGTCTACCTCTATGACCGCGCCGCCAAGTTCGAACACCGCCGCGACCTGGCCAAGGTGCGCAAGGGCCAGTTCGAGGGCCTGCGCACGGAGATCGGTGTTAATCCCGAGAAGACGCCGGACTTCGGCCCCAACCACATACACCCCACCGCCGGCGCCATGGCCGTGGGCGCCCGCAACCAGATAGTCAATTTTAACGTGAACCTGGACACCAAAGACATGGACTTCGCCAAGATACTGGCGAAGAAAATACGCACCTCCGGCGGCGGCCTGCCGGCCCTGCGCGCCAAGGAGATCTTCCTGGAATCGAAAGGCCAGGTGCAGATGTCCACCGTGCTGACCGACTACAAGACCACCTCTATAAAGCGTGTGATGGACGAACTGGCGAAAGAACTTGCGCCTAAGAACATAGCGATAACCGGGACCGAGCTTATCGGCCTCACCACCCAGGATGCGCTCACCGATTATGCCGTGGAAGCCCTGCAGGTGAAGGATTTCAAAAAGGAAGAGCAGGTGCTCGAAACCAAGCTGCTGAAGCTGCTGAGCTCCTGGCAGGCCGGCGCCGGACTTTTTGTGGACGCGCTGGCCAACACCGACCCCACCCCCGGCGGCGGGTCCGCGGCCGGCGTGAGCGGCGCCATGGGCTGCGCCCTCGGCCAGATGGCCCTGGGGATAACCCTGCGCGGCAAGAAGCTGGACGAGGCCAAGAAGCCCGCGCTGCGCTCGCTGCTGGAAAGCCTGGGCGGGCATAAAGCGGCGCTGCAGAGCTGCGTCTCCGAGGACGCCGCTTCCTTCGACGTTTTCATGGAAGCTATGAAGATCCCCAAGGACGATCCTGAGCGCAAGGTGAAGATGCAGGCGGCGCTGAAGCACGCGGCCGAAGTGCCGCTTAAGACCGCGCGCCTGGCCTCCGAGGCCATGGCGGGGCTTAGCGTCTGCGCCTCCCATGTTTCCCCGCACGTGGTTTCCGACTACCGCAGCGCCCGCTACCTGCTGGAGGCCGCCATCCGCTGCGCGGCGGAGAACGTTTTCATCAACGCCGAAGGCCTGGAAGACAAGGTTTTCGCTGAAAAGATAACAGCCGAGGTGAAAGGCTACATTTCCTCTTGCGAAGCGGTAAAGGCTTAACAGTAATTTTTAAGGAGAGTTTAATGGCAAGTATCGACGCGATTTCCCGGAATTTAATGCTGGACAGCCTGAAGGAGTACGCCAAGAGACGTATCCCCTTCGACCTGATCCGCGAGCTGGACGAGAAGAACGAGTTCCCCGCGGATATCCTCAAGGAGATGTACGACCCCGAGATACTGGGCGTGCACCTGCTGATGATACCGGAGGAATACGGCGGCATTTCCGGCGGCACCTTCGACATCTACCGCGTCTGCGAGGCCCTGGCCCGCATAGACCTAGGTATTGCCACCGGCGTTTTCGCCACCTTCCTCGGCACCGACCCGCTCAACGTGGGCGGGACCGAAGAACAGAAGGACAAATGGCTGCGCCGGATAGCCACCGAAAAGCTGCTGGTGGCCTACGCCGCCACCGAGGCTGATGCCGGCTCCGACCTGATCAATCTGCGCACCCGCGCCGAGCACGTGGTGAAGAACGGCAAGATAGCCGGCTACCTCATCAGCGGCAACAAACAGTGGATCTCCAATGGCGGCGTGGCCGATATGTATACCGTGCTGGCCATGGCTCCGGGCGGTCCCTCCTGGTTCATAGTGGAGAGGGACATGGAAGGCTTCTCGCCCAACAAGCACGAGGATAAGCACGGGATACGGCTTTCAAATACCGCCGGGCTCTCGCTGGACAACGTTTACGTGCCCGCCGAGAACCTGATAGGCATGGAGGAGGGGAAAGGCCTGCTCCAGGCCCAGGCTGTGTTCGGCTATACCCGTGTTATGGTGGCGGCTTTCGGCCTTGGCGCCGGGGCGGAGGCCATGGAGCATGCCATCCGCTACAGCCAGCAGCGCATACAGGCCGGCACACCGCTCTGTGACAAGCAGGGCTACACCCATAAACTGATAGTGCCCAATTACGTTCACATGGAAGCGGCGCGGTCCTATATCGAATACACGTCCCTCAGGCTGGACGGCGGCGAACACGGGCTGCAGACCGAGGGAGCTATAGCCAAGTATTCCGCCTCCGAGTGGGGCAACAAGGCCGCCGACGACGCCATACAGGCGCTGGGCGGCTACGGCTACACCAAGGACTTCCCGGTGGAGAAGATCAAGCGCGACATTAAGATCACCTGCATCTACGAAGGCACCAGTGAAGTGCTGGAGATGACCATTTACCGAGGCCGCTGGCAGGAGCATCTGAAGTCCCGCGGCAAATATTACCTGGACATGGCCGACCAGCTGGACCAGTTGCACGCCAAGGTCCCCGGAGTCGGTGCGCATGCCTCGGCACTGGCGCTGCGGGCGCTGGGCGCGGTGCTTGAAGAGTGCCGCGTGCAGAAACTGACCCGCCACCAGCACGTCACTTTCAAGCTGGGCCGGTTGATAGCCGCGGCCGAGGTGGCCGCCTGCTTCTCGCGCGCCGCCGCGGAAGATAAATACAGCGAAACCGTGCGTTTCGACAAGCAGGGCTGGCAGGCCATGGCCCGCGTGATGGCCCGCGAAGCCGCCCTGAACACCGCCATGGAAGGCCTGGCGCTGGTGCTGGGCGCCGCGGATACCGCCGGGGACCTGTCGGACGCCGTGAATATAGAGGCCGTGCAGGCCGAACAGAAAGGCATGATAGCCGACATGGATATTGTGGCCGCCAAGCTGAAGCAGACGTTTAAAGCGAAGTGAGCCGCGAGTCATGAGTCCGAAGTCGAAAGACTTAATAACTCAATGACCCCAGACCCGCGACTCTCGACTGATTTTAAGGAGAAGCACATGAACATCGTTGTTTGCGTCAAACAGGTGCCGGATACCACCGAAGTGAAGATAAACCCCGAGACCGGCACGCTTATCCGCGCCGGAGTTCCCAGCATCATAAACCCTTACGATCATTTCGCCCTGCAGGCGGCGCTGGAGCTTAAGAAGAAGCATAATTTCAAGGTTACGCTGGTCTCCATGGGCCCGCCGCAGGCCAAGAGCGTGGTTCAGCTGGGCATGGCGCTGGGCGCCGATGAGGGTATACTGCTGTCGGACATGGCTTTCGCCGGTTCCGACACCTGGGCCACCTCCTACGCGCTGGCCAAGGCCATAAAAAAGATAGGCAAGGTGGACATGATCTTCACCGGCATGCAGGCCATAGACGGCGACACCGCCCAGACCGGCCCCGGCGTGGCCCAGCAGCTGGGCATGGCGCAGATAACTTTCTGCGAGCACTTGGAAGTGGACGGCCGCCGCATCATAGCGCGCAAGCTTATAGACGGCGGCCACGAGCTGGTAGAGGCCAGGCCGCCCGTGCTGCTTACCATGATCATGCATAAGGATTATGTTCCCGTATACCCTTCTTTCCTTTCGGTCAACGCCTCGCTCAAGAAGCCTTTCCACGTCTGGAACGCCGCGGACATAGGCGCAGAGGAACAGTACCTGGGGCTCAAGGGCTCGCCCACCCAGGTGGACAGGATCTATCCTCCGCCGCAGAGGGAGAAGGCCGCCATGTTCTCCGGCTCCGGCTCCGAAGGCGCCGAGAAGATAATGCAGATAATGAAACAGGAACATTTTCTCGACTGACAAGCCGGACAAGACCATTTAATAACAGGAGAATACGATGATAGAGGTTTCCAAAAAGTGTATAGGCTGCAACAAATGCGTGCCCGTCTGCCCTTTCGCCGCGATAAACCTGATAGATAAGAAAGCCGTGATGAACGAGGCCTGCACCCTTTGCGGAGTCTGCGTGCAGATCTGCCCCGTGCAGGCCATAACCATTACCCGGGAAGAAGCCTCGGCCAGGGACCTCTCCGGCTACAAGGGCGTCTGGGTTTATGTGGAGCTTGCCGAGACCAGGGACAAAACTCACCCCAAAAAAATAAAGCAGGTCACGTTCGAACTCCTTTCGGCCGGCCGCCGCTTGGCCGACGAACTGGGGGAGGAACTCTGCGCCGTGCTGCTGACAGACAAGGATCATAATTACGAAAAAGAGGTCGGCGCTTACGGGGCGGACAAGGTCTACATGGTGGAGCACGACGAACTCTTTGAATACAACACCGATATCTTCTCCAGCGTGATAGTGGGGCTGGTAACCAGCCACAAGCCCTCCATCATGCTCTACGGCGCCACCATACAGGGCCGCGACCTCGCGCCGCGCGTGGCCTCCACGCTTTACGTGGGCCTGACGGCGGACTGCACGGCCCTCGCCATCAAGGACGGCCTGCTGCTGCAGTCCCGGCCCGCCTTCGGCGGCAACATCATGGCCGACATCCTGGCCCCCAAGTCCCGGCCGCAGATGTCCACCGTGCGCCCCAACGTTATGAAGCTGGACGAGCCGGTGCACGGCCGTTCGGCGCTGGTGGTGAGGGAAACAGCCAAGCTGGATAAAAGCTTGCGCCGGGTGAAGGTGCTGGAGCGGAAGATTTCGCACGACGCCGGAAGCGTGAAGATAGAGAACGCCAATATCATAGTTTCCGGAGGGCGCGGCATGAAGACCAGGGAGAAGTTCAAGCAGCTGGAAGAGCTTTCGAAGCTGCTGGGCGGCGTAGTGGGAGCCTCCCGCGCGGCAGTAGACCTGGGCTTTAAGGAAAAGACGCACCAGGTGGGCCAGAGCGGCACTACCGTGTCCCCCAAGCTGTATCTCTCTTTCGGCATCTCGGGCGCGGTGCAGCACATAGTGGGCATGAAGGCCTCCGACGTTATCATCGCCGTGAACAAGGACCCGAATGCCACTATCTTCAACGTGGCCAAGCACGGCATAGTGGGCGACGCGCACGAAATAGTGCCGAAGCTGATAGAAGCGCTCAAAAAGGGAAAGTGACCTTACTTAACCGCCTTTTACTGCTGGTGTTCGGGGCTGGGCTGATACCTATAGTCCCGGGCGGCATCTTTTTGTTCTATTTCCAGTCGAGGGCCAAAGCTGACATCTCCAGCCTGCAGCAGAACGTCTCGCAGATGGGATCTCTGATGATGGAGCGCGAGGCGCAGGACCTTTCCCGCCGCTTCGAACGCATGTGGGACACGGACGCGTCCTACGTCAACAGGGCCAGCCTGGAGAAAGCGCTGAAGAACAACCCGGAATTCCTGTACCTGGCTTTCACCGGCGCCGACGGGCGGGAAGTCCTCAGCGGCGGGGTCCCCGAACTTAAAAGGTACTTTGGCTACCTGGACCTGGCCGGCGACCCCCAGTTCAGAAAAGCCGCGGCCAGCGGGCGCGCCGCTCTGGGTCGTTTCGAGATGATCTACGACATGCCGGTCTGCCGCCTGGTCTATCCCCTGGGCGGTGGCTATTACGCTTTCGCCGCCGTCAACCTCAGAGATCTGTTCGAGAAACTCCGCTCGCAGCGCCTGGGCGCCACCGGCGGCCTGCTGCTGTCCGACGCGGAGGGCAACGCGCTCCCGCTCTCGGGCTCTTTTGAAAAATTCAACCGCGCGGAAGTCCGCTCTATACTGAAGCGCGGGCAGGTCTTTGAAATTAACGGCAGGGACGGCCCGTATATCGGGGCGGCGGCGACGGTGCGCGGTTTCGACCTTTACGTGCTGGCCATAGAGGACCGCGCGGAGGCTTTTGCCGGAGTGAACCGCATAACCTGGCTTATGGCTTTTTTCCTGCTATCGGTGGGCACCGCCTTCTATTTTTCCGCGCTGCTGTTCAGCCGCAGCCTGGCGGGGCCTGTGGCGGCCCTTATGGAAGGCGCCGGGCGCGTTTCTGCAGGGGAGTTCAAGACACAGGTAAGCGAGGAGACGGAATTCTCGGAGCTGGCCGGGCTGCTGCAGGCCTTCAACTCCATGATGCGGGAAGTCGACCGCTACCACGGTATACAGGTAGAGAAAGTTTTTGAGGAAAAGCAGAAGCTGGAACTGCTGGTGAGCCTGATCCACGACGCCATCATCCTCTGCGACCTGCGCGGCGAGCTGTTATACGCCAACGCTGCCGCGCGCTCGCTGCTTAGCGTGGGGGACGCCGCGCCGGGGGAGAACGAGGCGCTGCGCCGCATGATAGCCGGGCTTGTGAACAAAAAAGCGGCTTCAAAGGGCGGAGTAATAGAACTGGAGAAGGGCGGAAAAAAGAAATATTACCGGGCCAGCATACAGACGCTTTCCGCCAGGACGCAGACCCCCGCCGTTTTCATGGTGCTGCGCGACATAACGCTGGAAAGGAAGATGCAGCAGATGAAAGAAGACTTCTTTCATTCCGTGGCGCATGACCTGCGCGCCCCGCTGCTGACCATGCAGGGCTACATAAAGCTTCTGGAAAGGGAGTTCCCCGCGGAGGCTAAACAGGCCGGGTACGTCAGGAACGTCAGGGACTCCAGCGACAGGCTTTTCAAGCTTTTGGAGAACATACTGGATATTTCGCGCATGGAAGCGGGCCAGTTTAAGCCGGACATGACAAAGATAAACGCGGCCGAATTCCTGGCAGCTTCGGCGGAAAGTTTCCGCGCGCTTTTCGGCGAGAAAAGAATAGAGCTGCTGGTGGAAACCGCCGGCGCGGAAAAAGGGGAATTCACCGGCGACTCCTCGCTGCTGCGCAGGGTGATGGAAAACCTGCTTTCGAACGCTTGGAAGTTCACCCCCGAGGGCGGTAAAGTGACGGCTTCGGTGAAAGCGGCGGGCGGCGGTCTGGTGTTCACCGTGGCCGACAGCGGCCCCGGCATACCGGCGGACCAGCTGGAGACCATTTTCGAGAAGTACAAGCGGCTTAAAGCCGGAGAGGGCGAGACCGGCTTCGGCCTGGGCCTCGCCATCGCCCGGAAGATAGTGGAACTGCACGGCGGACGGATCTGGGCGGAAGCGGGGCCCGGCGGGGTGTTCAGGTTTACGGTCAAATAATTTTGTGATGCAACTGCCAGGGGAAAGGGGTAAGGAAAATATGAAAAGCATTACGACAGGAAACAAGAAAATATACGCGATTATTGTTTTTTTTACTCTGGTATGGCTTTTCCTTTTTGCCATTGATGTTACGCGCAAGGTGGATTATGGGTGGGACCACATAATTGTAAACCTTCCTGAGGCATTATCCACGCTTACCTTGCGTGAGAGGGAGATCCCCCTTACTTTCTTGTTCGGAAAATATATCAACAAGCCCTCTAATCCTAAGATAACCATAACAGCGCTTGACGAATTGACTTTGGAGCGTTATGGCTGGCCCGTCAAGAGGCGCTATTACGGCGAACTGGTAGATAAACTTAACAAGCTCGGTGTTAAAGTTATCGGGGTCGATGTTATACTGGTGGAGCCGGACCGGGACAATCCCGAAAATGACAGGAAGTATGTGGAAGCGGTGGCAAGAGCGGGCAATGTGGTGAACCTGATACATGTCGACTTGGATACGGGCAAAGTAAAATTACCGTTAATGGGGCTTACGAAGGCAAGCGCGCTTATCGCCCAGCCGCATGTGGAAAAGGCGATGGACCAGGACGGTCAGGTGCGGCGTTATTACCCTTTCTATCCCGGCGAGGACACTAATACGGATGGGGTTGACGATAAATTCCTGACATATGGCGCCGCGGGGCTTACGGATGTTAAATGCGGAAAAGACTGCGCCGACCTTTCCGTACCCTCTTTGGGCGCCGGCACGTACGCGGTTTACTCCGGAAAAAGCCTTTCCCAGATCTTTGTCGAGAGCGGCAGCGTGAAGATCCTGAATTACAGGTATGTTAAGAACTGGAAACTGCATCCCGCATGGGATAAAGACGCTAATAATATAAAAGGCGCCAGCTTCCGTCATATTTCGGCCGCGGATATAATAAGCGGGCAGCTCACTAAAGAAGAAAAGGAGGCTTTGAAAGGCGGCATTACATTTATTGGATCTACGGCTACGGGCGCTTTCGACCATATGCCAAGCCCGTTCCTTAACCAGCTTCCGGGAGTTGAAGTGCACGCTACCTTCGTGGATAACATCCTTGCCGGAGATTTCCGCAGAGAATTCAATCTGATCTACAGCACTCTTCTCATTATTCTGCTTCCCTGGGTTCCGGTGTTCATGCGGCGCTTTTCTTTCGCTTCTTTGATATCGGTCTGCCTGGGCGTTCTTGCCGCTCTGCTGGTCATGGATATAACGCTGTTGTCCAATAATACCCTGATGCCTTTTGGTTCTATAGCAATTGCACTGTTCCTCCCGTTCGCCTACATCACGGTGGACAAGGGTTTGGCCGAAGGTCGGGAGAAGAAGTGGATCAAGAACACCTTCGGGCAGTACCTGTCGCCCAAGGTGGTGGACCTGATAACTAAGGACCCGTCCAAACTGTCTCTGGGGGGCGAGAAGCGCGACATGACGGTCTCTTTCCTGGATATGGCCGGGTTCACGACCATGTCGGAAAAACTGTCGCCCGAAGAGCTGACCGCCATGCTCAACGAATACCTGTCCGCCTTCACCGAAGTCATCCTGAAGTACGACGGCACGGTGGACAAGTACATCGGCGACTGCGTTGTGTCCTTCTGGAACGCCCCGCTGGACCAGGCCGACCATCGCAAGCTCGGCGTGCTGGCGGCCATAGACTGCCAGAAAGAGATGATGCGCCTTAACGAGTCCCTCACGCAATTCACGATAAAGCCGAAATGCCGCGTGGGCGTGAACTCCGGCGCGATGGTAGTGGGGAACATGGGATCGCGGTCCCGCCTTTCCTACACCGTGATGGGAGACTCGGTGAACATGGCCTCCCGCATGGAGGGCGCCAACAAATACTTCGCCTCCAAGATCATGACCAGCGAATACACCTTCGAGAGCATCAAGGACGACTTCGACCACCGCTTCCTCGGCAGCATCCGGGTGGTGGGGAAGGTCATCCCGGTGAAAGTCTACGAGCCTTTCGCCCTTAAAGGCCAGGCCGCGCCGGAGATCAGGGAGATGCTGAAGCATTACAACGCCGGCCAGGAGAAGTTCTACAAGGAAGACTACGCCGGTTCTCTGTCTGACTTCAAAGCGGCCCTGGCGGCCCGTCCGGAGGACGGGCCCTCCAAGTTCTATGTAGACAAGGCGGAGCTGTTCAGCAAGGAGCCGCCCAAAGACTGGGACAAGGCATTCAACCTGACGGAGAAAGGCTGAGGAACAAATGACAATATTCTGGCGGCTGTTGCTCTCGCACCTGCTCTCCGACTTCACGCTGCAGTTCGACATCGTGAACAAGCTGAAGCGCAAGTACATGTGGGGCATGCTCATACATTGCCTGACCCACTTCGTGGTCTCCGTCTCGCTGACCTGGCCTTACCTCGGCGATACCTGGGTCAGCGTCGGCGGCACGGGGATAAACGGCTGGTGGGCGCTGGCGATAATGTTCACCATCCATTACATCGTGGACGAGTTGCGCGTCTACAGTATGAAGGGCTGGTACAAGGATAATACCATCAGCTTCCTGTTGGACCAGGTGATCCATATCTACGTGCTGTTCATGATCTCGCCCGTGTCCGTGCCGGCGCCGGGTACACTGCTGGGAGAGAAATGGATCGCCATAGCCTGCATGCTGGTGCTAGTTACGCATGCCACCACCGTGATAATCTACTTCCTGGAAAAGGACCTTTTCGGCAAGGCCTACCCGCATTTCGACGAGAAGTATCTGCTGATCTTCGAGCGGGTGGTCCTGTGGGCCTTTTTCTTCGTGGCCGGCTACTGGTGGGTTCCTTTCGCCATCGCCTGGGCGGTACAGCTCTTCTATATGCACAGGAAGCGCATCATAGACATGTCCACCCTCAACGTGGCGCTTAATATATTCTTTACGTTAGGAGTAGGGTTTTTCACCAGATATATCTATTACGGCGTGTTATAAACTGTATCTGGCCGCGGTCTAATGTAAGGCATTCATGGAACTTATAGGAAAATTAAAAATAGAAGAGGCCGTGTTCACGTTCATAGACGTAGAGACCACCGGGCTTTCCCCCAGGGCGGCCCGCGTGTGTGAAGTGGCCGCCATAAGCTTCCGCGGCATAGAGCGCGTCGGCACCCTGGCCGAGCTGGTGAACCCGGGCATGCCCATACCGACGGAAGTCTCGAAAATACACGGCATCACCGACGTAATGGTGGCTGGCAGTCCCGCTTTCGGCGGCGTGGCCCCGCAGCTTCTCGCCATGCTGGAGAACACCGTTATAGTGGCGCATAATGCCGAATTCGACATCGGTTTCCTTAAGGCGGAGTTCGAGCGCGTGGGCCTCAGGTTCCCCAGGCTGAACGTGGTGGACACCCTGGCCATAGCGCGTAAGAACTGGAAGTTCCAGAGCAACCGCCTGGGCAAGATAGCGGAGGAACTGAACATCTCCAACGGCGGCTGGCACCGCGCCCTTAGCGACGTGGAGATGACCCGCAAGATCTTCGAGCATTTTATAAGCGCCTTCAAGGCGGCCGGCACGGTTACCGTGGAAGACCTGATAAAAAAAAGCGGAGGATATACATCATGAAAAAAAAGAACAAGCCTTTTACCCTCGGTTCCGCGCCGGACATAGTGGACCTGGCGGAGGTAGCGTACGGCTACAGGAAAGTGGTTATTCCTCCTAAAGCCCTGAAACTCATCGAATCCCGCCGGGCCAGCCTTGAGGCCCTGCTGGCCGAGGACAAGGTGATGTACGGCATAAATACCGGTTTCGGCGAGCTGGCCAGCCAGCGCGTCTCCAGGGAAAGCCTTAAAAGCCTGCAGGTCAACCTTATACGCAGCCACGCCTGCGGCGTGGGGGAACCCCTGGAGGATGAAGAGGTCCTTGGGCTGATGTTCGCCCGCGTTAACGAGCTGGCCATGGGTAATTCCGGAGTCAGGCCCGTGCTGGTGCGTCGTCTGACCGACCTTATCAATAAAGGAGTGGTCCCGTTCATCCCGTCGAAAGGTTCCGTAGGGGCCAGCGGGGACCTTGCCCCTTCGGCGCACATGGCGCTGACCCTTATAGGCGAAGGCTTCGCCAAGTTCGCAGGCGAGGAAGAATTCCAGCCTTCGGCCGCTGTACTTAAGAAGGCAGGCCTTAAACCCATAGAGCTGGCCGAAAAAGAGGGCCTGGCCCTGATAAACGGCACGCAGGCCATGAAGGCAGTGGGCGGCCTGGCTCTTTTCGAGGCGATGAACCTGTTCTACTCCTCGGTGCTTACCGGCGCCATGTCGGTGGAAGCCCTGAAAGGCACGCCGTCGGCTTTCGACCCGCGCATACACGCGCTGAAGCCCCACGCCGGGCAGGTGGAAGTGGCGGAGATGCTGGAGGCCATGCTGAAAGGCAGCAAGATACGCGCCTCTCACGCCCACAACGACAAGCGCGTGCAGGACCCCTACTCCCTGCGCTGCATGCCGCAGGCCATGGGCGCCATGCGCGACGCCATCGAGTACGCGCTGAATGTTTTCGAGACCGAGTTTGCCAGTGTCACCGACAACCCGCTGGTGGTGGAGGGGAAGAAACGCGGGTCCATAGAGGTGCTCTCCGGTGGTAATTTCCACGGCCAGGCCGTGGCTTTCGCCGCCGACTTCGCCGCCATCGCCATAACGGCCCTCGGCAACATCTCGGAGCGCCGCATAGCCCAGCTGGTGAGCGACTTCAAGATACTGCCGCCTTTCTTGGCCCGCAACCCCGGTCTGGAATCCGGCTTCATGATAGCCCACGTCACCGCGGCCGCGCTCTGCAACGAGAACAAGATCCTCAGCCACCCGGCCAGCGCCGACTCCATCCCCACCTCCGCCAACAAAGAGGATTTCGTCAGCATGGGCATG
The DNA here is from genome assembly GCA_903917735.1 of uncultured Elusimicrobia bacterium. Classification (GTDB taxonomy): domain Bacteria; phylum Elusimicrobiota; class Elusimicrobia; order Elusimicrobiales; family UBA9959; genus UBA9959. Next base: position 12,871 of record CAIXBR010000010.1, on the reverse strand, counting down.
AACGCCGCGCTGAAGCTGAGCACCGTGGTGCGCAACACCGCCCGCATAGTGGCCATAGAGCTGATGGCCGCCGCCGAGGGCGTGGAGTTCCACCGCCCGCTGAAGTCCAGCGCCAGGCTGGAGGCGGCGCTTGTGAAGCTGCGCGAAGTCTCGCCGGCCTTCAAGGGCGACGAAGTCTTCTCCTACCGGATAGAGGACGTGGCGGAATGCATACTGAGCGGCTGCTTTATAGAGGACTAATAGGAGGATCGGCTATGAATTCAAAGATCATACGCGCGCCGCATGGCAATAAAATTTCGTGCAAGGGCTGGCAGCAGGAAGCGGCCATGCGCATGCTGATGAACAACCTGGACCCCGAGGTGGCGGAGCGCCCCGAGGACCTGATAGTTTACGGCGGGCGCGGCAAGGCCGCCCGCAACTGGGACTGCTATCACGCTATAGTGGCTTCCCTGCGCAACCTCGAGAACGACGAGACGCTGTTGGTACAGTCCGGCAAGCCCGTAGGGGTGCTGCGCACCCACGAGCATTCCCCGCGCGTGATAATCGCCAATTCTAATTTGGTCGGCAACTGGGCCAACTGGGAGACCTTCGACGAGCTGGAGAAGAAAGGCCTGATGATGTACGGCCAGATGACAGCCGGCTCCTGGATCTACATAGGTACCCAGGGCATACTGCAGGGGACTTACGAGACCTTTGCCGCCTGCGCGCGCAAGCATTTCAAGAGCGACCTGTCCGGCCGTCTCACCGTTACCGGGGGCTTGGGCGGCATGGGTGGTGCCCAGCCGCTGGCCGTCACCATGAACGGCGGCGTGGCCATAGTTATAGAAGTGGACGAAACGCGCATACAGAAGCGTCTGGACACCGCCTACGTGGATACCATTGCCCGCAGTCTGGACGAAGCCCTGATCATGGCCGAGAAAGCCGTGAAGGCGAAGCAGCCGCTTTCCATAGGCCTGCTGGGGAACTGCGCCGAGGTGCTGCCTGAGATGGCCCGCCGCGGCGTGAAGATAGACGTGCTGACCGACCAAACCTCCGCCCACGACCCGCTGAAAGGCTATATCCCCAAAGGCTACAGCGTAAAAGAGGCTGACGCGCTGCGCCGCAAGGACCCGAAGAAATACCTTAAGCTTTCCATGGAATCCATTGCCATACACGTGGAGGCCATGCTGAAACTGCAGAAAGCCGGAGCTATAACCTTCGACTACGGCAATAATATCCGCACCATGGCCTTCAAGCAGGGAGTGAAACACGCCTACGACTTCCCCGGCTTTGTGCCCGCTTACATAAGGGACCTTTTCTGCGAAGGAAAAGGTCCGTTCCGCTGGGCCGCGCTTTCCGGTGACCCGAAGGACATTGCCGTCACCGACAAACTGGTGCTGGACCTGTTCCCGAAGGACGAGCACCTGAAGCGCTGGATGGACATGGCCACTAAGAAGGTGAAGTTCCAGGGCCTGCCGTCGCGCATCTGCTGGCTGGGCTACGGCGAGCGCCACATCATGGGCATGCGCATCAACGATCTGGTGAAGAAGGGGAAGATCTCCGCGCCCATCGTGATAGGCCGCGACCATCTGGATTCCGGCTCGGTGGCCAGCCCCTTTCGAGAGACCGAATCCATGAAGGACGGCTCGGATGCCATAGCAGACTGGCCTATACTTAACGCGCTGATCAATACGGCTTCGGGTGCCAGCTGGGTCTCTTTCCACCACGGCGGCGGGGTAGGCATGGGCTATTCCCTGCACGCGGGCCAAGTGACCGTGGCCGACGGCACTAAAGAGATGGCCCTGCGCCTGGAGCGCGTGCTGACCAACGACCCGGCCATGGGTGTGCTGCGCCATGCCGACGCCGGCTACAAGATAGCCTCGGATTTCGCAAAAAAGAAAGGCGTGAAGATCCCGATGTTGAAGTGAGTTGAGAGTCATGGGTCAAGAGTCTGGAATATTTAACTCTGTCTCTTGACTCCCGACTCAAGACTTACGACTCGCGACCGAACGATATAAATGGAGGATATAAATTATGGCTTCTGAATTCAGTTTTGACGTGGTTTCAAAGGTGGAGTACACCGTGGTGGACGAGGCTATAGCCATCGCCATGAAGGAAGTTATCAACCGCTACGACTTCAAGGATTCAAAATCCGAGGTCAACTTCGACAAGAAAGCCAACAGCATAATGCTGCAGTCCTCCGACGATTACAAGGTGAAGGCCCTTTACGAAGTTCTGATGACCAAGATCTCCAAGCGCGGCCTGCCGGTGAAGAATTTCGAGGCGCAGAAAGTAGAGAGCGCCCTGGGCGGCACCGCCAAAATGGCCGTTAAAGTGCAGCAGGGTATACCGCAGGAAAAGGCCAAGGAGATAGTCAGGGCCATAAAAGACCAGAAGCTGAAGGCCAATGTCTCCATACAGGGCGATACCCTGCGCGTCACTTCCAAATCCAAGGACGAGCTGCAGAACGTAATGACCCTGCTGCGCGGCGGCGACTACGGCATAACCTTGCAGTTCGATAATTTCAGGTAAAGGACCCGCTGCGGGCGGCCGGGGAATTACCCTGAGCACCCGTTGCGGAAAGGGGGCCCCGCAATCAAAGTAAGGCGGGGGGAAACCGACGCAAGGGTTTCCTCGGCCCGGGTGAGCAGGGTAATTCCCCGGCCGCCCGGGAGACTTCGAGGGACAATTATGGCTATACTTTTTAGCGGGATAAAACAACTCCTGACCTTCGCCGGGGACAATGCTCCACGCGCGGGGGCGGCTATGCGCGAGACCGGCTTGGTAGATAACGCCGCGGTGCTGGTGAATGGAGGCGTGATAGAGGCCGCCGGGCCCCGCGCCGCCGTAGCGCGCCACCCCCTGGCCAAGAAAGCCAGGAAAGTGGAAGTGAACGGCATCTGCCTGCCGGGTTTTGTGGACAGCCATACCCACGCGGTATTCGCCGAGCCGCGCCTTAAGGATTTTTCCATGCGCACTGCCGGGGCCTCCTACCAGGAGATAAAAGCCGCCGGCGGGGGAATACTGTCGAGCATAGGCGCGGTGCGCGCCCAGGGGCAAAAGGGCATGGCCGCTCAACTGGCCGCGCGGGCCGCGCGCTTCTTGGAATGCGGTACCACCACTATAGAAGTGAAAAGCGGTTACGGCTTAAGCCTGGAGTCCGAGCTTAAAATGCTGCGGGCCGTGCGCGACGCGCAGAAATTTACGCCCCTTGAAATGCTGCCTACCCTGCTGGCCGCGCACAGCGTGCCGCCGGAGTTCAATGGCGACGCACAAAAATACCTGGACTATGTGACCGCCGAGATCCTGCCGAAGGCCGCCGCCGAAAAGCTTGCGGTCTTCGCTGATATCTTCTGCGAGAAAGGATACTTTACTCCAGAGCAGACCACGGCCTATCTGAAAGAAGCCGCCCGCCTGGGGCTGAAGCCCAAGGTGCACTCGGAGCAACTCTGTAACTACGGCGGAACCCGCGCCGGGGCCGCCGCCGGCGCCATCAGCGCCGACCACGTTGACTACGTCTACGCCGAGGATATAGCCGTCATGCGCGACGCCGGCACCATAGCCACCCTACTGCCGGCCTCCAATTATTACCTGGGGCTTGCCAAGTACCCGCCCGCCCGTGAGATAATCTCCGAGGGTGTGCCGGTGGCGCTGGCCACTGATTTCAACCCGGGCACCTGCCCGACCTGGAACATGCAGTTCGTGCTGTCGGCCGCGTGTACTCATTGCGGCATGACCCCGGAGGAGGCCATCTGCGCCGCCACGGTGAACGGGGCCTGGGCGCTGGGCATAGGGGACAGGGTGGGAAGCGTGACCGCCGGCATGCAGGCTGACCTGGCCTTCTTCGACGCCGACGATTACCGGGAGCTTTGCTATTATTTCGGCGCCAACCAGAATCTGCTGACCGTAAAGAAAGGCCAGATCGTCCATCCAAGGTTTTAAGGATTTACAATGAAGATCATCCTGTTCGACATCGACGGTACGCTTATAAAGGCCGGCGGCGCCGGCGCCCGCGCGCTGAACCATGCCGTGGAGGCCATGACCGGCCGCGCCGAGGCCTGCAAGTCCATCCAGCTGCAGGGGGCCACGGATAAATCAAATTTTGAAAACGCTTTTAAAGCCGGAGCCGGCCGCAAGCCCACAAAGAAGGAAATGTCCGTGCTTACGCAGAAATACGTGGACCGCCTGCCTGTAGAGGTGCTGGTTTCAGTAAAGGCTAAAAATTACCACAAGGTAAAAGGCGTTGAGAAATTCCTGGCGAAGCTTTCGGCCCGCAAGGACGTGCTGGTGGGCCTGGGCACCGGCAACCTGAAGGACGGGGCTTTTATAAAGCTGGAGCCCTCCGGCCTTATCAAGCATTTCGCTTTCGGCGGCTATGGCTGCGACTCTCACCACCGGAGCGAGGTCCTTGAAAAAGCGGTGTCGCGGGCCGCTAAAATCGCCAAAACAACTATCAAGCAGCGCGAGGTGTTCGTGATAGGCGACACCCACCGCGACGTGGAGGCCGCCAAAGAGGCGGGTTATCACAGCGGCGTGGTGTTGGACGGTTTCGGGGACCCCCAGGCCGTAATGCGCTCCAACCCCGAGCTGATGACCAAGGATTTTTCGAACATGAAACCCTGGCTTATCTGGCTGGGGCTTTTGAAAGACCCGCGCGGCGTGCGGCGCGGCACCTATATCTGCCCGGACTCGCCCATAGAACACGCGCATTACGGCCGCACCGGCATGGACCTGCGCGACATAGAGACAGGAATAAAGAGACTGCGCGCGGAAAAGAAAAAGATAACCGGAAAAAATGAAGAACTGCGCGGTAATCTACAGCGGCGGAAAGGACAGCCACCTGGCCTTGCTCGAGGCCGCGGCCGCCGGCCTGAAGATAGCCTGCCTGGTCACCTTCGACGGGGGAGCAGGGCACGCCAGGTATTTCAACGATTTCAGGAAGCCGGAGCTAATAGCGGCCCACGCCCGGCTTTTATGGGTTCCGTCGGTTGTTGTTAAGACCGGGCCCGGTTTCAACGTGAAGGCCTTGTCCCGCAACGTGGCCCTTCTGGCGCGCGCGGCCGCCGAGGCCTGCGGGGCGGATACCCTGGTTTCCGGAGTGGCCCGCTGCCGCTGCGGGGGGAAAATAGATTCTTGGCGCAAAGCCGCCGTCCGGGCCGGGTTCGGCCTGGAAGCCCCGGTGATAGGTTTCGACCTCGTCTACGCGGTCCGGCTCTGCCTGCAGCTGGGCGTCCGCGCGCTAATCACCGGCATCGAGACAAAAAAAGCGGACAGGCGCTGGGTAGGCCGGGAAATGGACGCGGATTTCCTCGCGTACTGACAGCGGAGAAAAAGGCCGGCCGTACCGTAGACGGCAGCGACGTGCAGACCCTGGTGCTGGAAAGCCCGGCGTTCGCTGGCAGGATAGTGCCGCTGAAGCTCGCGCCCGGGCGTATAGGCGGGCAGGAATTTGTCGCGGTTGAAAAATTCAAGGTGGTCCGGGGCCGCCGGACGCGGAGCTTAAAATGAAAATACAGGACACCCTCACCTACGGCGATATAGCAGAAGCCCCAGCGCTGCTGGAGGAATTCTCGGCCCGGGCCATGACGCTCGGGAAACTGGCTCTGCGGTCCAGGGACAAGACGGTCTACCTCGTAGGGCGCGGCTCTTCCGGCACGGCTACACTGTTCGCCAAGTACATCTGGGAGGGCTACGCCGGGACCATAACCAACTTCATACACCCGCATTCCATCTTCGAGGCCAGGCAGCCGCTGAATTTCAAAGGCCAGGCCGTCTGGGCGTTCTCCCAGTCGGGCCGCAGCCACGATATAACAGCGTGCCTGGAAAAGCTTATAAAATGGGGCGCCAGGGGCGTGGCCGTCACCAACGAGGCGGACCTGAAGAACAACCCGCTGGCCCGCCTGGCCGGGCGGCATATACTGCTTTCCAATTCGAAAGAAGTGCCCGTAGCCGCTACCAAAAGCTTCGAACTGCAACTTTGGGCCGTGCTGTGGACCGCCCAGGCCTGGAGCCGCTGCTTCGCTGCCGCTGACTTTAAAAAGACCATAACCGCGGCTCGGGAGGCCGTGGCTGATAATTACGGCGGGGAAAGCTTGCTGGCGAGAATAAAAAAAGCGCCCATGCTGGGCTTCGTCGGGCGCGGGCCTTTCAACGCCGTGGCCGAGGATTCCGCCCTGAAGTTCAGGGAGATGGCCAAGGCCCACGCGCTGGGTTATTCCGCCGCCGAGTTCCTGCACGGCCCCGTAGGGGCCTATACCGCTAGGGACCTGGTCTTTTTGTTCACGCCTTCGGATAAATTGCCTGAAGATATCCTTAAGGTCAAAAAGGCCCTCGACGAGCGCGGGACCCGTTATGAAATAGTCGGGCCCGGTGAACTCAAATTTCCTTTCAGCTGTATTCCCGTGGACATCCGCATGAAAATGCTGGCGCTTCGCCTTTCCCTCTCGAAAGGCCTTAATCCCGACAACCCCAAGGGCCTCAATAAAGTAACGCAGACGTTCTGAAAAGTTCTTATCACGGAGCCTTATAGGCCTTTCGGCCCTTACGCCATGGTTTTGCCCGCTGTATGCTATGGGTAGGAGAAACAGTTATGAAAAATCTCATCATTCCGCTCTTTACCGCCCTGTGCTTCGTTTCCGCCGGTAACGCCGCAGATAATTTCACCATTAACGGCGTGTCTGCCGCGCAAATTAAAGTTTCGCTGAAAGGTACGGCAGCCGACGTCCCGCTTCCGCAGAAACAGGTCACCCCTGCCGAAGCCGAGAACGAAAGGATATACCAGGCTGGCGCCTCCGAGCGCGCTAATATAAAGAAAGAGGCCTTGCGGTACGTGACGGCTGAAAAGAGCCGTTCCGTTCCGGTGAATGCTTTCCTGTCTCCCGCCCCGGCGGGCATAGAGAAGCCGGCGGAATACGCGGCGCTGAAGGAAAAGAACGACGGCTTTATAAGGAACGTGGGCTACTGGCAGGAGCAGATCAAAGGCAACTACTCGAACCTGGTCTATGTGCTTAGCAAGAACGACCTTACCACCGCCAACATCCTTATCAACTATATGCGCCATGACCACTGGTCCATAATCGGCGAGATAGACGCCGTAAACGAGAATAACCGCAAAGCCGCCGCCTGGCCCCGCAAGCAGGGCAATGAGCAGCTTTATTCCGCCGGCGCTACAGAGCGCGAGGCCATATTGTCCCAGGCGGCTGTCTGTGCCTCTTTGGAAGGGCGGGATGTCCCGAAGAGCGCTTTTGTGTTCCCTACCCCGGCGGGCACAGCCGACCCAGCCGGCTACGAGCGGCTGCGCGCGAAGAACGAAGGTTTTATAGGGAATATACAGTACTGGCGCTATCAGCTGGAGGGTAATTACGGAAATCTGAAGGACGATGTACGGGCGAACGACCTTGAAACGTCCCGCACGCTGCTGAATTATATGAAGAGGGACAGCGCTGACCTGGACAACGAGATAAGGGCCGTGGAGCGCAATAACGAGAAAGCCGCCGAGTTCTGAGCCGCGCCCTGACTAAAGGACGGACGGGGTATTTGCCCGGGCCGTCCTTTTTTTTGTGCGCGGCAGGGCCGGAGCGAGTGTGATAATTATATAGAATAGATGCATTATGTCCGTTAAACGCTGTCTTTATTTTTGTATTCCGCTTGTCTCCGCGCTGGCCTGCGGGCCGCTGCTGGCGCAGGAGCGAGCCGGTTCCATATTCTACTCGGATGGCGGCTACAGCATAACTTCAGAGCTCACGTCCTCCGTTAAAAAGCTTCCGGCGGTTTCGTCCGGCACCATAAAGCTCGGAAAGATGTCCGCCGCGGTGGTCTATACCGACGGGCAGAAGATGATCCTTGAAAATCCGGAAAAAGCCGCGCCCAAGGAGCTGGACAGCACCACTGATTATTCGGTTATAGGCGAGGTCTTCGTCCTGGAGGGCGGAAAATCTTTCCTTTATGCTGACGCGCCCCTTAGTTCCGGCACCGTGCGGTTCCTGGAGGAGAATGTCCCTTTTTCCTTCTCTCTCGCCGGCGGCCCGGCGGACCTTGTACGAGGCCGTACGCCTGGCGGAAAAGGGTTCACCGCAATATCCCTGAGGGGGAAAGAGCCGGACAAGGTCTGGTCTCCGACCATCGCCATGCGTTACGCGGTGGAGGACGACGGGAAAAATCTCACGCTCACCGAATTCTGCCTGCCTATGGGCATGAAGGGGTTCAGCAAAAAAGTAAAAGACCTGGTCGCGGTAAAAAAGGACGAGAACGTGCTTATAGGCGCCGGCATGGGCGGCTCGCTGGCGGAACTTGTAAAACTCCCCGTCGGCAATACACTCAGATATCTTTCGAATATAGGGATGGAGATGGCGGCGCCTGACAACAGCGATATAGGGGCGTTCTGGGAGTGGGAAAGCTCGGGAAATCCCGTGATCCCGGCCGGAGCGCCGGTGCTTGTCTGCTCTAACCTTGAAATTAAAGACCCGAAGCTCGCCGGGCTGATAAAGCCGTACTATCTCAGGGAAATAGCCGGGGTCAGGACCGCGTTCATTTCGCTGATCCCCGACGGGCCGTTGTACGAGGCCCAGCTCGCCGGCGCGCCGCTGTCCGTCCGCGACCCTTTCCGCGACGGCGATCTCAGGAGTCTGCTGGATAGGTTGCGGTCCGTGGAGAAAGCAAAGCTGGTGGTAGCGGTTTCCCACCTGGACGCTGACAGTATCTGGAAGCTTATCTCTACTCCGGGGGTGGACATCGTAATAGGCCCCAAGCTATGGGAGAACACCACCAGGAGGAAAGAGCGGGTGGAACTTTCCGACTGGGACCGCGAGATACACGAACTGCCGGCCATGGTGGTCTCCAGGGGCGCGGACGGTCTGGGCAGGATAGAGTTGGAATTCGCAGGGAACGGCTCGTTGAAGGCCGTCACTTCAGAGCCGGTGTCCCGCGACAGGGAGGATTCCATCTATTACATGGACCACGCCTCGATAAAGGAGCGCATAGTGAAATACTTTATGGGGTCCGGAGACGCGGCGCTGCCGGACATGCGCAGGATCTATCCGGACAAGGACCAGTATTCCACGCTGGATTTTTACGATCTTGCCGCGGCCATCTTGCGCGAGCATGAGAGATCCGAGATCGCGTTCCTAAAGATACGGCCGCTGCCCAGCACGGTTCCGGGGGATATCCCGTCCTCCATGGTGCGGAGCTGGCTGGACCCGGACGAGCCTGTAGTGAGGGCGTGGGTGCCCGGCGCGCTTATACGTTCCCTGAAAGGATCTCTGGAGATAGACGGCAAAGAGGCGGACGGAAGCCAAAAATATTTCAGCCGCACTTATTACGCGGAGGCTGGGCTGGCGAAGAACAACAAGATAGCGGGGCTGCCGCTGCGCGACACCGAGATGTACCTTGCTGCCTTCCCGGAAAGCTTTCTGCGCGACCAGGCGAAAAACCAGTACTTGAAGAATATACGGAGACTGGAACAGGGCCGCGGCACTATAAAGACTATCGTTATGGAAAGGCTTTTTAAGGAAAAGGGGAACCCTCTCCCCGGCGCCTGGGAGGACGCGGTAAGGAAGCTTGTGGGAAGGACGATACCGCAGCAGCCGCAGTGGCGGCTGAACCTTCGCAACCTTGCGCTCCATCTCAGCAACACGAGCGTAAACAATAACTCAAACTTCTCCGGGGTCAGCGATTCCAAGGCCAACGCCAGTGACCAGACCGTGGTACAGGGTTCCGGCAGACTCTATTCCGAGCTGTATAAGGACAGGCTGCGGGTGGATACCGGCGTTTCGGCCGACTATTACAGGACTACTGTATGGCCGGCTGCCGGGGCCAAGGTGGTCACTGAGAATATGGACCAGCTGCTTTTCGAGAGCGAGTTCCGGTACAGCATATGGGATTATAAAGGCCTGCTCGGCGCCGCCGTTCTGGGCCCGTTCGTCAACGCGGCCTATGACACTGAATTCTCCCGCAATCCCGGCCTGCCGCGGCGCAAAGTTGTGCGTACCAAGGCCGGCATGAAGCTGTTTGAAGGGGCTATCCTCCAGGAATTGTATACAGCAGCTATCATGGAGCGCACCTACACCTATTCACCGGCCAGGGATAAGTACGCTCTCGAGGCGGGGTTCAGGCTGTCTATGCTCATTCCCGGGACCTCCCTGACCTTTAGCGCCGATGGCAGCTACCGGAATTTCTCCCGGACGCGTTTCGACACCGTCTCCGACCTTAAGCAGCGCCTTGAGATAAACACCAAGTTCAGCACCAGGTTCTATGGCGACGTTATGATAAGCCCCTTCCTGAATTATTATGCGGCCACAGGGACCGTCTTCAAGGGTACCGCCACCAACCTGATGACCGGGGTTTCTTTCGAGTTTTCCCGGCTCTTCAAGCTTAAACACTGACTTGTCCGGAGTATGGGATAAAAGACCTACCCGCCGCCGGCCCTAAAGACTTTTTTTCCGGGTACTTTCGGCTCATACGGCTTTGCCGTTATTTTTGATTGAATATCCTTGCAGGGGCCGGTGACCAGCCCGCTCGCAAAGGAAAAATATTCATGAAAGCCCTGCAATCTTTAATTGCAGCCTTCCTTCTGACTTTAACCTCTACCGGTTTTGCTTTCGACCTGCCGGGTCTGGACAAGAACTCCGGCGTCGCCGGCCTGCCGGGCGCAGGGTTGCCGCTTATAACCGGTTCCGGGCTCCCGGGTTCCGCTGAAGCCGCCGCCGCTTTAAAACTGGATGTTCTGCGGGCTGAAGCCGCCGCCGACCCCGATAAGTTCCTGGACGAGCATTCTCCCGCCGAGGCGGGCCTGGCTTTCGGGCTGGCGGCCAACTCGGACGAAACCGGGGCTTACGGCATCCTTGATTCCCGCTATGTTGTGAACAATTCCGTGGCGCAGCTGGCCGCGGTGCGCATTAAAGTGGATCTGGACGCGCAGCGCCTTACGGTGGAGGGGCCAGAAGTGAACAAGGCCTTCAAGATCTCCTCCGGAGTGCCGCCTGCCCACACAACTCCGGGCAGCGGCAGATGTTTCGCCCCGGATTCCATGGAGGTTATGCACTACTCCAGCCTGTATAACAACGCCCCTATGCCCAACGCCATCTTCTTCAACGGCAATATAGCTATACACGCCACGGAAACCGAGAAACTGTTGGGCCAACCCGCCTCCCACGGCTGTGTGCGCCTGTCCCATGTGGACGCCAAGACGCTTTTTGACATAGTAAAGGCCAGCGGCAAGACCAATACCAGCATCTGTGTTGAAGGCGAGACGCCCGCGAAATAGGCTGTCGCGAGGAGTGGTGGAGTCAAGTAGATACCCCAAAACGGTCTAAATCAGGCCGGTTTATCCATTTAATGCCATCTATGTTGAAGGGTGATTCTGGACAGGCGGCGGTACTCTGTGAAAATTCCCATTATCATCGATACAAACAGTATGACCACTTCGCCCCATGCCTTGTCGCCCCGATGCAGACGCTGCCGGAATTATTGAATTTTACAGCATACGCGCACCCATTGTTGTGCAATTCCCATCATATAAATATTCGCTTTAAAAACAGAAACATATCCAGCGTTGCATGCCCCGCCATATTCATCAGAACCGTCATAACTATTATAACAACTCAAGGACGGTGTGGCCCAATTCAAGTTGCCATCAGCACCTTTTACTAAATACTGCCCTGTCGACCCGCCGGAAAACTTTACGGTACCATTAACATCTAACGTCGCCACTGGACTCGCCGTTCCGATGCCGACGTTGCCGCCGGCCAGAATAGTCATCTTTGCATCGGCCAAGGTTACAGGCGTGGCGTAGCTTGCGTCATTTCTGAGCAAGAAATGAAAATTACCTATATTCCAACCAGATCCGTTACTTGCATAAACTAAAGCGCCTTTAGTGTAGTAGGCGCTGCCATCAGTTTGGAATCCGATCCCGATAGCCGAACCCGGAAGATAATAACCGCTGTTAATTGAGAGAGGAAGCATTAACTGCCCGCTTACTCCTCCCTTTACTTCTAAATTAGTTCCCGGACTCGCCGTTCCGATGCCGACGTTGCCGCCGGCCTGAACGGTTACCTTTGAAGAATTATTCGTAAAAAGGTTAAGGTCATGATTCGATATGGTGCCGACTGTCATGGAGTTGTTGCTTGTATTGAACACGACGCCATTCACGGTCCCGTTGTTTATTCTCAATCCATCGTTCGACCCTGCGTTGATCTCCAGTTTCGCCCCCGGCGCCGTAGTACCAATGCCGACGTTGCCGTTATAGATGTCCATCCTCTCCGCGCCGGCCTGGTAAAACGAGATGTCATCGTCGGCGTCATTGTTGATGCCGATCTGGAGTTTCGTGTTTTCCCCCGACTCGGCGTAGTAGCGGATCCATGCCTCGTCGCCGGAGCCCCCGCCCGGATCGAGCGGGAATTCAATTCCGGCGGCCGCCGAATTGCCGGCTGCCGGCTGAATTGAGCCGCCCACAACCGTGAGCCGCTGGCCCGGACTCGCCGTCCCGATGCCGACATTGCCATTGCCCAGCACAGCGAACAAAGTGCCTGTCTGGCCGTTGATATAATCCCACGACCTTAGCTCGAGTTTATTAGAGTAGTTATATCCTGCCGTAGTCATGAAGTCGAAGGCCGAATACGGAGCGACTCCGGATATGCCATTACTGTAGAGTCTCAGGACCTGCTGCGGGGAGGACTCCTGAGTATCCCAGTTGTCGATGCCGATCCGGGCCGGGCCGTGGACTGCCAGCCTGGCCGCCGGCGCTGTGGTCCCGATGCCAACATTGCCTTGCACATAGAGGCCTGTAACCGCCTCGCTGGGACTTGACTCAAGCCTGAATTGCCTGGGGCTGTCCTGGACCGACAGGTAGCTGGTAAGAATATTCTCGTAGTGGAAGGTGACAGCAGGCCAGCCGGTC
>CAIXBR010000009.1 GCA_903917735.1 uncultured Elusimicrobia bacterium | reverse complement strand
AATCGAGTAGGAGGCGGGTGATTATTTCACCCGCCGTCCTCTCACACCACCGTACGTACCGTTCGGTATACGGCGGTTCATCAAAGCTCCACAGCCAAGGAAAGCCGTTTGCTTAGGCTCGGGAATCCCAGTTTCTCAAGACATTCGTTCGTCAAGGTTTGTTTAAGGACGATACTCCCGGCGATATTCCAAGCACCCCTGCGGATGTTGGCGTATTCTCGTGCTTTGGAAGTATCAAGACCTAACCTGACAAGCTTGTCACGCTTGGTCCTGATTTTCTTCCACTGTTTCCAGTAGCACATACGTATCCGCCGCCGTATCCAGCCATCAAGTTCACGTGCGTTATATTTCATGTCGGCTATGCGGAAATAATTGACCCAGCCAGTAATAAGCCGTGTTAACTTATCCCGCCGCCATTCCATGCCGCGCCCGTTGCTCCCTGATGTAATTTCCCTTACTTTCTCCTTGAACCGCTGAATGCTCTTGAAGTGAACAAAGTTCCGTGCTTTTCCCTTTGTTATATAGAAGGAAAACCCCAGAAACTTTCTTCTTATGGGCCTGTCGACCGCGCTCTTCTTCCGGTTTACTTTCAGCTTCAGGTCGTTCTCAATATAACGGGTTATGCCTTCCATCACCCGCGCGCCTGCCTTCATGCTTGCGACATAAATGTTGCAGTCGTCGGCATATCGGCAGAACTTGTGCCCGCGGCTCTCCAATTCCTTATCAAGCTCGTCGAGCATTATATTCGCAAGTAATGGACTTAAAGGGCCGCCCTGCGGCGTCCCCTCTTCATTATTTACCTTAATTCCTTTCATTAAAACACCGGATTCAAGATATTTCCTAATGAGCTTTAACACACGTTTATCCGTGACCTTTCGCGCCACCAGCGACATCAGCTTATCATGGTTCACATGGTCGAAGAACTTCTCAAGGTCGAGGTCCACTACCCAGCGGCCCCCTGCCTCAATATGGCTCCGCGCCGCTTTTATCGCCATATGCGCACTTTTCCCCGGACGGAAGCCGTAGCTATTCGCCGAGAAGCACTTGTCAAAGACACTATTGAGCGTCTGCGCTGTTGCCTGCTGTATTAACCGGTCAACCACGGTCGGTATCCCGAGTTGCCGCGTGCCGCCATCGGGCTTCGGTATTTCCACCCGCCGTACGGCTTGGGGGGTATATACCCCCTCCAGGATTGATTGCCGCAACGCCGCGCCATGCTGTTTCAGGTATGGCAACAGTTCCTCTGTCGTCATTCCGTCCACACCATGACTGCCGCCGTTGGCTTTTACTCGCTTGTAGGCAAGGTTCAGATTCTCCCTGCTTACAATCTCTTCCAGCAATCGTTCCGCTTTCCTTTCGCTATCGTCCTTTCCGCTCTCGGACGCCGCAGGGTTGCTCAGCGCTCCCGCATTATCCCGGGGTTCCACCCCTTCGTTCTGCGGCCAGCCTTCCTTATTTATAAAGTTGTCTGCTTTCATCGCTTCCCTTTCGAGTCCTTTGAGTTTCCAGAACCTCTGATGTTCGGCCCTTCTCCCGTTGAAAGGGATACTATGGCCTCGGCTGACTTCTGACAGTTCACCCGCGCGTCGCCGCGCGGCTTGCCGCTTTGAAGTTCATCTTTGCGGCTTGCCTGTCAGACCTCCACGGGTAAGCACGCACGCTTTCATCCCATATACCCGCCGCATTTACCTGACCAGCCTCGGATAGATTCGGACTTTGTTTTGTCTAGAAAACTCGTCCGACTGGTCAGGCCTCACTTGCGGTTCGTGTTCCTCGGGCCGGGACTTTGCCGCCGGCTTCCTTCAGATTCCGCCTCGCGGTGGACACCCTTGCCTTTGGCTAACGGTAGGTTCTATCAACCCCCGTAGGGGACTTTCACCCCCAAGCGTGCGCGCATGCCGCGCGCACTAGCAGGCCACCCCGACAACGTCCTGTCGGGGTAAAATGGGCGGGCAATTCTGAGCGGAGGGGGCGGCAAGGGCATGGGTTCGGCGGGCCCTCACGGAACCCGCCGCTTGCGTAAGCGCGGCGGGTGAGTGTGGAGCGCGGCCACGGTGTGGCCGACGCGGTGCCCGACGGGCCCATGCCCTTGCCGCCCCCGACTGGACAACTGGCGGGCTATAGTCCAAAGACCTCATTGCCCGAAAGTCCTATTCGGGAATAGGTCCTATGGTTCTTATGGGGAGCGGGGGTTATTTTGTCTAATATTGGTTGGGATAGGACAACTATCAGACTTTCAAGCTCAATTAGATAACAGGAGAACAATAACAGATGAACCAGAGAATAATGAAAGGTATCGGTATGGCCGCCATGCTGGGAGTACTCGTAGGCTGCAACGAAATCAACTTCAGCGGCCTGCTGAATATCACCGCCCCCATCACCTTCGCAGGGCAGAACAGGAATAACGTGGTAATAAACCCCGGCCAGTTCAACGCCAAGGCCTCCATAGGCCAGTCCGGCCAGCAGAAACAGATAAAGCTGGAGATCAACAACACCAATCCGGCCACCAAAGTACAGATCAACTTCGACAAGAACATCAACATCGGCGAGACCTTCAACCTGGCCGCCGCCCAGATAGGCCAGAACTTCGACCTGGCCGGCACCATGAAGACCACCGTGACGAACTCCCCTGAACAGTCCGGCTCCGAGTCCTGCACCTACCAGACCCCGCAGACCGTCTGCCGCTCTGTGAAGAGCGCCGACACCGCGCTGACCGGGGACCTGTCGAACCTGGTAGTTGACCCCGTCGCCACCCCCGACGCCTCCAACCCCGTAATGGTTGGCATGCCGGGCGGCCCTCAGTTCAACGGCCCCATGCCCCCTCCTCCGCACACCCCCACCTGCAACACCGTCTGGGTGACCGCGTACGGCACCATGTGGACCCGCTATTACATAGAGACAACCGTGCGTGACCTCGCCGCCAACTTCGTACAGGGCGCCAACACGCTCGGTACCTACACCGGCCAGTCCACCGAGACCCGCAGGGTAGACACGTACCAGAGCCAGTGCCGCTAACAGCTTAAACCGTCAGGCAGTAAAAAAACCGGGCCCCGCAGGGCCCGGTTTTTTAATGGCGGAGGCAGAACCGCCGCCAGCGCCTAGCTGACCTTAACGTTCTTCCCCACCCAGACGAAAGCCGAAGGCAGGATCATGCACTGGCAATTATTGCTCAATATGGAGTCGTTCTCCGGCATGATGGTCACTATCCCGTTGGTCCAGGCCACATAGCGTATATGCTCCCCCTCTATCCACTCATAAACCCGCGGCCCCACCCGCGGCATCGTAGTCCACACCACCGCCTTGTCCCAAGGAATCTCCCCCGCCTCCGACGAATACTTTATCTCCGGAATCTTGCTCGCAAGTGAGTCCATAAGTAACTCCTTATTATAGCCCTGTGCAGGGTCTGACGCGGGGACCGGGGCAGCAAAACCTTCATGAGGGCGAGGCTTGCGTAAGCGCCGAGCCCGAGTGATGAGTGAGGCCACGGTGTGGCCGAACGCGTTTGGCTGCCCCGGTCCCCGCGGCGGACCCGAAACCTTTTCAGACCGCGGACTATACCCCGAATTCTGTCCGGCCCCTTGCGGGACTTGGAGGACCATTTATCTGTCGCGGCCCACTCTGCGCCTCCCCCCGGAGGGGGACGGACGGGCTATCCAAGCGCAATTTTGGCCTTGCTTCAGGAGGGGCTTGCCCTGCCGTCCGCATTTCTGCGGACGCGGTGCGCTCTTACCGCACCTTTTCACCCTTACCCTTGCGGGCGGTATGTTCTCTGTGGCGCTATCCGTCGGCGGGGGATGTAGCCCCCGCCTCCCGGCCTATGCCGCGCACATATAATGCTGCGCGGTTTGAACCGGCACCCTGCCCTGTGAAGTTCGGAAGTTCCTCCCCTCCCTTGCGGGAAGAGCGGCCCTCCGTCCGCGGTCTGAAAATTATAAGGCGTTCTCTTTCGCCAGCGACTTACCCAGCGCCGGCGCAATGCGGCGGGCATCGTCCAGGATCCGGTTCACCAACTTGTCCGCGTCCTTGTTCTTCCCGCGCGGCACGTGCGAAATATAAATCTTTTTAAACCCGGCGGCCGTCTTGCGCACTTCAGCCATTATCGCGGCCAGCGCGGCGTCCTTGATCTTGTACTCCCCGCTGAACTGCCGGACCAGCAGCTCCGAATCCGAAAAGATCTCCAGCTCTTCCGCGCCCAGGCGGCCGGCCGCCGCCAGCGCCAGCCTTAGCCCGTTGTACTCGGCAAAATTATTAGTGCAGCGGCCCAGGTATTTCCCTTCCTCGCGCAGTATGTCGCCGTCCGTGCCGAAGAAGACCGCCGCGCAGGCCCCGTGCCCCGGGTTCCCCCTTGAGCCGCCGTCTATAAAGATCCTGAGCTTCTTTTCTTTCTTCATATCCCGCCTCAGCTGAAAAGGGTCTTCTCCAGATACATCAGGCAGCGGCAGTCCTGGCAGAAGGTCAGCGTGTCCGTCTTTTTTATATCCAGCGTTTTCTGCGGGGTCAGGCTCATGTGGCAGCCGCCGCAGGAGAATTTGCCGGGGGTGGCCGGGTCCTCGTGCGCGGGAGCCACGGCCAGCCCGCCGCGGTTGGTGCGTATGTTCTCGTATTTTTCAAGCAGGTCCGGGGTTATGGCTGAAGCGGCCGCGGCCCTTTCGGCGCGGGCGGACTCAAGTTTGGACGAGAACTCCTTGCTGGAAACCTCAAGGGCGGCGATCTCGGACTTCAGGCCAGCTTCCATCTGCTTCACTTCGGCCTGCGTGGCCTTGTCCTGAACCGAGGCCTTGTCTATCTCCTCCAGGAGAAAAAGCACCACGGTCTCCAACTCGTCCTTGCCCTTCTTATCGTTCTCTATCTCGGAGAGCAGAGCTTTGAAGGCGTTGTTGTCCTTCACCAGGTTCAGCTCGCGCTGATGCTTGCGTATGCCTTCCTCGGCTTCCGCTATTTTAAGCTCCGAATCTTTTTTCTTCACCTGCAGGGTCTGAAGAGCTTCGCGCGCCGCGCTCATAGACGCCTTTTTTCTCGCGAAGGCCGCGTTAAGCGCGGCTATCGCTGCGGGGATGGCCGCGGTTCGCGCCGCCAGCGCGTCTATGGCCGTGTCCCTTTTCTGCAGCTCGACCAGCGCCTTGGCCTCAACGGTATGAATTATTTCCATGTGTTTTTTCCAAAACTCGATTATAGCCGCGGCAGGCAAGAAAGAACCAAGCTCCGCTTTTACTTTCTGTTGCCCTCTGCTGCCTTCTGCGGTTTCCCGTGGCTGTCCTTATCGCTTTTAATGTTTTTTAATATCGCTATAGCCGCACGGCTCCGGTTCAGCGTGTAGAGGTGCAGCCCCGGAGCCCCTCCCTCCAGCAGCCCGCGGGCCTGCGCCGAGGCGTAGTCCACGCTAAACTTGAACATCCCGTCCTTGTCCCCGTCCCAGCGCTCGATGCCGCGCCGCAGGGTGTCCGGCACCGTCACCTTCATCATCTGCGTGAAATTCTGCATCTGCTTGTATCCGGTTATCGGCATCAGGCCAGGCAGTATCGGCACTTTTATGCCGGCGGCTGCGGTCCTTTCAAGGAACCTGAAGTAGAACGCGTTATCGAAAAAAAGCTGTGTTATCAGGTACTCCGCCCCGGCGTCCGCCTTTTCCTTCAGATGCCTGATATCCTCTTCAGGGCTGGCCGACTCCGGGTGCTTCTCCGGGTAGCAGGCCCCGCCTACCGAGAAGCCGCCGTCCAGCTTAAGGTCCGTTATCAGCTGCGAGGCGTGGCTGTAGTCGCGCCGGCGGGCGGAAACCTCAACGTTATGCGGATCGCCGCGCAGTGCCAGCACGTTGGTGATATCCATCTTCTTCAGTCCGGCGCAGATCCCGGCGATCTCGGACTTCGTGTGCGCCAGACAGGTCAGGTGGGCCACCACCTCCAGGCCGAACTGGGCCTTCAGCACGCCGCAGAGCGCGACGGTACGGTAAGGCGCCATGCCGCTGGAGGAATTGGTGACCGAAACGAAATCCGGCGAGAGCCTCATCAGCTCCAGCGCCGTGCCAAAAAGCTTCGTCGTGTCCTCCGCCGTCTTGGGCGGATAGAACTCGAAGGAGAAGACCTTGGCGCCGGCCTTAAGCCGCTCTGTTACTTTCATTTAGGTCAGTTCGGGAAACCGGCCCGGCTTATGGGCCAGTAGGTGAACCAGGCTTTTCCTTTTATAAGATTCCCCGGCACCGGGCCCCAGTAGCGGGAATCGCAGGAGCGGTCGCGGTTGTCACCCATCACCATATAGCTGCCCTGCGGCACGGTGACCGGGCCGAAATTGTCCCGTATATACTGCGAGAACATCTTGCCAAGCATGCGGTTTTCCCAGAAAATCTGGTAATCCGCCGGGGCCACTTTTTCCGCCGCTTTCGGGTAGCGGACATCGTCCAGGAACTGCGCGTACGGCTCGCTGGCGGGCTTTTGGGCGTTCACCAGCAGCACCCCGTCCCGCACCTCCACGGTATCTCCGGGCATGCCGATCACGCGCTTGATGAAATCCTTCCCGTACTGGCTGCCGCCGCACTGGAATTCGCGCGGGTCGCTGGAGGGGAACTGGAACACCACGATGTCGCCGCGCTGGACCTGGCGGAACTGCAGGAACTTCTTCTTGGTATACGGCACGCGGAAGCCGTAGATGAATTTATTGACGAACAGGTGGTCGCCTATCAGGAACGTACTTTCCATGGAGCCCGACGGTATCTTGAAGGCCTGCACAAAAAGGTACATCACCACCGAAGCCAGCAGCACGGCGGAGAAGACCGTCTCGGACCATTCCATATCGCCCTTCATGGCCTGGTTCAGCCCGTCCTTTATCTCCGTTTTTTTGGCGGAGGTTCTGAAGAACACGTAGGCCGCGCCGGCCAGAGCCGCCAGCACGCCGTAGGTGAGCTGCCGCGGGGTGAACAGCATGGAGGTCACCACGTCGCCGCGGCTGTTGTCCAGACTTACGGACGCCAGGACGGCCAAAATGAAGCAGATAAGCGCGGCGAACACGGCGTGCCACCGGCGGGTAAAGGAGGAATCGGCCTTGAACCTGCCCTTTTCCTTGAAATGATGCGACAGGAAAAGGTGCAGCCCCATCAGTATGCCTATCCAGAAAAGTTTTTCTTCCATTAGTTGTTCTCCATATGTTGTGAAAGCTTCGCTATTTGTCCTGGCTGATCTTCAAAAGCGACATAAAGGCTTCCTGCGGGATCTCCACCGAGCCCATCAGCTTCATCTTGCGCTTGCCTTCCTTCTGCGCTTCCAAGAGCTTCCTCTTGCGGGTGATGTCGCCGCCGTAGCACTTGGCCAGCACATCTTTGCGCATGGCCCCTATCGTCTCGCGGGCTATGATCTTGCCGCCCACCTGCGCCTGCACGGCTATCTCGAACATGTGCTTGGGTATGAGGGCTTTGAGCTTTTCGCAGATCTGGCGCGAATTATGCAGCGCCCTGGTGCGGTGCGTTATGAACGAAAGCGCGTCCACCGATTCGGCATGCAGCAGGATCTCTATCTTCACCATGTCCGAGGACCGGTACTCGTACGGCTCGTAGTCGAAAGAGGCGTAACCGCGCGACACGGACTTCAGCTTGTCGTAGAAGTCCAGGATGATCTCGGAGAGCGGCAGGTAATACTCCACTATCACGCGGGTGGTGGAGATGTACTCTATCTTTATGTGCTCGCCACGCTTCTCCTTTAGCAGGTTCATGATCCCTTCCATATACGGCAGAGGGGCTATAATATTCGCGAGCACGTACGGCTCCATGATATCCATCACGTCGCCGTAATGCGGGAAGTCGGCCGGGTTGGTCACTTCCATGTACTTGCCCTCTTTGGAAGCGGAGTGGGTTTTAGCCAGGACCTTGTAAATAACGTTCGGGTTGGTGGCTATCAGCGGGATGTCGAACTCCCGCTCTATGCGCTCGCGGATAATATCGAGGTGCAGCAGGCCCATGAAGCCCAAGCGGAAACCGAAGCCGAGGGCCTTGGAGGTCTCGCCCTGGAAGTTGAACGAGGAGTCGGTGAGATTGAGCTTCTCGATGGCGGTCTTCAAGGCCGTGTAATCTGTGGTGTTCACCGGGTAGAAACCCGCGAACACCACCGGGTTGACCTCTTTGTAGCCCGGCAGCGGGGCGTCTATAGCTGTGCCCTTTTCGAAGATGGTATCACCCATCTTTATCTCATGGATGTCGCGGATGCCGGCTATGATATAGCCCACCTCGCCGGTCTTGATGGAATCCGATTTTATCAGCTTCGGCGTAAGATAGCCCACTTCCTCCACCTTGTAGCTGGTCCCTTTGGAATGGAAGGTAATGTATTTGCCGGCAGAGATGGAGCCGTCCACCACGCGGGTGTAGATGACCACGCCTTTATATGTGTCATAGAAGGAGTCGAAGACCAGCGCTTTCAGCGGCTTATCGGGCGAACCCTGCGGCGGCGGGATCTCTTTTATCACGCGCTCCAGCACTTCGCGCGCGCCGCGGCCGTCCTTGGCGCTTATGCGCGACGACTCCACCGGGTTCTTCAGCACTTCCCAGATCTGCTCCTCGGTGGCGTCGGGATCGGCGTGTTCCAGGTCTATCTTGTTTATCACAGGGATAATGGTCAGGCCCAGCGACTGCGCCAGGTGCGCGTGCGCCAGCGTCTGCGCCTCCACGCCCTGCGACGCGTCCACCAGCAGGATGGCGCCTTCGCAGGCGGCCATCGCGCGGGAAACCTCGTAGGAGAAGTCCACGTGGCCCGGAGTATCTATAAGGTTCAGTATGTAATCTTCTCCGGAATCGGCTTTATAAAGCATGCGCACGGCTTTGGCCTTTATGGTGATGCCGCGCTCGCGCTCCAGCTCCATGCCGTCCAGGAACTGTTCGTGCATCTGCCGGTCCGGCACCGTGTTCGTTATGTTTATGAAGCGGTCCGCCAGCGTGGATTTGCCGTGGTCAATGTGAGCGATGATGGAAAAATTGCGTATGTTCATTATTGTCTTCTTGCGTGTACGCCTTACTTCACCTCGTCCTCCACCAGCCGGCGGATCTCGTCGGCCGTGGGCATGCTGAGCGCCCTCTGCGCGAGAGCGGAGAATTTTTCGAAGTTCATGGAGCGGACCGCGTGCTTCGAGCGCAGGTACATCTTCGCCGGTACGGACAGGATATCCACGCCCATGCCCACCAGCAGCGGTATGGCGAACGGGTCGGAGGCCATTTCGCCGCAGACGCTGACCGGCTTGCCTTTCTTGTGGGCGGTCTGCACCACCAGGTTTATCAGCCGCAGCACCGCTGGGTGGAACGGCTCGTAGAGCTCGGATACGTACTGGTTAATGCGGTCCACCGCCAGGGTGTACTGCACCAGGTCGTTGGTGCCTATAGAGACGAAATCTATCTCGCCCAACAGCGAGTCCAGTATCAGGGCCGCGGCGGGGATCTCTATCATCACACCGAACTCGGGGTCCTTTTTCACCGCGAACCCCTCTTCGGCCAGCTCGGTCTTCACGTCGGCCGCTATCTTTTTCACCGTTATCAGCTCGTCCACGGAGGACAGCATCGGGATCATGATCTTTATGTTGCCTTCGGTGTTGGCTTTATAGATGGCGCGCAGCTGCGTTTTGAGCAGCTCGGGGTACTTGATAAAAAGGCGTATGCCGCGGAAGCCCATGAACGGGTTGCGCTCGTCCTTCAGGCCTTTTATGCCCAGCTGGGTGGCGCGGTCCCCGCCGATGTCGGCGGTGCGTATGGTCAGCGGGGTCGCAGGGGAAGCCTTCACCACCGCAGAATAAGCTTTAAGCTGCTCCTCTTCCGAGGGCACAGTGTCCCGGTTCATGTAGAGGAATTCGGTGCGGTAAAGACCGACGCCTTCGGCCTTGACCGCGTTCAGCGCCGGGGCGTCCTCGGCGGAGTCCAGGTTGGCCATCAGGCTTATCTTGTGGCCGTCGCGCGTGGTGGCCGGCAGGCCCTTCAGGCGGTGGAAGAAATGCTCCTGTTTCTGCAGCTCTTCTTTGCGCGCTTTGTACTTTTCTATGATCTCGGGTGACGGGGAGATGATCACCATGCCCTGCTCGCCGTCCACCACCAGCGTGTCGCCGCTCTGGATCTGGCGGCTGATGTCGGACAAGCCCACCACCGCCGGGATGCCCATGCTCTGCGCGAAGATGGCGGTATGGCTGGACTTGGACCCGAGGTCCATGCAGAAGCCCAGCACCTTGTTGGACTCGCGGATGTGCAGCGTGTCCGACGGATAAAGGTTGTGCGCCACTATTATGACCGGTTCCTTCAGGTCCTGCAGCGAGACCTTCTCGCTGTTCACCAGGTTCGCGATTATCTTTTTGCCCACGTCGAAGACGTCGTGCTTGCGCTCGTGGAAGAACTCGTCGTCAATTTTCTCGAACTGCTCCTCGGCCTTGTCCAGGATCTCGGAAAGAGCGAACTCCGCGTTCATCCGCTTGGAGACTATAAGCTTGGGCACCTCCTTGGTGATGAGCGGGTCCTGCAGTATCAGGTGGTGCGCGTCTATCAGTTTGGCGTGCTGACGGCCCAGCACGGTCAGGATCTTGGCGCGGATTACGTCCAGGTCCAGCTTGGTCTTGTCCAGCGCCTCCTTGAACCGCTTGACCTCCGCCTTTATCTTGTCGGGCTCTATTTCTTTCTGCTCGATAAGGATGTTCTCTTCCTTAACGATGTGCGCCTTGCCTATGGCTATGCCCAGGCTGGCCGCCACTCCCTTTTTTATCAGCATGATCCGCTCCGGTCTGTTTTCATATTTATTAGTCCGCGGCCCCGCTCAATCCTCGTCGAATTTCTTGGCGAAAAGTTCCTCTATCGCCTTTACCGCGTCGGCTTCGTCCTTCCCCTTGGCCGTCACCTCTATCAGGGTGCCCTTGCCGGCCGCCAGCGTCATAATGCCCATAATGCTCTTTGCGTTTACTTCCATGCCGTCCTTTACCAGCTTAATGTCACAGACGAACCTGGAGGAAGTGTTGGCTATCATGCCGGCGGGCCTGGCGTGGATGCCGAGCTCGTTTATTATGGTTATATCTCGTTTGATCATAAGTATAGTTTGAACGCCTCAACTTTAAACACGCTGAAAACCAGGAGTGAAACCGCCAGCACCAGCCCGGCGGCGAAGAAGACGGAGCGCCCAAGGGCGCGGGACACGCGGTGCAGGACCAGCACGGAGATCGCCAGCCCCGCTTTAAGCGCCATGCCCTGTACGGTCGCGCCGGAATTAAAACCGGCCAGCAGGCTGAAAGCCATCACCGCTATGGCCAGCGACATGGCGAAACCGGCGGTGCTCAGCAGCTTTATCAGCCTGGGCCAGTTGGAAGCGTCCAGCGCGCAGTTGGCCGCGCCGCCGCAGGCGTAACCGGCCTTAAGCCCCACCCACCGCCAATAAACGGAGAACGCCGAATAAAAAACTATGCCCAGGAGGGGCCCGGCCAGTAGCAGCGCGGCCGACGCCGGCGCGTTCATGCCAGTAAAAAGCCAGCCGTAAAAGCCGCCGGCGGCCCAGACCAGCAGGCAGATCTGCGCGGTCATCGGCTTAAGCCTGCCCCAGAATATCCTGTCGCCTATGGAGGCGAAGCTGGAAGCCAGCGCCTGTTTTACTCCCGGCATATTCTTCAATTCCGCTTCCGGCGAAGGCGCGGCGGCGGCCCGCTCTTCCATGCGGGCGATATTGCCCAGCACGAAACCGGCCATATAAGGCTGAGTGTTGAAGATATGCAAATGCCGCAGCATCGCGGCCTTGAATTTTTCCCTATCGGGGTAGAACTTCTTCAGGGCCGGCTCCAGCGAAAAAGCGAAACCCAGGTTCTGGAACCTTTCGTAGTTCCAGCCCGCCTGTATGAAGAACGATCTTAAAAACATCGAGAACAGCATTTTAATTTACCGGCCTTAGCCTTTCTTCCTCGCCTGCGTCCTGAACCTGAAGTACAGCCCGCTCAGGCCCAGCCAGGGCATAAGCGAATAAGCGAAATCGGTGCCCGGATAGAGCCGGGATATACCGGGCAAAGCCCCGGCAGCTGCGGCGACGGCAGCACAGGCCAGCACGTACACGGTCATAGCCGCGCTCTCGGCCAGCATGGCGCCGGCCAGCCAGCGGCGCAGCGTAATTTCCCCGGCCGAGACCTCCGCCTCCACCCGCGCGTTCCAGGGGGAGCGGGCCGCACGCAGGCGGTACTCCACCGGCGAGTAAAGCACGCCCGCCGCCAGGCCTATGAAGAAAGCCAGGGACGGGGCAAGCCCCCCGGCGCAATAGGCCAGCACTCCGGCCGCGGCGGCGGCCGTGCCGTTGGGCGGAACTACCCCGCCTACCGGGATAAAGTCGATGTAGAGCAGCTCCAGCAGTATGCCTATGCGGGCGCCTTCAAGCGGACAGCCGTTCAACAGTCCCAGCACCGGCCCGACAAAGGCCGGGCGAGCCAGCAGGAACTGGAACGCCTGCACGGCGTCCAGGCCGAGCAGGCCCGCCAGCGCGGCGGAGATGAAAGCTTTTACAAGTGTGATCACAGAGGCCTTACCTCCAGCGTGAAGGAGAACGCCTCTCCGGGCCGCAGTTCCCGGCGCGTGTGAGCCAGCATCACCGCGCCCTGGAAGGTCTTCTCGGCCCCTTCCTCCGAGCGCGAGATAGTATCCAGCGGGAAGGTCCAGAGGTCCAGCGGCTCTGAGAACTCCAGCTCTACGCCGCCGTAGACGGGGTCGCGGAAAATGTGTTTCTTCTCCCCGTTCCTCTCGCCGGCCGGGCAGACGCCACGGCCGGAGAAGGCCAGCGCCAGCTCCGTCCCGAACCAGAAAACGGCTTTTTCGCGGCCGGCGTTGGTCACGCGGTAAAGAACTTTCCAGGAACCGTCGTGCCGCAGCAGGACGTCCTTCTCAACACGGGCGGGATGCCCCGCGCCGCCGGACCAGAGCGCGCCGTCGCGGCTGAGTCTCAGCATCAGCCCCCCCTCCTCTTCGGAGTGGCGGACCGCGTATTCGCCGGTCACGAAGTCGCCCTGTTCGCCGTAAGAGGCTTTCGAGAAAGCTTCCAGCGTGGTATCGGGATGCAGAAAATGGTCGAGCAGACACATGCGGGGATGCCAGTCGTAAGCGAGGTTCTTTTTCAGTTCCTCGTCGGCGGCGCGGCGTTTTTCGCTCAGGACGATGCTCTTGGCCTCTCCCTCGTGGTAGGCTTCGGGGTGGCGCCAGACCAGGGAACCGAAATTCACGCCGCGCGGCTTGTAATCCCATTCCCACATGCCGCCGCCTTTCGCCGGGGCGAAATAAAAATTAGCGCTGTCGCCTTCGGCCAGCAGTTCGGGCCTGCCGTCGGCGTCCCAGTCTTCGCGGGCCAGCTCGAACCGACCGGCTTTCCCGGAGCGGGGCAAAGCGCCCTCCGCTTCCAGGATATTCTTATAGACCGCCATGCGGATATGCGGCAGGTAAACGCCGCCGAAAACCCCGTGCCAGTAGCCGCAGTTGCACTGCGCCTTGTACAGGCTGGTCAGGCCCAGGCCGGAGCCGGACGCGTGCACCTTAGCGCTGGCCCTGAGCATGCGCCGGTAAAGCCTGTTGGCCTCCGGATATTTGGAAAAGAAATTGCGGAAATAGCCGCCGCGCAGGAACTGCCGGAAATCTTCAGGCGAATCCTCCCAGAGCCCGGACAGGGCGCGGGTCTTTGCGGGCGGAAGCGCCCACTGCGAAAGCTCGTGGTAGGAAGTGGTGGGCAGATAGGCCAGCCCCTTCGACGGGGAATCCAGGCAGTCCGAGAAGCGGGCGGTGGCAAGCCAGGAGGAGTTCTCCTCCAGCAGGGTGAACATATAGTCCAGCCAGCCTTTTTTATAGACCAGCTCGTGCGTGCCGGGCCAGAGACCGAACTTCTCGCCGTCGTCAGCCATCACCAGCGCGGCGTCCTGCCCCTCGAAACCGCGCAGATAGTCTATGACCTTGTGGGGTTCCGCAAAAGGCATCAGATAGCGCAGGCGGTGGTTTATCGGGAACACGTCCAGGTGGCGGCCGCCGTACTCCGTGGTGTAGCGGCCGGTCAGATTCTTTTCGTCGAAGCCGGCCGAGAAGAAATGAATGTCGTCGAGCGCGGTGTAGCCCACGCCCATGGCGGAGAGGGACCCGGCGAGCTCCGGCTCCCACACGCGCTCCGCCAGCCACAGGCCCTCGGGGTCCGTGCCGAAACGGCGGCGGACGTAGTCGCGCATCATGTTAACCTGGCCGCGGCGGTCGGCCTCCGGCAGCAGGGCCAGTATCGGCTCGTAATAGCCGCCGGAAAGTATTTCGAGACGCCCGGATTTCACCAGCGCGGCCAGCCGGTACAGGTAATCCGGGTGGTTGATCTCCAGCCAGTCGTAAAGTATGCCAGAGAAATGCGCGGACACGTTAACGCCGGGGTGGCGCTCCAGGACGTCGAAGAACGGTTTGTAGCTGAGGTTATACGCCTCCTCCAGCACACTGTCGAAATTGCCGACAGGCTGGTGGTTGTGCAGCGCTAATATCAGTTTAACCATGGGAAATTTACGCTATCGCCGCCATCAGGTCCATCGGGGTGTCGGAAGGCACGCCCCGGCCTTCTATGTTTATCCCGGCGGCCGCCAGCGCCTTGAGCGCGGCGCAATCCTCGTTATTAAGGAAGATAGCCTTGCCTATCGAGAGGTTCTTGCCCGCCGAATAATGCATGCCGCCTATGTTGAGCGTGGGGATCTTGAAGCCTTTATTCACCAGGGCCAGCGCCTCGGCCAGCCCAGGCAGCAGCAGCAGCACCTTGCGCGGGGACTTTTCAGCCTCCGGCAGGTAGACCGCGGCCTCGGCCACGGTCATCAATTTGAGGTCCACGCCTTCGGGCGTGGCAAAACGCATTATGGCGCGGCGCATCTCGTCGCCGGCTATTTCGTCGGACACCACGGCCAGCTCCTCGGCCTGCAGGTGGGGCACCCAGCCCTCCACCACCTGCCCGTGTACCAGCCTGTCGTCAACCCGGTAAAGTATCACCATATTTAACTCCCGCTCATTTCTTCATCAAAAGGCTCTTGACCTCGCAGATGGCCTTGCGGCCGTCCTCTACGATCTTGACCGAAAGGCGGTCGAAATCCAGCGACTGCCTGTAGGCGAAAGCGGAGGTCATCATGTTGATGTTGACGCCGCAGATAACGGCGCACTTCTCTATGTCCTTGGCCAGCGGCAGCACCACGTTCATCGGCGTGCCGCCGGGCATGTCTATCAAAAAGATAAGCCCGTCTTCGGAATGCATCTCCTCTATGGCCTTGGCCGCGGCTTCTTTCACGCGCTCCAGCGTCATGCGCGCCGAGATGGAAACGTTCTTCAGGCCCGCCGTCTGCACGCCTACTATTCCCTCGGCCGCCTCTATAAGGTAGGCGCCGAATTCTCCGTGGGTAATGACGATAATGTTGATCATAAATCAAGCTTAAGCCTTTAACCCCCAGCATTAGCCTTTATTTGCGAATATCCCGGTGGTACTCGGAAACCGAGAAGCCGCCTTCGGACAGTTTTCTCGCCAACTCCCGGGTTATATAGACGCTGCGGTGGCGGCCGCCCGTGCAGCCGATGGCTATGGTAAGGTAGGACTTCCCTTCTTTGATGTAAAGAGGCAGCAGGGCTTTGATCTGTTCCGTGTAGCTCTTAAGGAAACCGCGGAACCCGGGCTTGGTCTTGAGATAGCGCCCCACAGGGGCGTCCAGTCCTGTTTTCGCTCTGAGCGAAGGGACGTAATACGGGTTCGGCAGGAAGCGCACGTCCATCACCAGGTCCGCGTCCAGCGGAATGCCGTACTTGTAACCGAAGGAAAGCACGGAAAGCTTCATCTCGGCGGTGCGCTTCAGCTCCATCATGCTGGAAAGCATTTCTTTCAGTTCGCCCAGCGTCAGCTTGCTGGTGTCTATTACCTTGTTGGCCCTGGCCTTGAGATCGCAGAGTATGCGCCGCTCCTCTTTTACCGCGGCGGCAATGTTCTTGCCGAGCGGGTGGCGGTGGCGGGTTTCCGAAAAGCGCTGCATCAGCACCGCGTCGGAAGCGTCCAGGAAGATGACCTTGTAATCCAGGCCAAGCTTCCCCAGGTTGTCCAGCGTACGGATAAAATCCTTGAAGAAGCGGCCCTCGCGTATGTCTATGCCCAGCGCCACGTTCTTCAGGTAGCGCCGGTCCCCCACCAGCCCCGCGAACTGCGGGATAAGCGCTATCGGCAGGTTGTCTATGCAGTAGAAACCCAGGTCCTCGAAGGATTTAAGGGCCTGGCTCTTGCCGGCGCCGGACATGCCGGTGATTATGAATATCTTTCCTTTCTTCTGGGTCACTTTTTGTTTATCTCCCTGATCAGGCTCTCGTTGAACTTTTTCGCCACGAAGTAGCCCTGGTTCTTAAGCCGCTGGTTGAGCGAAGCCACCTCTATCAGCACGGCCAGGTTCCTGCCAGGGGTCACCGGCAGCCGCAGCGACGGCACGGGAACTTCCAGTATCTGCACCTCGGCGGAGGCCAGGCCGGTGCGATCGTAGGTTCCGAGCGTGCCGGAGGTGACGCTCTCCAGCTTTACGTGCATTTCTATCAGGGACTGGTCCATAATGGAGCCTATGCCGAACAGCAGCTCCACGTCGATGATGCCTAAACCCCGCACTTCCATGTAATGCTTTATGTTCTTGGGCGAGTTGCCCACCAGCATGTAGCCGATGCGGCGCTTCACTTCCACCACGTCGTCGGCTATCAGGATATGGCCGCGCTTCAGAAGTTCCAGAGCGCACTCGGACTTGCCCACTCCGGAGTCGCCCTGGATCAGCACGCCCAGGCCGTAGACGTTGACCAGCACGCCGTGCACGTAGGTGGTGGCGGCCAGCTGATCGTCGAGGTAGGTGGTGATCTCCCGGATGAAGGAAGAGGTGTCGGCCGTGGTCACCAAGAGCGGAATGCCCGCCTTGGCGCAGGCCTGTTTTATGGCCGGCAGCGGCTTCACGCCGCCGGTCACTATCACGCAGGGGATGTCCGGCGAGGAGAACATCTTGTGGAGGTTCGCCAGCACCTTGCGTGCGTCCTCTTTCTGGCAGTATGCGTACTCGCCCTGGCCGATTATCTGTATGCGTTCCGAACGGAACTGCTCCATGTGCCCGGCGATGGCAAGCCCCGGACGGTTTATTTCGCTTACGGTAATGTGCCGGTTCAGGTTTTTGTTGCCGGAAACGGGCTTAAGTCCCAGGATCTTACCACGGGACTTAAGCAGCTCCCTTACCGTAAGGGACTTGCCTTGCTTTTGGGGCGTCTGGGACATGGAGCGGGTCCGCCGGTTATTTCTTTACCGGCTGCAGCAGTCCGTAGGTGCTGTCCAGGCGCTTGAACACGACCTGCATCTGCTTGGAGCCGCGGTCCTGGAAAAGCCAGAAGTTGTAGCCTATCTTCTCCATCTCCATCACGGCCTCTTCCTTGTTCATGGGCTTGAGGGGGACGTCTTTAACCACGGAGAAGCGGATTTCGGGACCTACCAGCGTGGTGAACTCTCCGAGGTCCACGGTTTCAGTGGCGTGGTGGTCGGTAAAGCGTTCCTTGTATTTCTTTATCTGCACTTCCATCTTGTCCATGGCCTTGTCTATGGCGGAGTACATTTCGTCCGAGCTGGCCGCGGCCTTCATGGTCTGGTGGCCGGCGTGCACTACCACCTCGGCGGTGTGGATCTTCTTCTCCACGGAAACTATGGCCTGGGCCCAGACTATGTTGTCCAGGTACTCGTGCAGTTTCGAAAGTTTGGCTTCGATGAAGTCCTTTATGGGCTTGGTCATCTTTATCTTGCGGGCCACTATATGTATTCTCATTGTATCCTCCATGGGGAATAAAAACACGGACTTTCCCGCTTTTCCTAACGAAACAGCGGAAAATTCTTATTATTTATATTTTATTACATTAAAGGGCGGGTTTCAATGAAATAGCAGGTTTACCCTGCTGCCGGCATCCCCGACTTTAACAGCAAAAGTGGAACCGCCCACGGTGAAGAGGCCGCTTGTACCCGCCGCGGAGCCGCGGAACTCCGATTAGCCGTCCACAGAGAATCTGTCCAGCACCTCAAATTCGGCGGCATGAAGCACCGCACCCCCCAGGAGAGGGGCTAAAACCGCTAAAAATAAGGTCTTTGTTGTAAAACCCATGATAATTAAACTGCCAGTTGTTACTATCTGCCGGATACCGATTCTTCTGTACTCCCGATCCAGATCAATTCATCCGTTACCTTATGTCTATGATCCCACGTAGTCCATGTACCAGTACATACAATGCCCGCCGGAGTTTCCGCCTTTCCAAGTAGCGGTGATAGCGGAGTAGGCCCATATTTCCACATAATCCGTGGAGCCGTTGAGGTATAGGATGGTGGCCGCAAGGCCGGACAGAGGCGTATCCCCGTTGGAATAATTTCCGCCGGTAAATCCCTCAAGACCTGCATTCTTGTAAACTCCGATGGCATAGCGCTCGGTACCTGTGCCGGCGGTGGCGCTATATCCCGTGACGCTAATCCGGTAGTATCCGGACCGCGACGCAGTGAACCTGTTAAGGGCCGTGTCGAATGTTCCCTGAAGCGTATTAAAAAGCGTCGCATTGAACGGTATTTTCACCCAGCCGCTGGGATGCGCGAAGTCGGAGGTCAGATAAGCCCGAAAGACTTGCGCGTTTCCGATGATATCTCCGGCGACCTGAAGCTTCGCCCCCGGACTCGTCGTCCCGATACCGACGTTGCCAGCTACGTATAAATCTCCGGCAGTACCAAGCCCCATACTTGTATAAAAACGGTTTTTCGCGTTCAGAATCAGGGTGCTTTGGGAAGCTATTGCATCTCTTGTATTTCCCGAACTATCAGTTATACTTCCGCCGCCGGAATTT
>CAIXBR010000008.1 GCA_903917735.1 uncultured Elusimicrobia bacterium | reverse complement strand
CTCGGGCCGGGACTTTGCCTCCGGCTTCCTTCAGATTCCGCCTCACGGCGGACACCCTTGCCTTTGGCTAACGGTAGGTTCTATCAACCCCCGTAGGGGACTTTCACCCCCAAGCGTGCGCGCATGCCGCGCGCACATAAAAACGCCGCCCGTTTTGAAGCGGACGGCGTTAAGAAGCGCCGTCAGAAGAGCATAGCTCTTGATACGGCACGGCCATAGGCCGGACAACCGGCTTATTTCTTTATGTTCTTGCTGATGATGGTGGCCAGGTCGAACATGGTAACCTGCTTCTTGTTCGCGAAAAGAGGAAGAAGCTTGGCATCGGCGTTGATGTTGCGCTTGTTCTTCTTATCCTGCAGGTTGTTCTTCTTTATGTAGACCCAGAGTTTCTTAACGATCTCGGTGCGGGGAAGGGGCTTAGCTCCAACCAGCGCGCCAAGGGTGTCGTTAGGGGTAACAGGGGCCATGAACTTCGAGTTTGCTTTAGCTGCGGGCATTGTGTTTTCTCCTTAAGGGTATTACTGCAAATCAATTACCACTACATATAACCTATTTTTCATTGGGAGTGTCAATAGACTTCTCCAATGAAGAGTAATAGGTATAAAAAAAGAGGGGCTGGTTTTAGACGGTCCCTCTTTATTTAGTGCGCTGTTCCTTATATCTTCGGGCCGGCGCCGCTGATGGCTTTGCTGGTAACGTTGAATTTCTTAAAGTTGGCGGCGAACAGGCCGGCCAGCTCTTTGCATTTGGCGTCGTAGAGCGCCTTGTCTGTCCAGGCTTCGCGCGGGTTAAGCACTTCGGCAGGCACGCCGGGGCATTCAGCGGGGATCTCGAAGCCGAACACCGGGTCCGCGGTGAACTTCACCTGGGCCAGCTTCCCGTCCAGGGCGGAATTCAGCAACGCGCGGGTGTGCTTTATGCTCATGCGCTTGCCCACACCGTAGGGGCCGCCGCACAGGCCGGTATTGATCAGCCAGCAGTCGGCCTTGTGAGCGCGCATTTTCTTTTCAAGCAGCTCGGCGTACACGGAGGGGTGGTGGCTCATGAACGGCGCGCCGAAGCAGGTGCTGAACGTGGCCTTGGGCTCTTTAATCCCCATCTCGGTATTGGCCACCTTGGCGGTATAGCCGCTTATAAAGTGGTACATGGCCTGCTCGTAGGACAGCTTGGCTATAGGGGGCAGCACGCCGAAGGCGTCGTAGGTGAGCATCACTATGTTCTTCGGGTGCGTGAAGGCCGCGCCCTTTATGGCGTTGTCTATGAATTCCAGCGGGTAGGCGGCGCGGGTGTTTTCGGTAAGCGAGCCGTCGTTCAGGTCCAGCACGCGGGTTTCTTTGTTGTACACCACGTTCTCCAAAATGGTGCCGAAGCGCCCGGTGGTGGCGTAGATCTGGGGCTCCATCTCGGCGGAGAGGTTGATAACCTTGGCGTAGCAGCCGCCCTCGAAGTTGAACACGCCGTTGTCGCTCCAGCCGTGCTCGTCGTCGCCTATCAGGCGGCGCTGCGGGTCGGAGGAAAGGGTGGTCTTGCCGGTGCCGCTGAGACCAAAGAAGATGGCAGTGTCTTCGGCACGGCCCACATTGGCGGAGCAGTGCATGGGCATAACGCCCTTAAGCGGCAGCAGATAGTTCATAACGCTGAACACGGCTTTCTTTATTTCGCCGGCGTAGGCGGTGCCGCCTATCAGCACAATCTTGCGCTTGAAGTTAAGAATGATAAAGGCCGCGCCGCGGGTGCCGTCCACCTGGGGCAGCGCGTGGAAACCGGGAACGCCGATAATGGTGAAATCCGTTTTGAAGTCCTGCAGTTCGGCGGCGGGCGTCTCTATCAGCATGGAACCGGCGAACAGGCTGTGCCAGGCAAGTTCCGTGTAAACGCGCACGTTCAGGCGGTTTTTGGGGTCGGAACCGGCGTAGCAGTCGCGCTGGTAAATGTTCCTTTCGGCCAGGTAGCCCTGTACCTTGCCCAGCAGCTTGTCGAAGGCGGCCTCGTCTATGGCCACGTTTTGGTCGCCCCACCAGATGTTCTTTTCGCTCCCGGGCTCTTTTACTATGAACTTGTCCTGCGCCGAGCGGGCGGTATGCTTGCCGGTATTGGCGCAGAGCGCGCCGCCGGCGATGATAACGGCTTCTTTTAAGGAAACGGCATGCTCGTAAAGGACGGGGGCGGAAAGGTTTTTGTGCAGGGTCTTGGAAGTCTTAATTTCGTTGGTAGTAGGCATAGTCATTGTTTCCATTATATCCTCTTGACTGTTAATCCAAAATCTTGCGTATGCGGCTGACGCCTTCCACCATATCCTTCTCGGCGCCGCAGTAGCTAAGGCGCAGGTGGCCTTCCAGGCCGAACTCCACGCCGGGCACGGTCACCACCATGCCTTTCTCCAGCAGCGTATTGGAAAGCCTGGTGGAATCCTTATCATAGGCGCTGAAATCCGGGAAGCTGTAGAAGGTGCCCTGCGGCTTGTGCAGCTTCACCTTCTTAAGCTTGGAAAGCTCGGCCACCATCACGTCGCGCTTATGTTCTAGGCTGCTGCGCAGCGTGTCCACGAATCCGTTCCCCTCGCGCAGAGCCCCCGCGGCGGCCGCCTGGCTGAGGGCGGAAGGGCAGGAAGAAACCTGCGCCTGCACCTTTATCATAGCCTGGGTAAGCGCCTCGTTAGCCACGCTCCAGCCTATGCGGTAGCCGGTCATGGAGAAGGTTTTGGAGACGCCGTTTATCGAGACTATTATCGACTCGTTCAGCGGGCGCGTGGAGAAATTGAAGGCCGACGGGGCCTTGAGCCCGTCGAATACCAGCCGGTTATAGATGTCGTCCATCAGGAGGTAGATATTGCGGCTTTCGCAGATCTCCACCAGCTCGCGTATGAAGTCTTTGGAGTAGACCTGGCCCGAGGGGTTGTTGGGGCTGTTGAGCAGTATGGCCTTGGTGCTGGAGGTGAGGTGGGACGCGATATCGGCGGCCGAGACCAGAAGTTCGCCTTCGGGGGGACGCACTATTACGGGCATGCCGTAGGCCAGGCGCACCATCTCCGGGTAGCTCACCCAGTAGGGCGCGGGAAAGACCACCTGGTCGCCGGGGTCAACCACCGAAACAAGGAAATTATATATAGCCTGCTTGGCGCCGGAAGCCACCACAATGTTCTTCGGGCCCGGCTTAACGCCGTAATGCTCCTCAGTGTAGGCCGCTATCTCTTTTTTCAGGGGGGCCGTGCCGGAGACCGGGGTATAGCGCACGAAGCCGGCGTCCAGCATCTTCTTGCTTTCGCTGAAGGCGCCGCCAGGTATCTTCTCCTCGGGCTCGCCGCCGCCCAGGTGGATGACGGGCTTGCCTTCGGCTTTAAGGTTGTTGGCTAATTCGTTGAGCTTAAGCGTGGCCGACTGGCCAAGGGACAGGGCTAATCTGCTGAGGTTCATACACGGTTGAGGGGTTCCCCCCTATCCTCCAGATTATCAAAAAAAAGAAAAGGTGCGGGTGGGAATCGAACCCACGAATAAGAGTTTTGCAGACTCTCGCCTTACCACTTGGCCACCGCACCGTACACTTATATATTACCAAACTTGAAGAAAAAAGGCACATGGGAAAAAAGGCCTGGGAAAAAAGGCCGGCCGCGCTGATAGCGTGTAAGGCGGGAATCCTACCTATAGCCGATAGTACAACTCCGCATAGCGGCCAAAGCCCCGCAAGGGTATCCTATAAATACACCCGCGGGGAACATCTCTTTGCAAGGAGCCGATCTCATGAGACTACTATTGGCATTTGTTTTCGTATTTGCGGCCGGGGCCGGTCGGTTGAAGGCCCAGCAGGCCGGAAACTTCGGGGCGGGCCTTGTACTCGGCAGCCCTACCGGGATCACCGGCAAGTTATGGCTGGACGACGGCCACGCACTGGTCGGCGGCGTGGGCCTGGATTCGGACATATCCCTGTCTGGGGACTTCTTATGGAACAGCTGGACGATCTTTCCCCAGCCATCCAAGGGTAGACTGCCGGCCTACCTGGGCCTGGGCGTGCAAGTCGGGAGTGCGCATAATAACGACTCCGGGCTGCGCGGGATCGCGGGGCTTGCCTACTGGCTGCCGCACGACCCTTTGGAAATATTCTTTGAACTTGTTCCGGTCTTCCACTCTACCCATGGGATACATTCCGACCTGAACGCCAATCTCGGTCTGAGGTATTACTTCAAATGAACGAACAACTGGAATATAAAGCCCTGATAAATATCTTCGCCAGCGGCAAAATTAAAAAAAGCGAGCTGCTCCGGATGCTGCGCTTGCTGGATCCGCGATACTACAGCAACGGTATCCCCGACGGCTCCAGAAGGATCCGGGCGACCGGGTGCGAGAGGATGTCCTACAACACCAGGCAGGCCCGCAACACCCGCGACCTGCTGCGGCGGCACTTCGCGGTGCATTTCGCGCAAAGCCCGGGGAAAGCCGTCCTGGAAGGGGTTTGACACTGATACTTTAAGGAGGCCCTGTGAAGATCCTAGTGAATATCCTGGTCAGCAGCCTGGCGGTGCTGCTGGCCGCGCACCTGCTCCCCGGAGCCAGGGTGGACAGCTTCGGCACAGCGGTGGAAGTAGCTGTCGTCCTGGGTCCGGTTAACGCGTCCCTCGGGCCGGTACTGGTACGACTGATGGAAACGGTCAAACTCCTGCCATTGGTGCTGTTCACCTTCGCCGTCACCGGCGGGCTCGTGCTCCTGACCGCGCGGCTGGTGCCCGGGTTTCACGTGGCCGGCTTCCGGTGGGCACTGGCCTTCGCGGTCATGCTTTCGGCCATCAACGCTTTTTTTCACTGGTACCGGTATCCCTGGAGAGAGAAGCCCTTATGAAGGGAACTCCGGCGGCTCCTCTTGTGACCAAGCGGGTCCATCTCATTACCTTCCTGGGTGCGCTGTTCGCCTGCTTCGCCGCCGTCCTATGGATGATAGGCCCCGACCTGTTGTCGCTGTTCCTGGGCGGGACTCTGGCCATGCTCGCCTACCCGGCTTACCATTGGCTTCGGTTACGGAAATGGGGACCACGGACGGCCGCGACCACGGTCACCGCCCTCATGCTGCTGCTGGTCATAGCGCCGCTGACCGGCTTCTCCATCCTTGCCGTAAAACAGGGGATCGCCATCAGCCAGGAGCTGGCCGAACTCAAAGAATTCTCCCCGAAAGAGCTAACCGCTACGCTTAGCCGCTGGCAGCTGGTAAGGACTGTGGTCGGAGACCCGGGGCAGGTCAACGCGCGGCTCAAGGGCGTGATCCAGGGCGCCGGCCAGTCAACCCGCGCGGCCGTCCTGAAGCTGGGCCAGGGCGCGCCGGAGTTCCTGCTTCAGCTTGTTTTAGCCCTGCTCGCCTTCTTTTTCTTCCTGCTCAACGGGGAAGAGTTCATGGGCTGGCTGCTGGGCCTTGGCGTGCTCGACCGCGGGATGCAGGAGCAATTAGTCAACTCTTTCAGGAACACAACCATCTCGGCCGTACTGGCGGGGCTGGCCGCCGCCGCTTCCATGGCCGTCCTGGTCGCTGCTGGGTTCCTGGTACTGGATATACCGGGCGCGTTCCTGGCCGGAGGACTGACTTTCATCTTCGCGTGGATCCCCGTGCTGGGAACCACGCCGGCCCTGCTGGCGGGGCTGTTCTATCTCTACGTGCAAGGGGCATCGACGAAGATGGCGCTGCTGATAGCTCTGGGGCTCACGGCCAGCATCATCGACCACCTGGTCCGGCCCCTGGTCCTAAAGGGCCGCAGCGACATGCATCCGCTGGTGGGGCTGGTGGCTATCATCGGCGGCATACAGCTGTTCGGCATACTGGGCGTCTTTATCGGGCCGATCCTGGCTGCCCTGCTGATCTCGCTCTTGAAGATCTGGCCGGCCATAAGAGGCCGGTTCGGGATAGGTTCGGGAACATTAAGTTAAAGTTGCGGCCGCTCGGCGGCCGTAAGCCGGATTTTAAATGGGGAAACTTAAATGAAAAACGACCACAAGCTCGCCGCTTTGATTGCCTGTACCGCGCTGCTGATAACCACGGTGGTGGTGGGGGCTTTCTGGGCCTTCAGCCAGATCAGCAAGGAGGCCGAAGCGCGCAGAGACACCTTTATCGTCATAAACAGCGCGAGTACGGTGCTGGCCGAACTTATCGACGGGGAAACGGGCCAGCGCGGCTTCCTGCTGACCGGCGACGAAGCTTTCCTGCAGCCGTACCTGGCGGTGCGCGACGGCGTAACGGGCCGCCTGGAAGAGCTGCGCCACCTGGCCTTAAGCGGCCCGGCCCATAAACACCTGGACGCGCTGGTCCCGCTGGTAGCGGCCAAGCTGAAGAATCTGGACTATACCATAGAACTGCGCCGCAACCACGGCATGGCCGCCGCTATCCCCCCCATACGCGGCAGCCAGGGGAAGATACTGATGGACGCTATCCGCGGCGAAATGGGCGCCTTCATCAGGTTGGCGCAAGCCGGCCTGGCGCAGCACGATGAGGATTTCCAGACCAATATGCGCCGCCTGCTTGGCATCATAATCGCCGCCAGCCTGTTCATCCTGCTGCTGGCGCTTTCTTCGGTGTATTTTATAAACAAGGAGGCGCAGCAGCGGCTTGAGCACCTGGTCCACCTGGAAACGCAGCATTTACTAAAGGCCCAGGAGGACACCAACACGCAGTTGCAGCAGACCAACTCCACGCTGCAGATCAGCGAAGAGAAGCTGGCGGTTACGCTTAATTCCATCGGCGACGCGGTGCTGGCCACCGACGCCGAAGGGCGCGTAACACTCCTTAATCCCCTCGCCGAAAAGCTCACCGGCTGGCCGCTGACGGAGGCCGCCGGGCGCCCGGTGGGAGATATTTTCAACATCGTCAACGAGCAGACCCGGCAGCCCTCCTCCATCCCAGTTATGGATACCCTGAAGAAGGGCATGGTCCATGGCCTGGCCAACCACACCATCCTAATCTCGCGCCAGGGCGCCGAGTGCGCTATCGCCGACAGCTGCGCCCCTATCCGCGACCGCGACGGCCTGGTGGTAGGCGCCGTGCTGGTGTTCCGCGACGTAACTGAGAGGATGAAAACGGAAATAGGGCTGGAGAGGACCTGCAAAGAACTTGAGATAATCAAAAAAACAGCGGATGAAACCAGCGAATTCGCGGAGAGCATAATAAATACGGTGCGCGAACCCCTGATCTCCCTAGACCAGGACTTACGGGTGGTCTCCGTCAGCCGCTCCTTCTATGAATTCTTCAAAGTGAACCCCAAAGAAACCGTCGGCCAGCTTATCTATGACCTCGGGAACAAGCAGTGGGATATACCGAAACTCCGGGAACTGCTGGAAACCATCCTGCCCCAGAAAGCCACCTTCGACAACTACGAAGTGGAACACGATTTCGCCGGCATCGGCAGGCGCATCATGCTGCTCAACGCCAGGCAGATCCAGCGGGTGCTGGGCAAGGAGCGCGTCATCCTCCTTTCCATCGAGGATATCACCGGACGCAGGGAGATCGAGAACGGGCTGGAGAACGCCCGCAAGGAACTGGCGGCCACCAAGATCTCCGAGGACGCCGCCCGCGAATACGCCGAGAGTCTCATCAACACCGTGCGCGAACCGCTGATAGCCCTGGACCAGGACCTGCGCGTGGTCTCCGTCAGCCGCTCGTTCTATGAATTCTTCAAGGTGAACCCGAACGAAACGGTGGGCCAGCTTATCTACGACCTGGGCAACAAGCAGTGGGATATCCCCAAACTCCGGGAACTGCTGGAAACCGTCCTGCCCCAGAAGGCCACCTTCGACAACTACGAGGTGGAGCACGACTTCGCCGACATCGGCAGGCGGACCATGCTGCTGAACGCCAGGCAGATCCAGCGGGTGCTGGGCAAAG
This sequence comes from uncultured Elusimicrobia bacterium, assembly GCA_903917735.1. Taxonomy (GTDB): domain Bacteria; phylum Elusimicrobiota; class Elusimicrobia; order Elusimicrobiales; family UBA9959; genus UBA9959. Next base: position 31,184 of record CAIXBR010000008.1, on the reverse strand, counting down.
AGCGTATCATCCTGCTGGCCATAGAGGACATAACCGAGCGCAAGCGGTTCGAGACCGAGCTAAGCCGCGCCAAGGAGGCGGCCGAAGCTGCGAACCGGGCTAAAAGCGCCTTCCTCGCCAACATGTCCCACGAGATCCGCACGCCGATGAACGCCATCCTGGGCTTCTCCCAACTGATGCGGCGCGACCCCGAGGCCACGCCGAAACAGAAGCAGCAGATCGAGACCATAAACCGCAGCGGCGAACATCTGCTGGCGCTGATAAACGACATCCTGGAGATGGCCAAGGCCGAAGCCGGCCGGACCACCCTTAACCCGTCGGCCTTCGCGCTCCCCACGCTGATAAGCGATGTGGAGATGATGATGCAGCCGCGCGCCGAGGGCAAAGGCCTGCGGCTGGAGGTGGAGCAGGGCGCGGACCTGCCGCGCTTTATAACCGCCGATGAGGCCAAGCTGCGCCAGATCCTGCTCAACCTGGTCAGCAACGCCCTGAAGTTCACTACGGAGGGGGTGGTTACCCTGCGCGTGGGCACCCGGCGCGGGGCAAAGCAGGAATTATATCTGACGGCCGAAGTGGAAGACACCGGCCCCGGCATAGCGCCCGAGGAATTAAACAAGCTGTTCCACCCGTTCGAGCAGGCGCAGGCGGGCAGGGCCGGCGGCTCCGGCACCGGGCTGGGACTGGCCATAAGCCGGGAATATGCACGCCTTATGGGCGGGAACATCTCGGTCGCGAGCACCGTGGGCAAGGGGAGCATTTTCAGCTTCCACATAGCTATAAAGGAAGCGGCTAACGCCGATACGGTTGAAAGGATACAGCAGCGCCAGGTGAAAAGCCTTAAACCCGGACAGCCGCGGTACAAAGTGCTGGTCGCCGACGATAAAGGGGATAACCGGGAATTCCTGAACCAGCTGCTAGGCCCGGCGGGCTTTGACGTCCGCCAGGCGGTCAACGGCGAAGACGCGCTTAATCAGTTCGCAGAGTGGCGGCCGCAGATAATCCTGATGGACTTGAAGATGCCGGTGATGGACGGCTACGAAGCCATGCGCCGCGTGCGGAACTGCGCCGGAGGCAAAGAGGTGAAGATCATAGCGGTAACCGCCAGCATCTTTAAAGAAACCACGCCGGAGGTGCTGCTGGCCGGCGCCGACGATACCATTCTCAAGCCTTTCAGGGAATCGGAACTGTTCGAAAAGATTAAGGCCCTCCTCAGTACGGAATATGTTTACGAGGAAAAAACTCCCGAAGCGATGGCCGGGCTCGAGGCTCTGAGCGCGCTAAGGCAGGACGCCCTGGCCGATCTGCCCCGGGAACTTGTGTCCAAGCTACGCGAAGCGGCTATCAACGGGGACTTCAGCCTCCTGACAGAACTTACAGGCCGCGTGGAAGTACAGGACCTGCGCCTGGCCGGCGCGCTGCGCACGCTGGCCGGGAATTTCGACACGCAGCGCATACTGGACCTGCTGGGAAAGGATTAACCCATGACAGATGTCCCCGCTTCCAGACATACCGAGCCCAATATCCTTATTGTGGACGATACACCCGCGAACCTGGAACTGCTTTCGGGGATGCTGAAAGAGCGCCAGTACAAGATCAGGGCCTCCATCAGCGGGAAGCTAGCGCTGCAGGCCGCCCTGAACGATCCGCCCGACCTTATCCTGCTGGACATCAACATGCCGGAGATGGACGGCTACGAGGTCTGCAGAAAACTTAAAGCGGACCCCAAGCTGAAGGATATCCCGGTTATTTTCCTGAGCGCGCTCACCGAGACGATAGACAAGGTAAGAGCCTTCGGCGCCGGTGGCGTGGACTACATCACCAAGCCTTTCCAGCTTGAAGAACTGCGCGCCCGCGTGGAGACGCACTTAACACTTAAAGCAGCCAGGGAGTTCCTGAAAGACAAAAACCGGTTCCTGGAATACACTTTTTCACGCTTCGTCTCGCCCGAGGTGGTGGAGACCATGAAGAAAAAACCGATCAGCGAACTGCTTAAAATGGAAAGGCGCGAACTGACCGTACTGTTCGCCGACCTGCGCGGCTTCACCGCCATGGCTAACAGCCTTACACCTGAAGAACTCCAGGAAACGCTTAACTCCTATCTTGAAGTCATGGTCGGCAGCGTGGAGAAAGCCAGCGGGATGATGGACAAGTTCCTCGGAGACGGCTTCATGGCCCTGTTCGGAGCGCCTTTCCGGCAGGAAGACCACGCGCGCAGGGCGCTTAACGCCGCCGTCTCAATTCAACAGGCGCATCGCAGGTGGATGAGCGAACGCGCGGCCCTGGGGCTTCCCTGCCGGCCGCTGGGCATAGGGCTGGCCACCGGCATAACTGTGGTAGGCGCCTACGGCACGCATAACCGCATGGAATACACCGCCCTGGGCCATACGGTAAACCTGGCCAGCCGCCTCTGCGGCGCCGCCGGGGCCGGCGAGATCCTTACCATCCCTTTTACCCGTGACGAGGCGCTGCGCCGCCCCAACGCGGACAGCAGCCGCCAGTCCCTCGCGTTTTTAGACAAAGGCAAAATGTTTTTCAAGAACATACAGGAACCGGTGGAAGTCATCTCTATAACAGCGGAGGAATACAACGATGAACGAACAAATATTCTCTAAAAACCCGGCCAGCGTCCTCATGGTGGACGACACGCCGGCGAACTTGGAGCTGCTTTCCGGCATGCTGAAAGTGCGGGGCTATAAGGTGCGCGCCGCCATAAGCGGCAAACTCGCGCTGCAGGCCGCCCGCAACGATCCGCCGGACCTTATCCTTCTGGATATCAATATGCCCGGGATGAACGGCTACGAGGTCTGTGCGGAACTTAAGTCCGACAGGAACCTCAAAGATATCCCGATTATTTTCCTTAGCGCCCTCAGTGAAACGATAGACAAGGTGAAGGCCTTCGGGGCCGGCGGCGTGGACTACATAACCAAACCGTTCCAGTTCGAAGAAGTTGAGGCGCGCGTCGAGATGCACCTCGAACTGCGCCGGCAGAAACTCCAGCTGCAAGAGAACTATAACACGCTGCGCGAGCTTGAGAAACTGCGCGACAGTCTGGTGCACATGATCATACACGATTTGCGCTCCCCGCTTACGGGCATATACTTCTATCTTCAGCTTATAGGCGAAAATGCTGAAAAAAACCTGGCGGCGGATAAAATCTCCGCCATCGCCGCAGCCATAGAGGCGGCAAAACAGATGATCCGGCTGGTCAATGATATCCTGGACGCGAGCAAGATGGAAGCGGGGCAAATGAAGCTAAGGCTGGCCGGCTGCGACCTGGTCAGCGCTGTGAAGGAGACACTCTCCGGGATGAAGTCCCTGGCCGGAAGCCGCACATTACAGTTCACCCCCCCCTCAAGCCCTGCGGAAGTACTGGCCGACAGGGAGCTGATCCTCAGGGTCCTCCAAAACCTGCTGGCTAACGCGCTGAAGTTCACTAAGGACGACGGAACTATAGCGCTGGACATCTAACCCGCCGGCGGGATGATGCGCGTGACAGTTAAAGACACCGGGCCGGGCATCGCCCCGGAATACCGGCAGAAGATATTTGACAAGTTCGCCCAGGTGGAGCTCCGCGACGGTCACCAGAGAAATTCTACTGGCCTCGGGCTGACCTTCTGCAAGCTGGCGGTAGAGGCGCACGGCGGACGCATCGGAGTGGACAGCGTAGAAGGGGAAGGAAGTTCCTTCTGGTTCGAATTGCCTATTAACGGCCCCGGGCCACGCGGGGTCCCAGCGAGTACTTAACGCGGCCGCCTCACCTCAACAAGCTTGTCCGGGGAGATAAGTTTTGAAAAGTACGATAGTTGGCGGAAATGATTAAATTGCAGCGGAGGGACCTGGCGATGAATATACAAATTTCAACACAAAATCCGGCGGCTGTCCTAATGGTGGACGACGCGCCCGCCAACCTGGAACTGCTTTCGGGGATGCTGAAAGGGCGTGGTTATGCGGTGCGCGCCGCCCTCAGCGGAAAACTTGCGCTGCAGGCCGCCCACAACGACCCGCCTGACCTCATCCTCCTGGACATCGACATGCCGGAAATGAACGGCTACGAGGTGTGCGAGAAACTGAAAGCCGATGAGAAACTGAGAGATATTCCCGTAATTTTTTTAAGCGTCCTCAGCGAAACGCTGGACAAGGTGAAAGCCTTCGGCATCGGCGGCGTGGACTATATCACCAAGCCGTTCCAACTCGAGGAAGTGGAGGCGCGCATTGAAACCCACCTGGAACTGCGTCGGCAGAAAATCCGGCTGCAGGAAGCCTATGACAAGCTGCGCGAACTTGAAAAACTGCGCGACAGCCTGGTGCAGATGATCGTCCACGACATCCGCTCCCCGCTTACGGGCACCTTCGCCTATCTTAAGCTCATCAGGGATAATACCGACAACACGCTTTCAGCGGCCCATTCCAGCTATGTGGCCGAGGCGATGAAGGCCGTAATGCAGATGATCCAGATGGCCTGCGACGTTCTGGAGACGAGCAAGATGGAAGAGGGGCAGATGAAACTGAAAGCGGCGCAATGCGATCTGAACCATATACTTGCAGACGGGATCTCGGGGGTGAAGCCGCTGGCAGGGAACCGGGATATCCGGCTTACCCCCTCTGAAACCCCGGCGACCGTCATGGCGGACCGCGAGATCATTCTCAGGGTCGTCCAGAACCTGTTGTCCAACGCGCTGAAGTTCACGCAAGACGACGGGCTGATCCAGCTGGACATCAGGCCCGCCGGGGACCGGGTACGGGTGAGCGTGAAGGACAACGGGCTGGGCATCGCGCCCGAGTATAAGCAGACTATATTTGAAAAGTTCGCCCGGATAGAACTCCCCGCCAGCCGGCAGGAATATTCTACGGGCCTGGGCCTTACATTCTGCAAACTGGCGGTGACGGCACACGGCGGCAGCATAGGGTTCGACAGCGGGGAGGGAGAGGGAAGCACCTTCTGGTTCGAGCTGCCGGTGAACCGCCCCGGGCCGCGCGAACCGGTGGAAGTGACTTCAATAGCAGCGGAGGGAACCAGCCATGAATGAGCTAATTTATTCCCAAGGTCCGGCGACCGTCCTGATGGTGGACGATACGCCCGCGAACCTGGAACTGCTCACCGGTATGCTGAAAGGGCGCGGTTACAGGGTACGCGCCGCCGTCAACGGCAAACTGGCGCTGCAGGCAGCGCGCAACGATCCGCCCGACATTATCCTTTTGGACATCACCATGCCCGGGATGAACGGCTACGAGGTGTGCGCTGAACTGAAGTCCGATGAAAAGCTGAAAGACATACCGGTTATTTTTCTGAGCGCCCTCAACGAAACGGTTGATAAGGTAAAAGCCTTCGGGACAGGCGGCGTGGACTATATCGCCAAACCGTTCCAGCTTGAGGAAGTGGAGGCGCGCATTGAAACCCACCTGGAACTGCGCCGGCAGAAAATCCGGCTGCAGGAGAACTATAACGAACTGCGCGAGCTTGAAAAACTGCGCGACAGCATGGTGAATATGATAATAAACGACCTTCGCCCGCCGCTGGAGAGTATCTGCGGCCATCTTGACGGCATCAGGGAAAAGGCCGCCCCACCCCTTTCAGCCGCCTCCTCGCACAGCCTTGACGAGGCGATGAAGGAGGCAAAACAGTTAATTCATATAGTCACCACGGTGCTGGACACGAACAAAAAAGAAGATTAACGCTAACGGAAAAATATGCCGGTTAATACTTTTGAACAGCTGCTTGACGCTTACGCCCTGCTCACTTCCACCCTGGACCTGGAAGCCGTCCTGACCCAGGTGCTTACGAAGGCCGGAACCATCATGCAGGCCGAGGCCTCCAACGTCATGCTGCTCGACGCGGAGGCCGGGGAGCTTGTCTATCAGGTCGTCCTGGGCAAAGCCGGTCAGCGCATCAAGGAACAGAAGCGCCTCAAGGTAGGGGTAGGCATCGCCGGGTGGGTGGCCCTGCACCGCAAGCCCCTGCTGGTAGAAGACGCTTACAAGGACCCCCGGTTCTTCCCTGGCTTCGACCAAAAGACCGGATTCCGCACAAAAAGCGTGCTTTGTCTGCCGCTTTTCGCAAAAGACCAGCTGATCGGGGTGGCCGAGATCATCAATAAGAAAGGCGGGGCGCCCTTCACTCCGGAGGACCAGGCTCTTTTCTCCAGGTATTGCGGCATAGCCGCCATCGCCATAGACAACGCCATGCTCCACAGGAAAGCGATAGAGCAGGACCGTCTTCAGTACGATATGCAGATAGCGGAGCAGATCCAGCTGGCCTCGCTGCCCTCCGATATCCCGTCCATCAGGAACCTGCGCGTAGAATGCCGCAGCATAGCCTGCCGCTACGTGGCTGGCGACGTTATCGACATCACCAGACTTCCCGACGGAAGACTGGCGGTGCTGGTGGCGGATGTCTCCGGCAAGGGCGTGCCGGCGGCGCTCTTCGCAGCAAAATTCTCCGCCGATTTCGAGTATCTCGCCAGGGAGGATCCCGAGGGCGGCGCGCTCATGGCCCGGCTGAACGCTATCGTCGCCAGACGTTCGAAACGCGGCATATTCATTACCGCGGTCTATGCCGTGATCGACCCCGCCTCCGGCGCCGTAGAGCTCGTTAACGCGGGGCACCTGCCCCCGATGATCGTGGGCCCTCGCCAGGGGGATTGCCGTGCCGCGGCCACCCCCGGATACCCGCCGCTCGGAGTCGCGGAGGATATGACCTATAAAAGCGCCGGGCTTACGCTGGCGCCCGGGGAACGCATCGTCCTCATGACCGACGGCGTATGGGACGCCAGGTCTCCGGACGGGGACCGCCTCGGTCCGGAGAAGGTCCGGGAAATATTATCCGATAACCCCGAGCTGGCGGTGCCGCGGCTCATGAAAGCGGTCTCCCGGTTTACCGCCGGGCAGGCCCTGGCCGACGACATTACCGTAGTGGGAGTGGGGTACGGGGATTACGAGGAACGCACGTTCCCGGCGCAGACCAGGTCCCTGGCCCAGGCCCGTAAGTTCGTGGAAAAGCTGGCCCTGGCCCATGGCTTCGACGACAGAAAGACCGGGGCCATTTTGCTGGCGCTTACCGAAGCCGCATCCAACATAATAAAGCATACCTACAACATGGATCCATACGGCAGGATCCGCATAGGGGTAGGGCGCAACGCTGGGCAATTTTCTCTACACATACGCGACTGGGGAGCCCGGCAGGACCCGGGGCGGTTCGCCTCGCGCGATCTTACCGACATCCGCCCGGGCGGCCTGGGTCTCCGCTATATGCGCGCGGTCATGGACGTGGTTGAATTTGACGACAGGCTCTGGGACGGGAACGAGCTCCATATGCTGATCCAGGGGAAAGGGAGCGCAAAATTATGCAGGTAACGGCTGAAATCCTGGAAAACACGGCGCTGGGCCGGGCGGCGGTGGTAACTCCGGACGGGGAAGTGGATATGCACGAGTCTCCCAGGCTGCGTTCGGCGCTGATGGACGCGATCGCTGGCAGGCCCGCGGCAGTGGTCGTGGACCTTGCCGGGGTGACGTTCATAGACAGCTCCGGGGTGGCCACGCTGGTGGAGGCGATGAAGCTGGCTAAAGCCGCGGGGTTGACGCTTGTCCTGGCCGGCATGAACGACAAGGTCAGGGACGTCTTCGCGCTGGCCAGGCTGGATAACTTCTTCAGGCTGGCGGGGTCGCGCAGGGAAGCCCTGGGGGTATAGGTCATGGAAAACATTTCCGGAGAACTCGGGTCCCGGTTCTATCGCGGGCTCCGCTATGTGGGCGGGATAGGCTGGCTTTTTACCGATACACTCTCGTTCATTTTTGTCGCGCCTTTCAGCAGGCGCAAGCTCAGGGTCCGTGGCGCGCCGGTTTTCGAGCAGATGGCACGCGTGGGCTTCTCCAGCCTCGGGATAGTCTGCCTGGTGCAGTTTTTTATCGGGATAGTTATAGCCCTGCAGCTGGCCAATCTGCTTAAAACATTCGGCATCCGGGAGTACGTAGGAAGCGTGGTGGGGCTGGGGATGTTCCGTGAGCTGGGACCGCTTATGACCGCGGTGGTAATGGCCGGCTACGCGGGTGCGGCGATCTCGGCCGAACTGGGCACGATGGCCGTAAGCGAGGAGATAGAGGCGCTGCGCGCCCTTGCGATCTCGCCGGTCCGCTACCTGGTAGTTCCGCGGGTTATCGCAGCGGCGCTGATGATCCCCTGCGTCACCATGATAGGGGACTTTGTCGGCGTACTGGGCGGAATGGGCATCGCCTGGGGCGTCCTTAAGATCGCCCCGGCCCTCTTCATCCAGAAGATGCTGATGACGCTGCACACTTCAGACGTTTTTATCGGTATCTTCAAGAGTTGGGTATTCGCGCTGCTCATAGCGCTTATCGCGTGCTTTGAGGGCCTGCGCGTGGACTCCGGGGCCGAGGGCGTCGGCCGCGCGGCCACCCGCTCAGTGGTTTACTCGATAGTGATGATCATCTCCGCGGACTGTTTCTTTACAGCGCTGTTCCATATAATTTTGAAACATTGAATTTATGAAGAAAGAAGAACCGGAGCCGATCGTGGTCACGAACCTGGTCAAAAAATTCAAAGACCAGACCGTACTCGACGGCCTGAACTTCCAGGTCAACAAAGGCGAGATCCTGGTCATCATGGGCGGCAGCGGCTGCGGCAAGTCCACCCTGCTGCGCCTCCTCATCGGCGCCATGCGCCCCACCTCCGGCCGCATCGAGATGCTGGGAACCGACCTGGCGCTGCTGGACGGAGAGGGGCTGGACGCCCTGCGCAAAAAAACCGGCATCCTTTTCCAGTCGGGGGCGCTTTTTAATTCGCTGACGGTGGGCGAGAACATAGCCCTGCCGCTCAAAGAGCATACGGAGCTTTCGGCGGACGTCATCGGGATCATGGTCAAAATGAAACTGGAGATGGTCGGCCTGCGGGACTTCGAGCATCTCAAGCCTTCCGAGATCAGCGGGGGCATGAAGAAGCGCGTCGGCCTGGCCCGTGCCATGGCGCTGGACCCGCAGATAATGTTCTACGACGAACCCTCCGCCGGGCTGGACCCCATAGCGAGCGCCATGATAGACGAACTGATGATGGACCTGAACAAAAAGACGGGGGTGACTTCGATAGTGGTGACCCACGACATGGGCAGCGCCTTCAAGATAGCTCACCGGATGATACTGCTTTTCAGGGGCCGGGCGGTGGCCGAGGGAACTCCCGCCGAGATCCGCGCTTCCGCCGACCCCCTCGTGCGGCAGTTCGTCAACGGCCTTCCCGACGGGCCCATCCCGCTGCGCGTATCCAGGAAGGATTACGCCGAAGACCTGCTTGAGCCGGGGCCGGAACGATTTTGATCTTTTCAGTCCTGCGAGGAAACGATATGAGAACACGATCTGAAGTTAAAGCGGGGGCGGTCATCCTGGCGGCGTTGTTCCTGGGCGCCGTTATCCTTGTCGCGTCCGGGAACTGGGGCGCCATGTTCAAAACAAAACAGACGCTGCGCATCCTGTTCACCGATGTCCAGGGTTTAAAGGTGGAGGACCCCGTCCATGTGATGGGGCTGGAGCTTGGGAAGGTGACAGGCATGGAAGTGACCCATTTCACGGATGAAGCGGGCCGCCGGGCGGCCGCGGTGGAGGTGACGGCCAGGATAGTATACGCGGAGGCGTTCGCCAAAGACACTGTTGTTGGAGTGGACCGCACGCTGACCGGCAACACGGTGCTCACGGTGATCCCCGGGAGCGCCGCGCAAAAGATCACCTCCGGCGAGCGGATAACCGGGGCCGAACCGGTCTCCATAAAGGAGCTGGCCGATAAGGCAGGACGCGTAGTGCGGCGTATTGATGATTTCGTCGCCGTAATGGCGGATAAGGAAATGGCGGGCGCGGCGCGCGCCGCCATGGTAAATCTCAAGGAGACCAGTGAGCTGGCCAAATCGGTGATGGCCTCCCTTAACCGGTCCATTCCAGCCGCGGAGCGCGGCCTTGTCGCCAGCGTGAATAACCTGGAGCAGTTTTCCGGCACGGTCAATACGGCGCTGTCCGGCAACAAAGACCGCATAGCCGACACTATAACCAACTTCCAGGCCGCCTCCGGGTCTATGGCCCGGGCGGGAGAGGCCGCCGACCTGCTGATGGCCAAAAGCCGCGACCCTCTTATCCGCACCTTCTCTAATGCCGAAATGGCTTCAGCCAACCTCAAGTCGGTTACCCGCCAGCTCCGCTGGCAGCCCTGGCTGCTGCTGAAAAAACCGGCGGCGGCCGAGGAGCGGGAGCGCGGCATTTATAACGCGGCGCTGGACTTCAGCGAAGGGTCCGATTCGCTTAACAATTCGGTCAAAGAACTGGAGGCGTTCATGAACGCCTCCAAAGCCAAAAGCGCCGGAGGCGCGGTTGATGAGGAAAAACTCAAGGGGCTTATAGAACAGGTCCATGGCAACCTGGAAAAGTCGGTGGCGCTGGAGCGCAAGTTATGGAAAGACCTGACGGAAAAAGGGGCTAAAACCGATTAGCCCGGCCCGGATAAGGCTGGAACCACGCGTTGTTCTTACGGTTTCCCCTTTCCTTGCTGCCCGGGGTCCCGGCCTCCCTTCCTCTTAACTCGCCAGGGCCTGTCGCTGTTTTTTCCGGCTTCCGGCATTATGACGGATCTGAGTATTCCCCGCACCTTTACTATTTCAAAAGGCTTTGTGAGATAGCCTGAGGCCCCCAGGTTTATCGCCTCCGTTATAACCGACAGTTCCTCTTTGCCGGTAAGCATCCAGACAACGGACGCCAGCCCGGCCTCCTTGATCAGGCGCAGCACTTCCAGCCCGGAAATGCCGGGCATGTCTATATCAAGAAAAACCAGTTCCGGTTTTTCCAGTTTTATCAGTTCCAGTCCGGCCTCCCCATCCGCAGCGGATAATATCCGGCCGATATCCGAAAAAGTGTTCTCGAACAACCGCCGGATACCCGCGTCATCGTCCACTATCACTACTTTATGCTGCATCTTTCCTCCCCGGCTTACGTTATTTCAAAGAACCGCCGTGGATAACTCCCTGGCGGGTACCCCCCCTGTGAATGCGGGAAAATACCTGTTAGACTATAGGTATGAGACACTTCCTGCTGGCGGCCCTTCTCCTGCCCGCCTCTTTAGCTTCAGGGACACTCACGGCGCAGCGCGAATACAGGCTGCGGCTGTTCCATACCCATACCCTGGAACACATCGACGTGGTTTACCGCCGCGGGGAAGTCTATGACCCCGAAGCGCTGGCGAAGCTGGACCGGTTCCTCCGCGACTGGCGGGTGGACAGGGTCAAGCACTACGATCCGCGGCTCTTCGACCTGCTCACCGAGCTCGAAGCCAAAGTCAAGCAGCCTGGGGCCGAAATCTCTATCATCTGCGGCTACCGCACCCCGGCCACCAACGGCCGGCTCAGAAGCCGCAGTTTGGCCGTGGCAGGCAACAGCCTGCACATGCGGGCGGAAGCTATAGACATACGCCTGCCGGGAGTGCCCACGTCCCGGCTGCGCGATACCGCGCTTGCGTTACGGCGCGGAGGTGTGGGTTACTACGCCGCTTCGGATTTCGTCCACGTGGACGTCGGCCGCGTGCGGCGCTGGTAGCGCCGCCGTCCGTGCCCGTTTGTCGAAAGCCTCCGCTTCCGCCGCGTCCCGACTGTAGATATCATCAAAGAACCTTACCTCGCCGTTCTCCCCCACCGCGGCCGTTCCGTACTGGATCAGCACGGTGATGGGATCGGCGAGTTTTACTATAACCGTTTCCGTCCCGGACATAGCTGTCCTTATGCGCTCCCGCGTCCATTCGGGCCGGTCGCGCAGCACCCAGGCCGCCAGCGCCTCGGGGTGCTCTACCCGGATGCAGCCGTGGCTCAGGTCCCGTTCCGAGCCCATGAACCCCCGCCTGGAAGGGGCTCCGTGAATATAAACGCTGTGGGAATTCGGCATAAGGAACTTTACCAGGCCCAGGGAATTGCCGGGACCGGGTCTTTGCCGAAGATAGAGCGTGCCCTCCTTGAGCTGGCCCAGAACAGCCGCGCTGACCGTCCCCGAGCTTACGAGCGCATCCCTGCCGTCGATGACCTCGAAGCCATTTTTCTCCAGATAGGCAGGGTCTTTCTCCAGCTTCGGCACCAGTTCCGAACGCTGGATGCTTGTCGGAACGGTCCAAGGGGGACGGAACACCACCTCGGTCAGCTGGCTCATAAAAATCGGCGTCTCGTGCTCGAAGGCCATGCCTACCACTACTTTCTGCGATGGTTCGTTGCCGGCGTAAAGGCGGAATTCAGGGATATTTACCAGGATAGGCGGGCTGGTGAACCGGTGCGGCAGCCAGCGCCACCGCTCCAGCGTCAGGCGAAGCTGCTGCAACCGTAGGGCCAGCGGCGTGTTGAGCTGGCGAAGCGTTAGTTCGCCCAACAGCCCGTCCGGGGGCAGCCCGTGGCGGCGCTGAAAATTTTTCACGGCCTTCACCAGGGGACCATCGTATAACTTCTGGCCCACAACCGCCCTCGGCGGAAGGTCTCCCAACAGGCGCAACAGGCGCGTCAGACGGGGCACTCCGGGATAGCGGTCACCGGGCCTGACGGGGACCTTCGAAGCGGGCAGCTGCCCGCCGTCGTCCAAGCCGGCCATACGCTTATAACGCTGCACGGCATGGACCAGGCGCCGGTAGGAAGGGAATGGCGGCTCGAGCGCGCTGAAAGCGGCCGCAACGTCCTCGGCGGACATGACCCGTCTGCGGAGGAAATCGGAAGGGCCGCTGATGTCCGGCTCGAAGGCGAAAGTGGAATGGAACCGCTGCGGATTGATGCGTCCCAGGCGCAGGTCCAGGGTGTACCGCATCGCGCAGATGGTGAGCGCTAGATCGAAACGGAGAAGCTGTGTTTCTGCGGCAGGGCGGCCGGGAAGGTCCAGCTCCTTTAAGCGTGCCTTCCACAGGGGGCTATCGTAGTCCTGGGCCAGCAGGCCTTCATTGTCGGCCGCCTGCAGCCGCTTAATAACTACGCGGGCCTTCGCCGTAGGCCTGGAGTTGCGCACCCAAGCCAGGGCATACCCCCCGGACCTGTAGAATTCCTCTATTTCGGTCTGGTAGTCGGAGAACTGGGGCCATTGAAGGGTTTCAAGACGCCCCCCAGCCACGATGCCTCGCAGTTCGAGTTCGCCCGGGGAAGAGAGCCGTTGAGATTCCGCCGCTGAACCCGCGGCTTTTTCCGCAGGGCTTGCGGCAACCTGCAAAAAAAGAAGCGCGCAGGCAGCGGCAAGAAGCCGCCCGCCCGCGGCGACAATCCCCTTAACCGCCTTCCCGGAAGGAGTTATCATAAATACATATCCGGGCTAATCGGACGTCATCTGGTTAGTCACGCTCTTTACGCCGTTTATGTCTCCCACAAGCTTGCCCACCAGGTCCTTTTCAGCCGCGTTCCTGGCCTTGCCGCTGAGAGTAACGACGCCCTTCCTGGTCTTTACCGAGGTATTAAGGACGCTCGTAGAGCGGTGCAGCAGCAGTGCCATCTTGACCTGGGCGGTGATAGAAGCGTCATCCATCTTTTCGCCGGGCGTCCTGGGCGTATTATCGGCGCTACCGGACACGGTCATTTCGTTCTTTACGTCTTTGACGCCTTCAATATCTTTGGCATACTCTGTCGTCAGTTCTTTCTGCGCCTGGCTCTCCGCAATGCCCCGCAGGGTAACCACGCCATCCTTAACCTCCACCTCGGCCTTGCCGACGCTCACGTTCCGATGGAACAGCAGCGCTATCTTCAATTTATCGCTCAGCCAAGCGTCAGAGTTCGCCGTGTCAGCGCCTTTGATCTCCAGTTTATTCTCCACGCTCTTCACCCCCGGGAGGTCGGCCACAGTATCCTGGGCCAATGACTTATGGGAATTTTCCGAGACGCTGCCCGTTAAGGCGACAACCCCGTTCTTCGACTCGATCTTAATATCGTCGCCTTTGAGATAGGTCTTGAACACATACGACTGTTTAGCGGACGCTTCAATGCGGCTGTCCGTCTTCGACGCGCATACCGGAGCGTTGAGCGCCAACAGGACCGCCGCCGCCGCAACCAGAGATATCGAACAACTTGCTTTCATGATACTTTCTCCCTTTTTTTGGTTATTTTTTTATTTACCCCGGGCTCACGACCGCTCCCGTTCCCGGCTCAGCGGGGATCTCCGTCCTATATTTTACGGCCGCGCCAGGGACTTCATACCTTCCTTCTCAATTTGCTCCGGCCGCTCCAGTTTCGCGGCTTTTTGGCTCTTTTCAGCCGCAGCCGCCTTTTCTTTCCTGGCTTTTTTCACCTTGTGACCTTTTTCATCCTTCCGGACTTCGGCGACGATACTATTGATCTTGCCCAGCACCGGCCCCAGCTTCAGGCCCAGCTTCCCGGCTACCTTGCCCCAGCCGGCTACAGGCGGCCCCTCGCGCAGCGCCACGACTTTATGCAGATTTTCGTCCGTGATCCCGCCGTGCATATCCTGGGCCAGGCCCAGCGCTATCGCTATCTCCCCGTAGTGCAGCTTCCTGTACCGCAGGCTGACAATGCGGCCCTGATCCACACTGAATTGCGCCATTATTTTACCGGTTACGCGCTGCTGCCCTTCCGAATATTTTTTATTCAGTTCCTTGGCGCTAGTCTCCAGTTCTTTTTCATTGCCGGCCTTTTCCAGGGCGAAGGCGGGAATTACGGCCCCGCACACGAACAACCACGCTATCAGCGCATTCAGTTTCTTGTTTTTCATGTTTATAGCCTCGTTTCCCGGTTCACCGCTTAAAATCTCAGGTTTAATTCCGCGCCTATGCCGGTATCTGGGCTCCCGTCGGACAGGCCCAGCGTCAGCCCGCCGGCGAACTCTACGCCGTCCGGCGAACCATAAGAAAGAGTACCGCTTAAGCTGCGGGGTGCCGCATTCCCGTCTACTATGGCGTTTTGCATCTCATAAAGCACGGTAAGGCCCAGGCTTTTTAGCAGCGCCCGGTAAAACCCCACCTCCACCGCGGCTTGGTTGTTGAGCTCCATGCCCGCGGGCTCCCCTATGATGGTATAGTAGCCGTCAGCCAGCAGTGTCCAGCCCGGGGCGATTTCCTTAGCGAACTCAAGGCCCGCTCCTTCGTCCAGCTCTCCTGTGCCAAGCCCCTTGCTTTTACTGGCGGCGGGCAGCTTCAGCTTGCCGGCCAGCCCCAGGTCGAAAGATCGAGGCCCGTCCAGTTTAAGCGTGTAGGCGCCGCGCAGGATTATGTCGCCCAGGCCGGCCCCGGAGGAATTTACCGCGGACCCTCCGGGCGCGGCTATGCGCACCGGCTTGCCGCCCACGCGGGTCACAAGTCCCCTGGAGCTTTGGCGCAGGTACGGAACAGTTATGGATAGGTCGACGCCGCTGTAGCAGCGCTTTAGCGTGAACGGTATATAGACGGAATCCGTACGGTCTTTGGAACCGTATTTGCCGGTGTCATAGTTGGCCGCTGAGCTGAATTCCCAACCCGCCGCCCGTGCACCAGCAGCCGGCAGCGCCGCGCAAAGGCAGGCCAGAACCAATAGTGTTTTCATGTGTATACTTTCCGCCGACGCCCGGTCAATACTTATAGAATACCCTTCCCAGGCAGTTGCCGCAATGCGGAGTTATACGCGCAGATATCGGTAATATGCGCAGGCCCGGCGGGGCAGTACCCGGAAATATCACTTTTCCGCTATCGCCGCGGCCGGCTTGGCCGTCGCACCCGGCGGAGCACTGCCGCCGAAAGCTTCGCCGGGATCGCGCAGCCTGGAGACCCTCTTTGCGCGCAGCGGCCCCGGCTTCTCGCTGGCGGCCGCTTGCACCGCCAGCTTCCGTACCCGTGTTTTTTTCTTCGCCGGGACGGCGGGCGCCGCCGCACTTACGGGGGCAACGAGCGCAACGGCTGTAACCCCCGGGCCGGCTCCGGGCCGGCCGCCTTCCCGGGTAGAAAGCAGCAATATCAGCAAAACGGCCAGGATCAGCGCGCCGAGAATCAGCGTTAACGAATTCATTGTTTTCATATTCAGAAGCTCTGTTCCCCCAGGATCGACAGCGACCAGCGCGCCCGGTTCGCTCCGGCGTTGAGCGCGCGGGCCAGGTCTATACGCACGGCCGAGTTGCCTGCCGAGCGCGACGGGGCCACGCGCAGTCCCATTCCCGCGCTGTTCTTAAGGTCGGACAGCTTTACCGGGCCCGAAGACAGCCACACATAACCGGAGTCGTAGAAAAAGACCAGGCCGATGTCCAGCAGGCTTAGAAGGTCGTCCCAGATGTAAACTCGGTCCTCCATGTTCAGCAGAAAGCGGCGGCTCCCGGAGAACTGGCCCACGCCATAGCCGCGCAGGCCGTTGAACTCCCCCAGTACCAGCGGAGCGTCGGGATCGAGCCGCCAGCCGTAATCCATGCTGGTATGCAGGGTCAGCGTCTGGTACTTGAGGCCGCGCAGGTAGTACGCCGCGTCGAACGAGACCAGCTGCCTGCTGTTCACGCCGTTGGCGTACTTCGAAAAATAGCTGGCGTTCAAGAGCAGGAGCTGGTCCCCCCAGGTGAAGCCTTTGCTCACTTTGAGGCTGGGCAGGATCTGTGTCTGGGGAACTCCCAGTGCGCGGATAGCCGGCGCTAAAGCCACGGAGGGGAAGACCCCGAGCCCAAGATTATAGTCCTCGTCATGCGTGAATTTCCTTATGCGGCGCACCGTCAGGAAATCCAATTCCTCCCATGCCGCGCCCAGCTGGACAGCTAAATAACGGTCCCCGTCCGGCACCGGTCCCGCGGACTCGGCGTGGTGGACCAGCAGGCCGAACGTGACGCGCCGCGTCCGCTCCGTAGAGGGCGCCAGTGAGATGCCGTAATTTACTCCGGCCTCCAGGGTCCGCCGCGTGACCGCGCCGGTGGACGGGGCGGCGTCATAATTGAAGCTGCCGCCCACGGAGGAACGCGCGATAGAGGCGTAGAAAGGGCGCCCCAGGGACATGGATAAATGCCGGCTGTCCGGCGAGATGCTGGCGGCCGCTGAATACTGCAAATGCTTGTGGTGCAGGAACTGGAGATCATTGTAACTGAAGGACTCGGAGGTCGAGCCCCAGTCATTATTATAGACGGCGGACCCCGACTTACCCTGTCCCAGAATATTTTCATCGGCGATCCCCGCTTTCATGCTGGTGGCGCCTCCGGCGCGTTTATAATTCACTACAGGTTCGAGCGTCCAGGAATCATAAGTGCGCACCACCACATCCACGGTCCCGTTCTTGTTGACCCTGGCCTCTATCTCGGCGCGCCGGATGAAGGGCAGGGCGCGGAGGTTGCGTTCCGTCTCCGCGGCCAGGGCCGCGTCGTAGCGGTCGCCGACCTCGAAAAGCAGTTCCCGCCTGATCACAGGGTCACGCGTTGTATAATGTATGCGGTTGGCCGTCCGGTAGAGATATTTATTCTCGGCCGGGAGCTCCGTTTCGAAGACGTTGTGGGTCTCTACCGTGATGGAAGAAATAATAAGCCCGGCCGACAGGCGCAGCGCGGCGCGCGGCGCCGCCGCCAGCGGCGCGGCCTGCAGGCAAAGCAGCAGGATCAGATAGCGCATAAGTACCTGTACTCCGAAGAACGCGCCCGCGGCGGCATGGCCCGGCGCGCCTTCTGCTCGCTTATGGTCCGGGCATCAAGGCCAGCCCCGCGGCCTGACACGTCTTTCCTGGGCGATAGAATGCTTATTTCAGCAGTTTCTTGCCGGCCATGGCTTTCACCATCACGCCGATATAGGATTTGATACTATCCTGATCGGAGTTCTGTATCTCGGTTTCTGACAACGCTGACCAGATCAGATTGTTGTTCCCGACGTCATATAAATTGGTTTCCATAAGCGCGTATTCATCCTCAGCCACATAACCGGGGGTTGATGTGACCCGCAAACCATACCCGTAATAGTCGCGCCAATTGCCGTAAGAGGCCGGCGAATAGGTAGTGCTCCCGGGAATATATGTATCCACGGTCTTTTTGCTGGTCAGTCTTGAAATGAGCACCGCATCCGCCCCCTGTTCCTGCATCTTTACGGCAATTAACGCATTATCACCCTGGTTCTCATCGGGCATAATGGTATAGCTCGCAACGGCATCTGTCCCATTGGCCTTTAGCTGCCGGACGAACTCGTCCTCAAAAAGTCTTTTGTTCGCTGGTTTCTTGGCGACCCCGATTACCAGGATCTTGCGGGGCTGCCCCTTATATGACGGGTCCTTCCACGCCGAGGTAAGTCTTGTCGTAGCGCATCCAGTAATGAACATCGCGATGAGGAACCCAAAACCGATCATACTTAAAAAATTCCATGCCTTCATAATTCTTTCTCCTTTATATTGTGCCACTCTTTCTTTTCCGGGCATGTGGAGTTATACACAGGTCCGGGGGCAAAACTGCTTATTCCGCCCGTCCTGGACCGCCGTCAATAGGCGCAAGATAGTCATGCACGACTTCACCCAGCTCCAGCGTCAGGTCCGCGATATAATGAATCGCGGATTCGATCCCGAGCACCGGTAATTCTGATACCGGAGCGAGCGCATGCGGATGCAGCTCCAGCGAGCCCGGTGATGCCCAGGCGCCTTGCAAGGTCAGCTGGGTGGTGTAATAGCGCACCAGTTCGCAGATGCGCGGCGAACCATCCACGTGCGGAATTATTTTCAGCAGGAAATTAGGCTCAGCCAGGGCGGCCAGCACCTGGGCGCTGTCCGCGGCGCGGTGCTTAAATCCCATCGTAGCCTTGGCAATGCGCACTTTCCCGTAATCAAGGGTCCCCACCAGCGTATCGATCTCGGTCTCGAGGCGCGCTGTGGCGAGTTTTTTAGGGAAGCCCCACAGTTCCCTGCCTGCGGCAATCGGCGGATGGTCGTTCAGGTACATAGCGTGGGCGTAGTTGCCTTGCACCCCGCGAAAGCTTACCGGGATGATCTGTCCTGATTCGGTGTAATCGCCGAAACCTGTTGAGTCGGGCATCCGGATGAATTCAAATTTTACCAGCGGCTTCGTGAACTTCAGCGGCTCGGGCACCACAGAGCGCAGCGCCTCCGGGTCCGTGCGATAGGTGATGACCATGAACTCTCGGTTCTTGAACTGATACGGCCCCCGGGGGTAGGCCGGGCTGGTCAGCGGCATCGCGAACGCGGCGGCTTTGACTTCCGGAATATTCATGATTCTCCTTGTCCGGCCTGGGTACTACCGGCTTCAGACGTTAAGGAACGCCACAATATACTTAGTGCGCTCCTGCCCGTAGTCGGTTAGATAGGCGATAACGCAGAAAAAAAAACGCAGAAAAACCCATACCGCGCACAGTGCTTTTATTAGTATACCCGCCGCCCGACCCCCGGACAATGCGGAATTATACGAGTGGCTATAGGTAATATACACAGACCGCCTCCGGACACCGAATCAAAAAGGGACAGCGGGCTTAATCCCCGGCCCTGGATTAACGCCTTTCGCTGTTCCTTACTTTAGGCCTGCGTCAAAGACTATTTAAGCCCGTAATTCACGCTTATAGGATATCCCTCCCGCCTCTTTTAGCGCTATTGGGAGTTGTGCGCACGGCCATAGGTAATATTGATCAACCACCGGCGTCCGCGAGCCCGCGCGACCTGGCCTGCTCGCGGGTGAACTCGGCCCCGAAGTACAGGAGCTGGGAGCCGTAAAAGGTCCAGACTACGACCAAAAGCAGCGAACCCGCGGCGCCGTAAACTGTGGCAAGGCCACTTTTAGCGAGGCAGATACCGATCGCCAGGTTGCCCAGCGCCAGCAGTGCGGATGTGAAGCCCGCGCCGGTCCAAACGTCCCGCCAGGCGATACGGGTATCGGGCAGATACTTGTAAACCATCGCGAGCAGCAGCGTAGCCGCCCCGAAGGATAGTGCAAAATCTATCGCGTGCAGAGCGGACGCCGGCACAGGCAGTATGGCGCCTAGGTACTCGCCCAGTGCGGAAACCGACGCGCTCAGCAGCAGCGTCAGCAGAAGCAAGAACCCGGAACCGACCAGGAAGACCAGCGCCATGGCGCGCCGGCGCAGCAGCGCCAGCCAGGGCCTCCGCGGGGACTCCACCTTCCAGATCTCATTGAGCGCGGACTGCAGTTCGTTTACCAGGGACGATGCCGCCACGAACAGCGCCGCGGCGCTGACCGCAGCGCCGGCAAAGCCGCTTTTGGCGGCCGCCGCGGATCCCATTACGGCCCGGACCGCCTGCGCACCCTGCGTGCCGACGTAGGCCCCGACTTGTTTTACGACCTCGTCCCGGGCCGATGCGTCGCCAAAAACACTTCCTGCGACTGCGACGGCAATTAGCAGAAGAGGGGCCAGTGAGAATAGAGCATAATAGGCCAGGGCGGCCCCCATCCGGGGACCATGGTCGCAGTCCCAGGCCGCAAAGGTCCGTGCAAGCAGGGCCCTATACGCCGACAACCGCATTTGGAATCGTTTTTTATACGGGGATCCGTTCATAAGTTTTAGCGCCGGCCGTACCATTCAAGGAGGGTCGTGACGACGTTACCCTGGGTCTGGGTGTTGGTGAGCTCGGTCTGTATCGCCAGGTTGGAAGCGATGCGTTTGCGCAGCTGCACGCCTTTGCTCTGCCCGTCGGAGCCCACCTGGAGCGTTGCTCCTCCGGGAAGCCGGAGTTTTACCGTGTAGGTCCTTGTGACGGGGTCATATCCCACGTAATCCACCGGCGTGGAGGCCAGCAGGTAGAGCGAGGCCAGGCCGAAAGCGCTGTTAGCCACCGCCGTCTGGGTGTTGGCCGCGCTTGCCTGCTGGTCGGAATCCATCTCCCCGGGCGATTTGCCGAAAAGCAGCATGGCCATGATGTCGGCCTGGTTCATAGGCGGGTCGCTTTCAAACTCTACCCGCGGCTTCTGAACACTGCCGCGGAGACGGATAAATATTTTCGCCTCCGCCGCTTTATAAACTATCAGGCCGTCCATGTCCATAAGGGGCGAGCCCGCTCGGCCGGAGAACTTAATATGGTCTATGGACGCTATCCGGCGGAAGATCTCGACACGGAACGGTCTTAACTCCACCGCTCCCTCCATAACTCCGGACGGTATTTTCAGATCGATGTCCAGCCCCACCGGGATCGGGTCCTTGGCCAGGTTGGAGTAGAGAAGGACGGGCTTAACGGTCTTGATGCGCACGTCCGCCAGCATCACGGCCTCGGGGCTTTTGCCGGGGGACTCGCGTGCCTCTTTCACGGCCAGTTCCGCCTTGTCCGCCTCCAGTCCGGTCTTAATACGGCCGTCCAAGACTACAGCCACCCCGCCCTTAATGTCGAACCGGGGGAGTTGCACCGCAACATCCTCCAGGGTAGCATCCGTCTCGCTCCTGAAGAGGCGGCCGGGAGTCCACAGCCCTGTTGCGGCCAGCTTCCCATTTAACTTCACTTTAAGCGCCTGCCGGCCGGCGGTCAGGCCGGTTAACAGTTCGTAATCCAGCTCCTGAGCGTCACTGCGCGGATCGCCGCTGCTTTTAACGGACAAGCTCAGCGGCCCCTGCAGGACATTGGCGGGCGCCGGTATCGAATAAGGCGTACCGGCCAAAACTATCACCAGGTCCTCGAACCTGGCCACTTTGAATACGAAGTTGAACCTGTGGCTTATCTCCAGTTCCTGTAACAGGCTGGTGCGGCCGGAAACACTGGCTTCGACCCCCCCATAAAACTCGTACCAATCCTTGATCGGCTTGACCGTCGCCGAGAGCTCCGCTTTGAAATTATCCTTGGTCAGTATACCCGGGACAGAACGCGCGCCGAGCCGCAACCGGCCCTCCAGCTTTTTCGGCAGGCTGACGCGGCTTCCGGCAGCGCCGGGAATATCCGGGACCAGTTCAAAATCTCCGTCGAATTTAAGAGTGTCCCAACCGTCCCCCTTCAACCTGGCCGCCAGGGTGCAATTTTTGAGCTGTACGCTCTTAACGGGGCCGGAAGACTGCCAGACACCCGCCGAGCCGGTCAAATTCACATCTTGCCCGCTTTTAGTACCCGATAAACCCGCCTCCGCGCGCCGCCCCGGCAGCCGGGCGGTGGTGTTTAGCCAGAAGCCCAGAATATTTCCCTCTCTCTTCTCAATTCTGGCCTTGAACCGGGCGTCCACATCTTCCGCCTCCAGACGCCCCCTGGCGTCCAGGTACGTTAAGTCCCCGCCATTCAGGAGATCCGAGACCAGCGCTGCCTCACCGTGGTAGTGCCTGGTAACTGTCCCGGAACTGGTCACCACCTCCAGCTTAAGCGCCATCTTCCTGGGCCCCGTAGGTGACATGTTTAGGCGCAACCCCGCCCGGATTGAGCCGCCGCCAGCCTGGATCAGTTCGTTGGCCGGCAGGTCCACACCCAACTCTCCTATAGTGATGCCGCGCAGCGCCGCCGGAAGCAGAACGGGCGGTCCCGCGCTCTTTTTGGCCTGTACGCCAGTCTTGCTTTTGGACTGATCCAGCGCCAGATGGTCGCCGGAGACCATGAATCTGGAGATCTTCTTCACCTGAACGCCGAAAAAATACAGGCGCACATCCAGGCTGACGTCCGCGTCCTTTAAACAACCTTCAAGCCCCGCATCCGCGTACTCGAAGCAAAAGTCCCGCAGCCTGAGGTCCACCTGTTTTTCCCGAAAGCTTAGGGAACGTATGCGGAAGGCCAGGCTTTTCCAGCGCGGGTGATAGGCGCCGCCGAAGGTTTGAGCCGCGCCGGCTACGGTGCGGCTGGTCAGGAACCATTGCGGCTCGGCGATAAGCATTAAGGCCGCCAGCGCCGCTGCGGCCAGCAGAGCGCAGGCAAAGGCGATTAAAAATAAAAATATTTTTTTAAGCGGGCGCATTAGAATTCCTTCCCCAGGCTCAGGAAGAACTGCCAGCTGGGATGCATGAGGATTTCCGCGGAAGGGTCCCGCTTCCAGACCAGGCCGCGCGCCAGTGTGGCGCGTATGGAACCTACCGGGGAGCTCCATCTAACGCCGAACCCGGGCGAATAATACACATTCGGGTCCAGGCGGAAAGAACCCCGTCCGCCCATGGCGGCGTCCAGGAAGATCAGCGGCTGTATGCCGTGGGAGAAAACGTCCATAAGCCTAAGTTCAAGGCCGTCGTAGACGGAAGTCAACAGGCCCGCGGCGTCGGACGGCACTTTATTAAACCCCGCCCCGCGCAGGTTCGCGTCTCCGCCCATAAAAAACCGCGTATCAAGGGGTAGCTTCCCGGAGGCCAGCAGACTGTTCCTTACCAGCGTCCCCTGCATAAGATAGCGCGTGGCCAATACAAGCGCCGGCGGTTCGTACCCCCCCAGGTTCCAGACATGCTCGCCCTGCAGGGTCAGTATGTGCGCGGTTATAACGGAACCAGCCCCTTTCAACCGCGATTGAGACTTAAAGACCACTCGCCCTCCGGTCCGCGGATCGCCCGCGTAGTATTCAAAATCGTGGCCGCGGAACTCCAGCTGGGTAATGAGAGAACCATAGCTGTCCCGGCCCGGCCCCGGCCCGCGTATGGTATTAGCGTACTCCAGCGCCGGACCTGCGGAAAACTCGGTGCGGCGGCTCCTGCTGTCGCGGCTCAGGGATGGCAGCAGCGCCAGCTCCGAATGGATGGATTCGAACTGCGTGTTGTTAAGGCGCCCGAAGGTCAGTTTAGGCATCAGGTAGACCCTGGAGCCGGGCCCGGTGTAGTAGCGGTAATCCGCTACTGCCGTTTGCTCCCGTAAGGAAGCATAGAGCGTTCCTTCCATGGAATTGGCCCGCGCCCCGATGCGCGAATCCTGCCACTGCGCTTTACCGATAAATAACCCCTCCGTGTCGAAACCGATCCCGAGCTTGTAGAGCTGCGATTTGCCGGCGACTACCCGCCCGGTGATGGTAAGGCCTTCCCCCGCTTGCGCGAGGGCCGCCTCCGTGGAACAGGTTATGTCGAAGTAGGCGCTTAAGAACAGCGAGTCGGCCAGAGCGCGCTGCGCGGTCAGGTCCAAAAGCCTGCCGTCGAAACGCTGACCGCGCTTGAACGCTTCGTAGCGGGAAAAAACCTCCGGGGACATAGCGTCGGTTTTTGGGATCCGGATATTGTTGAGAAAGTAGACGCCGCGGGGCCGCACCTCGGCCGAAAGCTGCCCCGTAGCCCCGTTGCCGCGAATTTCCACCTCCGGACAGGCATAGCCGCGGTTCTGGAGAACGCCCAGCAGTGCAGCCTTGGCCGTGTCCAGCAGTTTTGGCGTCATTACCTGGCCTCTGATCTTGCGAAACTTGCGGGGATCCACCCCCGGCGGCAGGCCTGTGACGCTGAAAGAAGACACAAGGGTCTTTGCTCCTGGATCCACCATGAGGACGTCCCGTCCCGGCGTGAACGAAGGCTCCTGGTAGCCACGCTGCTGAAGGAAAGCCCGCAGAAAGCTCTCGGCCTGGTTGAAAGGGACCCGCCCCCAGCCTTCGGTATGCGCATCGCCGCAGACCAGGCGTATCTCCATAGCTTCCAGGTCGATGTTTTCCTTGCCTGCGAATTGTATCTGAGGGCAGGGTGGAGGGCTATCTTTAGCGTGAATAAGAATGGGAAAACCGACCGTCAGCAGGGTCAGCAACACCGTCCGGACGCCCGGATTATCTGTAATAGACATAGGAGACCGGACCAGGGATCGCGCGGAATTTTATTCAAGAACGCCGACCGGCGCCAAAGGGGACAGGCGGCGGACCGCTTTCCCCTTTGGCACAGCGGCATGCGGGGACAGACTACTTGGCCAGTTCCCGGCTTAGATGCGCCCACGCGCCCCTAAGCTCTCCAGTCAAATGCTTCAGTTCCTGCGCGCCTACTTTACCTAGTTTTGCGTAGCGCGCCGTCACTTCATCCACGATCTCGTAGTATTCTTTTTCGTTCAGGTCCTTGACCTTTTCCACTTTTTCAAGAACTTCGCCTTTCATCTTGAGCATCCAGCCCGAGATCTTCGCGCGGTTCTGGGCGCCTTTTTTACCGTAAAGAAAATAAGTTCCCAGCGCGGCAATGGCTGCTATTCCGAAACCGGCTCCTATCACTTTTCCTGTTTTCGTCATGTTGTCTCCTTGTCTGTTTAAATTGGCTGCGCCCCTACCACAAGGCAGGGGCGCAGCCTGAAAAGAAGCCCCTTTAGCTTACTGCGCCACCGGGGGGACCGTGAAAACCACGCGTTTGTTGGCCTTGGCGGCCTCCGTGTGCAGTTTTTTCGGATCTGCTTCATACTCCGCCGGCCTAAGTTTGCCATAGCCGACCGTGGTGATCCGGGACGGATCGATGCCGTCCTTGACCAGGAAATCAGTGACCGCGGCAGCCCGCCTCTCGCTCAAGAGCTGGTTATATTCTTCGGTGCCGCTCATCGAGGTGTAACCCGCAACTTGAACATGGGTCTCCGGGTTGTCCTTCAGGAGCTGGACATTTTCCCTCAGAGCCGCCATGCCTTCGGGGCGCAAGGCCGAAGAGTCGAAGTCAAAATGCGAGTCTTCAAGGATAACCCATTTGAGCACTACAGGCTCGGGCGCCGGCATAAGCGGTGTGGCCGCCGCCAGGGTCGCCGGAGGCGCGACAAAAGCTACCGCCACTACCGCCTTCTTTCTTTTCGGGCAGCCGAACTTAAAGGTAAGGCTCAGGCGATGCGAGGCCCCCAGATTTCCAGTGGGCACCATGGCGTAGTCCAGAGCCATGGTACGGGTGAGTGTATAGCCCAGGCCCAGTGTCAGCCCGGTCAGGCCGCTCAACTGGGGATCGGGATAGTTCACCTGATAGCCGGCCCGCAGGGCCACCACGTTCTTGATATTTTCAGTGTTTCCGACAAGGTACTCGGCTCCCACCTGGAGCCTGTTCATGGCGCTGTTCTGCAGTTCGCCCGAGGCGGCCAGCAGCAGGTGCTTATCCACGGTCCAGCCCGCGCCCACGCGCCAGCCGGAAACCAGTTTCCCGATATTGTTGACCAGGTCTATGTTGGAATAGGTCACACCCAGGTCCAGGGAGGGGACCGCTTTCCACAGGATGCCGATGTCAGAGGCGAAGGCGTTATAGCCTGTATTGTCGATGTGTGAATGGTTCCCTTTCAGGGCTATACCCGCGGCGAAGTTGCGGAACAATTCCTTACCCCAGCCGATGCTGGCTGAGTAATCGTTAGCGTGGTATTGCCCGATCAGCAGCCCGGTGTCGTTTCTGGAATCGAAGTTCCCGTAGCTCACGTAGCCGATAGAGGCGGCTATGCCGCCCATCGACCCTCCGTTGCACTTTACACAGTCCTTTTTTACATCCCCCATAGGCGCCCCGAAGACGGCTATCTCCTGTATGGTATCGCCAAGCCCCGTGTTATGGTGAATGCCGATCTCCGTACAGTTGATCCGGCTTAATCCGGCCGGGTTCCAAAGCAGGGAAGCGGACCCCTGGGAGACCGCGACTACCGCCGATCCCATGGCCATGGACCTGGCAGTACCCCCGGCCTGCTGCAGCGGCAGCGCCTGGGTGCCGGCGGCATAATCGGTTTCCCCTGCCGCGGCCTGGCCGCAGAGCAAAGCGCCGCAGATCAATCCTGTTCCTATAGATAATATTTTCATGAAATCCTCCAGTTAACGCACTACCGCGAACTTCAGTACTTTCGAGGTGTCAGAATTGCCGCCACCGTAGTCTTTTTCCAAGCGGTAGAGATATACGCCCGGAGCCAGCCTGCCCGTATTCAGCGTAGAGGTCGCGCCGCCGGCGGCCCTGGCATCCTCCAGCTTGGCCACCAGGTCCCCTATCACGTTGTATATCTTGATCCTGGCAGTGCCGGCCAGAGCCATACAGTACGAGAAGGTCCCGGTTGTACCCGTAGCCGGAGAAGGATAGAACATGTCATCCCCGCAGGGCCCGGACCCGGCCAGGTAGGCATAATTTACAGAGCACGTGCCGCTGCTGGTCGCCAGCGTCAGAAGCACCGTTCCCGCCGTAAGCGTACCAAGAGCGGGGTGCCTGGGCGATATCGCGGTGACCACGGTCGAAGCCAGGTTCACAGTGTAGCTCGCGGCATTATTCGCGCCGAAAGCGACGTTGGCAGGGACCGCAAGACCGAAGAAACCCGTACCTGTTATAGTGACCGTAGTGCCGCCTACAGCGTACCCGAACCCCGGGCTGATGCTGGTGATAGTGCAGGAGGCCACTGACGCTATATAGGTATAATTCGCCGAGCATGCGCCGGTGGAGTTGGTCAGCGTGAACAGCGTCAGGCCCGGAGCGAGCGTCCCGACAAGGGGATGCCTGGGAATGACCGCAGTAAGCACGCCGGAGGAAGCGTACATCGTATAGGACGATACAGCTACCCCGTCCACGGTAACACTGCTTGCCGAGAAGCCATAAAGGTCCGTGCCGGTAATGGTGACAGTATCGCCGCCGGTGGTGTAGCCGGAATTCGGGCTGATGCTGGTGATATTGCAGGCCGCGGCCGACGAGACGTAGGTATAGTTCACCGAACATGCGCCGGTGGAGTTGGTCAGCGTGAACAGCGTCAGGCCCGGTACGAGCGCCCCGACAAGGGGATGCCTGGGGATGACCGCGGTAAGCACGCCGGAGGAAGCGTACATCGTATAGGACGAGACAGCTACTCCGTCCACGGTAACGCCGCCCGACGGGAAGCCGTAAAGGTCCGTGCCGGTGATGGTAACAGTGTCGCCGCCGGCGGTGTAGCCCGAGTTCGGGCTGATGCTGGTGATATTGCAGGCGACTGCGGGGACCGTGGGGACCAGCGGAGCGCCGAACGACAGGACGGGATCTATCTTCATGACGAAGCCGTCCATCTTGCCTCCCGTGAAGTTGCGGTTCAGCTGTTTGAGCGGCACTGTGCCGTCCATCAGTGATCCGGTGGTCAGGGGGAAGTCGGTAGACGGCGTGTAGCCGGCGACGTAGATGTTATGGTTGGCATCTATGGCGATAGCGGACGCCGCCTGGCGGTTGGCCGTCCCGGCCGAAGCTCCCAGGTAAGACATGAAGGGCTGGCTCTGCCCTGTAGAACCGACCGCTACTACGAAACCGTCCTGTAAGGTAGAGGTGTTCGACCGGGCAGACCCGGAAGGCCCGAGCACAGGGTTGATCATTACGCAGGCGCCGGTGCAGTCCGTAAGATAATCCGCGGTAGGATCTACGACCCAGGCGATGCCGAAAGTATAGCCGGCGATATATGCGTCGTCGCGGGAATCCAGCGCAAGGGCCAGGACATGGTCGATGGACGCGTTGGGAGATCCCAGGTGCGTCGCGTAAACCACTTCCAGGGGGTTGGTCGGGGTGAGCACCGCGGGTTCATCAGGATTCAGCCTGAGCACGAACGGGTGATACTGGGCGCCGCCGACAATATCTTTTTGCCAGACTGCGGCCCGCGTAGCGGCGGGAAGGTTGTAATAGGCGGTAGACGGGAAATCCGTGTCGGAATTCGTGTCGCCGGCTACGAACACATGGTAAGGCGGTACACCGCCATGGTTCAGAGCGATCGCTACCACCGATTCATCGTTATCGCCGTTGATATAGGTCGCGTAGTCCAGGCCGGTCCCGGTCGCGTTAACTTTGACGATGAACGCGTCGGAAGCTCCGACGATAGCGCTCGCGAAATGGTGATTAAAAACACCCGTACCGCCGCCTGTCGCGCTCGGCCAGGAGCCGGAAGTCGTCCTGCCGCCCACCCAAGCTTTGTTGACAGTATCGACCGCGATGGCGTTGCCGTTGGTTATCCCGCTGTTGGGACCCAGGAGCATGGAATAGGACACCGCCCCGCCGATGGCGCCTTCCGGGATCTTGACCACGAAAGCGTCCTCCGACCCTCCGAAGAGGTTATAAGGAGCGGGAATACCAAAGCTGATCGCGAAATCCGACGCAAACGTCGTCCCGGTCACATAAGCCGCACCGGTCGCGTCCACCGCGATGGCGTTGCCGCTGTTCTTGCCGGGCGCCGCTACGCCGCCCAGGCAGGTAGAGTAGACCAGGGCGGGGGAGGCGGGACTACCCAGCTGCGATAACTCTGCCACGAAAGCCTTGCTGGTAGTTCCGTCCCCGGTTATATCGGTACACACCTGTATCGTCGGCCCCGCTACCGGGAAGGTAGGCGAGTTAGTCACGCCGGTGATATAGATCTTGGGCGAGCTTGAAGTAGTTTTCTCGAGGGCGATAGCCTTGGCCTCGTCCGCAAGAGCGCCGCCCAGCCAGACCAGCCACCTAAGGGTAGCTCCGTCCCCGCTGAGCTTTGCCACGAACACCTCCCTGCCTGTGCCGGTGCCGATGGTCGCAGTAGTAGGATAAGTCGTGGTGGCGGGAGGAAAGCCGGGGCCGCCGAGGCCGCTCATAGCCGAGATGGACCAGCCGGTCACATAGGCCTCTCCGAGCGAGTCCACGGCCAGTCCGTTGATCGCATCATCGTCAGCGCCTCCAAGGTAGGTTGAATAATGTATCTCGGGGTCTATAACAAGCGCCTTGCTCTTTACATAGTTCCCTACTTCAAAACGGACATTATTGTTGGAAGCCAGCACAAAGCGCCCTTTGACTGATACCCTTTTGGTTCCCAGTGTTTGATACAGCTGGGGAGCCTTGTAGGTCAGTTCTCCACCCTCCACATTAAGGACCAGGTTGCCTTTAGTATCCAGCCGGATATCCTTGGTGCCTTTGAAGCCCATGAGGATACGCCCGGGGTTAGCTCCCGGCGACACAACGAAATCATATTCGACAGTGCCCTTATCGAAGCGGTAGACCATGTCGATACCGGGATAGACCTGGGAGAAACTCACCCTGGAATACTGCTTCACTCCGGTCTGCCATTTTGAGCTGTCATTGCCCAGGTAATAGCTGGTACGCCCGGGCAGGATACCCTGGCCCTGTACTGCGGGTTTGGCATTGGCGCCCTTCAGCTGCATGCGCACTATAGGGGAACCCTTAGCCTTATCGGCTTCGGTCCTGTGCAGGACAGTAACCGCTTCGGAAGCGGTCAGGTAAAGATTGTAGCCGGCGGCGCGGGTGAAGAACTTCACAGCTGCGTCGGTCTGGCCGATGTTCGCCTCGAAATACATAGGGACCTTTAAATGGTCCTGGGCGGACGGTGCCTGCACCCGCACCGTATTCGCCGCTAGCGGCTGCACAGCGGCCTCTTCCTTATAAGAAGGGGACGGCGTGCCGGAAAGACCCGCGTAGACCGGCCCTGTGGGTCCGGCTATCAAGGTCACCGCTACGAGTAACCGGCTCATCTGAAGAATCCAAGTGATGAATCTCATTTTGTGTACCTCTTTACTGTTCCGCCAATGCTGGCGTTATATAAGCATAGCCCATCGCCGATTCGTTATCTATTCGGAATTCTGCTTGTCCATCTCGGTAGTATTACGGTGTTCGGTGAGGCGGCAATTACGGAGAACGGCGCCCTTTCCGACGAAGAAACAGGAACAACTCCCGCTGCCGGGGAATAATATGCGCCTGGATAATATTTCATATATATTTAGTTGGCTATTGAATGCGCGACTTCGACCCAAAGCTTCACCTCGGCCGCCGCCGGGATGACCGTAGTGCACAGCAACGTTATAGACGAGCCTATGGACGCCGGGCTAGCGGCCGGAGCCCAGGTAACCGCCCCGTTCAGAAGCATATTATCGGCTACGGCTGCGCCGACCGTGGTATCCAGGAAAGTTAGAGTTCCTGACGTGGTGTAGGCCGCCATTACGAAAGTGACCGTTTGACCTTGAGCGACCACACCGGAGCTGCAACCGGTAATAGTAGCGATGGGATGGTCGCCTATCAACTGGTTCAACAGAACCACACCGGAGCCGTCAACCGCAAAAGTCGTAAGGTCTGGAGCACCGACAAGGTCTACATGCTGGGACGCGTTTATAAAACCTTTACCTGATACAACTCCCGCCGCGGTAAGGCGACCCGTGGCCGGCACAAAGCTTAATTTGGCGGCAGACAGCTTAACGGCATTAGTTCCTGCGGCTGTGGTCCACAACGGGTATACGGCGGAGGCGTAGGTAGTGTCGTCCGAGGAAGTTACAGGGACCGGTATCGTTATATCCACGGAACCGTCGAAACTAACGCCGTTGATCGCACGCGCCGACTGCAGTTTAGTGGCCGTTCCAGCGTTACCCGTTATAGTGGACTGATCTCCGGTGTTCGTGCCCGATAAGTTGGTGGCGCTGATACTACCGTCGAATGCTGCGCCACCGGCCAGATTGGCCTTCAGGGCCAATGCGCCCTGCTGCAGTGTGGATATGGGTTTTGACGCGTCGGAGGTATT
>CAIXBR010000007.1 GCA_903917735.1 uncultured Elusimicrobia bacterium | reverse complement strand
TTGCGGCTGTTCGCCCCACCGCCGCGCCCTTCGGTCGCGGCGCCCGCCCGCCATAGGCGGGCCGGTTCGTGGGGCCGCCGGGCCGCAACAGCCCTGCCCCACCCCTGCGCGGCCGCGCGCCCCCCTTACCGCCTGCGGCAGTAAGGCCCGCGCCAACAACCGCGGCCTTGCGGGAAAAGATTTAAAGATGTAACCGTCCCACTATTAAATCCGGCCATTCTCTTTCAATCTTTTGTAGAATTTTAAATAGTCGGCCAGGCAGGTTTTATCCAGCGCCTGCCCACGAACGGCGATGGAGTTCGCCTGAAGCCTTGACCGGCTTTAAACCGCCTAACGGCTGATGACTCCTGCGATTGATCTCGCAGGAGTCATTTGTTTTTCAGATAATTCAGGAGGGCAAATGTCAAAAATACACGAAATAAAGGCCAGGGAAATATTGGATTCGCGGGGCAATCCCACCGTAGAGGTGGACGTTACGCTGGAATGCGGCGCTTTCGGCCGCGCCGGCGTGCCGTCGGGCGCGTCCACCGGCGCGCACGAGGCGCTGGAACTGCGGGACTCGAAGAACAAGCGCTACAGCGGCAAAGGCGTCGAGACCGCGGTAAAAAACGTCAACACCGCGATCGCCAAAGCGCTGATCGGGCAGGACTCGTTGAATCAGCCGCTTATCGACAAGATGATGATAGAGTTGGACGGCACCGAGCATAAAAGCAAACTAGGCGCGAACGCCATGCTGGGCGTCAGCATGGCCGTGGCTAAAGCCGCCGCCGAAGCGTCCAGCCTGCCGCTGTACCGCTATCTCGGCGGCGCCGGCGCGCGCATATTGCCCGTGCCGATGTTTAACATCTTAAACGGCGGCGTGCACGCCAACTGGCAGAGCACCGACCTGCAGGAGTTCATGATAGCCCCGGTAGGCGCGAAAAGCTTCAAAGAAGCCCTGCGCTGGGGCAGCGAAACCTACCACGCGCTTAAAAGTGTGCTGAAAGAAGCGGGCCATTCCGTCGGTGTGGGCGACGAGGGCGGTTTCGCCCCGGCCCTTAAGACCAACGAAGCTGCGCTCCAGTTCATCGTAAAGGCTATCGAAAAAGCCGGTTATAAACCCGGCGACGATATCGCAATCGCCATAGACCCCGCCTCCAGCGGCTTTTACGAGAACGGCAAGTACAACCTCCGCACCGAAAAACGCCAGGTCACTTCCGCCGAGATGGTGGAGATCTACGCCGGTTTTGCCAAAAAATACCCGATAGTTGTGCTCGAAGACGGCCTGGCCGAGGACGACTGGGAAGGCTGGAAGCTGCTCAATAAAAAACTGGGCGATAAACTGGAACTCGTAGGCGACGACCTGTTCGTCACCAATGTCCAGCGCATAGCCAAAGGCATAAAAGAAAATTGCGCCAACGCCGTGCTTATAAAGCTTAATCAGATAGGCACAGTTACCGAAACCGTGGCCGCCATAGAAATGGCCCGCAAAGCGGGTTGGGGCGCGATGGTTTCCCACCGCAGCGGCGAGACCGTGGACAGCTTCCTGGCCGACTTCACCGTGGCCATGGGTACCGGGCACCTGAAGACCGGCGCGCCCTGCCGCGGCGAGCGCGTGGAGAAATACAACCAGCTCATGCGCATCGAGGAAGAACTGGGCTCTGCCGCCGTTTACGCCGGGCGCAGCGCCTTTGTAAGGTAACCACGACTGTATGTCCGCTGAAAGCGAAAGACTGGCTAATGTGAAAAATATCTGCGCGCGATTGTCTATAACCGCAATCGCGCCGCAGATAAAAGCCTGCGAGAAACTGCTTTCAGCGGACGCAGCGGTAAACGTGGCGGTGCTGGGCAAATTCAAGGCGGGCAAAAGCTCTTTTTTAAATTGCCTGGCCGGGAAAGAAGCGCTCCCGACGGGCGCGGTGCCGGTTACGGCGGTCATCACGGAGCTTTTCTGGGGGCCGGAAGAAAACGTCAGCGTACAATTCCTGGACGGCAAAGAAGAGCGGATAACCCTTGAGGGCGCCGAGTATTTTATTAAAGAAGAGCTCAACCCTAAAAACAGGCGCGGCGCGGCTTTGGTGAAGATAGCCCTGCCGTCCCTGGCTGCTTATAAGGGCGCGCGCTTCGTGGATACGCCTGGCCTGGACAGCGCGCTCAGGCATAATACCGAAACCTCCCTGGACTGGCTGCCCAATACGGGCCTGGCCCTGATCGCGGTCAGCGCGGACGCTCCGCTTTCCGAGCAGGACCTCGCGCTCATAGCGGAAACCCGCAAACACAGCCCCCAGATAGTAGTGCTGCTGACAAAGGCCGACAGGCTTTCCCCTCTGGAGCTCGAACAGGTGCTGGCTTATGTCCGCGGCGAAGTCAAAACCAGACTGGGCGGGGAGATCCCCGTTTATCCTTTTTCGATCAGGGCGGAATTCCCCGGCCTGCGCGAAGAGTTTGCCCGCCGGGTTCTGTTCCCGTTTTCCGCCGATATCGCGGCCTCGCGCGCCAGGATACTGGGTCATAAAATAAATTCCCTTGAAAGGCAGTGCCTTGCTTACCTGCTGGCCGCAAAAGCCGCGGCCGAAAAAGAGGCGCAGGAAAGGGAGAAGCTTAAAGCGCTGGCCGTGGAACAGAAGGCCAGGACCGAGTCTTTGAAGCGCGACTTTAAAGCCATCTTCGCGCGGACTTCTGAATTCTGCCGGCAGGAGATCGAGAAACTGGTGCTGGCCCATAAGCCGGCCCTGCAAAAAGAACTGAGCGAGGCGCTGCCCGGCAAGCTTTCCCATAAGCGGATGAACCTGCTGGAAATGACAAGGACCTACTCAGCGGAACTGGAAACTTTTTTCTCCGATAAAACGGGCGTTCTGTTCGAGAAGGAAAAACACCGCTTTGAGAAACTGGCCCGTGATTCGGCGGGCTCCTTTACGGCCATGGCTAATGATTTTTCGGCCAGCCTGTCGCTGGAGGCTGAAAAAGCGCTCGGAGCGCGCCTGCCGCAGAACCGCCTTGAGCCCCGGCCGGAAAAGATCCCGGCGCCGGACGTAAAGATAAGCCAGGCTTTCGACAGCCACCTGGAGCTGCTCTGGTTCCTGATCCCGGCGGGACTGCTCAGAAAAATACTGATAAAGTATTATCTCGGGCTCGTACCTTTTGAGACGGAAAAAAACCTCACCCGGCTGGCCATGGGTCTGTCCGCGGCGATGGATCAATGGACGGAATCCTCTATGAAGGCCGCGCTGGAGCATGTGAACGCCGTACAGAACACCGTGGAAAGCCTGCTCGCGGCCAGCCCGGACAGCCTGGCGGAAATAGAGCGGGCGGTTGCTAAGTTAAGTCCCGTTAAAGAAGCCTGATGGTTTATGCCGCCCATCTCCCCGCGCCGCCGGTTAAAGCCCGGAAAATGCTAAAATTCTGTAACGGCGATGGAGTTCGCCGCGGGCCCGCAAAGGGTCCGAACCGCCCAAAGGCTGATGACTCCTGCGACCGCTGATCGTAGGAGTTTTTTATTATGATGCAAACCTGGTTCCAGGCGGCTTTGTGGCTGCTGCTCGCTTTAGCCGCTACCCTTATTTCAGTACGTCTTAAGATAGCCACGGCACTGTCTGAAATAGTGGTGGGCACGGTGGCGCAACTTGTCATCGGGGCGCTCATTGGCGGCGCTTTTCTCGGCACGGATCAGTCCTGGGTAAAATTCCTCTCGGGCACCGGGGCCATGGTACTCACCTTCCTGGCCGGCGCCGAACTGGACCCCGCCGTCTTCAAACTTAAATGGAAGGAGGCCTCCGTAGTGGGATTCGCAAGTTTCCTGGCCCCGTTCCTCGGCTGCACCGCCGCCGCATATTTTATCCTACACTGGACGGTGGCCGCAAGCTGGCTTACCGGGGTGGCCCTATCCACCACTTCGGTGGCCGTGGTCTACGCCGTGATGCTCGAGATGGGGCTCAACCATACCACTTTCGGAAAAACCCTCCTGGCCGCCTGCTTCATAACAGACCTTGCCACCGTTATAGCGCTGGGCCTGATATTCGCGCCGTTCACTTATAAGACCGGGGTTTTCGTCGCCGTACTCGTCGTGGTCTTCCTGGTACTGCCCCGGCTGACTGAAAAGTTTTTTTCCAGCTTCGGCGGCCGCCCGTCCGAACTGGAGGCTAAATATATACTCCTGTGCCTGTTCGCTCTGGGCGGCCTGGCCCTATGGGCGGACAGCGAGCCGGTCTTGCCCGCCTACCTGGTCGGCATGGTGTTGGCCGGTACTGTGGGCAAGGACCATGTGCTGGTGCGCCGCCTGCGCACGCTGACTTTCGGTTTCCTTACGCCGTTTTATTTCATCAGGGCCGGGTCGCTGGTTTCCGTGCCGGCGCTAATAGGCGCGCCGCTGGTCTTCCTGTTGCTCCTGGGCGTTAAAGTGTTCGCCAAGTTCGCGGCGGTCTACCCGGCCTCAAAGTTCTTCGGCAATAAGAAAATGGAGAGCATGTACGTCACCCTGCTGATGTCCACCGGGCTTACCTTCGGCAGCATCGCGGCCCTCTTCGGCCTCACACACAACCTGATAAGCACCGCCCAGTATTCGTATCTTATAGCGGCCGTAATAGCCAGCGCCGTGGTGCCCACCATGATAGCCAACGCCTTCTATATGCCGCGCCATCTGCTGGCGGAACCCGGCGGAGAAACCACCGCGCCGCAGGGCGCGACACAAGGAGCAAAAGCATGAAAAACATAGTGATGGCTTACGATACTTCCGAGCAGGCGAAGAAGGCTTTCGACTTCGCTGTTGAAATGGCGCAGAAATACGGGGCGCAGCTCACCGTGCTGTCCGTGGCGCGGCCGCCGGAACCGGCGGAATCTGTGGAGACGGGGGCTATGCTCGAAGAAGCCTCCCATATCTACTCGGCCGATTTTGCTAAACTAAAAAAGAAAACCGGGCAGCTTAAAAGTAAAGCGCAGTTCGAGGTGGCCATAGGCCATCCGGCGGAGAAGATAATACAGCGCGCTAACGAACTTAAGGCGGACGCCATAATAATGGGGCACCGCGGTAAATCCCTGATGGAGCGCTGGCTGCTGGGCTCGATCTCCAAGCGAGTCATCAGCTACGCGCATTGCACGGTGATAGTGGTCAGATAGAATGGATAAAACTCTCGTGGTCTTCCTCGGCGGCGGCATAGGCGCTTCCGCCAGGTATTTAACAACGCTGGCGGCCGGCAAGCTGCTGGGCGCTGATTTCCCGTGGGGAACCATGATAGTGAACCTGGCCGGCTGCTTCCTGATAGGCGTGGCCTTGGCCCTGGCTGAAAAGACGGACCTTATGCAGCCGCAGTTGCGCCTCTTTTTCGTCACCGGCTTCTTGGGCGGGCTTACGACTTTTTCCAGCTACGCCATGGAAAGCGTGGTGGCCGCGCGCGGCGGCCTTGTAGTGCCGCTGGTCAATATCGCCATAAACAATGTAGCCGGCCTGGCGCTTGTCGTCTCCGGCCTTAAACTTACAAGCCGGTTCATTTAAGGGGGACTAATGCCTTTGCCTTATACCGTCGTCAGGATCTACACTTCCGAGGAAGCGCGCTACGAGGGAAAGCCTCTATCACACGCGATAGTCGATTATGTGCACGGCCTCAAGATCTCGGCGCGCTGCCTGGTAAGCAAAGCGGCCGCAGGCTGCTACGAGAACGGCGAGATCGCCACTTTCGGAGTTGAAGTTCTTTCCTATAATATGCCGCTGGAGATAACCATCATAATGCCATCGCGGGAAAAGGATGCCGTTCTCCCCGTACTTGAGCGCATGACGGAGGACGGCATAATGACGGTGGAGGAAAAAGAAGTACATTGGCATAAGTCCCGCAAGCAGCTCATCCCCAGGCAGGTGAAGGTGCATGATGTAATGACCGCCGGCCCGGTCAGCGTAAAACTCACGGCTACCGCCGGGGAATTAATGAAGCTCCTTTCGGAGTCCGAATTTCACAGCCTCCCTGTTATCGACCCGGATGGGCGCCCTGTCGGCATAGTAACGCAGGGCGATTTGCTGCGCCGCGCCAAGGTGCCCATGCAGGTCGGGCTCCTGACCGAACTGGCCGCGCATCACCTTAAATCCCTGGAAGATTCGCTTGCCGGCCTTACGGCCAAAGATGTGATGAGCGCTCCCCTTGTGTCCGTAAAGGAAGACGAACTGCTTTCCATCGCCGTGGAGACGATGCTGGAGAACAACCTCAAGCGCCTTCCGGTTCTGGACAAGGATGGCAAACTGGCCGGAATGCTCTCGCGGCTGGACGTATTCAAGACCATACTGGAGAAAGCCCCGGATTGGCAGGCCTTAAAAAGTTCCGAGGTGATATTGGCCAATGTAAAGATGGTGCGCGAGGCTATGCGCCACGATACGCCGGTATTGAAGAAGGACGCTCCGGTTTGGGATGCCGTAGATCTGATAGAGACCACGGACATAAAGCGGGTAGCAGTGGTGGACGGCGGAGGAAAACTCCTGGGGCTTATTTCCGACAGTATGCTGATGTGCGCTTTTTTCGGGCACAGGGCCGGCGTCTGGGATTATTTCGTCGGCAAGCTTTCCTTTACGGACGCCGGGCATAAGCAAAAGGAATTCCAGCAGGCCACGCGCGCCAAGACCGCCGGCGAGATAATGCGTACGGACATTTTCTCGCTGCGCGAGGACGACCTGATAGACGAGGCAATAAAGCTGATGGTCGCAAAACAACTTAAGCGGGTGCCGGTAGTAGATAAGGACGGGGTCTTTAAGGGAATGCTGACGCGCGACTCCATCCTGCGCGCCGGCGCGGCTAAATAACTGCCCGCTTATTCGTCCCAGTTTAGCTATTACCCGGCCTCTTCCTTAACAATGCAGAACTGTTCCATGATATACGGCTGCTCGTCGTTCCTACGTTGGGCTATTTCATAGGACACGGCGGGTCAGCCTGCCCCATTATCGTGATGCCGGTGAAATTCCGTATAACTCCGCGTACAAGTTGGCCCGTCCTGGCCAGGTCGGGACTATAAGCTGCGGCGTAGTGTTCGTCGGCGACCGCAAACAGAAACAGTATCCCTGACTTTTTGGTAAGTTTTATAATTGCCCTCAACTGATCGCCCAACTAAAATTTGTAAACCGCGTTCAGCCCGGCATAAGCCCCTGTATATACCGGCAGCAGTGCAAGCGGTTTGCCCGACCCGCCTTTAGCCGCCACCATTCTGCCTACCGCCGTGCCGAGCGCGGCCCCGAAAAACACGTCTGAAGCCCAGTGTTTGTCTCCGTATACGCGCTGCAGGGCCACAAGGCCGGCCAAGCTGTAGGCCGTTATCCCGACCGCAGAGGTGCCGCCGTAACTGCTGGCGTAGACGGAAGCTGCCGAGAAAGCGCTGACGGTATGCCCGGAAGGCATGGCGGTACGCTGGGTTTTCAGGTTGAACGGGTGGAACGTATGCTTGCCCTCGCCGGTGTAGGGGCGGGAACGGCCTATAACGAATTTAGAGACGGTCCCTACCGCGTTGGCCGCAAGGAAAGATTCCATCGCCAGGAAAGAAGTCTTTTTGAGTTTTTCATCGGAAAGAAGGTACCCGGCCAGCGCGCCCACTCCCGTGATGGTCAGATCGTAACCGCCGTTGCCGAGCTTTTCGGCCCGCTTTGAAACATCGTCCAGCGTCTTTGTGTGGTTCTTCGAGGCTAGATGCCGTATCTGTCCGTCAAGGGAATACAGAACTAGTCCGGCTTTCGCCGGGCCGTACCAGGAATACCTGTGTCATAGGAATCCTTGTTTTCAATCCAGCCTCTTTATCCTGCCTCGGGCCGGGGCTTTGGCTACGGGCGAGGCGGCCAGGTACTGCGCCATGGCGTCGCGTACGTTCACCAACGTGTCCTTTATGTCCTTGCCTTTTGAGAATTCGCGCCCGCCGCTGCCGCCGAAGGCCAGATAGTTGTTGGTGGCGACGAAGAATTCTTCCTCCGGCTTTATTTCCCTGTCGTCTTTCTTGAGCCGCACGTCGGTAACTTTTCCGTCCGCGCCCTTTTTGAATTCGACCGTCAGTCCCGAGATCTGCATGCCGCTCCTGCTGCCGTCGTGCAGGTTATAAGTCATCAGGCTTTTTATCTGCGCGCCGGTCATTTTCAGCGTCACTATGGTATTGTCGAAAGGCATCACCTGGTAGAGGTCGCGGAGTTTTATGTCTCCCTGCTTTATCTCCGCCCTGATGCCAGCCGTATTCTGGAAGGCCATCTCAGTGCCGGCCTGCGCGCGGGTGGCGTCGCACAGCCAGTTTCCTATGTCTGAGTCCAGCCCATCGGGAGCAAAGCCCAGGTCCGTATCCGCGCGGCCCACCACCTTGCCCATCTCCCGCTCCACCGCCGCGCTGTAGCCGGCTATGGTTTTAAGCACCGCGGGGTCTTCGCCTGTTTCATCCGTCCAGAGCGGCAGCAGCGCCACATTAATGTCCTTTAGTTTTCCGGTTTTGTCATCGAAATTAAGGTCCACCTTTGTTACATAAGCGAGTTCGGTGCCGCTTTCACCCAGCCAGACCCCGGACTGCTTGTCGTAATAGCCCTTGAGCAGGCCGGTGTGGTTATGAGCCCCGAACACAAGATTTATGCCCTTAGCGGCCCTGGCAACGGCAAGGGTACTGTGCGGCGCGGCTTCGAGCGTCCAAGTGGAAACATCCACTGTTTTTAAGGCCAGGTCGTCGTTTATGCCTATGTGAGCCAACACCACTATGGCGTCGGGGTTCTGCTTTTTTATCTCAGCCACCCATTTCGCGGTTTCCGCCGCCTCGTCGCCGAACTCCAAGTGCTTGACGTTGGCAGGCAAGGTGGAGGTGGCGGTGTGTTTTCCGGCTATACCGAGCACGGCTATTTTCTCGCCGTCTTTCTCTATCATCACATACGGCTTAAGGTAAGCTGCCGGCTTCGAGTCGGCTTTATAGTAAACGTTCGCTCCCAGGAAAGGGAACGAGGCGCTTGAAATAAGCACCTTCAGGGTGTCTTCGGTATAGTCATAATCATGGTTGCCGACCACTGCGGCGGTGTAGCCGAGCTGGTTCATCAGTGTAACACTGGCCATGCCTTTGGTGAGCGCGCCTTCCGGTGTGCCCTGGAACATATCGCCGCCGTCCAGCAGGATATACGGATTCTTCTCTTTTTTCAGCAACGCGGCCAGCGCGGGGAAGCCGCCTATCATGCGGGCAGGATTTTCCTTGTTCCACCTGGCGGGCCGGGCCGAATACCAGCCGTGCACATCCGCGGTATGGTAGATGGTTATTGTTCCGGCCGAAACCTGTAACGCCAGGGCGAAAAGCAGGCTTGAAAAGATAATGGATGCTTTTTTCATATTTCTCCTTGAAGTTCCGGGCTTAGCCCCTTTCTGTTACAGCGCAAGAATAACCGCTCCTGCCACTATCAGAGTCCCGCCGGCGTACTGCTGCCAGGTCAGGTGCTCATGTAAAAACACTGCCGCTAGAATGATGGCGAATGCCACGCTCAGTTTGTCCACCGGCGCCACGCGCGAGGCTTGGCCCAGTTGCAGCGCGCGAAAGTAACATAGCCACGAAAGCCCCGTAGCCAGGCCGGAAAGCACAAGGAAGATCCAGGTGCGCCGGGTAAACATTTGCAGAGGCGCTATGCCCGAGGTCGCAAAGGCTATCCCCCAGGTAAAAACCAGTATTACCGTAGTGCGGACCGCCGTGGCGAGATTTGAATTAACGCCTGTAATGCCTATCTTGGCCAGAATGGCGGTAATGCCTGCGAAAAACGCGGACAATAAAGCCCAGAAAAGCCAACTAGAGATTTGTGTGCCCATAAAAATAAAAGCTCCCGCAAGGGCCAAAGCCTTGCAGGAGTCATCAGCCGTAAAATCCAACCGGCAGTTATCGGCGAACTCCATCGCCCTAATCTAATATGTAAATTATACCAAACCAAAAGTCTAGCCCCGTGGTATCTTTGAGAATATGTGAGCGTAGAAATTATAAGCAGCCTGAAAAGAATATTCCCCGAAGCGCTTTAAGTACTCGCCCATGGTCACCGGCCCATGAACCACATCGTCGAGAAATCCGGTAACGAGAAAGAACAGGCTCGGCAGAATAAATGCAATCCCGAAGAGGTAAAGTATTTTCCGCACACTGCGTTTAATGTGGTCACGCTCTTGCTCTTTAGTCATTAAAGAGAATCTTCGCGCCAAAGAAAAGACTATTACAGGACCTGAACATAAGATAAGGAACACGATTACCGCATTAATCAATATACTCATGCACTAGCTCCAAAATTGCTTTTCATAAAAATAGTCCATAAAAAATGACCCCACCGGTTTTATTGGTAGAGGTCATCAGTCCCTGCGGACGGTTCCCCCGTAAGACCGGGGCGGCGGACATCATCACCTTGATTTAATTATATAAACAATTACGGTTGGCCATGTGCATTCAGCCAAATAAAACCCACATCTTACCGCTTTATGTCCCAGTGTCGTAAAAGTCCATATCCTTTTCCCCCCTCTCGTCGGGGAGTTTCATTATTTATTGTCTGAGTGTCGCAAAACTATAAGTTTTGCGACACTGGTTTAAATATTTCGCCCTCTTTTTTTGACAATCCCCCA
This sequence comes from uncultured Elusimicrobia bacterium, assembly GCA_903917735.1. GTDB lineage: Bacteria > Elusimicrobiota > Elusimicrobia > Elusimicrobiales > UBA9959 > UBA9959. The sequence goes on along the minus strand of CAIXBR010000007.1, from coordinate 622 downwards.
CGCTAATATGTAACATAGCATATCATGTTGCACACAACGAACCAAGAGGCCGGCTATCACAGCGCCATTATGAAAACCAAAGATATCACAACACTCATTAAGCAACTCCGGAAACAATTAAGCCTTACCCAGGAGCAGTTCGCCCGAAAAGTCGGGGTTACTTACAGCACAGTCAACCATTGGGAGAATGGAAAGCGAACTCCCCACCCCTACCTTATTCAACGGCTGCTGGAAATAAAAAAGGAGCTGCCAGAGGGAAAAGGAAAGGATCCCAAGGAAGCGGGTAAAGCTTAAAACCGTTTATACGGGTAATGCGCTTAATGCGTGTATTAAACTGATAACACCTTAAAGATGTTTAAACCTGATAAAATGTAATGCGTGGAAAGACGCCTTAAAGCCGATAGCGCAGAAACAAAATTACGGAGCAGGAACAGTATGAAGAAAAAAACACGGATCTTTGCCGTTTCAAACCAGAAGGGCGGCAGCGGCAAAACAACAACGGCGGTTAACCTGAGCGCGGCTCTTGGCGAAAACGGAAAGAGCGTGCTTCTGGTAGACCTGGACCCCCAGGCGAGCGCGACAACCTGGTTCGCCGTCAAGAACGCAGAACGCGGGATATATG
>CAIXBR010000006.1 GCA_903917735.1 uncultured Elusimicrobia bacterium | reverse complement strand
CGGGCCGGGACTTTGCCGCCGGCTTCCTTCAGATTCCGCCTCGCGGTGGACACCCTTGCCTTTGGCTAACGGTAGGTTCTATCAACCCCCGTAGGGGACTTTCACCCCCAAGCGTGCGCGCATGCCGCGCGCACTAGCAGACGAACCCGACACCGTAGTGTCGGGTTCGTTTTTACGCTACTCCGGATTTTAAGTCTTGCAGCCAGCCGTGAAAGGCGGCTATTACTCGCTCTTCAGCAGCGAGATCTCTATACGGCGGTTCTTGGCGCGGCCTTCCGGAGTGGTGTTATCGGTGACGGGACGGTTCTCTCCATAACCGATGCCGGCGAGGCGCTTGGGGGCCATACCGCTCTGCTCTATAAATTGGATCACGCTGTAGGCCCTCGCCATCGACAGCTCCCAGTTGGTGGAATAGCGGCCCTTGTGCATGGGCACGTTGTCGGTGTGGCCCTCCACGAGAACGTCATTGGGCAGTTTCTTGAGCTCCGCTATGATGGGCGCCAGCACCTCTTTAGCCCGCTCCTTCAGGTCCGCCTTGCCGGAGTCGAACAGCACGGCCTCGGTAAGCACCAGCTTAACACGGTGCTCGTTGGAGTCTATCTGCACCAAGCCGGACATCTTATTGTCCGCCATGCTCTGCTTGATCTTGTCCGCCACGTTGTCTTCCTGCTCCTGCGCCTTGGCCCGCTCGGCGCGCTTGGCATCGGTCTTGCCGCCGAAAGTCTTCTGGATGTTTACCAACGACTCCTCATATTTACGGCTCTTGCTCCGGTCCGCCTTGGACAGCGAGAAAGAGAAGAGCACCAGGAAGAAGATCATCAGGTAGCTCATCAGGTCGCCGTAAGTAACGGCCCACAGAGCCCCCTTGTTCAGTTGGTTCTCTACTTCGTCGCGCCTTGGTCTGTAGATCGGCATAGAAAAAGCCTAACGGGGGTCTCCGGCGCCTTCCTTCTTTTTCGGCAGGAGGAAAGCGAGTTCCGTGCGAAAATAGTTAAACAGCGTAGTAAGATGTTCCATCTGGTGGGTCGAGGACTCGATATCGGAACGGATGCTCTTGTGCTCCGCCGTAATACCGGCCGTATCCTGGGCCAGAACGCCGAACTTGTTATCGAGGCTTTCCATCCCCACTTTCACCGCCTGCACCAGAGCCTCAAGTTCATATAGCCTTTCTATTTTTTTATCGTTGGCCTCTAGCCTGTTCTCCAGGTATTTAAGGCCAGCCGCGCGCTCCTCCAGCTTGTCTATGCGGTGCGCGTTGCCGGCGGTAGTAGCGCTGATCAGATTAGCTTTATGGGCTATGTCCGAAGAGGCGGCATCCAGGGCCAGCAGGCGCGTTTTAAGCTCGTCCAGCACCCCAGCCTCAAAGTTCTTCATGGACCGCTCGGCCGCCTCGGTGAGCCCGCGGCTCACCGCTTCGGCGGAGTCCTCCTTCGCGCGGAGAGCCTGTTGCTCGCATAGCTTTTCGAATTTTTTATCGTTGGCCTCAAGCCTTTTCTCCAGGTCTTTAAGGCCAGCCGCGCGCTCCTCCAGCTTGTCTATGCGGTGCGCGTTGGCGGCGGTAGTAGCGCTGATCAGATCGGCTTTATGGGTTATGTCCGAAGAGGCGGCATCCATGGCTAGCAGGCGCTCCTTAAGCTCGCCCAGCACCCCAGCCTCAAAATTCTTCATGGACCGCTCGGCCGCCTCGGTGAGCCTGCGGCTCATCGCTTCGGCGGAGTCCTGCTTCGCGCGGAGAGCCTCCAGCTCGTCACGGAATTTCAACAGATCCTGCTTGCCGTCCACTTTCGCCGCCTGGGAGGTCCTGCCCGAGGCTTCGGTAAATTTCTGCAGTTCCGTCGCGAACCGCTCCCGCGCGCTAACCCGCTGCTGCGAGGCCTGCAGCTCCGCTTTAAACCCGCTGACCGCGTCATGCCCTGGCGCTAGCTCCTTTGCCGCATGCGCTTCCCGGCCCGCCGCTTCGGACACTTTCCGCAGTTCGGCTACCGTGCGCTCCAGTGCCAGGATCCGCTGCTGCGAGGCGAGGGGCTCCGGGTTAAGCGCAACCGCCGCAGTTGGAGGCCGGCAGACGTCCTTTGCCTGCACCTCATTCGGTTTGGCTTCGAGTTCGGTAATCCTGGCCGCTAGCGAGGCGAGGGGCTCCGGGTTAAGCGCAACCGCCGCAGCTGGAGGCCGGCAGGCGTCCTTTGCCTGTGCCTCATTCAGTTTGGCTTCGAGTTCGGTAATCCTGGCCGCTAGCCTGGATAAGTTTTCCGAAGGTGGAGGCGGGGGCGGGGACAGGGGCGCGGACGAAGGCACGGCGGCACTCGCGGGCTCGGTGTGCTTCGGCTGTTTGACAAAAGAGAATATCGAGTCTTCGCCTTTCATAATTTTAGACTTTACTCACCGCCGGCTCTTCGGCCGCAGCAGGGCTCTTATCGGCTATTAAGGGGGTGGCAGGTTCAAGGGGATTAGCCACCTTGCCCTCTTTAACCATGGTTTTGATGAGCGCCATGAGGTGTTCCACGGCCTCGTCCATCTTTTCCTGCGCCGGGGTGCCGTACTTCATGCTCTGCTCCACCATCTGCCAGGTCTTCTCGGCCATCTGCCCCTGGAGTTTCTGCTTTACCGCTGCGGGCAGCCCGCCCATCGCCGTGCCCCATTCCTCCACCTTTACCGCGCCGAGTATGAGCGATAAATCCCTCTCGCTGAACAGCATTAGGTCTTCGGGCAGCAGGATATGCTTGCGCACTTCCGCCGCCAGGTCCGGCTGCTTCTGCCGCAGTTCGGCCAGCATGCCCATCTTGCCCTTCAAATTCACGTTCTGAATGGCGCTCAGCACGGCGTCGATGCCGCCCACGGCCCCGCTCAGGCGCCGCTCAAGTTCGTCCTTGAGCGTAGAGATTATTTCCGGCTCCACGAAACGGATCTTCGACATGTTGATGATCACGTCCGAGGCGAAAGCCGGGGTAAGTTTCTTGATAAATTCGTTCCTGACCTCCTGGGTCAGGTGGTCCGCCACCAGCGCCACGTTGGCCGGGTCCTCTCCCGTCATCATCTTCACCAGGAACGGTACTTTATCCAATTTAATATCGAAGACGACCTTGCCGCCTTCCTCCGGGGCAGCCGCGTCCTGCTCCTGGCCGGGCTCGCTGAAACCCAGGGTCAGGGTCCCGTTAGGGGGGGTGCCGCCGGGCGCGCCCATGTTTTTGTCCAACTCCATGGTTATCTGGTGGCCCTGCTGCGCTTTAGCCATGGTGTTCATAGCCTCGGCCAGTTTTAAAAAGCCTATAGTCACCACCACCATAGCGACTATCCCCATCAGCGTCAGGATGACGTATTTGAACACCATGCCCATAGCCTCGGGCGTATACCAGACGGTGCGCCAGAAAGGCGCGAAAGGGGTCTTGATGATCACGAGCTCGTCGCCGCGCGCCGTATCCATAGAAAGTATTTCCGTAACCACGCTCTTGACGGCCTGGGCCTCTTTGTCGTCCAGGTTCTTGTTCAGGATCACCGTAACTACGAGCTTCTTCACGAACGAGTCGGGGTAGAGCATCTGCTTTTTGTACGTCGTATTCGCGGGCTTGGCGGCGGCGCCCACCGCGCTGGGGAATCCAGGCAGCAGGTACTCGGCGGACATTTGGTTCTCGGCCGAGGAGCTGTCCCACTTGAACAAATTATCCTTTGCCTCGGTAGAGGCGGCGGAGCTCTGTGAGGTCATGTCCACTTTCTCGGTCCGGGTAAAATCCATGGTGGCCTGCACCACTACCTGCGCTTGGTTCGGACCCAGCAGCCGCATCAGCACGTCGTTCATCTTGGCTTCCAGCGACCGTTCATACCGAGCCTTGTCGTCCAGCGGCATGTTCTGCCCCAAGGCCGGCAGTTGACACAGGAAGGCGAGAAAGCATGCGGCGGCTATTTTGCTGCGCGTCTTAAAAAGTGCTTTCAAAGATGCTTTTTTCATAAATCAGCTCAGGTAAGACTGCAGCCTCCGCTCAACCACTAGAGGGATGCTGCCCTTCATAATCTCCAGTACGCCGTCCAGGATCATCGACTTCATTTTCACGTCCAGCCAGATCCTTACGCGGATCTTGCCGGCGATCGGCACACAGACCATGTTGGCCAGGAAGATGCCGTAAAAAGCCGAAGTGATGGCCACGGCCATGGCCGGGCCCACGCTCTCGGGGTTGGCGAGGTCTTTCAGCACGCCTATGATGCCGATCAGCGTGCCCAACAGCCCCAGCATAGGCATCAGAACGCTCATTGTGCGGAAGACGTTGGCTATTTCGCCGACGTCGTCCACCGCCTGGTTTATCTCCTGTTCCATCACCTGCTTCACAAAATCGTAGTCGTTGTACTCCAGGGCGGCCTGCGCGGCGCGGCTCAGGAAACCTTTGGCGATATTGGGGTCCGCGTCCTTAAGAGCGGAGATCCCCCGTTTGCGGCACTGCTCCGCCAGCTCGGTCATCACCGGGATGATCCTTTGGGGATAAACGCTTTCTTCGTCGAACATGAGGCTACGCAGGTCCGTCACCGCCTTGACCAGGTACTTCAGCGGCGTATTGATCAACATAGCCACCAAACAGCCGCCCAGCACGACGAAGATAGCGTGCAGGTTCACCAGCGCTGAGGAAAGCTGCCCGGTGACCACGCCCAGGAAGACCAGGGCGCCGAAAGCGAATAAGCCGATGATAGTGCTAAGGTCCATAATGATTTTCCGTTGCTTTGTTCCTAATAATTATACAGAAACCATGTTTCAGAAAAGTTATATAAATATATACTGTTTAATTCCTTACCTAACATACTTCACAGACCGCCACAGACGTTCCACGAAAATATTGTCGTAAGCACGCCCGCGCCCGTCCATACTGATTTTAACATTTTTTTTATCGATGAGCAGGGGATCCTGAACCAGAAGGTGGAGCCCTTTCCCAGCCCCGGGCTGGTGACACCGATCTCCCCCTTGTGCGAACGGATGATCTCGGTGGCTATGGAAAGGCCCAGCCCCCAGCCCTGCCTGCGCAGCTTCTCGTCCTTCTGGAACTTGGCCTGGTAGAACTTGCCGAAGATCTTCCTGGTCTCGCTGGGATGGATACCGATCCCTGCGTCCTTGACGTAGGCCGCTACACCCCGCGCCTCGTGGCGCATGTACAGCTCTACCCTTTTCCCCGCCGGAGTGAATTTTATCGCGTTACCGATCAGGTTGATCAGCACCTCCGACAGGCGGAATTTGTCGCCGTTGACCATCACGCCTTCCGTCAGTTCGCCCACAACGAATTCCACCCCTTTTTTCTGTGCGTTGATGCTCATGGCCGGTATGATGTCGCGGGCGATATCGGCGGAATTGAACACGGCCTTTTCCATCTTAAGTTTGCCGGCCTCGATCATGGCCATGTCCGTCAGGTCCGCTATCAGGTGCCCCATCTGGTCGGTGGAGCTTAGGATATTTCTAAGGTACATCGCCTCTTTCTCGCCCGGCGCCTTTCCTATCAGCAACTCGCTGAAGCCCCTGATCGAGGCCAGCGGGGTGCGCACGTCGTGTACCACCATAGAGAGGAACTTGGACTTCATCGCGTTCAGGCTGGCCAGCTCCTGGTTGGAAAGCGCAAGCTTCATGGAGATCTGCTCAAGCTGCTGCGAGCGCTTCGAGATCTGGGTCTGCGCCACGGCGATCTGCGCTATGTACTGCTGAATGACCTTATTAGTGAAATGCTGCCTGCGGTTAAACGAGGTGGAATGCATGAAGCCGGACACCTGCGTCACCACCAGAAAAGCGGCCCCCAGCATCAGCAGAAGCATCGGGATGAAGATGATGGCCAGGATCTCCATAGGTTATTTCCACCCCTGGCCTTTCAGGAAATTGTTGGTAACGTTGTCGTTGGGGTTCAGCTTCAGCGCGGTCATGTAGGCGTTCTTCGCCTTGGCCTTGTCGCCCAGCATGAAGTACGCGGAACCCAGCCTGGTCCAGGCTATGGCGTCGGTCTCGTCCAGCAGCGTCGCTTCCTCGCATTCCTTGACCGCCAGGTCGAACTGCTGCATGTAGAAGTACTTGGCGGATTTACGCAGCTTCTCTTTCACCAGCGCGGCCTTCGACATGACCTCGTCGCGGCGCACGCTGTTGCGGGTGAGCCTGCCCATGGTGAGCATCAGGTCCTCGAACACGGGTTCGCCGCGGACATTGGCGCCCAGCGCGGCGTGCGAGAGCAGGAAGGCTTTCAGGTCCTGCCCGTTCACGTAGGCCATGATGGCCTCGTTGCCGACGTTGGACTGCTCGGTGTCGTTCGAGAAGAGCCTGGCCAGGGCGGGGGCGTCTTTGAAGCGCAGATCCTTATTGATGGCGGCCAGGCGGGCTTCCCTGTTGCCCCATTCGCCGTCCCTGAGCCTGGGCTCCAGGTTGAAAGCCTTGTTCAGGTCGGCATCTGCGGACACGTACTGGCGGTTCTCCAGGTCCTTCTTGGCCAGCACGATGAAGTCGTTGGCGAAGACCTCTAGCTTCTCGATCTTGTCCTTGGTGGAGATAAGTTTCGCTTTTTCCACACGTTGGCTCGTGCCGGCCAGCGGCGCGTGGGCGAAGGATTTGCCGAACTTAATGGTCACGCCAAACTTATGCATGGCGCCCAGTTCGCCGAAAGGAGACATGGAGTAATCCAGGTCCAGGTAGGAAAGCCTGAAGCCGACTCCGAACCGGAAACCGGAGCCCACGTCCTGGCCGCTCTTGTAGCCGGACCGGAAGGAGAGCAACTGGAAGGCCACGTATTCCGCGCCCAGGTCTATGGTGTATTTCTGGTCGTTGGCGATGGATTGGTCCATGCTCAGGATCAGGGTGGAGCTGCCGTAGGGGTGGGAAAGCCAGGCGGTCCCCAGGGTCAGGGTAGTCGGCAGCGGTGCGGTCTCCTTGTCGTACTTGAGACCCGCGCCGATGTTCCTGGCGGTCAGGGCGAACCTGAACTCCTGGGCCTGCACTTTCGACATCCAGTAATTGGCGGGGCGCAGATAGTAGATAACGCCCAGGTCGGCCGCGAAGGTGTTGGCGGTAATGTTGTTCAGCGTCTCGGTGATGGCCTTGCCGTTGGCTCCCACGTTAAGGACCGGGCGCTCGATCTCGTCCTTCAGCAGGGTCTGGGCGTAGGCCACGCCTATGGCCATGTCGGAGGACTGGACCTTGGTGGTAACGCGGCCCACGGCGTCGTAACCCTGAAAAGGGGCCACCGTCAGGCGGGTGACGTTGATGTCCAGCGTGGAGCCGTAGCTAAGCGGGAAAGCGGTGGAAAAGTACTGGTGCGTGACGTCCCCGAACGAGGCGGTGTGTGTGACGGCGAGTTCGCCCTGCTCCACGTTGGCCAAGCCGGCGGGGTTCCAGTAGGCGGCGTAAGCGTCCTCGGTCACAGCGGTGTAGGCTTCACCCATCCCGGTGGCGCGGGGGCTGGGCGCGAACTTAAGGAAGGAGGCGCCGGAAGTACCGGCGTCCCCAGCGGACGCTGGAAAAGAAAAAAAGCCGGCGGCGCAAACGAGCAGCGTCGCAAGGCTTATGGTATTTCTTTTGGAGAAAGCGTCTTTCATAATAGTTTGTTTCTATCTTACAGATAGTCTATAGGATGTACGCGGCCTAATCCCGAAGAAATACCGAAGTTATTTTGAAATTATTATTACAGAAAATCGGTCTTGAAAAAGCGTTTCACGCATAAAAATACCCCGGGAAAGGTTTCCCCGGGGTATCCTGACATTAACGGGCTTAAAGCGTTACAGGCCGCCGCGCACACACCTTACACGGCTCTTCAACGTCTTCAGGTCCACGTTCACCTCACCGTCCAGAAAGGTGACGCGCCACGCCAGCGTTGGGTTCTGCATATAGGTAGTGGACGACCAGTACGTGCTGCTGTACGTCCCGGGAAAAGCGGCCGGGTTCGCGGCAGGGCCGGGGTCCTTGCTGTAATCCGCTATGCTCATAAGTTCCCGCACGTTCGGCAGGCGCCAGTCGGAGTAATTCGCGTAAATTTTCTCCTCGCAGGCGGCAACGGCCGCCGTCCAGGTATAAAGCCCCCCCATGGCGGCGTCGGCCGCCTTGGGGTTGGTTATCCACATAAGCCCGCTGACATTGTCCAGCGTTACGGACGAAATCCCGACGTTGAACACCGTGTATAACGGCTGCGTAACGACCGGCACGTAGGTCCCGTCCTGGGCCAGCGCAGCCCCAGGGGCGGGACAACCGATGGAGGTCCCGTCCGGGTCGTAACAGCCCGTCTGCCCGGTATCGGGCAGCCGCCAGACGCCCTGGCAGTTCATGCCGGAATTAAAAGCAAAAGTTGAAATATCCGCGGCCCGTGCTGGGACGGAGAACGCGGCCAGTGCGGTTAAAGCTAGTAGAACGGAAAGTTTATTTTTCATGTGATCGGTACCTCGCAGGAATTTCACAATGCGCCGCCGCGCACGCAGCGCGCGTAGCTGGCATTGGTGGTCTTGGTGTCCCCGTGCACGTAGCCGGCGCTGAAATCCACGTACCAGGCCATCGTAGGGTCCGGCGCGCAGCTAGTGGACGTCCAGTAGTAATTGGGGTACGTATTAGGGAAGAAAGCGGCGTTCAGGGTAGGGCCGACGCTCTTGCTGTAATCCACTATGCTCATCAGCTCGCGCGCGTTAGGCAGCCGCCAGTCGGAATAACCGGCGAAGGCGCTATCCTCGCAGGCGGCCAGGGCGAGCGGCCAGGTATAAGTCTTGTCCATCCCGGCGTCGGCGGGGTTGGTGATCCACATCAGCCCGGTGCGGTTGTCCACGGTGACCAAAGCCCCGCTCACCTTGTTCTCGGTGTAGCTCGGCTGGCCTATGCCCGGCCCGTAGGTGCCGTCCTGGGCCAGGTCCGCGCCGGGGGGCGGGCAGGCTATCGGCCCGGTAGCGTTGTAACAGGTTTTCTGCCCGGTGTCCGGGAAACCGCAACCCGCGAAACTGTGGGTCGAGACGTCCACCGCGCGCGCAGGCCCGGCCGCGCAGAGCAGGAAACTAGGGAACAGGATACTTAATAAGGTGTTTTTTTTTGTCATAAATTTGCACCAAAAGTTTTAAACTCCCCGGCCGCCAGCCTGGCCTAGGGCGCCGTGGTTATCCACGCACCGTCCCCTGAAACTATGCCCCAGCGTCCGGCGTCCGCCAGGCGCAGCGTCAGGGAGGCATAGGGCGGGAAAAAGGCGCTGTTGTAGATGGTGCCCGAGGCGGCCGAATCGGCGATCGGCGTGCCGTTGGCCGCCACCGTCACCTTGCCGGTCCCGAGCTTGATCACGGTGACCGTGGCGCCTATATCCGCCGCCGTTACCGCCGGCAGCGTTACTGTAACGTCGGCCGCGGCGTTGACAGTAAGAGTTTCTCCGAAAGCAGCGGTGGCGTCGCCTGAAACGGAGCGCACTGTGAATTTAGGGATAGTGGCCATCCCGGACGAAATATTGCCTTTATAAACACCGCCGATATTTATCTCGTTATTGGCGGCGGGCGAGGTGGGGTTTTCGTTGTAGCCGATGACAATATTGCCCGTACCGGTGGTGACGGTGTATCCCGCCTTGTATCCGACGAAGATATTTTCGCCGCCGGTGGTCAAGCCAAAACCCGCCTGGTAACCCATAAGCGTGTCATTAGAGAAAGAACCGGCGGGCGCGCCGGAGCCTGCTTCGCTGCCGAAGATGGTGTTGGCCGCGCCTGTTACAGTGTTGTACCCCGCTTTAAAGCCCACGAAGGAGTTTCCCCCGCCCAGGGTATTAGAGTAGCCCGCGGCACTGCCCACGAAAACATTATAGTTCCCGGTATTCATCGGGCCCGCGTCGACACCCACTCCCAGACTGCCTGCTCCCTCCAGTATCGCCAACACCGTGCTGCCGTTCACCTGGTAATATCCCGCGGTTATTAAGCCCGTTATTAACGCCGAGCCGCCGTAATAACTGCCGGCCGAACTGAAGCCGACTATGTACACATTGCTGGAAATATTAACCCCGCCACCCCTGGCCGCGCCGGTCTCCGAAGATATAATCACGTTATCCGCCAGCAGCAGTTGCGCCGCCCTGAGGCCAATGCCGGTGGCGGTGAAGGAAGACGCCGTTATCCCCTGCGTGAACGTGCCTGAGGCGGCGTTAACGATATTGAACCCGTTCATATTCAGGTCCTTAGTGGCCGTATGGTTGCCCAGGTTGTCGGCGGTCGCAGCTCCCAGGCCGGTCAGCATGGAGCCGTCGCCGTAATACTTGGCGGCCGAGCTGAAGCCCACGATATAAACGTTGCTGGAGATTCTTACGCCGGCGCCTAAGGCCGCGCTGGTCTCCGAGGAAATAACGATGTTATTCGCCAGGCCCAGACTGGGCATGTTAACGATGGGGAAACCGGACATATTCAGCGTGGTGGTCGCTACATGGTTCCCCAGGTTGTCTCCGGGCACGCTGATCCCGGTCAGCATGGAGCCGTCGCCGTAATATTTGGTGGCGGAACTGTAGCCGAGGAAGAACGCGTTGCCGTCCGTATCTACTGTAAATTTAACACCGTCGTTATGCCGCAGTTCAAGCAGGTTGCCGCCGCCTATGTCATTTATATAGATGGATGGATTAACGCTGGAGTCGATGTCATATGTATCTGGCGCCAGTGAAACCGCCTTTAGAACCACGGCCCCGACATCATCCACGGCGCACACCCACGCGGTATTGTCCAAGTTCCTTTTCATAACATTCCCCCCCAGGCACCCGGTGGAGGAGATCTTCACGAAAGTAACGGCTGCGTCTTTGATAGAAGTGGAGGAAACCGCGTTGACCGCTATCGAAGAAACTATAACGTTCGGTCCCAGAACGCCGGCGCCCACGTTCGACGGGTCTATAAGCGCGTCCGCCGAGAGGGACTGAGCTACCAGCGCATAAGGGACCGACAGCATCTCCTGGCGGGGGTTCAGCGTTACGCCCGCCACGGAAACGGAAATATATCTTGGCCCGGAGAACGTGGCGCTGGAGAGGTTCACCGGCGTCCCGGTCTGCAGCACCACGCTGAACACGCCGCTGGCCACCGTCACATTCTGGGTCTGGCTGGTCCAGAGCAGGTTCCCGCCGGTAAGCGCGTCGTAGATCTTGAAGATGAAACTCCGCTGGTCGTTCACCGGCATCCCGCGTTCCACCAGCCGGCCCTGGAAATTCACCTTCAGCGGCACTTGGGCGCTCAAGTTCCCGCTGCCGTAAAGCAGCAGGAAAAAAAGAGCCATAAATTTCAGATATTCCGGCCCGGAGGCCTTTTTAAAGGCGACTCCGCCCGCTTTGTTTTTAGTCATAAATAGTTCCCCTGCAGCCGCGTATTCCGCCGCCCGTCCGCCGGGCCAGGCTACCGAATTACCATCAGTTTCCCCGTCTTGGATTTGCCAGTCCCTTCGATAAGGTATAGATATACCCCGCTGTCCACCGCCGACCCGCCGGTATTGCGCACGTCCCAGTCCAGCGAATCGCTGGTGTCGGCCTTGCTGAGCGTGCGCACCAGTTCGCCGCTTATGGTGTAGATCCGTATCCGCGCCGCCCCCGTCAGGGCCGTGAAAGTTATCTTGGTATGGCCGGCGGAAGGCTTGAAAGGAACCGGGTAGCAGTGCGCGGCCGACAGGTCGTCCCTGGCCGTCTCGAACGTCACCAGCGGCGGGGTGCCTCCGGAAGTCAGCGCCGAATAGCCGTCGGTCAGTATAGCGCCAGAGTCGGTCAAGCCGCCGATATACTCCGCGCTGAGCACCGTGGAACCCGCGGAGGAAGTGTCGCCGCCGGAGGCCGTGGAAAGCGCGGTGATCATGGAAACCCCGCCGGTCAGCACGGCGCCCAGCGGAGCCCGGTAAGCCAGGAGCAGCGCGCAGAAAGCGCAGAAACCAGCGAAATGAGACAGTTTAACTTTCATCGTTCTATTCCCGTCCGGCGCCCAGTTTTTTTAACGATTCAATTATCGTGCGCCGGACCGTATCGTCTTTTTCCGTCTTAAGCGCGGCCCGCAGGGGCGCGGCGGCGTTAAAGCCGCGCCAATTGCCCAGCACCTCGGCAGCCCAGCCCCGCACCATGGGGACCTTATCTTCCAGGCATCCCGCAAGCGCCGCCAGCACCCGGGGGTCCTTGTACTTGTTAAGCCCAGAGATGGCCACCAGCCGGATATTCCCATTTTCTGACTTGAGCAGCCCTATCTGCGGGTCTATCACCCGGTCATCGTTGAACTGGGCCAGGGCCATGACCGTATCCCTAACGATAATGGGGTTGCTATCCTTAAGGATGCCGATCAGATACGTGAGTGAATCGTCCCCGCCCTTTTCGCGCAGCTCGGCTATGGCGTTGCGGCGTTGGACCAGGGTGCCGGTGTTGAAAATAGCCAGGTAATGCTCGCTGGGCGTCTGTTGGGGCGCGAGCGGGGACGCCCCCACGTCCAGATCGGCCGCCTCTTTGGCGGCCGCTCTGGCGGCGGCCAGCGAAGCGGGCGTCTGGCGCTGGGCCCCGAACTTGTACGTGACGCTCACCTTGTGGACGTCGCCGAAAGAATAGGTGGGGCTGAACGAATAATCCAGGGTGATGTTCCTGCCGATGTATTTTGACAGGAGAATGCCAAGCCCGAAATTGAGGCCGTTAGAGATATCGGCGAAAGAGCTGTAGCCCGCCCTGACGGAAAAAACCTCGTCGAATACGCTTTCCAGACCGGCGGCCAGGTACCCGCGCCGGTCGGTCCAGGCCACATAATCCAGCGACCCGCGCACCACCGGCCCAACGGCGGAACGGAAGGCGTACGTAACGCCGGTCTTGAAAGTCAGAGGCGGCCTGGCCCCCTTCTCGATGAATGTTATTTTGCTCGAGACCGCGTTTTGGATGGTCAGACCGGCCCTGAGGTTCTCCACCGGCGTGTCCGCCAGCAGGCCCAGGTCCAGCCCGTAGCCGGACCCCCGCTCGGTATCCAGCGATTCCGTGATGAGCTTGAGCGTGGCGCCGTAGGAAACAGCCTTGAAATTTTTATATTCCAGCGGCAGCGCCGCGGCCCAGGAGAAGTAGACAGCCAGGTTGTCGGCCGAGACCGAACCCGTCCTGTTGTCGGCATCGTCGTAAGCGTCGAAAGCCGCCACCGACAGGTAATTCACGCCAAGCCCCGCCATGCCGGACTTGTACGGGTACGCCCCGGCCAGCCACTGCTGCGACACGCCTTCCACGAACCTGTTCTGGCTGAAGGAGACCTCGGGGCTTTGCATCAGGTACAGCCCGGCCGGGTTGTAATACACCGCGTCGGCGCTGTTGGCCACCGCGGTGAACGCCCCGCCCATGGAAGTTTCCCTCGCTCCGACGGGTATTTTAAGAAAATCGGCTGAACCCGTACCGGGGCCGGCCGCGCGAACGGGGCTGAAAGCCAGGAGGAAAAGGCCGCCCGCCAGGCACAGCGGACGGAATGAGCAGGCACAATTCCTGAAGGATCCCCAAAAATACTTATTTTGGAATGTGTTTTTAAATAGAGTGGGATGCCTTTTCGTCCGTAGAAAAACCATATTCACATGCGCATTCGCCTGCCCTTTGCGATATATATTATATATAGTTTATCCGGTATTTAAAGATAAATCCCGAAGAAATTCCGAAGTTATTGTTAAATCTTTGTAGTCCGGCTGAAGGACGGGGTTTTCAGGGAAACGGACAATAGACAAGCCGGTCGATGCGGCGCACCTAGAGTTCTTTCTATCAGGAATTTTCCCCAGTCCCGACAATTTCATCAAGCGCAGGATCTTTAACCCTAAATCCAGCAGTTGGTATATTTAGGTTAATAGCTGACGCCGAGAGTGCTATAACAACACCGGAAAGAACGTGAGTCTGACCTGGAGCAGGGCCCGTCAAAGTTGCTTGAGTCTGTAGTATTGTTACAACACATCATACCATCGTCGCCATTAGCCTGTCCTAGCCAGTCGCCAGATTCCACCATCCTTCCTATTGTCAGCCATGCAGTATAATGTTCACCATATGTGCAGAGATGACCTCCTGCCACCATACAGGTTCGTGACGCTTCATCACCTCTGCTGGGGCCTCGGCGCGAACTATCCATACATAGCCCGTTTATGACTTTAGTAGTGTCTGCTTTACAAGAACTCATAGTGATCAATCCGCCCGCAACATCCAGTAATGCCTGCGGGGTCGGTGTACCGATGCCGACGTTGCCGTTATAGATGTTCATCCTTTCCGCGCCGGCCTGGTAAAACGAGATGTCGTCGTCGGCGTCATTGTTGATGCCGATCTGGAGCTTCGTGTTTTCCCCCGACTCTACGTAGTAGCGGATCCATGCCTCGTCGCCGGAGCCCCCGCCCGGATCGAGCGGGAAGTCAATTCCGGCGTCAGCCGAATTACCGACTGCAGGCTGAATTGAGCCGCCCACAACCGTAAGCCGCTTGCCCGGACTAGTAGTCCCGATGCCGACGTTGCCGCCCTGCTTTATAGTCATCACATCGGTTTTACCATCGACCGTACCGGAAGCTCCGGTTTGAAAGTAGATATCCTGGTAGGTGCCAAGCAGCATACTGTCGGATTTGCCCGATGAGCTGGCGTTCTTGAAAACGATATAAGCGCCGAGATTGTTATCCAGGAATTGCAAACCTCCATAGGTGCCGTTATCGACCGTGTTTCTGAACGTGATGTAATTGTTGGAGGCTGAATCTAAAAGCATTGTGGTATTGCCGGGCACGGCCCCGGTGCCCGTAGGCACGCTCTGACGGACGTGAAGGTACGCCTCCGGGCCCGTAGTCCCGATGCCGACATTGCCGCCGCTTGGATTAAGTGCCAAAGATTTTACATTGCTACCAGGTTTAACTGCTTGAATCCATGAATACCCTGTATCATTAACTCCGAAAACGAGTTTATCAGTGAGATTCGTTCCGTCACCGGTAGTGACATGGAAAATTCCAGCATCCCCAGGAGAAACACTGGTACCAGTGACTACAAGTTTAGCATTAGGTCCCGTAGTTCCGATGCCCACATTGCCGGCATTAAAATAAGTAGATCCGCTGCTCCCGTTGGCCAGTTGGATAACAGTGCTGCCGCTTTTGTTGGCATTAGTTATACGGAGCCCGTAAGAGAAACGAAAAGTAGCCCACGCATCGTTAAGATTTACAATATCCCCGTCATCGGACAGTACTATACCTCCGCCTGTCGTATTATCCATGCTGGCATAAATGTTCCCGGTAAAATAACCCGCGCCTGCGGTGTGCAATTTATATCCCGGCGTCGTCGTCCCGATGCCGACGTTGCCGCTGATTATCATATTGCCCGCTCCGGCGTTAACGTTTACATAGCCGGAACCCAAGGACAGGCCGCCCGCGTTCGAAAGGAACAGGCTGTCGGTAATGGTGCCGCCGGAGCCCGACCAGCTGTCCCCGTGTCCGAAATAAATATTGCCGTTGGCCACACGGATGGTTCCGGGATCGTTCACGCCGCCGGAATCCTGATTGCCCATCAATAAGCTTTGCACGCCGCCGGTATTGGTAATCGACAGCGTGTCCGTAACGCTCAGATGCTGGCTTGGACTCACCGTCCCGATGCCGACGTTGCCTGCCGGATTGATATACATCCGTTCGTTATAACCCAAATTATTATTAATATCGGCGACCGAGGCGTCGTTATAAGTCTGGAAACTTAAAGCCGGGGCCCTTAAGGTTATCTGGTCTGTGCCGGAGCCGTTGGCGGGGTCATTGCTGTGGAACAGGATAAGCTCGGTTTTCTCATTGGCGGCGCCCTGCCCGGCCGGAACGGTGCGCGCCGTTATCACAGGGGACGGGTCGCCGGGAGGCGGCGGAAAAAGATAGGTGGCCGCGGTAACGGAGCCGGTCACGGAAATGTTGGCGGCCAGGCCGGGGCTGGGATAAGTGCCGGACAGCATCCCGCCGGCCGCGCCGGTGGGCGCCGCGCCGGAAGACGTGCCGGTGATGCTGATGGGCCAGGAGCCGGAAGCATTAGAGCCGCCGGCATAAGCATATCTGGAATCCAGAGAAGTCCCGTTATACTGGAAACCTCCCACCGCGTTCACCGTGCCGGGGAAGGAGGTATTGCCGTTATTATCCAGGAGATAGCCTGTTCTTACCAGAGTACCGCCCCAGGGAGAGCCCGGCCCATACTGCCTTACGACAATAGGTTCTGCCGCGCCCGCAACTTGCCCGTCATCACCGGTAGCAAGTTCAAGAACGCCTGAATTACTGGCTGTCGGATTGCCGCCTACGCTCCAGAAGTCATTGTCGGCCATAGTGGCCCTGATATCGCGCCTGCCGGTGGTTACATTGTCCAAATATATGTTCCCCGTCACCTCCAGTATCCCGTTCGTCGGTGAAGCATTGCCGATGCCGACGCTGCCGGAAGTGTTCCATATTCCTGTGCCAGGGAAGTTTGCTCCGCCATTAAATGTCTGGGCGCCGCTCCATGCCACTGCCGCCGATTGGCTGGTCGCCAGACCGGGACTAGGATAGGTTCCCGTAAGGGCCCCGCCCGCCGCGCCGGTCGGAGACGCGCCGGAGGACGTGCCGGTGATGCTGATGGGCCAGCTGCCGGTGGCGTTAGAGCCCCCTACATAAGCGTATTTTCCCGACAAAACCGCGCCTGCCTCGAGAAGATTCCCTGAGGCGTTGATGTCGCCGCCTTGAACATCAAGCTTATATCCCGGCGCCGTCGTCCCGATGCCGACGCTGCCTGCCGGATTGATATACATCCGCTCGTTATAGCCCAAATTATTAGTAATATCGGCGACCGTGGCGTCGTTATAAGTCTGGAAACTTAAAGCCGGGGCCCTTAAGGTTATCTGGTCTGTGCCGGAGCCGTTG
>CAIXBR010000005.1 GCA_903917735.1 uncultured Elusimicrobia bacterium | reverse complement strand
GTAACATCCAAGTCGGTAAACCAGCCGTTGGCCAGTCTGCCCGCGCCGGTCGCGCCTAATGTGCCGGTCATTGTAATATCATTTGAGCCCATAGCCAATGCGCCGCCCATCGTCAACCCGGTAAGGGTGCCGACCGAGGTGATGGCTGTATGCGCCGGCTGGGTAACCGCAAGCGCTGTGCCTGTTACGCTGCCTGTGATAGGAGCGGTAACCGTCCACCCGGTAAGGGTGCCGACCGAGGTGATATTCGGCTGAGCTGCGGTGGTTACTGTGCCGGATACGCTGCCTGCTGTAAGACTGGTAACATCCAAGTCGGTAAACCAGCCGTTGGCCAGTCTGCCCGCGCCGGTCGCGCCTAATGTGCCGGTCATTGTAATATCATTTGAGCCCATAGCCAATGCGCCGCCCATCGTCAACCCCGTAAGGGTGCCGACCGAGGTGATGGCAGGCTGCGCTGCGGCAGTTACTGTGGCCGCTGAGCCGGAAGCATTGCCGTTTAGAGCACCGGTAAAGGTGGTAGCCGTAATGATATGCGCCGCGAAATCACCTGAAGCGTCGCGCTTTACTATGGTGTTATTAGTATTTAAGTTGGTAGGCGTTGCCCAGACTGGGGCAGCCGCGCCTTTGCTCTGAAGAACATCACCGTCCGTGCCAGCTGCCAGTAACCGTGTGGTATCCACATCAAACTGGTACGGAATATAGCCGATTAAACCGCCGACCAGATTCGAGGATTTGGTGGCGAGGGTGGCGGTGGTGGCAGTGGTGGCGTTGGTAGCCGTCAGCGCATTGCCGTTAAGAGCAGCTGTGATAGTACCTGCCGCGAAATTGCCGGAAGCGTCGCGCTTTACTACGTAATTAGCGGTAGCGGCGTCAGTAGCAGTGGCCAGCATGGCGTTAGTTACACCGCCGGTGTTTATCTGCAATCTGTTACCCGAAATCACAAGACTGCTGTTGTCCGTATTGATGTCCAACGCGCCCGTTACGGCATGGGTAGATATGCCAAGCCCGGCCACGGCAACGTTAAGTTTCGTCGCGGGAATTGAGTCATCGACTATACCCGTCACGGTCACATTGGTTAACTTTGAACCGTCGCCGTAGAAGTTCACGGCGGTAATAGAGGTTGCTGTAACACCAAACGCGGTGAACGTGCTGTTCGGGATGTTGTAGTTGGTGTGGTTGCTAAGCGCGCTTGCGGTGGTGGCTGTCGCCGCGTTAAGGGGGTAGGTGCCTGTGGCGCTGGACTGTATTATCCCGGTGAGCATAGAGCCGTCGCCGTAGAAATTGCCTGTAGTGGTAATTGAGGACTGGCTGGTTATATAGCCGGCGGATCCGGTAAGAGCAAGCGAGCCGGTTAAGGCATTCGCCACATTTGTATACACACCGTTGGTCACGGAACCAGCGTTGCCGGTAGCCGCCGCCGCGGTGAGCGGGTAGGTGCCTGTGGCGCTGGACTGGATTACTCCGGTGAGCATAGAACCATTGCCGTAGAAGTTGCCTGCGGTAATAGAAGTTGCTGTAACCCCAAACGCGGTGAACGTGCTGTTGGGGAGGTTGTAGATAGTGTTGTCGCTAAGCCCGCTGGCATTGGTTTGCCACGCCGGCACGCCCGCGCTAAGTGCAAGCACCTGACCATTGGTGCCCTTTGCCAGTACTGTAGGCGTGTTGGGCGCACTGAAATAAATTATGTCGCCCGCCGCCGTTCCGATTTGTTTCTCTATCTGCGCAAAATTCGTCACGTTTCCCAGCCCAACCTGCGTTGCCGTAAGGCCGCCCAGCTGTGAGCCGTTGCCGTAGAAATTACCGGTGGTAGTGATTGACGACTCACTGGTTATATAGGTGTTCGCACCGGTCAAATGAAGCGTGCCGGTCATTGTGTCGCCGCCCTTTAAAACGTTAGCGGTGGCGGAGCCAGCGGTAACGGCAGACTGGTCAATCCACGCGGGCGCGGCACCTGCGTTAGACTTCAGTATCTGACCGGCTGTGCCGGCGGGAATCATGGCGGTGGTATTAGCGGCAGACTGGTACGGAATATTGCCGGGTGCACCGATGGCTATGTTAGTGGCTGTGGTGGCGCTGGTGGCATTGCCTGTTACATTGCCCGTTACACTGCCCGTAACATTGCCTGTTATATTACCCGTCAACGGACCGTTGAAGCTCGTTGCGGTTATAGCACTTGCCGAGAAATTGCCGGAAGCGTCGCGCTTTACTATGGTAGAAGCGGTATTGGCGTCAGTAGCCACAGTCCAAATTGGCGACGCATTGCCGTTGCTGGTCAGTACAGAACCGCCTGTAACCGCCACCGGCAGCATGGAGGTGTTACCAACGGCAGACTGGTACGGAATCTGGCCGGCTGTCCCATTAGCCAGGTTGGTGGCCGTGGTTGCATTACCGGCAATCACAGTCGCCGGGTCAACCCAAGAGGGCGCCGCATTGCCATTAGATTGCAGGATCTGATTTGCAGCGCCGGCTGCAAGCCGCCCGGTGGCGCTATAACCGGACTGATATAAAACCTCGCCGATTGCACCGCCGGTTATGTTTGTGGCGCTAGTTGCCTTGCCGGTAACATTGCCGGTAAGCGGGCCTGTGAAGCTTGTGGCTGAAACAGCGCCGGTAAACGCAGCGCTGGCCAGGTTGGCCTTCTGGTCCAAAGCGGCCTGCTGGGCTGTAGATACAGGCTTGGCTAAATCGGTCGTATTATCCACGCTGTCCAGGCCTACCATCGTTTTTGTGATGCCGGCAACTGTGCCGGTGAACGTAGGAGAAGCCAGGTTGGCCTTCAGGTCCAAAGCTGTCTGCTGGGGTGTAGATACGGGCTTGGCCGTATCGGCCGTATTATCCACGCTGTCCAGGCCTACCATCGTTTTCGTGATGCCGCCAACTGTGCCGGTGAACGTAGGCGAAGCCAGGTTGGCCTTCAGGTCCAAAGCGGCCTGTTGAGCTGTAGATACAGGCTTGGCTAAATCGGTCGTATTATCCACGCTGTCCAGGCCTACCATCGTTTTCGTGATGCCGCCAACCGTGCCGGTGAACGTAGGAGAAGCCAGGTCGGCTTTCACTTCCAGCCCGCTCACAGCGGCTGTGGTTATGGCAACATGATTATTGTCGAATTTGCCTGAACTAATAGCCGCTGTTGACAACGTTACTTTCGCATCAGTCACCGAGCCGTTGGCAATGGTGCCGGGCACACTGGTTAAATTAGAGCCGTCCAAAACGGGCAATTTATTGTCGGACGTAATTTGCACAAGCTGGTTCGCGCCGTTAAAAGTGTTTCCCTGTGTAGTTACGGCCGGTTTGTTGGTTATAGTGGTCCAATCCGCGCCTTCCGCCCAGGCGGCGGTGGAACTGTTTAAAGAGTATAAGGAGTAAGCCGAAGAAACCATCCTGTTACGGGGCAGCATTTCGCTGTCGGTCCCCACTTGCACACCCAGCCAATAACCAGTGGAGAAACTTATATCAAAAGGATTAACCTGTCCCAACAGTACACTATAAACACCAAAATTGTCCGGGGTCACATTCTGGGTTTCAAACCATACGGCCGAGTTGACGGGAGCGTTAGCGCTTGTATAAAGCCTAAACACCATGGGGACAGCGATGGTGATCGCTTTACCGTTTTGGTCGGTAAGCTTTCCCTGAAAATTTATCAGTTGCGGAACAGTAGGAGATTGTGGAGGCGTTGCGGCGGCTGCCACAACCATAAGCAACCCCGTCAGCACGGCGTTGGAAATTATTGCTTTTACACTGTTTTTCATAGACTATCTCCTAATTTATAATAAGACTCACGCTACAGCGCTAACGGCTATTTCTCAAAGTAGGAAAGAATTGCGACTACGCGGCGGTTGCTTTTACGGCCTTCCTCGGTGAGGTTGGAGGTAATGGGCATGGTTTTACCCAATCCTTTAGCCGAAAAGCGGCCGGCATCCAGTCCATCCACCATAATAAAGTGTTCCATAACAGCCTCGGCCCGGTCGGCAGAAAGCTTGTAATTATAGTTGTCGTCTCCGCGGTCATCGGCGTAGCCCTGCAGTTCAACCCGTACACGGGGGTTGGCTTTCAGAAACGCCGCTATTGCCTTTAACTGGGGAGTATCATCTTTCTTAACTTCGGCCCCGTCATAATCAAACCACATGGTGGTCATGCACAACTTGCCCACCTGATCCCAGGGGCAGGCAGGGTCCGCGGCCGCGCCGCGGACTGCGGCCTCCACCGGCGGCGTTATAGAGCCCTGTGCCGCCACCAATGCCAGGCGGTCCATAACCTGTACCGGCGAACCAAAAGGGCAACCGGCCGCGTCAACCGCCGTTCCCGTGGAAGTATTGGGACATTTGTCTAAAGAATCAGCCACTCCGTCGCCATCGAAATCCGGAGCGCTGACTACTGCTGCAACCGGAGTGCTGACTACCGTTATAATCGGAGTGCTGACCACTGTTGCAACCGGAGCGGAGGGAGGCGGCGCTTTCTCAGCGTTCAAACCACCGAACTTGTACCCCATCGATATCCGGTGGGTGATCCCTAAATCAGTGAACGAATTCCAGGCATAGTCAAACTGCCAGTCGCTTAATTTAATACCCATACCGGCGGTCAGGCCTGAAAGCGCGCCCAGTTCTTTTACAGTGTCGTCCTTATATCCGGCTCTCAGCGCCACAGTTAAGGGGCCGAACGCGCGGGTGTATTCGGCGCCTATATGGATATTAATAACTTTCTCTATGTAGTTCAGGTCGGAGGCAACCAGCAAACCTTTAAACAGGTCCAGGGAACCTCCCGCGCGTACTATCACCGGCAGGGAATTTGCTTCGGACACATATTTGGCCTTCGTGCCCAGATTCTGCACCGACAAGCCCACGCCCAGCTTCCTGCCCCACGGGCGGAAACCGCTGTAAAGCGCGCCTATATCGGCGGCATAGGATTGAGCGTTTTCTGTTTGTATGCGCGAGGAGATGTATTTTAAATTCGCGCCCAGCGAAAGGTTGTTCCACCCGCGGGCATAGGAAACAATCCCCATCGTGTCCGACATGTTGTAATTATCGGAGAGCCGCAAACCTGTGTTGTCGGCTTCCTGGATGTCGCCCGTGGTAAGAATGTTAAAAGCCGCGCCAATGGTCCCGCCGAACGCCCGCTGGCCGTACACTATGTTTGAATAGGTAATGCCCTGAAGCCACAACGCGTGCGTCATGGACAATTCGCCACGCTCCAGGCCGGCAAGCCCCGCGGGGTTCCAATATACAGAGTTCACGTCGCCAGTTACGCCTGCGAAAGTCTCACCCATGGCCGACGGCCGGGCGCCTACGCCCAGCTGGAGAAACTGGAACGCGCTTGTTCCCTGCGCGCTTCCCGCAAAAACAAAGCCGGAACAACTCAACATCACTAATGCCGCCAATTCAGTCCCCGTAACAATTTTTTTTAGCGTCATTATCTTATAACCCCAAATTTACCTTTTGCTTTGCCGCCGTTAGGCGACGTCATGAAATAAAGGTAAACACCGCTCGCCAGTTTATGCCCGTCGCTGTTTGTAACGTTCCAGGGGTACTCGTCACTTGAACTGTCAGCCTTGTGAAGCTCCACCACCAGTTTGCCGGTTATCGTGAATATTTTTATTGTCGCGTCCGCCGGCAGATGTTTAAAGGTGATATGGTCAGCCTGGAAGCTCCCCGGGCTGTTCGGCTTGAAAGGATTGGGATAGACGTAAACGTCGCCCAAATTAGCGGCAGGCGGGTTGGCCAATGCCACAATCTGGTTAGCAAACCCGCCCGAATTCTGATAATGTGCGCTTTGCGCGCTGCCTGACACGCTCTGTCCAAGCGTACCGGATTGTATTTTATAGCCCGGCGAAACCATGCTAGAACTGCCGTTGCCATTGCCCACCGTGGGGATAGAAATAACATACTGGGAATTTATAAGCACGCCGGCGTATGCCAGCGAACCGGTCATCGCTGCTGCCAGGATCAGGAGGGTTTTTTTGCTGCGGCGTTTCAAAAAATTAAAGCGCATGTGTTTCCTCGTAATTTTATTCTTCCGGAAAATATTACAACATGTATGCGGTAGGTTGTCAAGATTATTTTTATGATTTTTAATATTTTAAATATTTTCAAGATATATTCAAGATGTACTCAAGATATATTCAAGATATACTTAAAGATATACCTTAAAAGTTAAAGCGGGGCGGGCGGAGAGGTTGCTGAAAGATTGCCGAAACCAGGGGCAGGCGCGGGAAGGGCCGCGCGGATAAGACGGCATTCCGTTTCGACCCGGGCCAGCCGCAGGGCCTGGCGCTGCACCTGCGCCCGCGTAAGCTCCTGGGACGCTTTTTTTGCACTTTCACATAGGAGGATCTGCCGATTTTTATTACAACAATTTTTACTCGCGCGGGCGTTTTTTACCCCCCTCGTCGGCAAATTTGACAAAGAAAACCGGTATTGATAGATTAACTTTAATCCCAAAGATTTTTGGCGCGGTTAAAGACAGAAACCTCCGCTTATAAGCGGCCCAGGGGGCCGGAGTGGGGCGCAGTCTAGACGAGGACACGGCTATAATGAAGACTACCACATTGGACAAGCGCAAGATCTATATCAGCGAGAACCAGGCCAAGGTTATAAAGGATAAATACCTCCGCGACGATAATTCCGTAGAGGATCTTTTCGAGCGCGTGGCGCATAATATTTCACTTTCGGAACTGATCTTCCACCCCGACGCGCAGAACTGGGGCCTTTTCGAAGGCGTGAGCTGCCGCGTGACGGAGAACTCCGAAGCCGGCGGCCATTCCCGCACGCTGCTTTTCCACGAAGGTCTGGCGGAATCCTCCGAGCGCGAGGCCAACTTCATAAAGTTCGTGGCCAACCTGGAGAAAGCCTACGCCACCATAGACGCGGCCCGCGCCGCGGCCGACCTCTGGAAGACGGAGTTCTACAACCTGATGGCGGATTTCAATTTCCTCCCCAACTCCCCCACGCTGATGAACGCCGGGCGCGACCTGCAGCAGCTTTCCGCCTGCTACGTGCTGCCGGTGCCGGATTCCATGGAAGGCATAGCCAAGGCGCTGACGGCGCAGAGCCTGATACAGAAATCCGGCGGCGGCACCGGCTTCTCGTTCTGCCGCGTGCGCCCCAAGGGCGACACGGTGAAGAAGACCAACGGCGTGGCCTCGGGCGCCATCTCTTTTATGAAGCTTTTCGACAAGCTCACCGACGTGGTGAAGCAGGGAGGCACGCGCCGCGGCGCCAACATGGGGATACTGCCGTACTGGCACCCGGAGATAAAGGAATTCATCACCATCAAGGCGCAGCCGGGCGTACTGGAGAACTTCAACATCTCCATAGCTCTCGACGACAAGTTCATGAAGGCCGTGGAGACCAACGCGTCCTATGACCTTATCAACCCCCGCAGCAAAGAGGCGGCCGGCACTCTTAAAGCCAGGGAAATTTTCAACAGCATGGTGGAATCCGCCTGGACCACCGGCGACCCCGGCATAGTTTTCATGGACCGCATAAACGAGACCAATTCCAACCCCACGCCCGCTCTGGGGCAGATAGAGAGCACAAACCCCTGCGGCGAACAGCCCCTTTTGCCGTGGGAGTCCTGCAACCTGGGTTCCATCAACCTGGCCAACTACGTGACCGGCGAAATGAACCGCGGCCACCTGGACCTGCCGCGCCTCGGCGCTACGGTGGCCAAGGCCGTGCGCTTCCTGGATAACGTTATAGAGATAAACAATTACCCGCTGACCGAAATTGAGAAGATAGCCAAGGGCAACCGCAAGATAGGCCTGGGCGTGATGGGCTGGGCCGAGGCCGCCGTGAAACTGGGCGTGCCCTACGACAGCCCCGAGGGCCTGGCCAAGGCCGAAGAGGTGATGAAGTTCGTAAACGAGAAGGCCATGGAAGCGTCCGAGGCGCTGGCCCGCGAGCGCGGCGTGTTCCCGAACTGGAAGGACTCCATCTACGACGGGGAAAGCAAGTATTTCAGGGGAGTGGCGGCAAAGCCCCGCAACGCCTGCCGCACCACCATCGCCCCCACCGGGACCATCGCCATAGCCGCCGGGCTGCAGGGCTCGGGCATAGAGCCTTTCTTCGCCATCGCCTACACGCGCTACAACGCCAGGGCCCTGGACGCCATAAAGAACAACCTGGACCCGGAAGCCAAGGACACCTTCTTCGAGGTGAACTCGCTGTTCAAGCGCATAGCCCAGCACAGCGGTTTCTTCGGCATGGACGAAAAAACGCTGTGGAAGAAAATAGAGGGCAACCACAAGGCCGTGCGCGGCATACCGGAGATCCCGAAGCACATACAGGACCTGTTCCCGACGGCGCACGACGTGTCCATAGAGAGCCACATAAAGATACAGGCGGCCTTCCAGAAGCATATAGACAACGCCGTCTCAAAGACCATCAACATGCCCACCTCGGCCAAGGTGGAGGACGTGAAGAACTGCTACCTGCTGGCGCACAAGCTGGGCTGCAAGGGGCTGACCGTATACCGCGACGGCTGCAAGTCCCAGCAGGTGCTTAACATAAGCACCGGTACGCAGCCGCAGGCCAAGACGAAAAAGAAGAAGGTCGCTTACCAGTCCTTCGGCGTGTCGTCGGAGTATTTCCAGCTGAAGACCGGCTACGGCCCGCTGCACGTGCACATAAACTACAACGAGCACGGCCCCTACCAGGTGTTCACCAACATGCCGCCGCTGGGCACCGAGATCAGCGGCCTGACCTCACTGATAGGCATACTGCTTTCCAAATACCTGGAGGAAGGCGGCGACCCGGTAAAGATAATAAAGCACCTGAATTCCGTGAAGGGCGACAGGCCGATGGGCCTGGGCGACAACCGCATAAATTCCATAGCGCACGGCATAGCCGTGGCGCTCAGGAGCCACCTGAAGCGCACCGGAGTAATAGCCACCGACCAGGAGCTGAACGGCCAGGAGAAACTGGAGCTGTGGGAAGCCTCCCGCACCCAGTACTGCCCGAAGTGCTACTCCTCCAACGTCAGCTACGAGTCCGGCTGCTCCGGCCCCACCTGCCACGACTGCGGCTATTCGGAGTGTTCGTAGGAATGCGGCAGCAAAAATAAAAACCCCGGCCGCAACGCCGGGGTTTTCGTTTTAATCTCCCAAAATACATGTCCAGTCAGGTGCCGCGGGGACCGGGTTAGCAAAACCTTCCGGAGGCCGAGGCTTGCATAGCGCCGAGGCCGGAGGATGAGCGAGGCCACGGTGTGGCCGAGCGCGTTTTGATAACCCGGTCCCCGCGGCGCCGGCCCCTGAATAGCGTTAAGGCCAGAAGTCGCGCGGGTAAAGGCGGACCACGGCTTCGGCTTCGCCTTTTTCACGCAGGAACTTCTCATAGCGCAGTATCAGGTCGTCCGGCCCTATAAAGAAGGAGCCGGCATTAGGCGCGGAAACCTTCCCGCCCGGCAGCCCGATCAGCACGCGGCCGAGGGACTTCAGGAACCGGGCGCGGACAAGGGCAAGGGTGCCGGGCTGGCGGGCCAGCTTGAGCAGGGCGGATTTATAAGCCCGCACTGTCTCCGGGCGGTTGCCTTCCTCAAGGTCATAGGCCAGCGCGCCGCCGCGGGAGGAGAACCCCCCGTCGGCCCGGTAGTCGCTGAAAGCCGTGGCCAGGCTGTATTCCAGCAGGAACGGGTCATTTATTTCCGTGGAAGCCGCAACCCCGGCCACGAACCGCAGCGTCTGCGCCGGGTCGGGACACTTCTCGGCGTAATAAGTAGCCTGGCCGATAGACGCGGGATGTCCCAGGCCGTTGCTGTAGGCAAGCCCCGCGCCCCAGGTGCGCATAAAAAGCGAATGCGCGCCGCCGCCGGAAAGCACGCCCAGCGCCAGGCTGTCTACAAGTTCGTCGGGAGCGGAGGAACTATAGCCGGCGGCCGGCGTCCAGACGCTGATGGTGCCGGTCTTGCCGCCGTTACTGACAAGGGCTACATGCGCCGGCCGCTTAAGTCCGGGGAAGCGCCCTCTAAGGCGGTCAATTACAAGGTCACGGCGTTTTGGCGCGGCGGCCGGTGGCCCGCCCGCCGGCAGCCGGGCCAGCAGCTCGTCCAGCCGGCCGGCCGCGCGTTCTATATTGGCGGCGTCGCCGTTAATATGCACCCGCGCGCCGCCGCGCACCAGCACTTTACCCGCCAGTTCCCGCAGCCGGCTTATGGTCTGGTCCGGGTGGCCGATGTCGGCTAGGAAATCCGCCGCTATCTCGCGCAGGTCGCCGCGCCAGGAATCGTCCGGCAGGTGGGAGAATTCCCAGCGCAGATATTCGCCAAGTTCCCCGTCTACGCCGGCCAGGAGTTTTTCCGCCGAGGGCCTGCCCGAGGTCTTCGCCGCGTCCATCACCGCGGTCATAGTGGCGCGCATCACGGCAAGCTCTGCCGGCGCCGGGTCTTCCAGCCGCCAGCGCAGGCGGGTCAGGTGCCGCAGGGAGGTGAACGGGCTGCTGATATGCATGTACTGGGGCCGGTCCTGGTATTTATAGGCGGCGGCCGCGTCGTTAACCCAGGTTTCCTCGTCCTGCTGGAAGATCCCGCGCAAGTCCTGAATGCCGGCGCGAAGCGAGTCTATCAGCCGCTCGCGCGAGGCCCGGGACAAGTCCGGCCGGAGAAGATAGTTCTCTATCCACTCTACCGACTTATCCACCTCTTCCGGGGAGGAGGCGTAGCCGCTGAAGATCAGTTCGGCGCGCTCGCTGCGCGGATAGGCGTCTACGCCGACGCCGGCCCCGTAGATCTCCGTCATGATCCGTTCACGGGCTTTCAGATAATCAAGCCGCTCGCCGGAACGGGTAACCACGCCCACGGAACCGAGGGCATCCCCGAGCAGAGGCAACAGTTCCCAGTCTTTTTCAGGAACGCCACGCAGATCGAAAGCTACGCTGATATCGGTGAAAGGGGTCTGGAACCTTGTAGTGACCAGCCGCGGGCCGCAAGGCAGCCGGCTTTCTTTCCAGTCAAGCTGGTCTAGCTCCAGCGGCGGTTCGCGCAGAAAAGAAGGTTTGGGAGAGCCGCGGCCGAGCGCCTCCAGGACCGCGGTAGCCGAGTCCGCCTCGGCGCGATAGCGCTCAAGCGCCCGCGCTTCGGGAAGGCCGTAGGCTGACGCCAGCTCCGCCGCCTTCGCCTTAAGGCGCTCCTGCTTGCGCGTCTTCTGCTGCTCAAGAAGTCCCGGGTCCGGCAGGACGGCCGAGATATAGGGCGGCTCAAGCATCCCCGCCCGCTCGATGGCGGCGGTCCAGGGATTTTTTCCCGCGTCGAGTTCTGCCAGCAGCCGGTCCAGAACGGCGTCGGGGGCCAGCGCTTTGGCGAAGCCGGGTTCCACGGCGAGCTGGTCCAGGGCGCGATGCCAGCTGTCGCCGGTGCTGCGGGTCCCGAACCGGGGCGGGCCCTCCATGGCCTTAAGCATGGAGCGCCGGTTGGAACGTATGCGCGCGCGGACCTTATCGGCCGCCTCGGCGAGTTCCTTGCTGCCCGGCTTTAGATCGTGAAGCCAGCTCATGCGTTCCACAACCGCGCCGCGCAGGCGCTGCAGCCCCCCGGGAGTGACCGAAGCCGGCGGGATGCCGGCTATTTCCAGCACGGCGAACGAAGCGGGCAGGGAGTTAACCCCGCCGCCGACTCCCGTAGCCCCCGAATTGAATTTACGCGTCTTCTGGTCCACCAGGTCGCGGTAGAGATAAGAAGTCTCGCCGCCGCCAACCAGGGCCAGCGCCAGGTCGGCGCGGATCTGCTCGTCCGTATTCAGCGTCCGGACGGGCGGCCAGGCCATAAGCGCGGACTGCGGGGCGGGCGCGCCGTCGGAGGGGAAACTGCCGATGCGTATCTCGCGGGTCTTTAACGGAGCAAAAGGAGGCAGCCCCTCGTAAGAGCGCTTAACCGGCCGCGGCTCCAGCCGCAGGATCTCGCCGTTAAGGCGCTCCAGGAAATCCGCGGCGGTCCAGCCGGCGGGCAGCGCCGCTATCATTTCCATATTGCCGTCCAGGTGGTAGTGCGCGGCATGGAAGGCGCGCACTTCGGGGGGAGCGAGCTTGCGTATCTCCTCGGGTTCGCCGCCCTGATTTAACGCCAGAGGGTGGGCCGGCCCGTAAAGCATGCGCCCCATCTGGTCCCAGCGCAGCGAAGCGGGCTGCTCCGTACGCGAGACCATTTCCGTGTACACCGTGCCTTTCTCCTCAAGCGCAAGCTTGCCGCCTTCCTCAACTACGGCGGTATGGGCTACTTCGCGGCGGATCTCCTCGTCGGTAATGTCCGGGCGGATCAGCGCCCCCAGGAAAACGTCCAGCAGTTCGTAGAACTCCGCCGGCCCGGCGGCGCTGGAGAACTGGTAATTCGTCATATCGGAGTACGTGCCCGCGGTATGGTCCCCCATCCGCATCGGCATCATCGTGTTAAGCCTGCGGCCCTCCGAGCCCTTGCCCAGCAGGAGGTGCTCCAGAGCGTGGGGGGTGCCGCGTTCGTCGGACGGAAGCGTGCGGAAATAGACCGAGACTTGCGGTACCGAGTCGAAGAACAGAACGTCTACTACCAGGCCCTGGTCGTGCACGAAACGCGCCCCCTTCGGGGCCCCGGAGGGGTCCAGGTAGAGCGCCTGGGCGCGGAAAGCTTTGGCTACTACCTGGTCTTTTTGCAGGGAAGCTAGATCCCCGGGGCCGGCGGCGGCGGCCAATGAGGCCAGAATAATGAAGAAACGCAGCAGTGTAAGCATAGGTCTACCTTATACTGAGATTTTTCCTAAAGCTATAATAACAAAAAGCGGCGCCGCCTTATATATAGCCCCTGCCCCCCGGCCTTTGCTATCATATAGAAATCAACCTATGAAAAAGGGCATATTTATAGTTCTGGAAGGACCGGACAGGTCCGGAAAATCCACGCAGGCCGCGCTTCTTAAAACATGGCTGGAAGAGCTGGGCCATGAAGTCCTGGTCACGCGCGAGCCCGGCGGCACCTACCTGTCGGAGAAGATCCGCAAGATACTGCTGGACCCGAAAAGCAATATCGAGCCGATGACCGAGCTTTTCCTTTACGAAACCTCCAGGATAAAGCACACCCTTGAAAAGATAATGCCGGCGCTGAAGGCCGGCAAAGTAATAATTTCGGACCGCTACACCCTTTCCACCACCGCCTACCAGGGCTACGGCCGCGGCCTCCCGCTAACGACGGTGGAGACCCTAAACCGCATAGCCACGATGGACCTGAAACCGGACGTCACAATAGTCTTCGACATCCCCGATAAAGTTTTTGCCCAGCGGGAGCTTACGCGCCCCGGCCGCGACCGCATAGAGCGGGAGCCGGACAGTTTCAGGCGGCGCGTGAACCGGGCGTATAAACTGCTGGCCCGCCGCCCCGGCATTACGCGCATAGACGCCGGCCGCCCTGTGGAAACCATACAGAAGGACATCCGCGCGCGCGTTTCGAAACTCCTTAAAAAATAGCCGGAATTTAAATGTCATTTTCATCCATACTCGGCCAGGACAAGACGGTAAAACGCCTGCGCGCCCTTATAGAATCGGGCCGCGTGCCGCCGGCCATGATCTTCCATGGGGCTGCCGGCACAGGAAAATTCCTTACCGCCCTGGAATTCGCCAAGGCGCTGAACTGCTCGCACACACCGCACCGTGAAAAGCCGGCCGCCCCCCCTCAGCCCGACGAGAACGACCTGTTCGCCGCGGCGGCGGCGCCGGCGCCTGCCCCCGAGCCGGAGCCGGAACCCGTAAAGCTTCATACCGACCCGTCTGATTCCTGCGGCGCGTGCATTTCCTGCCTGCAGGCCCTGAGCGGCGCCCATCCGGACATACGCATTGTGGACACCGCCTTCCAGGCCGCCCTGCTGGACGAGGACGAAAGCGCCAACCTCAAGATAGACACCATGCGCGAACTCACCCGCTGGGCCCAGCAGAAGCCCCTGCTGTCGGCGTGGAAAGTTTTCATCGTGCGCGACGCGGAAGCCCTTATGCCGGCCGCCCAGAACGCGCTGCTCAAAACCCTGGAAGAGCCGCCCCCCGGCACCTCGGTAATACTTACGGTCTCTCGCAAGACCTCCCTGTTGGCCACCATACTTTCCCGCTCCTGCATGGTGGAGTTCGGCCTGCTGCCGCGCGCGGCCATGAAGACCATCCTTGAAGCCAACGGCGCGCTGCCGGAGGAAGCCTCGGCGCTGGCGGCGCTGGGCGGCGGCTCGCTGGAAAAAGCGGCCGAAGCGGGGACTTTCCTCAAGCGCATCTCCGCGCTGCGCCCCGGCGACACCGCCAGGATCTTCAAATTCACGGCGGGTCTGCCCCGCGACAGCCATAAAGCCCGCGAGGAAGTAAAAACCCTGCTGGACCTGCTGCTGGCCAAGACACGCGCCGCCTGGCGCGGCTCGGAGGGCTCCGCCAAAGACAGGTTCACGCTGCTGCTGCGCCGCACGCTGGACCTGCGCCGCATGGTCGACAGGAACGTCTCGTACGCGCTGCTGCTTGAAACGGCCCTGCTGGAAAGCGAAAGGGCCGGCCTTAAACTCGAAGACCTCGTAAACCCGGTTTAATGATGAATACGAAAAAATATTACATAACCACCCCCCTGTATTACGTCAACGACAAGCCCCACATAGGCCATGCCTACACCACGCTGGCGGCCGACGTGCTGGCCCGCCACCTGCGCGCGAAAGACATCCCGGTGCATTTCCAGACCGGCACCGACGAGCACGGCTCGAACATAGAGAAGATAGCCCGGGAGAAGGGCATTGCACCCAAGGTCTGGTGCGACGGCATTTCAGCCGACTTCCGCAACCTCTGGAAAACCCTGAACATAAAATACGACTATTTCATACGCACCACCGACGCCGCGCATGAGGCCGGGGTACAGGCCGTATTCGAGCAACTGATAAAGAGCGGCGACATCTATCCGGGCTCCTACGAAGGGCTTTACTGCAGCTCCTGCGAGGCCTTCTACGACGAGGGCGAGTTGAAGGAAAAGAACTGTCCCGTGCACGCCCGCCCGGTAGAGCGCGTCAAAGAGGAAACCTATTTTTTCAGGCTCTCCAAATACGGGGACGCGCTGCTTGCGCATTATGAGAAACACCCGGACTTCCTTTCCCCCCGCTACCGCTCGCAGGAGCTTATAAATTTCGTGAAGTCCGGGCTGAGGGACATCTCCGTTTCGCGCACCAAAGTGGCCTGGGGCGTGCCGGTCCGGTCCGACCCTAAACACACCGTCTACGTGTGGTTCGACGCGTTGCTGAACTACGCCACCGGCGCCGGCTACAACCCGGAACACAACAGCCCCGATTTCCCCGTCCTTTGGCCCGCCGACGTGCACCTGGTAGGCAAGGAGATCTTCCGCTTCCACGGCGTGATCTGGCCCGCCATGCTGATGGCGCTGGGCGTGGAGCTGCCGCGCAAGGTTTACGCGCACGGCTGGTGGACCATCAACGGCGACAAGATGTCCAAGTCCCGCGGCAATTACATCAGGGCCGAGGACGTGGTGCGGGACTACGGCGTGGACGCGCTGCGCTATTTCATCTTCAGGGAAGTGCCGTTCGGACAGGACGGGGATTTTTCGATGGAGGCTTTTCACCGGCGCTACAACGCCGACCTGGCCAACGACCTGGGCAACCTTTTCTCCCGGCTGATGAACATGGCGGCCAAATACCTGGACCACCGCCTGCCTGAGAAACCGGCGGATTCGGAGATCTTCAGGGAGCTGACTTCCTGGACCCCCGAGATACACCGCCGCATAGAGGCGCTGCAGTTCAGCGAAGCGCTGGAGAAGATCTGGCAAGGCGTCAGCACGCTGAACCGCCTGGTAGACACCAAGAAGCCCTGGGCACTGGCCAAAACCGACCCCGCCGCCCTGAAATCTTTTCTTCATGAAATGGTCTGGTGCCTGCGCCTGCTAGCCGCCTGGCTGGACCCCTTCATGCCCGATACCGCAAGCCGCATGCACCTGCAGCTGGGCGTGGGCAGGACCGCCGGCGGAGTGGAGCCGCAGAAGGTCCCCCCGCTGTTCCCACGCAAGCAGGAAGAGAAAACGGGGGACCCGAAAAATAATTAACGGGCGGCGGAATTTAGTGATCTATATGGATATTACTTTTAACAGAAAGATCAGCTCCTGCGCCCTGACCGCCTGCTATTGTTTGCTGGCCGCTTTTCCCGCGCGCGCCGGCTGGCTGCTGTGGGAAGCTCCCCCTCCGCCGGTGGCCGCCCCCGCCGGCGAGATTTACGCGGCCTCGCCGCAGACTATACTTGCGGAGCTCCTGCCTGTTGAAGCCTGCGACCAGCAGGGACGGGACTGCGCTAACGCCGGAACGGTTTTTGAGGGCGGGGAAACCGCCCTGCGTGATTTTATCGCGGCCGCCGGATTCGAAACCGCGGACAGAAGCGCCAAGAACGTATTTTTCGCCTGGGTTAAGGGCTTCTACACCGGCCGCCCCGGCACCGGGCCCAGGCTGGCCCCCGGACGGCTATACCGCGGCAGAACGCAGGACCTCTCTTTCGCCTCCGGCAACGGCTACCGCGCCTATGCCTGGCGCCTCCCTTACAGGACGGCGGCGGGCCCCCTCTGGCTGGCGGCCTTGCAGCCCTTCTGCCCCGTCGCCTGGGACAACGCGCTGAAGACGCAAAAAAAAGCCCGGGCGGTTAAAGCCCGGACTTCCTCTCAGGAATTCAGACTGATCAGGCTTCCTTAGACCTGAGCGCCCCCCTTAAAGCCTTGTAGATCCCGAAGACAACTCCAGAGACGGCGTACAGCGAGAAGAACAGGAACAGCGCGTCCTGCGGGTAGATGACTATCATGGCGATGAGGGAGGTTATCAGCAGTATCCCCTTCACCGACGAGAGCTTTATCATGTCGCCCTTGAAGGCCGCGTACGGCGCCGACGAGACCATCAGCAGCGCCAGGGCTATCATGATGAACGGGATCGCCGCGTAGACCAGCGGCATCTGGTTCATGACCGCCTGTATGCTGCGCGAGCCATCCGCTCCCTCCAGCAGGCTGTAGGCCAGCACGAAAGAGACGAGTATGCCGGCCGCGGCGGGTATCGGCAGGCCCTGGAAGAAATCCTTGGAGCTGCCGCCGAAATGGGATTTCAGGTTGAAGCGGGCCAGGCGCAGCGCGCCGCACAGCACGTACAGAAAAGCCACCGGGTAGCCCCACAGGCCGTAGTCCTTCAGCACGAACTTGTAGATGAGGTACGCCGGGGCGATGCCGAAGGACATCCAGTCGGAAAGGGAGTCTATCTCCACGCCGAAGGAGCTTTCGCCGTGCACCAGGCGCGCCACGCGCCCGTCGAGCATGTCCATCACGTAGGAAACTATCAGGAACCACGAGGCCCTCACATACTCGCCCTCGGAGGCGGAAAGTATGGAGAAGAAACCGAAAGCCATGTTGGCTATGGTGAAGATGGACGGCAGGACCACCGCTCCCGTCTTCTTGAGCTTGACCATGTCTATGCGCTTCTGTTTTTCCGGAACTGTCTCTAAATTTTCGTTCATATTTCCCTTCCTTTACCAGAGGCCCAGCACGGTTTCAGCCCCGGCGACCTTGTCTCCCGGCTTCACCAGTATTTTCACGGACTCCGGCAGATAGACCGACACCTGCGAGCCGAAATAGATCATGCCGACGCGCTGGCCTATCTTAACGTCCTCCCCTTCCTTAACGTAGCACGCTATGCGCCGGGCGATGGAGCCGGTTATCTGCTCTATCTCCACGGTGCGGCCGTACTCGCCGGTTATGCGGATAAGGTTGCGCTCGTTGTTGGCGGCTTCCGGCGCGTAGGCCAGGGCGAACTTGCCCTTGGTGTACTGCACTTTCGTTATCTTGCCCTCGATAGGGGCGCGCTGCACGTGCACGTTGAGGACGGAAAGGAAAATGCGGATCACGGTTATCCCGGGGGTGCCCTCGTTCTTTATGGTCATCACCGTGCCGTCGGCGGGACAGGCTATTTCGCCGGGGGCAAAGATCCGGTCGCGCTCCGGGTCGCGGAAGAAGTAGGCCGAGAAACCGGCGAAAGCGAGGCCCAGGAACAGCACGGGCAGGCCAGCCCCTTTCGACCAGACCAGGATCATGCTGCCGATGGCGGCCGCTATTACCCCGCCGGCTATAAGCTTTATCCCCGCAGGTGAAAATCCCATATTGTCCTCCAGAAAATGGCTGTCAAAAATCTAAATGGGCAAGGCGGGACTCGAACCCGCACGGCCATAAGGCCAACTGATTTTAAGTCAGTCGCGTCTACCAGTTCCGCCACAAGCCCAACTCCGGAGCCTTTGCTATCAGGCTTACTATTCTACAAATTTTACCGGGTTTCCTTGCGGAGTTCGGCTTCGGCCAGGTGCTGGAAGCTTTCGCAGGTGAGGGTGTGTACGCCCTCGGCCGCGGCGCGGTCGCGCAGGCCGTTGTCCGAGGTGACGATTATGGCCCGTATCCCCTCGTTCTGCATGAAGTAGCCGCGCTCCACCAGCATATCGTCGGCCGGTTCGGAGTCGCTGTAGTAGATGGTGACGGACGGCCCGGCGGAACCGGCCTTGCGGTAGGGCCCGTCGAAGACCACCCGGAAGCAGGACGCGCGCAGGGTTTCCGTACGGGCGATATCCCCCAGCCAGCGGATGAATTCCCGCTCCAGCTCGTCCGCGGAGGTGCCGCCGGCCTTCTCCCAGAAGCGCATCGAGAAATTCGACCCGTCAATCAGGTAGACCGTGGGTTTTGTGGAAAGTCTTTTCATTATTTTATCTTTGAAACCTCTACCACCCGTATCTTGCGGCGCAGACGCTCAAGCCTGAGCCCCAACTGACGCTGCAGCTGTATCCCTAAAGCGCGCGTGTCGTACGTGTCCATGTCGAAAGCGAACCTGTATATTCTGCCGTCCTTCGTCTCGTCCAGCACCGGCTCGTTCAGGCGGTCCGCCAGCGTGGCCGCCAAGCCGGAAAAAGTAGAGCCGGATTCCTCTATTACGGTCCCGTTCGCGCGGCTGCCGCCGTATTCTTTGACTTCCCTCACATTTATCGGCCCGCCGGGGGCGGCTTTAAGCACCAGCACCTCGGCTTGCGCCGAAGTGTCCCTCACGTTAAGGCCCAGCGAAACTTCAAGCCCTTTCAGAAAAAGATCGCGCTTAAGAGCCTCCCGCCCGGGAGGCACGCTCAGCCTGATATCGTAGGCGTCCCTCATGGCCGCCGCGGCGCCCGGCTTGACGTCCAGGCGGTCTATCGTCCCCATCAGGAAAGAGAGGGCGTATTTAAGCGGCATGGCGGAAGCGTACATGTGGTCGTCGCGGTACTCGGCCTTGCCGGCGGAGGAGGTGGACTTCTTTATAAGGAATTCGGCAATGGCGGCGGTCTGCCCGCCTTCTATCTTATCCCCGGCACCGGTAGATTCTCCCGGCGCCGGCTCGGCCCGGCCGGAAACCAGGGCTTCCACCCGTTCTTCCGTCAGGTCGAACGGAGACGTGAAAGCGGACACTTTTCCGTCTATGGAAACAAGCGCGACATGCGGCCTGCCGTAAACCCTGAAAGCCTTGAAAATGCCGGCGCCGGACTCGGGAGCCACCCAGGTATTCATCGGGTGCTCCTTAAGGAAGACCCTGACGTCGGCTTCGCTCTCGTCGGTGACGGAGATGAAAGCTACTGGCCGGCCGCGGAACTTGGCGGCCAGGTCGTTCATGTGGGGAATGCTTTCCACGCAGGGGTCGCACCAGGTAGCCCAGAACTCAAAAACTACCGCCTTTCCTTTGAGGTCCGCCCAGCCGTTCACCGCAGGGAGCGGCGCGTTGATGAGTTTGGGAAGACTTATCTCCGGGGCCGGCTGCCCCGTTTTAGCGAGTTTGGGACGCTCGGCCGGCGGTTGCCCGGAGCAGGCGGCCAGGACCAGGAGGGAAAAGACAACCAGCAGTTTTTTCATAAGTCGGATCTGGAACCGCACATCCTTAGCTTTAGCTTTTTATGCCCAGCGCAAAACCTTCGGCGGCGGGGATCAGCGCGGACGAGATAAAACGGTCCGAATCGAAAAGCACGTGAAAGAACTCCCGCATGGCGCGGGCGCCGGCGCTTTCGGCCGCGGCCCCGCCCTCCGCGCATAGCCGGCCCCTGAAAAAAACCCGGCCGGCCACTACTACGCCGCCCGGCCTCAGGTTGGCGGCCGCCCAGCGCAGGTAGGCCGGGTAGTTCTCTACATCGGCGTCTATGAAACAGAAATCGAACGGGGCCAGCTTGACCAGGGTCTTAAGGCTGTCCAGGGCGGGGCCCTCCATGACCGTAACTTTCTTGCCCAGGCCCGAGACCTCTATGCCGTCCTTGGCGGCGTTCACGCAGTCGGGGTCCCTCTCAAGCGAGTAGAGCCTGCTCCTCTCCGGGAGGCCGCGGGCTATCCAGTGCGCGGAGTAGCCGTAGGACGAACCTATCTCGACAGCTTTTTTCGCGCCTGAAAGCCGGACCAGGGTTTCAAGTATTTTGCCCTCCATGGCGGACACGGCTTCCCCCCGCGCGCCGGCTTTTTCCATCGCAGCGGTGACATGCGAGGCGTAACCCTGGTCCGCCGAGGTGAGCGCGGCGAAATAAGCCGCGATCTCCGGCGTATGGTAGAGCCCGGAAAAGAAATCAGGTTTTTCGTTGGTCATATTTATAAAGGCAGGCGGTGCAGCGTTAGGCCGGAGCGGCGTCCTCCCGAAACGGGGCCGGCGCACATTACAACCGGGAAAGGGGCGAAATCATCGGAGTTCAGCGAGGAGGAGCAGAAGGCCCCGGCCGGGCCGTCTATCGAGATCTGGGCCTGGAAGTACCTCCCGGCGCAGCCCTCTTTCCCGACGTAGGGGCAGATCGCGTAAAAGCTTAGTTCGGCGGAAATTTCCCCCCCGGCCAGCGAAAGTTTTTCCCCGTCGCGCGCAGCGGAAGCCCGGCCGGCGGCCGAGGGCATGGCCAGGCGCAGGGCTACAGGCCTGTTGCGCTCACCCGGGACGGGCAGGGAGCAGGACGCCCCGGAGCAGTCCTGCGTCCAGGCGGAGATATAACCTTTAAGTTCAAGCTCCGGTTCGCCTACCGCCGCGGCTATAGGCTGGGCCAGGAACAGAACGGCCAATATAATTTTCTTCATGAAGTTATATATTTTACTAAAAAAATGTAACCTTACACCGTATGCCGTAGGCCATGGCGGAATTTATTGCGTTTTACGGGGTATAGCCTATGGCAGAATCGCGCTAAAGCGCGATTTTTTGCTTTCTTTGGCCTTCTTATGCTATATTTCAGTAACTATGGCGACTCAAAACATCAAATTCGGCACCTCTGGCTGGAGGGCTATCATTGCCGAGGACTTTAATCTTTCAAGTCTGCGCCGCGTCAGCCACGCGGTGGCGGAACATGTCAAAGAGAACCGGGAGTACGGTTTCAAAGGCGAGGAGTACCTGCTTAACCTGCGCAAGACAGGAAAGCCGGCTCCCAAGGCCGCCAAAATAATAATCGGCTACGACACCCGGTACATGTCCGAGGATTTCTCCAAGAACGTGGCCGAAGCTATAGCTGCAGAAGGCATTACCGCCGTGATCTCCGACGTGGAAGCCCCCACCCCGGTGGTAGCGTGGGAAGTTATGCGCACCAGCGCCGCCGGCGGAGTCATGCTTACCGCCAGCCACAACCCGCCGCATTACAACGGCTTCAAGTGGACCCCCTACTGGGGCGGCCCCGCCCTGCCCGAGATCACCAACG
Source organism: uncultured Elusimicrobia bacterium (assembly GCA_903917735.1). Lineage (GTDB taxonomy): Bacteria > Elusimicrobiota > Elusimicrobia > Elusimicrobiales > UBA9959 > UBA9959. Next base: position 62,149 of record CAIXBR010000005.1, on the reverse strand, counting down.
ACCTGGAAGCCAGAGTGCAGGGCCTGACCATAGCCGAGGTGGACAAGATAATCCCCTTCGAGCACGGCGTGACCGCCGGCATCATCCGCGTGGAGGATTTCCACGAGAACTATTTCAAACAGCTGTCTTCGCTGCTGGACCTGAGCGCGATAAAGAAGGCCGGCCTGAAAATAGCCGCCGACTCCGTAAACGGCGCCGCCCGCACCTATCTGCGCCCCATGCTGGAAAAATACGGCGCGAAGGTCACGGGCCTGCGCGAGGAACGCGACGTGCTGTTCGGCGGGCACTCCCCCGATACGGACGAGGAAAATCTGAAAGGGCTGCGCGAGACCGTTCTGAAGAACAAGCTAAACCTCGGCCTGGCCTGCGACGGCGACGCCGACCGCTTCGGCATCATAGATTCCGACGGGACCTGGATCTCCCCCAACCTGGTGCTGGGCCTGGTGCTCGAGCACCTGGTGAAGAACCGCGGGCTGAAGGGCAAGTTCGCCCGCTCGGTGATGACCTCCCATTTCGCCGACGCCATAGCCCGCAGCCACGGGCTGGAAGTGCGCGAGACCGCCGTGGGCTTCAAGCATATCGGCAACCTCCTGCGCACCGGCCAGTACCTGCTGGGCGGGGAAGAGTCCGGCGGCCTTTCGATAATGAACCACGTCCCCGAAAAGGACGGCATCCTCGCCTGCCTGCTGATAGCCGAAATGGTAGCTTACGAGCGCAAACCGATCAAGAAGATATTGGCCGACCTGAACAAGCGCGTGGGCAATTTCGTCAATTCCAGGGTTAACCTGAAGGTGGACAAGAACCTGAACATGGACGTGCTGGTGGAGCGCCTGCGGATAAACCCGCCGCTGAACCTGGCCGGCTCCTCCGTGTGGCGCATAGACCACACCGACGGCTTCAAGTTCATCATGAAGGACGGCAGCTGGCTGGGCCTGCGCCCCTCCGGCACCGAGCCGCTGGTGCGCATCTACGCGGAAGCGCCCACGCCCCAGAAAGCCGCCGCGCTGAACGAGGCCGGCAAGAAGATAATGACCGGAAAATTCTAAAAGGCCGGACGCCGCTTAAGGCGCCGGACATCCAGGAGAAAAATAAACTATGGAAGCTAAAATAAAGAAAGTGTTCGCCAGGGAGATCCTCGACTCGCGCGGTTTCCCCACCGTGGAAGCAGACGTATACCTCACCGACGGGTCTTTTGGCCGCGCGGCCGTGCCCAGCGGCGCCTCCACCGGCACCCACGAAGCTCTTGAAATGCGCGACGGCGGCAAGCGCTATCTCGGCAAAGGCGTGGTGAAGGCCGTGGAGAACGTGAACAAGCCCATAGCCGCGGAGATCACCGGGCTGAAAGCCGACCAGATCAGGATCGACGAGATGATGATAAAGCTCGACGACACCCAGACCAAAAGCAAGTTGGGCGCCAACGCGATACTTTCCGTCTCCATGGCGCTGGCCCGCGCCGGGGCGGTCTCAGCTAAACTCCCGCTCTACGCCTACATCCGCAAGGCCTACGGCCTGAAGCACAAGGACTACATAATACCTGCCCCGATGATGAACATCATCAACGGCGGCAAACACGCCGACTCCGGCATCAGCATACAGGAATTCATGATAGTCCCCACCGGCGCGCCGCATTTCACCGACGCCATCCGCATGGGCTGCGAGATCTACCACACGCTTAAGAAGGTGCTGACCAAGGCCGGCTACAGCACGTCAGTCGGCGACGAGGGCGGCTTCGCCCCGAAGATCTTCACGCACGAGTCCGTGCTGGAGACCATCTGCAACGCCATAAAGGACGCGGGCTACACCTTCAAGGAAGTGCAGATAGGCCTGGACTCCGCCGCCAGCGAGTTCTTCCAGAACGACCGCTACGTGTTCGAAGGCTCCAACCTGACCTACCAGGAACTGACCTCCAAATACACCGAGTGGAAAAAGCATTTCCCGATCATCTCCTACGAGGACCCGCTTGCCGAGGACGACTGGGAAGGCTGGGACTACCTTACCAAGCACCTGGCCAAGAAAGCCCGCGTGATCGGCGACGACCTGTTCGTGACCAACCCGGAGCGCCTGAAGAAGGGCATAGAGGACGGCGTCGCCAATTCAGTGCTGATAAAGCTCAACCAGATAGGCTCGCTGACCGAGACCATCCGCGTGATAGAAATGGCCCACAAGGCCGAGTACGCCACCGTGATCAGCCACCGCTCGGGAGAGACCGAGGATTCGTTCATAGCTGACCTGGCCGTGGCCACCAACGCCGGAGCCATCAAGACCGGCGCGCCGTGCCGCTCCGAGCGGCTGTGCAAGTACAACCAGCTCATCCGCATAGAGGAAGAGCTCGGTAAGAAAGCCCGCTACGCCAAAGACTCGGTGTTCAAGTTCAAGTAAGCATCGCCCCCCGAAAGCCCCGTCCGCCTTAAAACGGACGGGGCTTTTTAACACTTTCGCTTCGGCGGATAGCAGTAAAAAAATGAAACCGGTCCGCTTTAAATTCAAACTTAAATATCTTGCCATCCTGGCGCTGGCGCTGCTCCTGCTCTTCAACAGGGGCTTCCGCCGGCTGGTGGACAACTACAGGGAATATCACAAGCTGACAGTAGAAAAAACGCAGCTTGAACTGCAGCGCGGGGATCTGGAGCAGCAGTTGAAAGACGTAAAAGAAAAACCGGCCGTGGAGCACGCCGCCCGCAAGGAACTGGGCCTGATAAGGCCGAACGAGACCGAATACCGCTTTCCCCCGCCTAAGGAATCCGACAAATGATAAAGACGCACCAATTCAAGCTGGGCCCGATGGATAATCTTTCCTACCTGCTGTGGGACCAGGACACTAAAGAAGCCGCGGCAGTGGACCCGGCCTGGGAGCCGGTCAAGCTTGCCGAATTCATAAAGAAAGAAGGGCTGCTGCTGCAGTGCATCCTGCTGACCCACGCCCATCCCGACCACGTCAACGGTGTCGCTTTTTTCACCGCACCCGAGAAGGAACTGCCGGTATACCTGCACGAAGCCGACCATTTCATGCTGGACTACAAACCCCCGGTACTGCGCCACATAACGGACGGGGAGAAGCTGGAGGCCGGCGCCCTTAAGATAACGGTGCTGCACACCCCGGGCCATACGCCGGGCTCGGTCTGCTACCAGGCCGGCGGCGGGGTATATACCGGTGACACGCTTTTTATAGGCGAATGCGGCCGCGTGGACCTGCCAGGCTCCAGCGCGGAAGCCCTGTACGACAGCTTCGTCAAGCTTTCGGCCATGCCGGACGGCACGGCTGTTTACCCCGGCCATTCCTATAACGGGGACAAATCCACCTTCGGCGTGCAGAAGGAATACAATATTTACCTGAAGCTGGCCCGGGCCGGGCGCCGCGAGGATTTTTTGAAGGCGGTAGTGTGAAGCGCGTCAACGGCTGGGCGGCCGTCTCCGACTTCGACGGCACCATAACCCTGCGCGACGTCGGCGACCACCTGCTGCTGCATTACGGGTTCTCGGATAAAAAGACGATAGAAGCCTCTTACTCCCTGAAAGTCCGCGTGGAAGATTTCATGAAGCGCGCTTTCGCGGGCGCCAGCCTGACGGAGAAAACTATAGCCGACTTCGTGCGCGAAAAGGTCAAGGCCAGGCCGGGCTTCAGGGATTTCATCTTCTTCTGCGAGAAGAACTCCGTGCCGTTCGAGATAGCCAGCGGCGGCGTGAACCTTTACGCCGACCCGTTCTTTGAAAAGCACGGCGTAAAGGTGAAGTCATTTTTCGGCAGGGCCAGGGTAGTGAAGGGCGGAATAAAGATACACTATCCCTTCCTGAAGCGCCTGGACCTGAGCACCTTCAAGGAAGACCGGGTGCTGCGCCAGAAGCGGGCCGGGCGCCGCGTGATCTTCTTCGGAGACGGGCCCAACGACCTGAAGGCCGCCGCGGCGGCGGACAAGGTCTACGCCGCCGGCAGGCTTTACAAACTGTGCCGCGAGCATGGGATCGCGGCCTCACCGCTGACAAACTTCAGCCGCGCTGTAAATTTTCTCAAGAAGAACAGTAAATAAACAGGAAGTTTTATTAATATCTGATATGCACCCTATATTTTTTCATTTCGGTTCGTTCAAGCTGCCGGCCTACGGCCTTATGGTGGCTTTGGGCTATGTGGCGGCTATTTCCTACCTGTTCAGAAAAGCCGCGGCCGCGGGCCTCAAACGGGAACCCCTTTCCGATCTTATTTTTTACTCCGTCCTGGGCGGCATGGCGGGAGCCAAGATCTTTTACGCGGCCACCTACTGGGACCAGTTCGGAGCGGATCTTTATTCCCGCGCCGCCTACCTGCTGCGCACTTTCCAGTACGGCTTTGTGTTCTATGGCGGCCTCATCCTCGGGGCGGCGGTCTTTTTCCTGATCTGCCGCCGACTTAAAGTCAACGCGCTTAAGACGGCAGATCTGTTCGCTCCGGCCCTGGCCCTGGGGCACGCCTTCGGCCGCGTCGGCTGCTTCCTGGCGGGCTGCTGCCACGGCAGCCCCACCACCTGCCCGGTAAGCGTCATTTTCACGGACCCGGCTTCCGAAGTGAACCCGCTGTACCTGGGCGTGCCGCTGCATCCGACCCAGCTCTATGAAGCGGCCGGCAATCTGGCCATCTTTTTCATACTGAACGCGGCCCTGCGCCGCTCGCTGGCCGGCAAACTTCCGGCCGGAGCGGTCCTGGTGCTCTACGGCGGACTTTATTCGCTGGAGCGCTTCTTTATCGAGTTCCTGCGGGGAGACGACCGCGGCGCCCTTCGCCTGGGCCTTTCCCCGGCGCAGCTGATCTCGGCGGCGGCTTTCGCCGCGGCGGTCATACTATTTACAAAGTTACACGCGGTAAAGGCAAAAAAATGAAAAAGAACAAACTGGTTTATGACGGCGAACCCCGCCGCCTGGACGTCTTCCTGACGGAGACGGGCGAGAATTTCTCCCGCTCCTACGCCCGGCGCCTTATAGAGGAAGGCCTGGCCACCGTGAACGGGAATAACAAAAAGCCCGCCTACGTGCTGAACCCCGGCGACACCGTGGAGTTCTCCCTCCCCGGCGCGGATAAAACCCAGAAAGGCTTCGAAGACCTTGTTCTTTTCGAGGATAAAGTACTGCTGGCCGTGCGCAAACCCGCCGGGATAGCCGTCCATCCCAACGCCCCGGGCTGGGAGACTAACCCGAAAGCCTCCCTGCTGGGGGAACCGACCCTTGTTTCCATGATCTATGCCGCCAGGCCGGAAATGGCGAAAGGCGGGATTGAGCGCCTTGGCCTGGTACACCGCCTGGACCGCGACACCAGCGGCCTTATGCTGCTGGCCAAGACCAAGGAGGCCCAGGAGGAGCTCAAGACGGGGTTCAGGGAGCGCCTGATGGAGAAAACCTATATAGGCGCGGTAGCCGGGATAGCCGAGAAGAAGGGCCTGATAGACGCGCCCATAGGCCGCGCCAGCGGCTTCAAGAAGATAAAGGTGTGGGAATACGGCCGCGAGGCCGTGACCGAATATGTGCGGACGGAAAAGGGCAAAGGCTGCTCGCTCCTTGAAATACATCCTAAGACCGGCCGCACGAACCAGATAAGGATACATCTGGCCCACATAGGCCATCCGATAATAGGCGACAAGCTTTACGGCGGGCCCACGGCGGCCAGGATGCTGCTGCACTCCTTCAGCCTGGCCTTCAAACACCCCGTGACCGGCAGAAAGACGAAGCTGGAAGCCCCGTTGCCGGAAGACTTCAAAAAGACTTGGGAAGAGGTGAAGGGAAAGCCCGCCGGGAAAGCGCGCCCCAGGCGGCTTGCGCGCGTAGGAAAGGCGCGCCCCCGGCGCGGCGTGCGCGAGTAAAGCTGCGCGCATAAAATAAAGGAACCGGCTTTGCGGCCGGTTTTTTTATGCCCGCTTTTTTAGAATTTAGAGACTGAAGCGAAAACCCTGAAATCCAGCCTGGGGAAGACGCTGTTCTTCTGCTCCAGCGCGGCCAGGGCCTGCTCGTCCACCCTTTTTTCTATGACCTCGCCCAGCAGCTTCACCGCATTGGCGGCGTGGTCTTCCAGCCGGCCCTTGGCGTAGGCGGAGTGCGAGCCGATATAAAGCAGGAAAGCCCAGTCGGAAGACTGCGCGAGCAGGGTTTCCCGCGCGGCCTGGTTAAGCGCCCTGGCGCTGAGGCTGCTCAGGTCCTGGTTGCGGAAGCGGTTAGCCGTCTCTATCATCTTGTCGGTGGCCGCGTACACGGCCGGGTAGATGAAATCGTTGGTCTCGTTCACCCAGGGGTCGAAGTAGCCGTTCTCCCCCCACGAGGAGATGCCCGGGGTCAGCTCGGCCGGCTCCTGGCAGGAGTTCAGGTATTCCGACGGCGTAACGAACTGCAGCGGCAGGCGCTCAACCCTGATCTTCCGTATCACCGTCTCCAGGAAAGCGGGGCCTTCGAACCACCAATGGCCGAACAGTTCCGCGTCGTAGCAGCTTACGATAAGAGGCCTGGTGCCGCGCGCGGCATAGAAATCGTCGGTCTGCTTCATGCGGCGCGCCAGAAAGTCAGAGGCGTGCGCCTCCACGCGGGCCATGGCGGCGTCCGGGTCGTAATACTGCTTGGCGGACAGGTCCGCTCCCGAGCCGGTGATGCGGTAATATTTAAGCCCCAGCGGCCGCCTGACCCCGTCTGTGCCCAGATAGGGGCGGATATAGTCATAATTCCCGTCGTAGCCGAAGTCGCGGTAGAACTCGCGGTAAGCCGGATCCCCGGGATAGCCGAACTGGGCGCTCCACACCTCGCGGGAGCTGGCCGCGTCGCGGGCGAAAAGCCCCACGCCGTTGGAGGTGCGGTACGGAGAATAGACGCCGTTGGGCGCCAGGGTAGAAGCGAACTCCACGGAATGCGATTCGGTGAAAGTATAATTGAACCCGGAAAGCTTCAGATAGGAATTAAGCCGCGGTTCATACCCGCATTCCGGCAGCCAGAAACCGGAAGCCTTGCAGTTGAACCTGTCTGCGTAGTCCTCCGCGGCCACGGCCAGCTGGGCGCGCACGGCCTCCGGCCTGGCAAGCAGCGGAAGCACCGCATGCGTAGCCGCCGTAGTTATTATCTCTATCTGCCCGGCGTGCTGCAGCGCTTTCAGCGGGGTTATCAGGTCGCCGCTGTACTTGTGCAGGAGCTCGGCGGCTTCCAGGTAAAGCTTCTGGTAGAGGCTGACGGTCTTCAGGAGGGTCGGCTCGTTCTGCGCCCGCTCCAGCTCTTTTTCCAAAAGCTCAAGGCGGGACTCCACATAAAGCTGAAGTTTGGCTTCCAGGGCCTCGTTCTCCAGCATGGCCCCGAGCGTGGGAGAAATGGAGATGGCCACGCCGGGCCTGATGCCTTCGGCGGCCAGGCGCTCCAGCGCCGAGATGATAGGCACATAGGTTTCCACCACGGCCTCGAAGAACCAGTTCTCTTCAAGGAAGCTCGAGTCCTGCGGGTGGTTCACGTACGGGAGGTGGGCGTGGAGCAGGAACATCAGCGAGCCGCGCGAGCTCATGACAACACCTTCTTGTGAAATTCAAGGCTGGCGTAGGCGCGCTCTTGCGCCATGCCGGCCGCGGCGGGCGAGGCCTTGATATTGGATTCCAGGATCTTTTCCCAGGCGCCGCCGCGCTGCGCGCAAAGCGCCGCCTTGTAGGTTCTGCCCTGGGACGGCACCGGCAGGTAGGCGCGGCCGGCCTGCCAGTCCGCCTTGATAACGGACGAACGGGAGCCGTCTTCCACACAGGCAAGGCGCAGTTCCACTTCTGGAGCGAAAGCGCCGGCACGGAAAGCTTCGGCGCGGCCGGAGGAAAACTGCCAGAAGACATAGCACGTCCCGGGGTTCTTCGGAAGAAGCACCATACGGTCTTCGGCTGGCAGGGGTTTTGAAAGCTCCGGCATAGTTCTCTTATAATTTACTATATTTCCGGCGAATTAAAAATATTTTTTTAGCGGTATTTTTTTTATATCATAATATTGCGGGCAAACACCGCCCCGAAGCAGAGCGGCCCAAGGAGCCACCGATGAAAGCCATACAGAAGACCTCCCGCGCGCGCGGAGCCAGCTACCGCGACGCAGAAGTGCCGGTTATAAACAAGGACGAGCTCCTGATACGCGTGACCGCGGCCTCCATCAGCCCCGGCGACCTGGCCATCTACAACCACGCGGGCCCCGGGTTCGCCACCCCCACCCTGCCGTTCATCTTCGGGCAGGAATTCTGCGGCGAAGTGGTGGAGATAGGGGCGCTGGCCAAGGGCTTCGACAAGGGCGACTTCGTATCGGTGGAATCCCACATTTTCTGCGGCGTCTGCGGCCAGTGCCGCAACGACCAGCGCCACATCTGCCAGAACCTGCGCGTGATAGGGCGCGACGTGCCGGGCGGCCTGGCCGAGTACGCCGCCGTGCCGGCGCGCTGCGCCTGGAAGCACACGGACGATTCGCTTAAGGACGTAGCCGCGATAATGCCTCCCTTCGGCAGCTCCGTGCACGCCGTGCTGGCCGAGGATATCGTCGGACGCACGGTGCTTATCTCCGGCGGCGCGCCCCAGGGACTTTTCGCCTCAGGCATCGCCAAGGCGGGAGGCGCCAAGCGGGTCATCGCGCTGGACCCTTCGGACTACCGCAGGAAGCTGGCCGTAAAGATGGGAGCCGACACAGCCATCGACCCTTCGTCCGGGGACTGCCTAGCGAAGATCATACGCGTCTGCGGCCCGGAAGGCGTGGACGCCGTGATAGAGATGAGCGGCGGGGCCAAAGCTATTTCGCTCGGCCTTAAAGCCCTGCGCCCGGGCGGCCGCTTCGTGGCCTTCGGCCTGCCGGTGGCCAATCTCAGCCTGGATTACGCCGGCGACATAGTGAAGCGCGGTATACGCCTGGAGGGCGTGGCGGGCCGCGAGATCTTCCGCAGCTGGTATAAGATGGAGAGCCTGCTGAAATCCGGCGCGGTCAACCCCGGGCCGGCCGTAACGCACACCTTCCCCTTCAAGGATTTCAAGAAGGCTTTCGCGCTGATAAATTCTAAAGAAAAGAAATGCGGCAAAATAATTCTGATGCCCTAGGCGGATATGGCCTATGGCAAAAGTTTCATATTTCCGTTAAAAGGAGAAACAACATGACCTTCGACACCCTGAAATTCGCAGACGAGGAAGTGGAGCTGCTTAAGAATGAGAACCGCTTCATCAGGCCGCGCGTGCTGGAATCGGCGCAGGCGCCGGTCTCGGTAATAGACGGCAAGGAAGTGGTGAACCTCACCTCCAATAATTACCTGGCGCTGGCCGACAACCCAAAGGTAAAGAGAGCCGCCATAGACGCCATAAAGAAATACGGCGTGGGCTCGGCCGCGGTGCGCACTATCATAGGCACGATGTCCCTGCACGTAGAGCTTGAGAAGCGGTTCGCCGAGTTCAAGCACGCCGAAGCCTCCATCCTGTTCCAGTCCGGCTTCACCTCCAACGTGGCGGTGTGCCAGTCGCTGATGTCGAGCGAGGCCGACCTGCTGATCTCCGACGAACTGAACCACGCCTCCATCATAGACGGGGGACGCCTGGCCAAGGCCCCGCGCAAGATCTACCGCCACAAGGACATAAAGCACCTGACCGAAATATTGGAGTCGCCCGAGGCCAGGAAATCCCGCCGCAAGATGGTAGTGACGGACGGCGTCTTCTCCATGGACGGCGACATCGCCAACCTCGACGAGGTGACGGCTGTCGCCCACAAGTACGGCGCTTTCGTGATGGTGGACGACGCACACGCCAGCGGCGTGATAGGCAAGGAAGGCCGCGGCACGGTAAGCCATTTCGGTCTGGACGGGAAGGTGGAAATACAGATAGGCACCCTTTCAAAGGCCTTCGCCGCCGTGGGCGGCTACGCGGCCACCACGCAGAATCTGCGCGACTACCTGGGCTCGGTGGCCAGGCCGTTCCTGTTCTCCAGCTCCCAGCCGCCGTCGGTATCGGCCACCTGCATAGCCGTGCTGGACATACTGCTTAAAGAGCCCAAGTACCTGAAGAAGCTGTGGGAGAACACGGCCTTCTTCAAGGAAGAGATGAAGAAAGCCGGGTTCGACACCGGCTGCTCCGTCACCCCGATAACCCCGGTGATGGTAGGCGATATGGCGAAAGCCGTGCAGCTGTCGAAGCGCCTCTTCGAGGAAGGGGTTTTCGCGCTGCCGCTGGGCTTCCCCACCGTGCCGAAGGGCAAAGAACGCCTGCGCACCATAGTTACCGCCGGGCACACGATGAAGGACCTGAAATTCGCCGTGGAGAAATTTAAAAAAGTCGGCAAAGAGCTGAATATCATATAAAGCGCAATACGAAGTGGCCGCGGGACTAAAAAGCCCGCGGCCGTTTCATTTATAACGGACTCAGCGATGGAAGTTAGTGCCTGAAATGCCGTATGCCTGCCATCAGCATGGCGGCGTTCCTGGAATCGCACAGCGCCGCGCAGTCGGCGTCGTCCTGCCAGCCGCCCGGCTGTATGACGGCCGTTACGCCGCCCGCCAGGGCGGCCTGTAAAGTTTTAAGCGGCAGGGCCGCGTCCGCGGCCATAACCAGCGGGCCCGCTCCCGGCAGGATGGAGCGCTTCTCCCGCATTTTCCACACAGCCCCCCGGACGGCGTCATAGGTGGAGCTCTCGGCCGCGCTCACCACGGCCACCGAGTTCCCCTCGGCCAGCGCCACGGCGTAGGTCTTGGCGTACTTTACCGCTTTCCAGGCCAGCAGCAGCGAGCGCATTTCGGCATCGGAAGGTTTTCTTCTGGTGACGCAGGACGGCTCGGCGGAAAAAAGCCTGTTGTCCTTGGATTCTATCAGCAGCCCGCCGGCTACGGAGTGCATCTCCACCTCGTAGGGGGAAAGCACCGGAGCGCCCAGCTCCAGCGCGCGCAGGCCCTCCTTGGAGCGCAATATCCTGAGCGCCTCCGGGCTGTAGCCCGGCGCCACGACGCTTTCTATAAAAGCTTCTTTCAGCAGGCCGGCGGTTTCGGCCTCCACCTGCCTGTTGAAGGCCGCGGTGCCGCCGACGGCCCCCGGCGGGTCCGCCTTAAGCGCGCCGCGCAGGCAGTCGGCCGGAGTCGCGGCCGCACAAAGGCCCGCCGGGCGCGCATGCTTGACTATGGCGCAAACCGGCTCGGTAAATTCCATGGCCAGCTCGAAGGCGGTATCCAGGTCCAGGTAATGGTTCAGGTTGAACTCCCGGCCGCAGAGTATTTTAGCGGCGTTAAGGCCGCGCGGCCTGGCGCCGCTGAGGGCGTAGAAGGCGGCCCGCTGGTGGCGGTTCTCGCCGTACTCAAGGTCGGTCACTTTCTTAAGGCTGATAACCACCTCGTCTCCCAGCAGGTTCCCGGTCTCCGAAAGGTACTGCGCCACGGTGGCGTCGTAGGCGGCAAGGCACTGCCAGGCTTTTGCCGCCAGCTGCTTCTTGATCTCCGGCTCCAGGCCGCCGTCCTCTTTTATAGCCCGCAGCACTGGCCCGTAGTCCACCGGGCTTGAGATGGTTATCACGCTCCCGAAGTCGCGCGCCGCCGCCCTGAGCACCGCGGAGTTGGCCTGGTCGAGGTAATTGGAGAGTTCCTCGAGGGCGAACTCCTCCTGGCCGATTATATTGGCTATGGGGTAGAGATTTGCGGCCACCACATAGAAGCCCGGAAGCTCCACGCCGTTCTCGGAGACCGCCGGGAAGCGCCCCGAGATCGCCTTCAGTACCGCGTAAGGCACCGGCGGGGAATAACGGACTTCCTCGGCTTCTATGCCAGCTTCCTTAAGCAGTTTATAGGTGGAACCTGAGGCATAGATCTCGAAACCGAGCTCGGACAGGCCGCGGGCGAATTCCTCCGTCCCGGTCTTGTCGTAAACGCTTAGATAGGCCGTCTTGTCCATGCAAGATACTTAGTTGGAAGCCTCCGCTTTTTTTAAAAAATCCTTAAGCGCGCTCGACGGGACGGAGGGGTCCAGAGCCGCCAGCTCGTCGTTCAGGGTCTTTATCGCGCCGGCCTTGTTCTTCTGCGCCAGCTCTATCTTCGCTTGTAAGATCACAATGCTGGAATGTATATCACCGTAGGAAAGCTGCGCGGCCAGGCCGGCCTCCTTCAGCGCTTCCGGGTATTTTTTCAGCTCGAGCAGCGCGTTGGCGTACGAGCGGTGAAAAGAATATTCCCCGGGGAACTTTTCCGCGAGCGCCCCGTAAACGGCCGCGCCCTCGGCATAGCGTTTCGCTCCCATAAGGCACCTGGCCTGCGACATGCGCAAACCCTTTGCCAGTTCCGGCCCGGCCGCTTTATCGGCCACGGCCGCATAAGCCAGGGCCGCGCGGCCATAAAGGTCCATCGCCAGCTCAGAGAGTCCGGAGTCTTCCATAGCGGTGGCCGCCTGATACAGCACGTCGGTGGTGTCGTAGCCCTCGGCCACAGCGGCCTTGGAGAAGTTCAGGCGGGCGATAAGAGCGTCCAGGCCTGCTATGTACGGTTTCGCGGCTACAGGGTCCAGTTTCTGCAGTTCCGCTATCCAGTCCAGCACGGTCCCCTCGGCGTCCTGGCCGTCATGTCCGTCGAAGCGGTCTATCAGGCCGCGGTAGAGACCGGCCATTTTGGCAGTATCGGTGGAATTAGTTTCCTTTACCTGCGCCTGCGCGTCCAGGTAGGCCGCTGCCCTGGTGTTCATCCCGGCCAGCGCCTTGCGCGCCTCCGCCCATTTCTCGCCGCCCAGATACTCTTTGGCCACGCGCAGCCTGCCTGCCTCGTCCAGAGAGGCAACTTCGGCTTTGACCTTCGCTATGGGCTGGTCCTTCCAGAGTTCCTGGTCCTTAACCCAGGCGGTAAAGGCTGAGAGGTTCCCGCTGCCGCTCCAGCGCCCTATCTCGTTCAGGGCCGCGTCGGCTATAAGATAGGTCGGGTAGCCGGATGGCTTGAAGAGGGTTCGCCATTCGCGCGAAGCCGGCCTGTCCACGTCCAGGCTGACGCGCACCATATTCCGCGTGGCGTCGAAAAAAGCCTGCTGGCCCAGCACGGTATCCTCCATGACCCGGCACGGCGGGCACCACCTGCCGAAGAAATCTATGAACAGCAGTTTGTGCTCTTTTTTAGCCCGCTCCAGCGCGGCGGCAGTGTCGTTAAGGAGAAAACCCTCAAGCCCCGTATCCTTCGCCGCGGGCGCGGCTGCGGCGGCCTGCTTTTGCGCGCGGCCCTCTACCAGCACGGTGAAGTCCTCGAACATGCAGGCGATCTCTTTATCGTCGCAGATCTTAAGGCTGACCTCCTGCACGCCGGCGGATCCGAACTTGCACTTCAGGGCCTTTTTAGTGACGTCGAAGGCGTCGGAGGCGCCGCATTCCTGCGGGGCCTTGAGATTGAAATGATAGCCGTCCTTCGCCTTGAAGGTCACGACCTCTCCGATCCCGGCCGTCTTCGGGGGCGGCTCGGTCAGCAGGGTAGTTTCCTCCCCCGCGCCGTAAACCGGATAAAAACCGGAAAGGACAAGCACCGCCGCAAGTATTTTATAGTTCACTTTTCCTCCCTGCCGCCGCCCGGCGGTTCAGGAAACAAGTTTTAGAAATTCTTCTTCGGTAAGTACTGTCACACAGAGCTTTTTTGCCTTGTCATACTTGGAGCCGGGGTCGGCGCCGACCACCACATAGGAAGTCTTGGCGGAAACGCTGGACGTTTCCTTCCCCCCCAGCTCCCTCACCTTGGCCTGAGCGTCGTCCCGCGTCAGCGTCTTCAGCTCGCCCGTAAAAACGAAGGTCTTGCCGGCCAGGGCTCCGCCGGAAGTTTTGCGCTCCGGCTCGTCCATGCGCAGGCCGAGTTCGCCCAGCTCCGCGGCCATTTTGCGGGTGGCTTCGGATTTAAAGAATTCGGTAACGGCTTCGGCTATGACCGGGCCTATGTCGCTCACGCGGGACAACTCTTCCAGGCCGGAGGCCATGAACGCCTGCATGGTTTTAAAATGCTGCGCCAGCACGCGGGCGTTCTTTTCGCCTATATGCCGTATGCCCAGGGCGTAGATAAGCCTGGAAAGCGGCTGCTGTCTGCTCTTGTTTATCTGCGCCAGCAGGTTGTCGGCCTTCCTGTCCTTGAAAAGCTCCAGCCCCAGCAGGTCTTCTTTTTTAAGCCGGTAAATATCCGAAAAAACTTTTACCAGCCCTTTGTCCACAAGCTGCTCCGTGGAGGAGACTCCGAAGCCCTCGATGTTCATCGCGTCGCGCGAGGCGAAATGCAGCAGAGCGCGCTTGAACTGCACCGGGCAGGACGGGTTTACGCATCGGTAGGCCACCTCTTCTTCGTCCCTGAAGATTTCAGCGCCGCAGGAAGGGCAAGTCTTGGGCGGATGGATGGCCTTCTCGGCGCCGGTGCGCGAGCCGGGCACTACTTTGACGACCTTCGGGATGACCTCGCCGGCGCGCTCTATCACTACCTTGTCGCCTATCTTCAGTCCCAGGCGCTCTATTTCGTCGAAATTGTGCAGGGTGGCGCTGGAGATGGTGACGCCGCCGCATTTTACCGGCTCCAGCTCCGCCACAGGGGTTATGGCGCCGGTGCGGCCCACCGAGAACTCCACGTTCTTCACCGTGGTAGTGGCCTGCTGGGCCGGATACTTGAAGGCTATGGCCCAGCGCGGGCTCTTGGCCGTGAAGCCGAGCAGCCCGCGCTGCTTCAGCGAATCCACTTTTATTACCAGCCCGTCTATTTCATAGGGCAGGGTGAAGCGTTTCTCGGCATATTCGCTGTAGAAGGAGAGTACCTCTTCGGCGCTGCGGCAAACCCTGTTGCCCAGTGTGGAGATATTGAACCCCAGCCCCCGGCAGACATTGAGATATTCCCAGTGGGAGTCCGGCTCCACCATGCCTTCCAGGTAGCCGTAGGAATGAGCGATGAACTTCAGGCGGCGGCGGGCGGTCACGGCGGGGTCTTTCTGCCGCAGCGAGCCGGCGGCGGCGTTCCTGGGGTTCACGAACGGCTCTTCTCCGGCGGCCAGGGCCCTTTCGCGCAGGGCCCCGAAATCCTTCTTGTCCATGTAAACTTCGCCCCTGGCCTCGAAGACGGACGGAGGGCTGCTGAGGTCCAGCTTGATAGGAACGGACTTTATAGCGCGCACATTAAGGGTTACATCCTCGCCGGTATCGCTGTCCCCGCGCGTGGAAGCTCTGGCCAAGCGGCCTTTCTCGTATTCGATGGAGCAGGACAGGCCGTCTATCTTTGCCTCCACCACCATCTCGAACGGCTCGTCCTTAAGGCCTTTCTTCACGCGCACGTACCATTCCAGGAATTCCTCCGGGGAATAGCAGTTGTCCAGTGAAAGCATGGGAATCCGGTGCGGCACCGGGGCGAAGGTGTTGGAGCGCTCGCCTCCTACGCGGCGGGTGGGAGAATCGTCCGAGGCCAGTTCAGGGTGGGCGGCTTCCAGCGCTTTCAGGCGGTTCATCAGCGCGTCGAACTCCCCGTCGGAGATAGCGGGCGAATCCGAGACGTAATAAAGGCGCTCGTGCCGGAGTATCTCGGCCCTGAGCGCCTCTATCTCCTCGCGCGGGGAGCGGGTCATTTTACAAGGTTATTTTGCCGGGCTATGCTGTCCAGCACGCCGTTCACGAACTTGCCCGACTTTTCAGTGGAGTATTTCTTTGCCAGTTCGATGGCTTCGTCTATAATGACGGCCACCGGGGCGGAGGAAAGGATCATCATCTCGCACACGGCCATGCGCAGGATGGAGCGGTCTATGGCCGGCATACGGTCCATCTCCCAGTTAAGGCTGGTTTTTTTGATTATCTCGTCTATCTTGGCGCGGTTGGCTATGGTGGAGGAGTACAGGGACTTATAGAACTCGAAAACTTTTTCCTCGATGGCGAATTCTTCCATCTGGAAGCTGGCCAGCACGGAAGCCGGCTCCAGCTTGGCGATGTCGGAGCTGTAAAGCGACTGCAGGCAGTTTTCCCTCGCTAATCTTCTTTTGCTCATAATAAAGACCTTGATGATATAATACTAAATTTAAAGACAGGCACGGAACGCGCAACGAGGAGGCAACGAGGAGGGGCATTCACACGGCGTGTGGATTATTTCCCTGAACACATGTTGGGGGAGGGGGTTCAGGTATCCTACCAGTGCAGGGATCCGGAACATCTGGGAAACACTTGGGAGAATAGTTTAAATTTCCTGCTCCCAAATGACTTACAATCAATGTCGCCAAAGCTTCAAACTCAGCGCGTTCTTTTCCCTTATCCAATTTAAGCAGATTAGGCCCAAGCATGTTTATGGACTCAACAAAATAATTAATTTTCATAAAACCCAAATCCTCCACATTTATCAGTGTACCTGACACTATTCGAGTTGTCCAGGGCCCGCTTCGGCCCGCTTCTGTAACATTTTAACTGATTGAATTCGGCCGATTGAATTCGGCCGATTGCCTTACCCCCCTATCTTTTGTAGACTTTTAAGGCAGGGTAAGAACGAGAAGATACGGAGGTTTAAAATGGGTTTAGTTCCTGTCATTATCATACTGGTAGTACTCCTTTTCGCCAGCATAAAAGTGCTTAACGAATACGAGCGCGGCGTTACGCTTACGCTGGGCCGCTTTACCGGAGTGAAAGGCCCCGGTCTGATCTTCCTGATCCCCGGCATACAGCAGATGTTCCGCATGAGCACCCGCGTAGTGGTTCTCGACGTGCCCCCGCAGGACGTGATAACCCGCGACAACATCTCCGTGAAGGTCAACGCCGTTATTTACTTCAGGGTGGTGGACCCCCAGGCCGCCGTGCTGAACGTGGAGAACTTCATGTACGCAACCTCCCAGCTGGCCCAGACTACGCTTCGCAGCGTCCTAGGCCAGCAGGAACTGGACGACCTGCTTGCCCAGCGCGACAAGATCAACCAGAACCTCCAGCAGATCCTAGACCTGCACACCGAGCCCTGGGGAATAAAGATCTCCAGCGTGGAAGTTAAGAACGTGGACCTGCCGCAGGAAATGCAGCGCGCTATAGCCAAGCAGGCCGAAGCCGAACGCGAACGCCGCGCGAAGATCATCCACGCCGAAGGCGAATTCCAGGCCGCCCAGAAGCTCTCAGACGCGGCCGCCATCATGGCGATCAACCCCGCCGCGATACAGCTGCGCTACCTGCAGACCCTCACCGAGATAGCCACGGACAACAACTCCACCACTATTTTCCCGGTGCCGATAGACATGATAAACCTGTTCATGAAGAAGAGCCTGAACGAAACGAAGTAACGTACAGGGTCGACTGAGCAAAGAACGGGAGCGGTTAATTCCGCTCCCGTTCTCTATTTAACTCCGGCGCTCCAGGATTGGCTATAATCTAGACATGCGCGGACTCTATATACACATCCCCTTCTGCCGGGCCAAGTGCGGCTACTGCGACTTCGCCTCCGCGCCCGGAACCCCGGGGGAAATAGACGTTTTCCTGGGGGCCCTGGCCCGGGAAGCTTCAACTTATGCCGGGCTGGCCGGAAAGTTCAGCACCCTTTATGTGGGCGGCGGCACTCCCAGCCTACTTTCCCCGGGCCAGCTGGAAAAACTTTTTTTCATAATTTCAACCTTGACCGGGCCGCTGAAAGCGATAGCAGAGTCCACCTTCGAGGCCAACCCTGAAAGCTTGGACGCCGTCAAAGCGGAACTGCTGATGAATGCCGGAGTAAACCGCATAAGCATGGGACTCCAGGCCTCACAGGACAGCCTGCTTAAGCGGCTTGGACGCCTGGCCACTCCCGGGGATTTTCTGAAAGCCTTCGGCCTGCTGCGCGGCGCCGGCTTCGCCAACATAAACGCCGACCTGATGTGCGGCCTGCCGGGGCAGACGCGGAAGGATTTCACCGACTCTATAGAATGGCTGCTTAAATTGAAGCCCGAGCACGTTTCTTTCTACGCGCTTGAAGTACACGACGGAACGCCGTTCTCGGCGGACGGAGTGGAAGAGGAACCGGATGAGGCGGCGGACATGTATGAGGACGGGGCTGCCGCGCTCGGACTGGCCGGGTTCGCCCGCTACGAGATCTCAAATTTCTCCCGGCCGGGCAGAGAATCGGCACATAACCTGAACTACTGGGAACAGGGCGAATACCTGGGCATGGGCCCGGCAGCGGCCTCCTACCTGGGCGGGGAACGCCGGGCCAACACCGCCTCCACCGCGGCCTATTTGAAGGCCGCCCTGGGCGGTGACGCCATACCCCTGCAGTACCGCGAAACCCTGACCGGGAAGGCTAAAAATGCCGAGAAGATAATGCTGGGTCTGCGCAAAACCTCCGGAATTGAACTGACCGACTATATATTTATAGAATTTAAGGACGAGATAAGCCGCCTGCTGGACGCCGGCCTCATTGAGAAAAGCGGCCTCCGTATCAGGATAAAAGAAGACCGTCTTTACGTCTCCAACGCCGTTTTCCGCGAATTCGTATAAAGGAACAATGCTAAGCAAAGCTTACGATCCCAAGTCGGTAGAGGCCAAGTGGTCAGGAACCTGGCAGAAAGAAAAGCTTTTTATCTCCAAGCCGCAGGCGGAGATAGAGAAGATTAAAGTACGTTGCGAGGACACTTCCGGGAAGATCTCCCGGCCGACCGTCATACTGGAGGAATTAAAGTGAAGATACGCGACTTCTGGATACGGCGCGACCGCGAGCAGTATTTTTTGAGCGGGGTCATAATCACCTGCGTGATAGGGGCTTTCGTCTCGTCCTACTGGCACTTTACGGACCGCATTACGGTGCGCCAGGATATAAAGATAACAAAATGGCGCACGCAGGAGCAGCGGCGAAAAACTCTGAAGGAAGTGCAATACACCCCCGTAAAGCTGAAAGTGGGCGCCACGCAGTATTACCGCCTGGACTCCGGAACCGCCCCGTCCATGCCTAAGCTGGGAGAAAATGACAACAACTAAGACAGTCCTGATAGCCGCTCTCGGGCTTGCAGCGCTGGCCGTATGCTGCCCGGCGCCGGGAGGCGCGCAGGTAGGCAGCTCGAAGGAAGAACAGACCTTCGATTACGACCCGGGCGCGGGCAAGGAAACTCCAAAGATACAGGAGTCCGCCGCCGAAACTACCTATGAAGACGCCGAGATAATCAACCACCCTATCTACGGGACGATCATCCTTTCAAAACACCGTTGGAAGAGCTGGGTAGCCAGGGCTCTTTACCTGGCTTTGATAAACATCGCCCTCATAGCCATTACACTGTCCCTTTCACGGGCGGAAGAGTACGCGCTGATAGTTTCGTACATGCTTTCCGGCGCCAACTTCACTCTTTCCTTCTGGGTTTTCCTGTGCGCCGTGCTGCTGTTCCAGCTCAATTCCAATTCATGGCTGTACGTGCTGCCAGTTTCCTTCGTAATGGCGGTCATAAGCTACGTAGTCCTGCTGAAGACAAAAAGGTCCGATGTCTCGATGAGCGAACTGAAAGAGTCTTTCAAAAAAATGAGGGCTAATTCGCACGAAGACCCGCGCCTGATTTCGGTAGACGGCTCACCAGGAGACTGGCCGAACGAGGACTTCATAAGATAAAGCCATAACAGTTGAAGGCAAGAAAGGGAAGAGCCGCGAATATCGCGGCTCTTTCTTGTTTCCTGGCTCTTGCCTTCCGTTGCTGTCAATGTTCAGAACTGCATCCAGAAACCGAAGCGGTGCACGTTGCCAAGGTCCCCGAAAGGCAGGTAAGCGTAGTCCACGCCCAGACCGGCTACCTTGATCCCGAAGCCAAGGCTTAAGCCGACCGCGGCTCCGAGGTTGGACGTATCATAGCCGAACTTGTAGCCGCCGCGCAGCGCGAACGCGTCGCGGAACCAGTATTCCGCGCCCAAGGCCGGGTAGAATTTCTCATCCTGCAGATATTCGTTCACTTCAGCCACTACATTGAACTCCGGCGAAGCCCTATAAAGCATGCCGACGCGCAGGTCGATAGGCAGCGGGTCGGCTTTATCCACGAACTTCATTTTAGTGCCGAGGTTCTGCAGCGCCATCGAAATATTTATTTTTTCGGACGCGTGGTAGATTGCCCCGGCGTCCACCGCGACCGCGAAAGCGGTCTTAGTGTCTATGGTGGAGCGGATGAACTTGGCTGCGAAGCCGCCGTCCAGATTTTTTAAAGTATCCGGGATAAAGTCCTTTTTGGCATAGGCAAGCGTAACAGCAATGTCGCTGGCGCCGAAGCTCCCGAGCGAGGGCACTGCTCCGGTTGTGGCAGTGTCGTTAAGGCGCCTGTCCAGCTCGCCCACGGTCATGAATGTGGCGCCGAAACCGAACCTGTTGTCCCCCACCATCCCGGCGTAGGAAAGATTCCCCATCTTGGCATCCTGCAGGTAGTTGCTGAAGTCCAGCCCCGCCTCCTGAATTTCGGACTGGGCCAGGCCCGCCGGGTTCACGAATATGGCCCCGGAGTCGTCGGCAAGGGCGCTGAAAGCCCCGGCCATGGCTACGGCCCTCGGGCTCATGGCCGCCTTAAGGAAAGGCGCCGCCGTAGTACCCGCGCCGGAAGCCCAGGCTCCCGCCGGCACGCACAGCGCCATAGAAAAAATGAATATTTTTCTCATAAAATTACCTCTGGATCCCTGTCCCTGAAAACCGCAGTCCAACGGCGGCCGGGCAGCCCGGCCGCGCCGCAGGCGCCTACTTTATTATCGCCATCTTAAGGGCCTTATTGCCCAGTTTGCTCCCGTCGAGATATGTAAGCAGGAAATACACTCCGGACGCGCAGTCGGAACCGTTATCATTCTTGCCGTCCCACTCCGAGTAATAAACGCCGTTAGCCCCATTCCGGTTGTCCCTGCCCCCCTCGCTGATGGTCCTGACCTTCTCGCCCGCCACGTTGTAGATGACGAACTTGAGGTTCCCCGCTTTGCCGACCGGCAGGTTGTACTTTATGACCGTACCTTTGGTCGGGTACGGGTTGGCTATAGTCAAAGTCCCGATGTCCGTGGCGCTCAATGTCACGTTCTTCGTTTTCAGGTTGAACGGGTTGGGCATATTGTAAACCTCGAACGAGGAACTGTACGCCGGTGTCCCCGTGGGCGGTTTCGCAGTGAACACGGCGAACTGGCCGCTCTGCGGCGGGGTGCCCGCGGCCGAAGGCCGGTAGCGCCCGTTCACCACGGAGCTCATGCCGAAGCGCTTGCGCACCAGCGGAGTAGTGGTCCCGTCCGTGCCCTGGTAAGCGTTCGTCAGGCCGGCCACATCCACCGATACCACACCCAGCATCGGGTCTATGGTGTAATTGCCGGGGACTTCATTCCATAAGCCGTTCGAGTCGTCGTGCTGATAGATCCTCAGGCCGCCGTTGTTGGCTCCCTTGTCCTTGTCGTACTTGAGCGTCAGGGTGAAGGGCTTGTTGGCACTGGCGTTTGAGAGGTTCATGTTATAAACCTCCGAAGCCATCAGGTTCTGCACGGCAGCCTCTATGGTCAGATTGCCTTTGGCTGTCTTCACTGTCCTGACCGAGGGCAGCGCGCTGAAGAACCCGCCCACCAGGTTGTCGAAGCTGGCGGATGCGGAGGCGGTGGAATAAGAAAGCGTGCCCGGGTCAAGCTCCAGCCCGGAATACTCTTCGCTTTCCGCGTCCATCTGCACCTCGCCGCCCTGTATGGCCTCGTCCTGTATGTACTGATCCGTACTGGCGTCGTTGGTCTGGTCGTACCGGATGGTCTTCTCCATCTTGTTGTTGTCTCCGGCCGAGAAGTAGACCGTGTATGACGGCTGGTTCCTCGAAACGGTAAACTGGCCCAAATATGTGTTATTGGGGCCGGGCGTCAGCGCCAGGCTGACCGCCGCCGTTGAGACATAGTTTATCCCGGGGTTGAACTTGCAGACCGGCGTGGACACCAGCTGTTTGGGCGAAGAGATAACAACGTCCACCTTGCTGGTGGAGTCGGGCGATCTCTTCACCTTCACCATGATCTGCGGCGGCATATCCTTCAGCACGATGTCGTCCATGTAGGTGTCGCCCACTACGGCCGTAACGTCCAGCGTAACAGTGAGTTTGCCGCTGTAGAACGCGGAGACCTTGTAGAGATGGCCGGGGATAATGCCGGTCAGCTCGTACCCGCCGAGCGCGTCCGTAATGGCCGCTATCTTCGGCAGATAAGCGTCGGGAGAGCCGACGTTCAGGGTTTCGTCATAGCCCACTATGCTTATGCCCGCCTTGGTGAGCGGCGACGGGAATTTGCTCAGGTAGACCGCGCCGGTGATCTTGGACGCGGAAGGCGCCATGCGCAGGGTCAGATTCACGTTATCCGTAAGCGACAGCGAGGTCTTATCCCCGGTGGTCACAAAGCCGTCCTTGCTGACCTCCAGCCTAAAAATACCAGAAGGCAGGTTGTTGAACGAGAAGACGCCGTTGTTGTCCGTTTTAGAGAACTTGTCCACTATCCGGTGCTTCAGGTATACCACGGCGTTGGAGACGGGCTCGGTAGAACCGTCCACGAACACCGTGCCGGAAATGGAGCCGGCCAGCAGCTGCTGCCCTTCGAAGTCGAACGCATAGCCCTCGGCCGGCAGCTCCAGATCTTTTACTACGGGCGGATAGTTCGGGTTAGAGAACACCGCCGTGTATCTGCCGGGCGGCAGGCCGGGCACCATGAAGCGGCCGGGATGCGCGGAGAAGTAAGACTTCAGGCCGGCGGCGTCCTTGTTCTGCACAACGGTCCAGAAACCCGCGAAGTCCTCCTGCGCGGGCAGGGCCGCGGTATAACCCTTCAGGTCGCCGGCCGAGTCGTAGATCATAACGGCGGGAATTAGCGGCGTTATCTCGTTGTTGAAGTTGGCGAAGATCCTGATGATATCCGCGTCCGTAAAGACCTTGGCCCCCTTCACGGTGCCGTCGAACACGCCCTGCCCGATGGAACCGAGTATGTTCACCGGTATAGGCTGGTTGAACGTCCCCGGGTTGGTATCCGACTTCTGTACGGCCACGCCTTTTACCTTGCCTATGAAGTTGCCGAACTGGTCATAGCTGGTCTGATTGCTGGAATCACCTCCGCCGGGATTATACTTGGAGGCCAGCATAAGGTAGAAGTCGTACTGGCCCGGCAGCATGTACTTCTTGTCCCAGGTTTTGGTCGCCGTGCTGTAGTTGAACGCGAACGGGCTGTCCCCGAAGAACATGTCCGTTATCTTCTTCAGGTTCATTTCCGTACCCGAAGGCACGGGGATAATTATGTAAGACCAGGTCGGGGTAGAGATATCGGGCAAGCCGACTATCTGCGGCTGCACCACAATGCCCTCGCTCAATTGCAGCTTGACCTCGGTGGTCTTGCCCACGGCAACCGACACGCCGGTCATTACTACCGGCGCCCAGACGAAGCCCGAGCCCTGCGGCTGGAGCGTTATATCATAGATGCCCGGAGCCAGGTTAGGGAACTCGAAGGCCCCGTTGTCATCCGTGCCGTTGCCGTTGCTCACGTCCACGTTCGTGCCCTTCACCTGGACGTTTGCGGAATACGCGGCCGGATCATTATTTCCGCTGCTGGTGCCGTAGAAAGGCTTGAAGTTGTTCCCGTTCGGGAGCAGAATGCTGCCTTTAAGCACCCCGGACTTGCCCACGGTGAAGTCCATCCTTACGGTGTCGGTGGAGGAGAAGTCGGCGTTAGAGTCGAAGGAGGTGGTCTCGCCCCAGTCGGCCGACACTATCTGCGTGTAATAGCTTATGCCGCTGGAGAGTACTACGCTGTAGGTCGCCACATTGGAAGTGAACTGGCCCGAAAGCGGAGTGAACCCTATAGCCTGTCC
Source organism: uncultured Elusimicrobia bacterium (assembly GCA_903917735.1). Classification (GTDB taxonomy): domain Bacteria; phylum Elusimicrobiota; class Elusimicrobia; order Elusimicrobiales; family UBA9959; genus UBA9959. Next base: position 38,472 of record CAIXBR010000005.1, on the reverse strand, counting down.
GTTACAATTGCCGTTGCACTGCTGCATGGCCATTACGGTCACCGGAGCGGAAGTGGAGATGTTCAGCGGGGTCTGCTGGGTTACGGTATACGTGGTGACGAACATCATCTGGCCGTGCAGCGTAGCGGCATTGTTGCCGCCCGCGGGCTGTATATTGAAGGTAAGCGCCGTATCCGGGTTGGCCGCGGTCATGCAGGAACCGTCGGCCGCCTTCAGCACCCATACTTTGCCGGCTTTACAGACGCTGTCCAGGTCGGTCGCGCGCTGGCCAGAAAGCACTATCCTGATATCGTCGTAATCCGGCCCGCTGCTGCCGGTCTGATGGTTGTCTCCCTGGTTGATATCGGTCCAGTTGCCGAAGAACGAGACCTGCAGCGTGAGCCCGCCTTCCAGCAGGCCGTTCAGCGTGGCAGAGCTGAACGTGAAAGAACCGTCCGCTCCTGTCTTTATATTCGCGTCGGTAGCTATGCCGCCGTTCTGCCTGTAAACGTCGCTGCCGCTGTTATACCAGCCAAAGTCGCCGTTGACCATAACGCTGGCATTGGGCAGAGGAACGCCGTTATAGGTGATGATGCCTTTGAAGGTATACGTGGCCTGGTCAAGCCCGAATTCCTGGTAGTTGCCCGCCGAGGAACTCGAGACGGTGACGCCGTTATAGACATATTTACTATTCTTGGTGTCAAACCAGCAGCCGCCGAAACCGCCTCTTGAATAGCCGGCTTTTTTAACCCCCATCTGGTAAGGCATAGCGCTCTGCGGCACGTCATAGAAGGAGAACTTGCCGTTCACGTCGGTCAGGGTTTCATACTCGTCATATTGCGGATTATTCCCCGGGCTGCAGTTATTCTGATGATAAATAGATACCGTGGCGTTTGCAATAGGCGAAGTGTAAACCCGGTCCCTGACCACGCCTTCCAGCGAGGCCGGGTTGGTGGAAACGCTGGCGTCGAAACCGCCGTAAGCGGCTATGGCGCCTTCCATGGTGGACATGCTCACCGAGTAGGAGCTGCCCGCCGGGAAAGCCGCGGTGAGCGGCACGCTCTTCATCACGTTCCTGTTGGGGATGGTGATACCGAGCGTGTAGACGTTCGCGTCCGCGGGCGAAACGTTAGGCACTATAAAGGTCACGCTGCTCTTGTTGACCCCTATCTGCGACATACCGTAAGCCACCTTCTCACCCGTCTTCATATAGAAGATCTCGGCCATGATGCTGTCGTTGGGTATGGCGCTGCTGACGGTGACCGTCAGGGGGTAAGCGGGGTCTCCGGCGGGCCGGGGATAAAGGATGTACTCTTTGGCGATGTCGCCATTAAGCTGCACGAAGAAATTGCCGTACGGATCCATCTGCTGGTCTTTTATGGTCGGTATCCACCCCTGGGTGGAGAGCGCCACAAAATACTGCTTGCCGGCGGGAACAGTGAAAGCCGCGGTCCCGCTGGAGTTAGTGACCAGAGTCTTCGCGTTGGAGGAGTCGATACCGCCGGCCTGCGAGAAAGGCACGACCGTAACGGGAACTCCCTGGAAAGCCGAGGTCGCCGCGGAACCGCTGCTGCCCATCTTAACGTTCACGGTCAGCGTGGGGTTATAAGCCAGCGTGTTCGACTGCTTGTAGCGGTACATTCCGCCGTTGGAGCCGAACTTGCCGCTTACATAGACGTAGCCAGCATTATCCACGGCTACGTCGAGGCCCAGGTCCGCGTTCGGCAGATTCATTCCGGCGCTGGTGTTATTAGAATTGAAGGTCTGCGTCCAGAGCTCGGACATGTCGGGCGCGAATTTCCGTATCCAGAGGTTTTTGTCCTGGTTCAGGTCGTAGCGCTCTTCCATGCCCACCGCGTAAATGCCGCCCATGGCGTCCATAGCCAGGCCGTAGGCCGCGGCATTGGAGCCGGAGGGGTTCCCGCCGCGATAGGTGGAAACCGTAACCCCGAAATCGCTCAGGTCAGCGCTCGCTCTGTAGATAACGCCGTTATTCATCCAGGAGGCTTCGTCAGCGGCCTCGCCGGCCACATAAACGTAGCCGGAACTGTCCACGGCCACGTCATAACCGGAGGCCGGCATGTTGGAAAGACTGCCGACATACGCGGTTATAGGCTCGCTCGCGTTACCGGCGCTGTACCTGCCTGCCCAGACAACGGAATTCTGCCTGCCGGACTGGCTTTCTCCGGAAATGCCGGCAACATAAAGATAGTTGCCGTGCAGTGCTATGCCGTAGCCGATATCGGTAATGTTAGCCGAGCCGTTATAGCCCCTCTCCCATACCGGGGCCGCCAGGGTGGAAGCCGGGAACTTGGCCACATAGACGTCTTCCATGTTCGCGGTGGTAGAACTGCCGGCCACGTAAACGGCGGAACCGTCGGGGGCGACCGTAACGGCGTATCCGGCGTCGTCGCCGGGCTTCTGACTAAGGTACTTCAACACCAATGAGCCGGCCGAGTTGAACTTGATCAGGAAAAGGTCCTTCCCCCTGCTAGTGTCCACCGGGTTGCGCTGATAGCCGGTCACATAGATGTTGCCGGAAGCGTCCGCCGCTATCCTTTCGGCCTTGATGTTGTAAAACTCGCCCGGAGTATAAGTCCTGGTCCAGACCGGGCTGCCGGAGGAATTGAACTTTTTGAGCACGAATATGTCGCTGCCGCTCCAGTTGGTGTTGGCGGCCATGTAAACGTTGCCGGAGGAGTCACTAGCAACGCCGTTCAGCTCCTTCTCCATCCCCGCCGCCGGGGAATACATATTATTGTTGTAGCCCACGGTGAAAAGCTGGGCGTCACCGGCGAAGCTGCTCATGCTCTCGGCAACGTTCATGTCCGCGGCTTTCGCCGAGGCCGGGGGAACGGCGTTCTCGTGCGCCAGGTTGAATATACCGGAAACCGTAGAGACCCACACCTTGAAATAATAGGGCGGGACCATAGACATTCCCCGCGCGTCCCTGATGTTGTCGAGGCCGAAAATGGCGGCGGTCTGGTATGAGCCGGCCATCATGTTGTTATTCGTGAACGTTACCTGGGCAGCGGAGGTGGACCAGGCTACGTTTGGGTCCGTGCTGTACTGGATGTAGAAGTCGGCCGAGTTGGCGTTATCACGCGCCATCCAGCTGAGCTTCACCGAGCCGGGCACTGTATACGGCATGGCCTGCAGGGCGAACGAAGGCTGCGGGAACACGAAGAAGCCCGGGCGCCCGTTGTCGTCCAGGGCGGAAATAACCCGGCCGGCCGTATCCACCTGCACGGAGTAGGCCGCGATATTGCCGGCGTTGTTATCGTTGAAAGAACGGTTCCAGATAATGGCCCCGTCCGTTCCCGCCAGTTTTCCGTAAATAGCGTCCTTGTTATCACCCCGGGTCTCGTAACCGGCGCCGTAAACATTTCCGGCGGCGTCCAGTTTAAGGCTGTTCATCTCCGAATTTCCCTGAGGACCGGAGGTCAGTGCCCAGAAGGTAGTGCCGAGGGAGAGCTGGTACTTCGCCATATATATGGACTGCGTCTCGCTGGGGGTGGCTATGGAACCGGCCACATAAACACCGGCGGCGTTCACAGCTATATCATTGCCGGAATCATCGCCGAAACCGGAGTTGTAGGTGAAGGACGACACGATGGCCGCGTCGGACTGCCTAATTTTGCGCACACAGATATCGTTATCCACTGAACCGGAGATCGTTGCGACGGCGTAAACATAGGCCGCATCCACCGCTATGCCGCGGGCGCTGGCAGCAGGCCTGCCACCCCGGCCGGGTTCCGTGTACTGCCATTTAACGGAAGTGCCTGTGGCATTGGAAACGTCATATTTCCTGACCAATATTTCCTGGGCCTGGCCGCTGTCACTGAACTCGCCGGCCACATAAAGGCCGGTGCCGGCGGCGTCCAGCGCAGCGCCGTGCAGTTCATCGAATCCGCCATTGACGTCCTCGGAAGCGGACCAGAGCAGATCGCCCGCAGCGCTGAACTTACCTATCCATAGATTTTTGTTAGTCGCGTCACTGGAGGGCGTTTCGCCGCCCACAGCGTAGAAATTCCCGGCGTTATCGCGGAGCAGGGCATTGACGCTGTAATAAGCGCCGGAAGCGGTGTTGAAGAAGCGGGTCCATTCTACGTAATTATTGAGATTATACTTCCTGAAACCAAGCCCTAACGGGTCGCTGCCCGCAATGGGAGCGTTGCCGAAAGCCTGGTAAACGGAATCGCCAACCACCGCCACGGCGTTCCTGGTGCCGTTCCCCGCCTGCACGTTGGAAAGATAGGATATGCGGTCCTGGCCGTAATACATGGTGTTGTCGTAGGCGAAGGGAGTTTTTGCGTAGCTGGTGGCGCCAGGCAGCAGAGTGGAACTGCCGTCGGCAGACACCAGCCAGACCCGGAACATATAGTTCGGGAACATGGTCTGGTCCGGATTTCTACCGGTCATAAGGCCGCCGATGGTATAGTTCTGCATATCGCCCTGGTTGGGCATGGTGGAAACGGTCACCTGCGCCGAGTCGCGGGACCAGACGGCGTTAGGGGAAGTGCTGTACTGGATCGTGAAGGACGAGCCCGCGGGCAGGCTGGACGGATAGTTCCAGGAAAGCGCCACGGAACCGGTGTTAGAGCCTTCCATGGCCGCAAGGAACGCCGCCTGGGCGCCGCCTCCGCCGCCGGACACGGCCGGCAGGATGTACAGGCCGGAGGTTTGAACTGCGGGGGTGACGCTGTTATTAAGGAACGAACCAAGCACATAGACCGAAGCCGAGCCTACCGCTATGCCATAGGCGTTATCAGAACCGCTGCCGGGAGAATAATGGCGGTCCAGCAGCATAACGCCGCGGGAATTGTATTCGCCTATCCAGAGATTTTCGCCCGTGCCGCTGCTCCACAGATCCACCTGTCCGGCGACATAGACATTGCCGAAATTATCCAGAGCTATGGCATTGCCGTTGTCGTTGGTGTAGGAGCCGGAGTTGTACTCCTGAAGCCACTGCCTGGTGCCGAAAGGATCGTATTTGGCCACCCAGATATTGTTGCCCTGCCCGAGGTCGGACCTCTCTTCTGAACCGGTCATGTACACGTTGCCAAGCTGGTCCACGGCGACGGAATTGGCCGTGTCGTAGCCCTTATTGGGACTGTCGTACCTTATTGCGTTGCCGTTCACGAACGCCGCGGGGCCCACATCAACAAACTTCGCCAGGAGGCCGTCGCTGCTGCCGCCCGGGACATTGAGATTGCTGTTCCCGGCCACGTAGATGAAGGCGGTAGCCCCGGGGATGAGCGCCATGGAGTTCGCAGTATCGATGCTGCTGCCGGGGACTGACTGGTATTCCACCGGCGAGCTCCAGACGGGAGCGCCGAAGGCGTTGAATTTCGCCAAAGCGATCTTGGTACCACTGGGGGTTGCAGAATGCGAGGACGCGACATACACAGTGCCGTCGGGAGTGACGCGGATCGCTCCCGGAGTGTCGGGATTGCCGGAGGACCAGGTGTTGGTCCACACTTCCGCGCCCATAGCGTCGTATTTGGTTATGAATAAAGAACCGCCGCCTATAGCGCTCAGCACATAGCTGTTGCCCAGGGCATCTGCCGCTATATCCTTGGCCACAAGGATACCGGAAGGAATGAATCTGGTCCACAGTACGCCGCCCGCGGAATTATACTTGGTCAGCACCAGCATGGGAACCGCGTTAAAAACGGAAGTTTGCGCGGTATAAACATTCCCGGCAAGGTCCTTCGCGAGCGCCGGATTATTGGAACCGGGAACGGGCGCAAGGACCAGATTGGCGTTAATGCCGGCGGAAAAGTGGTTGGACAACTGATAGCTCAGCGTCGGGGCGTCGACCACGACCGGGCCCGGAGTAATATCCGTAGGCACACCGGTGGCGGGCGCGGTGTTCGAGTCCTGCGCCACGAAATAATACCCGTAATTGGCACCGGGGGAGAGCTGCGTGGCATAGGTGTAGATCTTGCCGGCGCTGTAATTTTTATCGGCGGGATCCTGTTCCTGCATGGCAGCGGCTATTCCCGCGTTAGTAACATACAGTTTCGGGTAGCCCGCGCCAGGGGGATCGTTGTCGGGGTCCGTGTATTTAACCTTGTAAACGAAGAACATAGAGGTGTTGCCTGCCGTGCCGTTCACAACATTAAGGCCTCCGTTCTCGTAAGCCCCGCCGCCCGCCCAAGCAAGCACGGGGGAGTGGTTGCCGGGGACGCCGTTGCCGAGAGGAGGGAGCTTGACAGTGCGCATGTCCGCCTTTGGCATGTCCTTAGACCCGTCCGTGGAATAAAAACCCGTCACGTAGCTTTCACCGGTGGCGGGATCCAGCGCAAAGGCCAGCGGCAGGTAGCTGTTAGGCTGAACGCTTGTGGCGTTGGACAGGAAATTCAGGCTGGGATCGTATTTGACCAGCACCGGGTGGTCGGCGGACGAACCGTCTTTGCCGAGCGTGTAAACGTAGCCGTCCTTGTCCACCTTAATGTCGGCGCCCAACTGGTAAGTGGAACCGGCGAAGGCGGCCGAGCTCAACAGCAGCAGGTTCTGTGAATATCTTAGCGTCAATATGTGCCGGCCGTTCTCGGTCCCGTTCGTACCCACGAGATAGACGTTATGCGTGGTCGTGCTTATGGCCAGCCTCTCGCCCATGGGCATATCAGGCTCGACGTAGGTGTCCGTGTAGGAAACGGAAGACTGGAACACCAGCGACGTAGAGGCCATGAATTTCGCGGTGACGAAATAAGTGGTGTTCCCGATCAGGCTGTCGCCAGTCACATAAAGATTGCCGCTATCGTAGGCTATGCCTTTGCCTTCGTCATAGCCGCCGGCATCGAACAATTTGGGAGAGCCCATAGGAGCGAGGTTCGAGTTGTATTCGACTATCTTGTAATCGTTATTTCCGCCCTCTCCCATGTTGGAGCCGACCACGTATACGTTGCCGGACGGATCAAAGGTCAGGTCCCTGGCGCTGGAATCTCCGGCCAGTACCGCCGAAGACACAAAAACCAGGTTTGGCGTATATTTAACGGTAACAAACCCGGTGTTAGTACCCTGGGCCACGGCGTAAATGCCGTTGGCATTGGCGGCCACGCGCATGAAGCCGTCCACGCCCCCGAGAGTGGCTGAGGAAAGGACCGTTCCGGCCCCGTTATATCTGATAATGATGCCGCCGTTGGGCAGAGCCCCGCCTGCTACATAAACATTGGAGTTATAGAACGCGGCCCCTGTGCCCATATCCATATCCCCGCCGTCGAAATTAGCGCCGGAGGTCTGCGTGAAATTGCCGGTGAAGCCCGCGCCCACTACAGGCAGCGAAGGAATTAAATAACGGACCGTGTGGAAATCGTTGGCGGGGTCCTTTTCGTCCGTCACGGACGGAGAATCGCCGGCGACATATACGTAACCGCCGTTATCCGCAGCCGCGCTGATGCCCAGATAAGACGACGGGAGAGACGCTCCCCTGTGGAGGTTGGAGGGATCGAACGCCATGAGCCTTTTCTGGTCGGTAAAAGACCCCACTATCAGTCTGTCAGCCGCGGGATTAAGAGCGGGCCGGGCAAACACTGAATTGGCGGTAGCCGAAGTGGTGGAATCCAGAAGAGCAAAAGCAGAACTGAACTTGGCCAGATGGGCATACTGTGTGCCGGCCACATCTTTATGGCCGCCGACATAAATATTCCCGTTCCCGTCAAAAGCGGTAAAAGGATAACTGCCGCCGCCGGTAGAGTTAGAGACGCTGTAGGTAGCCGAGGAGAGAAGAGTGCTCAGCGACTGATCATAGCGGCGGAAATGCCAATCCCTGCTGGAACCCGTATCCAGGTTGCCGACAAAAACTACGCTGCCGTCCGGCATAACGCCCACGCCCGACGCAAAGCCGCTGGGGAAATCCGCGGAGGCCGTTCCTGCCAGGGACGAATTCAGCTTCTTCATGAACCAGCCGGAACCGCCCACACCGCTGCCGGCGAGATACAGATTCGACTGCGAGTCGGAAGCGAGAGCCCACCCGTCCCCGCCGCCGGAAATGGAAGTAGAATTAAGCCTGGAGAGGGCCTTATTGTACTTGACTACAAGAAAGGCGGAATCCACATTCCCGGATACCGCCAAGTCGCCCGCGGCGTCGAACTGGACAGAGCGGAACATGCTCTTCACGTTTCTATACGTATCGGAAGCCAGCATGACCCCGTCGGAACCGTATTTTACTATCAAGCCGTATTCCGTGCCGGCCGCGTTATCGGAACTGCCGCCGACCACATAGACGAACGGTCCGCCCGCGGTCCAGGTGTCTATGGCGATGGCCGACGTCCGGTCATAGTCCCCGCCGTCAAAAACCGAGCCAGCGGACTGGGAGAAGTTCCCGGTGAACCCGGGTGAAGCCGCGGCCGCTGGCGCGGCCAGGGCAGCCATGCAGGCCAGGTTTAAAATCATTTTTTTTATGTTAAACATAAGTTCTCCTAAAAGAACGACCACGCCACAGTCTATAGTCTAAGACCACGCGACTAAAAATCCGGCATCTTCCGCAACCGAATCCGCATTGCGACTATCCGCCTAAAACTCCCACTCCAGGCCCAGCAGGTAAGTGCTGGCCTTATAGTTATATCTGTAATTTTCCTCGTAGCGCATGTTGGACGACGAGATCTGGTAATTGTAGGCCGCCCGGGCGAAGAATTTGCCGAACACGGGATAGCGCGCCGAGATGGAAGTAAGCCAGAAGGTCTGGTTTATCTTGGAGGCGCCGTAATTGCCGCTGGGGTCCTGCGTGAGGCGGCCCTGGTAATAGAGACGGCGCCAGTCCAGACCGAAGCTGAACTGCGTGCCGTCCTTCAGCACTAAGGCCATGGTCGGATTAAGGTTCATGTCAATGTAGCTGTAATAGTCCCCTATATACTTGGTGCGGGAGGAGTCGTAGGAATTCTGGTTTGATATCAGCCAGTCCACGCCGGCCCGCAAGCTGAGCTGCAGCGGCTTCAGATCGCGGAAGACCCTGAAATTCAAGTTCTGCACAAGGTCGGAACGCTTGTCGCTCTTGAAATACGGCTGGCCGGCGGCGGGTTTGGACACCACAGCCTGTTCACCGTACCTGCAGTAAGTGAAATTGTAGCCGGCCTGCATTACCAGCGGATCGGGGAACCAGCTGTAGGCCAGGCCCAGGCGGTGGTTGGTGTTGTCCAGCGCATTGGCGCCGGCGTTGGCGGAAAGCTGGCTGAAGGTAGTGGTGTCTATCACGGTCTGCGACTGCGAAAGGAGCGTGCTGTAATTCGGGTACTGTACCCGGAAAAAATCATAGGATTCGGTGAAGGTGCCGTGAGGCCGCTCCTGCTCGGCGTCAAAACCGAAAGAAAGCGTGGTGTAATCGAAAAGGCCCTTGCCCCAGTTCTCGTCATTGGTCTCCTTGATCAGCGCCCTGGTATAGGAAATACGGGGTTTATATTTATTGAACTCGTCCGTATAGACATACTTCAGCGAGACGGTATGCGTCTGGCGCTTGCGGGTAAGCACGTCGCCGCCGGCCAGTTCCTGTATGTCCTGCGTGCCGGAGTAGTTGCCGGAATAGACCGGGATCAGGTCGTGGTTCTCCCCCAGCTTCAGCACAGGAGAGAAAAAAGCGTCGATCCGGCCCTGCAGGGCGGCCGCGTCCGAATCCAGATAATACTTGCCGCCCAGCAGGGAGACGTCGGCCACCGGTATGAATTTTACCTGGGCGTTGAGGGCGGGCAGGGAACAGAAAATAAAGGACAGAAGTATAGACGCCGCAGCAAAGAATTTATTTTTATTTGCCATAAATATTCGTTATTAACCGTTTAATAGCTATTTGTCTCCGCTGTCAGTAGCTAAAACCGCAGCAGTCCGGCGTCCTTGAGGAGTTTGGCGGAATACTCCAGGTTTATCGTCCGGCCGCCGAAAAGGGAGCTGGTGTACACACGCTCGAAATTAAGTTTGTCGGTTACGCTGTCCAGAGTCTCGCCGCCGCCAAGCCCCGCGCCTAAATCTCCGGGGGAAAGCAGCTTGCCGTTATCAAAGAGCAGGAAATCCTCCGCCTGTATCCAGGTATTGGCGGCGGGGTCGCCGGTGTCGTTGAAGATGTTCTTCGAGACGCTGTGGTAGATATCCCCGCTGGCGGTGGAGGACAGCCCGGTGCCGCCCAGGTAGGAGACAGAGTCCACCCCCCCGGTGGCGACATTATAACCGGCCTTGGTCCATATCCATTTGCCCAGCCCGCCGTTATCGGCAGCCTGCGCCGGGCCGGCGGCGTAAAAAGAATAGTTGCCGAAAACCAGCTGATAAGCGGGATTGGAGGAAAGTCCGTTGGAGACCATGGCCCCCCCAAAAGCGTCCTCCGTCACTTTGTCCGTGGTGTTGGACATCACGCTGTTCATGGCCGTCAGGTACCACTGCGGCGCTGCGTTGCCCGGAGACATGATCATGTTGGCCGTGGCCAATGACAGGTCGGAAGGCAGAGGGGCGTTGAAGGTGAAAAGTATCTTGCCGAAATCAAAGCGGCTTTCCCGCGTGTTCAATACCACATACTTGAACTGGTTGGCCTCCGGCCTGATGGTATATTCCTCCATGCGCACGCGGTTGCCGAAGGCGTCTATCGCCACCTTGCGGCTCTGGAATTCGGCGGACTGTATCTCCTGCTGGGCCCGGGAGATAACGTCTTCCTTCGAGATCTCGCTGTAGATCTCGTTCCTGGCCGCCTGGGAGGGATTGGCTACCGAGGAATTCATATCGCCGGACCCGTTAGTGTTAGCGCCCGGCTCCCGCATCCTGCCGCCGTTGGGGATCTCCACGAACTGGCCCTCGCGCAGCAGCCCTGAGCTCCCTTTCGAGTCGCCCGCCAGCACGCTGCCGTCGTAAACCTCTACCCGGCTGTTGCCTTCCGCGTCGGCGGAAACCATGAAGTCCGTCCCGCGCACGGCGCAGACGGCCGAGGGGGTGCGGACCTCGAATTTCCTGGAAAATTTCTTCACCCACGAACGCACGCGCCCGAAATAAAGACCGAGGGAGACGGCGCTCTTGCTCTCGGAGGTCATCTTAAACTCGGACAGGGGGGCCAGCTTCACCTTTGAGCCGTCCTCCATGAAGATCTCAACGGTGGAGGCCCTGCCGGTGCGTATATCCTCACCGTCCGCCAGCGGGATCTTTTCTTCCCCCGTTACCCTGTCCCAGCCGGAGGTTTCGCTCCTGCGGACGTCCACCTCGCCCCGCCAGGAATAGATGTAGGCCGCCCGCAAGCCGGGGCAAAGACAGGCCAGCAGTATCAAGGTAAATAGATAACGCATATAGACTCCTGTTCGTTAATGCGGAACGCGGTTACCCGCGGCGCCCAAACCTGGCAAAGTCACCTATTTTGATTATAGGTTTAAGGTTTTTCAGCTGTCAACCGGATAAATGTTACTTTGGATACAGTTCAGGCGCAGATATCGCAGGAGGAATTCTCCACCGGCTCGCTTTCCACCAGGAAGACGGAATGCCTTATGCCGAAACCGGCCGTTATAAAAAAAGCCGCGGTTATCGCCTTGCGCTGGAAATGGCCGTGGCTATGGCGATGTTCGCCGGCGTGCTGGCAGGAATGTCCGTGATAGTCGTCCATGGGTATACCTCCGAATATATAATTTTGCGGAATATGCGAAATGCTAGAATATACCATTCCTATGGAAAAAACGGCCCGGACTATAGAAGACTCCCTGCGCCAGGTAAACGCTGAACTTTCCTCCGCGCTGTCCTCCATAGACCGTGAAGTTTTCGATTTCGCCAAATTTCCTTTCAGCTTCATGGGCAAGGCGGCAAGGGCCCGCTTTACCCTTCTTATGTCGGACGCGCTGGGCGCCGGCCGGGCCGGGGCGGAAAAAGCGGCGGCGGCCGCAGAACTCACCCACACGGCCTCTCTGCTGCACGACGATTGTATCGACGCGGCCCGTTACCGCAGGGGCCTGCCCACCCTCAACTCCCAGCTGGGGGTGAACACCTCCATCCTCATCGGGGACCTTGTTATAGCGCTGGCCTTCGACTGCGCCGGGCGCGCGGCCCCGGAACTGCAGCCGGAGCTGGTTTTCGCGGTGAAGCGCATGACCGAAGGCGCCCTGATAGAGGAGAACCGCAGGGGAGAACGCCTGTCCGCCGCGGAGTCCGACAAGATAGTTTCGCTTAAAACAGGCGCGCTGTTCCGCTGGTGCGCCCTGGCGGCCTGCCACCTGTCCGGCAACCGCGCGCGGCTTTCGACCTGCGCGCGCATAGGCGAGGAGACCGGTTCGGTTTTCCAGGTGATAGACGACGTGCTCGACTTCGAAGGCGACACGGGCGCCTGCGGCAAAGAAATACTGAAGGATATATCCCAGGGCAGGTTCACGCTGCCGCTCATCCTTGCGCTTAACGACGCGCAGGCCGGGCCGAAGGCCGAAAAACTCCTGGCCGTCATGAAGACCGGGCCCGCCGCGGACATGGCTCCGGCGCTGGAGCTGGCCGGGCTTGTAAGGGACGGCGGCTTCACGCGCGCGGCTAAGCAGACGGCGTTGGAAAGACTGAATAGTCTTTACCTGCTGACGGACAGCCTGCCGGACCGGGACGGGGCGGCGGCGCTTAAAGATTTCCTGCTGGCGCTGGGCGAACGCCGCGCATAGCGTAGGTGTTATGAAAAAATGGTTTATGATCCTGCGCGCCTACTCCTGGCCGGCCTCGCTGGTCCCGGTAGTACTAGGGGCCGTAGTAGCGTGGCGGCACGGCTCTTTCTCCTGGCCTGATTTCTCTCTCACAATAACGGCGGCCTTGCTGACACATTCCGCCGCGAACCTGGCCAACACCTATTTTGACTTCACCAACGGCGTTGACAGGAAGGAGACCGCCGACGACAGGGGCCTGGTGGACGGCCTTATCGCCCCGCGGGCCATGCTGAAACTTTCGGCAGGCCTGTTCGCGGCCGGCGCGGCCATCGGCCTCCTGCTGGCTTTCAAGAACCACGTCCCGTCGCTCCTCTGGCTCGGGGCGGCCGGCTTCGCGCTGGCGTGGTTCTACACGGCGACCGGCTTCGCCTACAAGTACAGGGCCCTCGGCGACGCCGGGATATTCTTCGCCTTCGGGCCGTTCATAGTATGCGGCACGGCGCTGATACAGGCGCGCGCCTTCCTGCCGGAGGCGCTGTGGACTTCCATCCCGGTGGGCCTTCTGATAGTGGCGATACTGCACGCCAACAATATGCGCGACGTAAAAAGCGACTCCGGGGCAGGATTCACCACGCTGGCCGCGGCGCTAGGCCCGGACGGCGCGGAAAAATTCTACTACGCGCTTATTTTCACCCCCTACCTGTTCGCGCTCACTTTCGGCAGCATCTGGCCCCCGGTATGCTGCGCGCTCTCGGCGCCGCTTGCGGTCAAACTAAAGGCACTGGCGGAGGAAGGCGACTTCTCACAGCTTGTGCCGGGAACCGCCAAGCTGGTGGCTTTATACGGCCTGCTCCTCTCGGCCGGCCTGTACATTGCGGCGTAACTACGCCCGCAGCAGCGCCGCGGACCTATAGCGGCAATTGTTTTTCATTGTAAATTCGCGGGATTTTTTATAAATTATATATACTATTTGTTATACGTCTGTTCCGGAGGTAATAAGTAAAATGAAGAAAAACACCCTGTTCCTCGCTCTGGCCCTGCCGCTGCTCGCGGCTTTAACGCTTTCATCCTGCATCAAGAAGAACATAAAGGCCGACGCCGGCGACAAGAGCGACATGGTCACCGATACCGCTGCTATCCCCACCATTGACGTACAGGAAAGTTCCATGACCGCCTCTACGGAAGGATACATCCGCGGCGTGGACTTCCTAACGCAGGAGAACATCAAGACCGTAAATTTCGAATACGACAAGTATGAGCTTTCCGAAGCGACCCAGAACACGCTCCAGGCCAACGCCACGCTTATAAAAGCCCGCAAGGACTGGTCCGTCCTGGTAGAGGGGCACTGCGACGACCGCGGCACTATAGAATACAATCTGGCCCTGGGGCAGAAGAGAGCTAAGTCGGTACGGGACTATTACGTCCGGCTGGGCGTGCCGGAAAGCTCCGTGGGCACTATTTCATACGGAGAAGAAAAACCCCTCTGCACCGAGGCCACCGACGCCTGCTGGCTGCAGAATCGCCGCGCCGAGACCAAGATAAAGGGCAATTAAATGGCATTAAAAAAGATCTACCTGCTAATCCCCGTCTGCCTGCTGGCGACGGGCTGCGTGGCCACGCAGCAGGATATGCTGCAGATGCAGAGCCAGATGGACGACCTGAACAACAATCTGGCCAACATGCAGAAGAACCAGGCCGAGCTGGCCGTGAAGATGGAGGACCTCTCCAAGAACCTCAACGCCTCGTCGGAAAGCATGAAGGACATCTCGGGGCAGATGGAAAAACTGACGGGCCGGCTGGACGACCTGGACGCGGCCATGAACAAACGTGTCAACGCCATCGGCCAGACCATAAAGAAGCAGCAGGAAGAGGTGGAGACCGCCCTGCTGCCGGCCAAGATCTACAACGACGCCTACAATGCCTTCCTCAACAACAACTTCGAGGCCGCGTCCACCGGTTTCAAGACCTACCTGTCCAAATTCCCTACGGGTGAAATGGCTGAAGGGGCGTATTTCTACCTGGGCGAGTCGCTTTACCTGAAAGAGCGCTGGCAGGACTCCGCGCTGGCCTACGCGAACGTTCTGGAGAAATTCCCGAAATCCGCCCGCGTGCCCGCGGCCAGGCTGAAATACGCCATGACGCTGCTCAAACTGCCGGGCGACAAGAAAGACGAAGCTGAAAAATACCTCCGCTCCGTAATAAAAGATTTCCCCGCTTCGCAGGAAGCCAAAACGGCCAAAGATTATCTGAACAGGCTGACTCCGGCGAAACCGGCCGCCCAGCCAGCGAAAAAGCGCAAAAAAGTCCCAGCTGCCCAGAACTAAATGAAGATACTGACGGCCCTGCTGCTCCTTGCCGCGGTCGTGCGCCCTGTTTCCGCGGGCACGGACGTATACATAGGCGTCTCTCCGGGTCGGGAGGTCAAGCAGACCGCCCTGGCCATGGCGTCCTTCCACCCGGCGCGGCCGAACAGCACCGAGGACCTGGCCCTGGCCGAAGCCATGCGCGGCATAGTGCGCTCCGACCTTCTTTACTCCCGCTACTTCGAAGTAAAAGAGGAGCCCTTATCGCAGGCCAACCTGGACACAAGCCCTGAATCGCTTATGTACTGGAAAGGCTTGGCCGGCCACCTGATCACGGGCAAAGCACAGGACTCCGGTGCGGTCTGGACCTTCAACGCCCGCCTCTACGACCTGGCTACGGGGAAGGTGGTGATGGAAAAATTCTACCAGGGCGAAAAGCGCGCGATGCGGCGGGCGGCGCACCTGTTCGCGGACGACGTGATACTGCGCCTGACCGGGCGGTTGGGCGTGGCCCATTCCAAGCTGGCTTTCGCCAACAATTCCACCGGCCGCAAGGAAATCTACGTGGTGGACTATGACGGGGAAAATCTTACCAGACTCACCTTGGACAGCAGCATAGACCTGCTGCCTCGCTGGTCCCATGACGCTTCCCGCATCTACTACACCACCTACCGCTGGGGCAACCCGGACATGTTCGAAATAGACCTCAAGGCGGGCAAGATACGGCCGTTCACCACCTTTCAGGGCCTGAACATCCCCGGCGGAGTTTCACCGGACGGTCTGACCATGCTGATGACGCTTTCGCGCGGCGACGACCCGAGCATCTACGCGCTGGACATAGTGACTAAAAAAGCTAAAAAACTGCTTAAAAGCTTCGGCGTCAGCTCCTCCCCCACCTGGTCGCCCGACGGGAAGCAGGCGGCGTTCATCTCGGACCGCTCCGGCAACCCGCAGGTCTACGTGCTTGACATGGAAAGCAGCGCTACGCGGCGCCTTACCCACCTGAACTGGTGCGATTCCCCCTCCTGGTCCCCTTCGGGGGAATGGATAGTTTTCGCCGGGCGGGAAACATCGAAAGAGAACATGAACATTTTCGCAATAGACTTGACCGGCAGCCAGATACGCCGCCTGACGAACAAGGCCGGGGACAACGAGGACCCGTCCTGGTCCCCCGACGGACGCTTCGTGGCGTTCACCTCCACCCGCAGGGGCCGCAGGGAGATCTTTGTGATGGACGCGGACGGCAGCGCGCCGCACCCCCTGACAGAGCTTAAAGGCTGGTCCTTCACTCCTGACTGGGGACCGTAAAGAAAATAAGGAAAGCAGGAAAACAAAAAAACGGAACAAAAGTTCCGCTTTTTTTATTTAGGATCTACGGGCGGGTCAGTTGCCGAACAAGCCCCGGACCCTGGCGAGCAGGGCGGCGAAGAGGCTGTCTTCGGCGGCGGCCGGGCGGCCCGTGCGGAACTTCAGTTCCTTGTCGGCTTTCAGCGCGGTCGAAAGCTCCGCATCCAGCAGGGCCAGGAATTCGGGCCCAAGGCGGCGGCGGCGCTCGGAAAGTATGCCGGGGTTGATCACATCCTCCAGGGCGAAATATTCCTGCCCGCAGAAAGCCTGCACGTACGGGTTCTCCATGAACTCGGCCACGGCGTCGTCGTCGGAAATATTCTTGAGCTGCTTGACCATCAGCAGGCCGCAGACAAGCCTGGAGTCCTTCGCGGGACGGCCGTAGCCGGCTGAGAAATACCTGCCGTAGCCTTCGTCCAGCTTTTCCCAGGGCAGCGCTTCGGCCAGTTTCAGCCAGCGGTTGGTATCCGACAGTTTGGCGCCGAGATGGAAGAGTTTCCCGAAAAGCGTAGGGTTGAATTTTTCAGATCTGTACATGGTTATAGAGGAACGCTCATTTCTCCGGCTGGAAACACTTGCGGCAGCGGGCTTCGTACTTATCCCCCGCCCCCACCATTATGCGGCGGCCCGAATCGGTGAGTCGCTGGCTGAAATGCGCGGGGTTGCCGCAGACCATGCAGATGGCCAGGTTCTTGGTGACGAACTCGGCCACGGCCATCAGCTTGGCCATGTTGTCGAAAGCCTCACCGCGGTAATCCTGGTCCAAACCGGCCACTATCACCCGGCGGCCGGAATTGGCCAGCTTCTGCGCGACCTCCACTATTTCTCCTCCGAAAAAATGAGCTTCGTCTATGCCGACCACCTGGGTGTCGGGGCTGACTTCCTTAAGTATTTCCCTGGCTGTCTTTACCGGCTTGGCCGCCAGCGTGGACTTGTCGTGAGAGACCAGGTGCTCTTTTGAATAACGCGTATCCAGGTGGGAGTTGAAAACCTGCACCTTCTGCTTGGCGATATTGGCCAGTTTCAGGCGGCGTATCAGTTCCTGCGTCTTGCCGGAGAACATGCTGCCGCAGACCACCTCTATCCAGCCCGAAGAGGAAGAGACGTTGAATATCATTTATTGCCTCCGAATCCGGAAGAAAAATAATCCCACGTAAGCCTAAGGCCGTCGGGGAAGTTGACCAGCGGCTTGTAGCCCAGCTCCCGCCTGGCCCGCGAGATATCCGCGTAGGTCTTGCGGATGTCGCCCTTGCGCTTCGGGGAGAAAAGCTTCTCGGTCTTCCGGCCGGTTATCTTTTCCAGCTCGCGGGCGATGTCCAGCAGGGAAATATTCGTGCCGGTGGCCACGTTGATGGTCAGGCCGGAAACGCGGCTGGGAGCCAGCGCGGCGCGGATATTCCCGTCCACCACGTTGGCTACGTAAGTGAAGTCGCGGGACTGGCGGCCGTCCCAGTGGATCTCCAGCGGCTTATGCTCCAGGAAAAGTTCCATGAAGCGCGGGATCACGGCGGAATAGACCGACTCCGGGTTCTGGCGGGGGCCGAAAACGTTGAAATAGCGCAGCGCCACGGTTTCAAGCCCGTAAGTTCTGGCGTAGACATGGCAGTAGTTCTCGGCGGCCAGCTTGCTGACGGCGTAAGGCGAAATGGGCCCGGTGGGGAGGGTCTCCTTCTGCGGGAAAATATTGCACTCGCCGTAGGCGGAGCTGGTGGCGGCGTAGACGAAGCGCTTCACCCCGGCGGCTTTGGCCGCCATCAGGGCGTTGAGCGTGCCGGTAGCGTTGTTGTCGTTGGCGGCGCGCGGATTGTCCACGGACTTCGGCACCGAGCGGAAGGCGGCCTGATGCAGCACGTAGGTCACGCCCTTCATGGCCTTCACCAGGTCCCTAGGCTCTCTCAGGTCGCCCTTGACCAGCTCTAATTTACCGGCGAAAGGCGCCAGGTTCTCTTTCTTGCCGGCGGAAAAATTGTCGAACACCCTCACGCGGCATTTGCGCCGCAGGAGTTCCTCCACTATATTGGAGCCTATGAACCCGGCCCCCCCGGTAACAAGCCAAAGCGGTTTTTTCATGTTTTCATCCATATAATCAACAGTTTATCATTTTGAAAATTGCCGCGACAACTTCTATCGCCGCCGGTTCAGGCCATAAGCTCTATCAAGACGGCGCTTAATCCCTTTCCTGTCCGTCCTCACGCCACGGGTGCCAGTACTCCCGCGACTTATCCTCAAGGGCGTCCTTGCGGGCGGGCTCGCTTACTTTGAGGCTGACATAGAAGAGGAACTCTCTCACGCCGCCGGTGCGCTCCCTGAAGTTCCAGCGGGTGCGGAAATCGTGAAAATCCCGGTATAAGGTTATGCCTTTCTCGAAAAATCTTAAATCGCTGAATTTCAGGCCGCCCTCGGACATCAGGCGGTAGCGCAGAACCGTTTCCACGCGCCAGCCCGAACCGCGCCACGGGCGGAAACCTATAGTGTTGCTGATCACCCAGGCCCTGGACGAAGTGCTGTAGTTGGCTATGCCTCCTCCTATATAATTTTCCTTGTTGCCCACGTTCACCTGGCTGACGAAGCTGCGGCTGCCGCCGGAAAGGCTGTATGTTTCCGAGGCGAAAATATCCACCATCGGGCGCGGGGCGTAATAGACCTCCGCCACCAGAGGCAGAACCCGCTTGCTGAAAGACGCGTCATAATAGTTCCGCAGGTCGTAGCCGGCGGAGAGCTTGTAATAAGTGTTGAACCGCGGCATAATGAACAGCTGCGGAGAGACCGAGTTGGTCTCCTGCCCTTTGTCGGCGGCTGAAGTATCGAGCTCCAGCTTGTTGCTGCGCATACGGCGCTTGTAAGCGTATATCAGGTCCAGGGAGCCCCAGATCTTTTCATAGCGCAGCGTGGCGCCGCCGCCGTAGCGGCCCGTCCAGGTGTTAACGTCGCCCGGCACCGTAGAGATAAACACCGACTGGTCGTAGAATACCGACGGGGAAAGCGTCAGGCCTTTGGCTATGGGAACGGCTTTACTGACGGTCCAGGCGCCGTCTCCCCTTTTCTGGGTAAAGTCCTGCCCCGCGTCCCTGGCGTTCTCGAAATACGCGGTGAAAGAGTTCAGCACAGGCAGGCGCAGCACGCTGAAAGGCACCGTGTTAAAGTCCAGCCTGGGGAGGGAGCTGTTGGCCTTGTTGAACCTCACGGAATCCGCGCTGCGCGTCTCGGTCCCGGAGGCGCTGAGGCGCGTCAGGGTGTAGTTGGTCTTGCGGGTTATCGCAAGGCTCGCCTGCTCGTCCGGGCTGACCGCAAAGGGGTTGCTCCTGAAAAAGTCGTTGTTGACCTTCGGGTCCGACAGCAGCCGGAAAGAGCCCTGGCTGTAATACTGGGAGGGATCGGATTCGTTAAAGCGGTTGAGCAGCTGCCAGTATCCCCCGCTCACGCCCCACCTGTCCTTGCGCGCGCCGTCCTCGCGTATGCGGTAGACCGAAAGGTTGGTGATGTTCTTTTCCGGGCGCCGGTAATCGTACTCTCCGCCGGTACCGAAACCGCGCTGCCCGAAATAGTCCAGGAACAGTTTGGCCCGCGTGTACTGGTTCACGCGGAAAAGATAGGTAGACTTCATGAAGAACCCGTTGCGCTGGTCGTAGCCGGGCCGGAAGATGCTGACAAAAGGGGTGCTGCCGCCGATGGGCTTATAGACCACCGGGAAATAGAAGACCGGGATCTTGCCTATAAAAAGGAGCGTATTATAGGCCAGGAAATAATGGTCCGGCACCATGTAGATGCGCGAAGCTTTAAGCTGGTAATCCGGCGGCTCCTCGTCGCAGCTGGTTACGCTGGCTTTCTTGTAGGTGTATTTCGTCCTGTCGAACTCCACGGTCCGGCCGCGGAAAATAAAGTTCTTATAGGCGAACCGCCCCTCGTTTATCCGTCCTGAACCGGAGCCGTAGTCGATAGTCCCGCTTTTTCCGTAAACTGTGCCGGTATCGTCGTCCATCACGAAGTCCGCCGGAGAAACCACGGTGCGGCTGTCCATATTGACCGTAAGGCTCCTGGCCCTGATGAATTTCAGGGTCTTATCCGAAGCGGAATACTCCTTAAGGCTGACATTTCCCTCCAGGTCTATGGCGCGGGTGTTTTCGTTGAACTTCGCGAAATCGGCGTTGAACTGCACATGATGCGTGCCCGTGGAGGAAGGCAGATCATAGGCGGCGGCGTTCGCCGCCCCGGCCGCAAGAAGTCCCGCAATTAGAAGTTTTTTCATCAATTCCAGCCGGTCTGTCGCTTCTTCATGTCCCTTCAGCCTTGCTTCAAAGCCCTCTCCAGGCCGAACAGGGCCGCTCCGTGCGAACCCAGGTCCGCGTCGTCAGACACCTTGATCTTGACCCGCGTAAAAGGCGTCTTTATCTGCTGCGTGTGCAGCACTTTTTCCATGGCGGGCATGAACCATTTAATGGCCCTGGAAACCCCGCCGGTCAGCACCACACAGTCCGGGTTCAGCAGCAGTATAAGCCCGGCCAGCCCCGTGCCGAGGTAATGCCCGGTCTCCGCCCACACCTTGCGCGCTACGGCGTGCCCCGCCTCGGCCGCGTTCGTCAGGCAGATGGTATTGAATTTTACATGGCCGGGAGCCGCGAACTTCTTTGTAAAGGCGGCTTCGTCCTTTATAAGTTCCTTGGCCCGCGCCATTATAGCGTAGCTGCCGCAGTAAGCTTCCAGGCAGCCGCGCCCGCCGCAATGGCAGGGACGTCCGTCCGGCACTATTTTCAAATGGCCCGCTTCACCGGCCGAGCCGGTGGCCCCGTGGTATAGCTTTCCGTCCAATATCAGCCCCGAACCTATCCCGGTCCCAAGGGTTAAAGTAAGTATATTGGGGCTGCGGCGCCGCATTTCAAGTTCATAGGCGCCCCAGGCCGCCATATTGGCGTCGTTCTCCATAGCGCAGGGGAGACCGGTCAGTTTTTCGAGCGGCCCGGTTATTTTAATGTTGTGCCAGAACAGATTAGGTGCGAAGCGCAGCAGCCCCTTTTCCGGGTCCACGTCGCCCGCGGCGCCTATGCCTATGGACACCAGCTGCCGGCCGTAATCGCGCTTGAACGCATCCACACCGGCGGCCAGGCGCTTTATGAAAAAGGCCGGCCCCTTGTCCGGCTCGGTGCGGAACCTGTCCTGCGCCATAAGTTTTCCGGCGCGGTTTACCACCACGAGTTTTGTGTTAGTGCCGCCGATGTCGATACCTATTCCAAGCATAATGTCCTCCAGGGGAAGTCGGGGATCGCGGGCCCAGGGTCGGTAATACTGACTCCCGGACTCCTGACCCTAGGCTCCTGACTCCGCAACTTGCTTACCGAGTATTTCCAGCGCCGCGCCTGCCAGGTAGAAAGACCCCAGCACCGCGGCTGTGCCGCTCCGGGCCGCCGCGCTCAGCGCGGCCCTTATATCTTCCTGCACCTCTACTTCCGCATCCGGCTTTATGGCCGCCATCTCGTCCGCCAGCGCGCAGGGATCCGCCGCCCGGGAAGAGTCCGGCCTGGTAAAGACGAACCTGCCGGAAAGCTTTGAAAGCGTTTCAAGGATGGCGCGCCGCTCCTTATCCTGCAGCATAGCCACTACAAAAGCTCCCGGGCGGCCTGCGAAAGGAGAAACCGCCCAGGTGCTGGCGAAAGCCCGCGCCGCTTCCTCGTTATGCGCGCCGTCTATTATAAAAAGCGCGTTGCCGAAGGAAGGCCCGCCGCGCACGGCCTGAAATCTGGCCGGCCAGCGCACCGCTGCGAACCCCGCCGCGGCGTGAGCCCTGTTCACCGGCCAGCCCAGGCCTGCGAGTATCTCAAGTCCTTCCCAGACCAGCGTGGCGTTGGAGACCTGCATCTCGCCTATTATGCCGAAATTAATAATTTCGCCGTTCTTCTTGTGGCGCAGCGTCATGCTGTTCTTTTCCCAGTCATACGAGATTATCTCGAAGATCGGCGCGAAAAAATGGCATTGCGCGTTCTTTGCCGCGGCTTCTTTTGAGATCTCGGTCCCGGCCTCCGGCGGCAGTATGGGAGCTATAGCTATACCGTCCTGCTTTATTATGCCGGCCTTCTGCGCCGCAATCTCCGCCAGGGTAGCCCCTAAATATTTTTTGTGGTCATAATCCACCGAGGTTATCACGCTCAGCTCGGGCTTCAACAGCACATTGGTGGTGTCCCAACGCCCGCCTATGCCTACCTCTATCACCGCCAGGTCCGTTTTCTCCCGCACGAAGTACAGGAAAGCCATGCAGGTGAGCAGCTCGAAGAAACTCAGGTCGGGCCCGGCGGTGAAAACCTCTTCGAACAAAGCCGTGAAGGCCTCCGGGCCGATAGCCTTGCCGTTCAGCTGTATCCGCTCGGTCATGCTGACCAGGTGCGGCGAGATGAACAGCCCGGTCTTAAGCCCGGCCGCGCGCAGGGAGGACTCGAACAGGGCGCAGACCGAGCCTTTGCCGTTGGTGCCGGTCACATGGATGGTCTTCAGGCGCTGGTGCGGGTTCCCGATCTTCTCCAGGCACGCGTACACGCGGGCCAGCCCGTCCTTCTTAACGAAGTCCTGCCTGCCTGTCAGTTTTGCCTTGGCTTCTTCAAAAGTCATCATCAGTAATCTTTACTCATTCCCACCATTTTTAAATTATGCCTTATCTATCGGGCCGCAGGTCAACTCAATCCCCCCTGCCCCACATACAGGTAAGGCTGATGCGGTGGGTAATCCCCAGGTCGCCGAAAGACACTATAGCGTAATCAAAATTAAAGTTTTTGTGTATCCAGCCCAGGCCGGCCGAAATACCCGAACCCGCGTCATTGCGGGTGTTAAAGCCCAGGCGCACCGGCACTGTCTTGGCGACAAGGACCTCCACGCCCAGGTTTAAAAGCGCGCTCTCTCTGCGTTCTTTTGTGATATCCAAAGCCGCGGTGCTTTTCCTCCCGAGGAGCGTGAATCCGTACCCCGCACCAGCGCGCAGGTTCAGCGGCAGATTTTCTTCGGCGCTCTGGAATTTAATAGCAGGCCCCAGGTTTTGCACCGCAAAACCCAAGGTCAGTTTCGACATGCCCGGCATGTTGAAAAGCACGCCCAGGTCAGCGGCAAATGCGTTAACCGAGACATTATCAATCGATTCCTTGATAAGCTTCCCGCCCACGCCAACGCTTAGGGAATCGCTTATGGCATGTCCATAGCCGGCGCTGACGGCCATATCCTTCATACCAGCGCTGCCCAGGCCGGTACCGGCGGGGTTAGAGATAGTAGTCTTAGGCACGTCCCCGAAATTTAAATAGTTGAGGCTCGCCCCCCAACCGCGCGGATCGGCAAAGCCTAGGTACTCCTGTGTTATGCTTTCGAAATACTGGTTGTGCATGAAACTGGCTTCACGGTTGCCTATCCGCCCCAGGCCTGCTGGATTATAAGACAGGGCACTGGCGTCAGTTGCCAGCGCGGTATAGGCCCCGCCCATTCCCACAGCCCTAACACTGCTATCCAGGAACAGGAAATTGAACGGTTCGTACCCGGCTGAAGAAGCCACGGCGCAGGGGCCAGACCAGCAAATTCCCGCTATCAGTATGCCGGCAAATTTAAGATGTTTCATAAAGTTCACCGTACTATCAGAATCTTCCTGACCGTGTCGGAATTCCCAGGGCTTGTGATGACGGCCACATAGCCTCCGGAAGCCACCTTGCGCCCACTGTCGTTCTTGGCGTCCCATTGTATCTTCCCGCCGCTGCTGTCGGACGAGACCTTTGCCACAAGTTGGCCGGTCAGCGTATATATTTTTATCGTGACCCGGTCGGTCAGGTTATAGAAGATTATCCCGGAATTAGGGTTGCCGGCACTGTAGGGAACGCCCTCGTCAGAATTGCCGCCGTTGGGTTTGTACGGATTGGGATAGACCCTTACCGCGCTAAGGTCGTACGCCGCGGCCGCGAAGACGCCGAAGAAGCTGAAATGCGGGGTGGTCCCGGTCACGGTCTTCTTCACTTTATCCACGACCGACGGTAGCAGTACCCAGGGGCCTGCTGAAGTGGCGGAGGCATACATCTTCAGCGAATCGGCCTTTACGGAGGTGCCGTCCACTATCCCGTTATCGTCGTCATCTCTGTAATTCAGCGTAAGCGTAGCTGTTTGTCCACCGGAAAGCTGGCTTTGGCTGTTGGACAGGGTTATCCGCGCGATCACGCCCAGGTCCTCGGCGCCTTGAGGAGCCGAAGGCCTTACCGCCGGGGCGTTAAGCACCGTCACGGTCACCGTGGAGGTGTCCAGTGCTCCCGCCGGAATAACCAGCTTGATCAAAAGAGATGAACCCTCGTCCGCTGCCTGCACGGTGTTAGTGACAGCATTGTCCAACTTCTGGTCTTTCTCTACCTTGCCGCCGGTAGAGTTTTCGTCGATGTCAAAATCCATGGGGTCCACCACTACCGTGATGGTGGGCGGGGCGGCGTCGATGGTGTTGTTTGTGTCGGTGGCTACCGCGCGCAATTCATACACACCGGGGGTGAAAGCCATAACATTCCAATGCACTAGGTAGGGCGAATCCAGGGCCGGGTTGGGATGGTTGGTGTTCACCGCCGTGATATCGGTCCAAGTCGTGGTGCCCAGGAGGCGGTACTGGAAAAGCACTTGCTTGGTCTGGGGGGCCTCGCCCAGGAGCAGTTCAGCTACCACCGTAATGCTGTTGCCTTGTATGTGTTTGCCGGTCTGGGGCACTTTTATGGCCGCGCGCACGCCGGTAAGGCTGCTTAAAGCCGTAGCCGAAGCGAAGACGGAAGTATTGGGCTCTTCTATGCCGCAGCGGTTCTTGGTCCGCAGGCCAAACTTATAAGAGGTGGCGGGGGCCAAAGCTCCAGTAATCCAGCTTGTAACGGTGGAACCGAATACAACCAGCGGGTAGTCGTAGTCTATGGTCCCCGTGCCTGCGTCAGAATACAGCAGATACTGCGTAACCCCTTCCGAAGGCGAGAAACCCCAGGACAGGCCTATTCTGTCCCCGCTCAGGGATTCGGCGGTGAAATCGCCGGCTGTGGACGGGGTGGAGCCCATCGTGGAAAAGTGCGTGTCCGAATCATAACCGGAATATATCCCGGCCCAGTTCCGGTTTCGCACTTTGTAGTAATAGGTAGTACAGGCTTTCAAATTCGCATCGGTCACCGAAACCGCCGAGCCCAGGAACACACGGGCGTAGGAACTATTGTCGGTGGAGCGCTGAACTTCGCCCATAGTGCCCTCCGGGTTGCCGTTTAACTCCCAGCTTACAGCCGCGCTTGTTGTCCAGATGCCGGAAGTGGCCGTGCCGGACGGCGGGAAAGCCAGCGTCCAGGTGCTGCCCAGCACAACAAAGCTGCTGGAATTAAAGTGGCCTACGGATTTTACCCGGAAATAATAAGTGGTATTGGCAACCAGGTCTGCGCCAACGCCGCCGGCGCCGAACTGCGCCGATAGGTTAGCGGTCTCTGAACTTAAGAGAACCAAGCCGAAGCCGCTGTCGGTGGAAATATGCGCAACATATCCGGCGTCGGAGGGATTGCCGTTGGAAGCCCAGCGCGCGGTAATACCGGTCTCGGTCACGCCGCTGAAGGCCGAGGCCACTGGTGCCACTGCGGGTTTAGGGCCTAAAACGGCGAACAGGGAAGACGCCAAACTTGCTACAGGCCCGGTTATTATATGGTTTGCCGCATCTGCCGTCTGGCTGAAAAGTTTAATCCACTCTTCCGAAGCGGAACGCGCGTAAATAGCCAGCTCGGATTCCGGAACACCGGCCAGCAATGTCGCGGTTGAATACGAGAACGTTACGCTGCTGTATGATGGATAGTTTCCGTCGGGGCCAAGCTTATATAGGCCGCTAACCCGCAACAGGTTCTGTGAATTAGCTGCCGCCAAAGCGGCCATTCCCTGCGCGGAACCCAAAGTCACGGGGGTTATACTGGCATTGGCTATGGGCGTGACGAACCGGATCTCCGGCGTACCGTCCACCAGATTTGAGCTGTTCACGGAACCAATAACTGATATTTGTGCGCTCTTCCCTGTGGCCAGGTTGCCGGCGTTATCTATAGCACTGTAATAAACCGTATGGGTGCCGACAGTCAGCCTGAACGGCCCTTTGTACAGGTAATTCTGGCAGCTTCCCACCGGGGCGGTGGACACTACCGCCCGCAGCTGTCCGCAGGAAACAGGATTGACGTCCACGAAGCGATAAACATCCTTCACGTTAGAAATCACACCGTTGGATTCCTGGTCTATGGCGGTGATGGTTATAGAGTCCGCGTCGGTTATGTAGGCGGCGCTGCTGCTCTCGACCACCGCGCCGTCCGCAAAAAGCGCGGCCTGCGGTGCGGTGCCGTCCACATATAAGGTCTTGGACTGCACAGCCTCGGAGTTGCCGGCATTATCCACGCTCCAGAATGAAACCGCGTGGACGCCTTCTGAAAGCGCAAAATGGCCGGCATAGACGGGATTCGCGCACGTACCGCGCCCAGCCACGGCGTTATACGGCGTGGCCGGACAGTCGGCGGCGGGAGCCGCGTCTATCAAGTAATACGTGGTTGCGGGGCCGGACACGTCGTCGGGGGTCAGCGCAGTATCGGACGCATCCAACTCCACCAGGGTGGTTGAGGAAATATATGTCCGATTATTGACTGCCGCAGCGGCGCCTATAGCAGAGAAGCTTGTGTGGGGCGGTAGGGTATCGTTCATGGGCACAAGCACCACAAAAGGCGACGCGGTCGCCCCCTCATACGTTATGTGATCATCACCCACTTCGGCCGTCTGGTTTTTCCAGCCTGAACCGTCGTTGTGATATATGCCAATCCCATTTTTTTGCTGGGCGCTTAACCCGGCCACGTTCAGATAGAACGTCACCCGCACGTTGCCTTCGTATTTTGCGCCGATGTTGACGTCATACACGTATTTGTCTCCGGCAAGTTTAAAGTTGGGCACCTTCGGGTCATACTTAGCGCGCGAAACAGTGACCTTCCCGGGCACGGTTATTTTGTCTATTTCCACTTCAACCAGCCCCGCTTTCACCAGAACGTTAAAGTCCGGCGTCACCCACTCCTGGCGGATTACCCGCGGAGCTTCTATAAGCGTAAATGTGGAATCCACGCTTGCCTCATAATACAATGTCCCGGAAGCTATGGGGGACGTGACAGTTCCCTGACTGGTCGTGCAGGTAAGTGACATTTCTTTAGTGTTCGGGGTTCCCGTTAACTGCAGGTAGGTGTACTGCGGCATCACCCAATTCGACGCGCTGACCGGAACTGCGCCCAACTCAATACCGGTGACGGGGTCCGGAGTCGAAAATGGAAAACTAAAATTTGCCGGAACATTATCCCAGGCGGAGCTGACATTCTCCTGGGCGGTCGGGGTATAGCCACCCGCCGACAGTGTCGCGGACATTCCCGAATGGTCTCCGGAAACGATACAGCCGCCCCATGCCGGATAGTCGAGCCTGAGCGAATTCAGCAGTATCTGCCTGCCGGAAACGACGCCACCCAGGTGTAACAGCCCCTTATGAACTACCCATTCCCCATTGACGTACTCTGTATACCCGGAGGTGGTGTTAATTTTTACAGCGTCCTTGTTATTGGACAGTCCTAATTCGTTAGTGCCAAGGTTGTTGGCCTTGTCGGCGGCAAGGAACATATAGTCCATAAAGCCGCTCCCGGTCAGATTGGTGTAGGAGAAGGTGCTTGTTAACGGCCCGGGAGGGTATGGGTTCCCGGTGGGGTGCACGCCCAAGTCTCCATACATAGGGGGATTTGCGAGCATCACCGGTCCGGCACCTATGCCTGCCGCAAGATCGGTGGCCGTTCCGGACACATCCGCACTGTAATAATCACCGAATGGTTTAATTTTTATGTCGGAATACTCGATTTTGGGCTCGTGTCTATCCACGCTGAAATACATCGAGCTCTGGTTATCGGCGTTGTCGGCCACCACAAGCTGGTAACCGGCCCTGTCATTGGGCAGGTAGATCTCCGCGGTGGCGGAGGAGGTTTCGTCGAAGAACTCCCAGCGGAGCATCTCGCCACTGTCGGCGTCATAAAGTGCGTACCAGCTCAGCCCGCTGCCGGAGTCGGAAAAGGAGAATACGGGGGTAGACAGCGCGACCAGCCACGGAGCCGCCTCAATAGGGCTATCACCGACCACCGAAAATTTATTCCCGTAATCGTAAACGGTTATCTGAGGAGGTGTTTTGTCATCGCTAATTGTGAAATCCACCGAAGCCCAGTTACCGGCTTGGTCAATTGCCCGAATCCACCACTTCCCTTCCGGCAAATTTCCGAGTGCAGAAAAATCCGCAGAATTATAATTATGGCCAATATTATCGAAAAAATAATGCAGAAAAGAATTCGGAGTTCCGGCGGGGGAGGGTTCTTTATCCCAGATTTCAAGGCGGCCGGGCCCGGAAAGGAGGTCTTCTACATAAACATGAAAAGATTGCTTTGACGTAAAATCATCGTTCAGGAGTTCCTTATTCGTCTCATCCTCATAAACATGGAGTTCAGGCTTCTGAATCGTGGCCGAAACCATGCGCGCCTGCTGGTCGGAAGGAAAGAGTAGCTGCATACCTGAACGGAATTGAAGAGTATAAATTCCGGCAGCACTTGTAATGTCCACATCCATGATAGGAAACCCTGCAACCGCATAGGAATACTCAACAAAAGCGTCGCTACGCATCCGAGTAATTTCCCCTTCTTGCATAATGCCATCACTGTTAAAGTCAGTATAACGGACATAGTGATTAAGCAAATTTGACTTACCCTCATCAGGCATCACAATATAATCTATCGACATGGCTCTTAATCTTTTCGCCTCTTCCAAAATAGCTTGTCTTTCAGCCCTGCCTGGGGAACTCGCAAGGGCAAAGGCGCCATAATAAGGAGACTCCACTGTTTTAAATGTCGAAAGCAATATAGGTTCAATCCCGCGCACAGTTTCCACACAGCCAAATAGATCGTCTAAGCACAGCTTAGACGTCACGACACCTGTCATTTGAAAAACCAAATGATTAAAGGGATTATCAGGGTCGCCTGTAAAATATTTCTCATATATTCCACTGTGCACTTCAACGGGAATCTTGGGGATAACAGCTAAATTCCTAAAAAGCACATCGGCTTTTTCTTGATGGTCCAAGGCACCATAGGTGCCTGCTTTTGCACACGGGATATTCCCGCATGACAAGAAGAGCACAGCCAACATGCCTTGAAAAAGTTTTTTAGCAGGCATTATTTTCCCTCTTTAACTTTCCGCTGATTGACCTTGTCAATCAGATTTTTAATACGGGTTTTTATTTTTCCGTTTTTTTCATTTAGCTCTACACGCTTCAAAACTGGCGTCACTTTGTCCGCAGAAAAATTCCCATCATCAACCTGATCTTGGATGAAATCCAATAAGGCCTCTCGCGTTTCACTTACATTGCTAGACAGTCTTTTTTCAAAAAAGGATAAGTCTTTATCCCCAGACGTACCCTTTTTCCGCAAAAGAGCTAAAGCCGACTTAACTTTTCCTCCTTCTCGCACCTCTATATACTTCTTTAAATCTTTTGAGCCGATAGCGTCAGCAGGCTCCATACGATTCATTGCCTCCTGCATTGTTTTGGGTTGTTCAACTTTAAATTCACTCTGGCGCTCAACCAGGACATCCAGTAGATTAGGGTCCTGGTAATAGCTTAAAACCAATCCAATTTTTACAAAATGCTCTACGTTTTTCGTAGTGGAAAGAAACCTCTGAATTTCCGGCAAGGCTTTTTTCGCGTCAACACGTTGAAGCGCCGCAAAAGAATTCTCTTCCTTCAGCGTCCCTTTTATAACCAATTCCTTAACTTTTTGATAAATATCATCTCCCCGTACCCCAATAGGGCTTAATGACCGCAACAACATTTCTTGTTGCTTTTTCGTTCCTTTCTCCATAAGGGAAAGAAAAAAATCGTGCGCCTCTTGACTATTATCTGAGAAGCCTATCGCTTCAATAATTCTCAATTTATTTGCCTGATTTGTCCCTTCATCGTTAATTCCATTAAATACTGCTATCAGTTTCTTTGTCACATTACGGGTTGTGTCAGGACTTACATATACCTTTGTATTCCAATTGTTTAATAATTGGTCACTCAATGTGTTTATAGCGCGGTTTAAGGGCAAAGGCTTGCTCTTGGCAGATTCAACATCAGCCAGCATCTTATTTATAGTTTCCCGGACTTCCGGGGTCTCAACCTTGTTTGCCACGCCTTGCGCATGCAAGAGTGTGGCAAAGGAAATAATTATGCTGAAAATAAGGATTTTTTTCATATTGCTCTCCATGCTGTGCTGTTGGCCGCCTTGAAATCTGGGACAAAGAACCCACCCCCGCCGGAACTCCGAATTTTTTTCTGCATTATTTTTTCGACAATATTGACCATAATTATAATTCTTCGGATTTACCCGCCCTCGGAAATCTGCCGGAAGGGAAGTGGTGGATTCGGGGAATTGACCAAGCCGGTAACTGGGCTTCGGTGGATTTCAAAGGGGATTTCCACTTTTTCCCCGTCGTGTAAAGTCATTTCATGATTCCCCAACTCATCGTCAAGAACAGCCTAAAATCCAGGACCACCACGTCCACCGCTATCCACCAGGATCACAGTAAGCGGAATACTGCGCCTTATGCTCGAAATGGGCAAATGGGGACGGACACCTATTTATTATTTCTCTTTACCCCTTGGCCACCCTGTCGCCAACGCGTGCAGCCTGCGCCCGAATTACCGTTCAAGCTTCCCTACAAATTTCCCGCTGCCTATCGGTCTTCCAGTCTGCGTGTAATCAAAAACATCCGAAGAATTATCTGGCCCGTTCAAGAAGCTTCTCCGGTCACACTGCTTTGTACCGGTATAGCCACATAATTTCTCAAGATCAAAGTCAAACCCACTACGCCTTTACTCGCGAGGCGTCCACGCCCAGGTCCTTCAGTTTGTGTTCCAGCTTTTCGTAGCCGCGGTCTATATGGTATATGCGGCGTATCACAGTCTTACCCTTGGCCGCCGCCGCGGCTACCACCAGGGCCGCTCCGGCCCTGAGATCGGAAGCCATCACCGGGGCGCCCAGCAGTTCCGCCACGCCGCGGATCACGGCCTTCTTGTCCATCACCGTAATATCCGCGCCCATGCGCACCAGTTCGGGCGCATGCATGAAGCGGTTCTCGAAAATATGTTCCTGCACTTCGCTTACGCCGTTGGCGCGCGCCATAAAGGCCATCCAGGGCGCCTGCAGGTCGGTGGGGAAACCGGGATGCGGCCTGGTTACGACGTTCACCGGCTTGGGCCGGCTCCGGGGAGCCTCGACTTCTATGGAATCTTTATAGGACGTGATCTTAACGCCGGCTTTCTTCATGGCGCGTATCAGCGCGTCCAGATTTTTCGGGGCGGCGTTCAGCAGCTTTATCTTCCCCCCCACGGCGGCGGCTAGCAGCATGAAGGTCCCGGCCTCGATACGGTCCGGCATTACGGTATATTTCAGGCCTTTAAGCGAGGCCGCCCCGTGTATTTTTATCGTCGGGGTGCCGGCGCCCTCCACCAGGGCGCCCATCTTGGTCAGAGCGGCGGCCAGGTCCTCTATTTCAGGCTCTCTGGCGCAGTTTTCAAGGGTAGTCACGCCTTCTATCAGCGCGGCGCACATCATCAGGTTCTCGGTGGCGCCCACGCTGGGGAAGCGGAACTTCACACGGCCGGCCTTAAGCTTTTTCGCGGACAGTATCACGTCGCCCTTCTCGTAGGAGACGTGCGCGCCCAGCTTCTTGAATCCTTCCAGGTGTATGTCTATCGGGCGCATACCGATGGAGCAGCCGCCGGGCAGCGAGAACCGCACTTTCTTGAAGCGGGCCAGCAGCGGGCCCGACACCAGCATGGAGGCGCGCATCTTGCGCACCAGGTCGTAAGGGGCGTGCAGCTTCAGCTGGGCGTGTTCCTCGGCCACGAAGTTGCCATAGCCGTAAAAGCAGTTCTTGCCCAGATAGTTGAGCAGTTCGAAGGTGGACCTTATATCCATCAGCTCGGGGACGTTCTTTATCTCGCACTTTTCGCGGGTCAGCAGGGTGGCGGCAAGGATAGGGAGGGCCGCGTTCTTTGAGCCGCTTATTGTGGTCTGTCCGTTCAGGGGCCGGCCGCCGCGGATGATGAAATTATCCATTTATTCTCCCGTAGACGAACCTTTCTATGCCGTTGAGGTCCTTAAAAGTTTTCTTTTCCCCCCATATGGAGGGAGCCATGGCGGCCAGCATTTTAACGGCCTGCGCCCCGCCCAGCTCCAGTATCAGCGCACCGCCTTTTTTAAGCTTGCGCGGCGCCACATCCACCAGCATCCGGGCTACATCCAGTCCGTCACCGCCGCCGTCCAGCGCCACGTGCGGCTCGCTCAGCACTTCCGGGGACAGCCCCGGTATCACGCGGGTGGGGATATACGGCGGGTTGGAAACGATCAAATCGAAGGGGCCGCGCACCGGCCCCAGCACCCCGGTCCGCACAAACTTCACGCGGGCGGCCAGGCCAAGTTCCGCCGCGTTCTCCTTAGCGCAAGCTATGGCCTTGGCCGAGAGTTCGGCGGCGGTCAGTTTGAGGGCGGGGAATTTTTTAGCCAGCCACAGGCCGATGGCGCCCGACCCGGCGCCGTAATCCAGCGCCGAGAGCTCCCCTTTGCGCGTCTTAAGGAAATCGGCGGCCAGCCCGGCCAGCTCCTCGGTCTCCGGCCGGGGCACCAGCACGCGCTTGTCCACTTTTATCCTGATGTCGCGGAAATCCTGCCAGCCCAGTATATAAGCCAGCGGCAGGCCCTGTTCCTTCAGCTTCAGATAGGCCTCGAATTTTTTCAGAGCGGCGGCAGGCACGGGCAGGTCCGGTTCGGCCAGCAGGCGCAGGCGCTCCACGCCCATGGCCGAAGCCAGCAGCCACTGGGCGTTAAGCTCGGGTTCTTCCACGCCGCGCGCGGACAGCCTCTTGATTGCCTTAGTCAGCGTCGCTGAGACCGTCATTTTCGCCTTTTTTCTCGATATTGTCTTTAACGAGCTCAAGTCTTACCTCTTCCAGCATATCCTTTATTTCGCCTTCCATGATAGCCTGCATATTGTGCCAGGAAACCTGTATGCGGTGGTCGGTTACGCGGTTCTGAGGGAAATTGTAGGTGCGGATCTTCTCGGAGCGGTCGCCGGTGCCCACCTGGCTCTTGCGCGCCCCGGCGTTGGCCTTCGCCTGGCTCGCCTCGCTCATCTGGGCCAGCTTGGCCGCCAGCATGGCCATGGCCTTCGCGCGGTTCTTGCCCTGGGAGCGTTCCTCCTGGCAGGCCGTGATGACGCCGGTGGGGAGATGGGTGATGCGCACCGCCGTTTCCACCTTGTTGACGTTCTGGCCGCCGGCGCCGCTGGACCGGTAGGTGTCCATCTTAAGGTCTTTGGCGTCGATCTTGATCTCGATCTCGTCCACCTCGTGCATGATGGCCACGGTAACGGTGGAGGTGTGCACTCGGCCGGAGGCCTCGGTCTGCGGCACGCGCTGCACGCGGTGCACGCCGCCCTCGTACTTCATCCAGGCAAAAACATCCTGGCCGGAGATGAAGAGTACGGCGTTCTTTATGCCTTTCAGGCCTGTGGTGGTGAGGTCGCGCAGTTCCGCTTTCCAGCCCATGAGCTGGGCGAAGCGGGTGTACATGCGCAGCAGGTCGCCGGCAAAAAGGGAGGATTCGTCCCCGCCCACGCCGGCGCGGATCTCCAGGAAGACGTTCTTGGAATCCGCCGGGTCCGGCGGGATGATGAGGAGCTGCAGCTTTTTCGCTAGGGAGGCGGCCTTGGCTTCCAGGCCCGGCAGTTCGGCCGCGGCCAGCTCCGCCATTTCCTTGTCGGTGCTGGAAGCCATCTGCCGGGTGTCTTCGGCTTCTTTCAGGGCTTTTTCCAGCGCGGAAGATGTTTCCAGTACCTGGCGGCAGGCGGAGTGGCGCCTTGAAAGCTGCTCTATTTCCTCCGGCTTTAGGCCGCCGGAGGACAGACGGGCCTCCGTTTCGGCGAATTCCCGCTTTATAGAGCTAAGTTGTTCCTCAAGCATAGGTTTTTGCGTTACCCCGCCGGACATGAAAAAACGGGCGTCCCTATATATAGGAACGCCCGTTTAAAGAACTAAGCTACTTCGTTTCGGGTTTCTTCTCGGCGGGAGCGGCCTTGGGGGCGGCGGTTTTCGCGGCCTTATCGTCGGCTTTCTTTACCGGGGCCGAGGAGAGCACCTTGCGCTTGGCGGTATGGCGCGGCGTAACCGTCTTCACTATCACTTTCTTGGCCTTGCGCTCCACCATCTTACCCTCGCTGGAGGCGAATTTCTTGTTGAATTTCTCAACGCGGCCGGCGGTGTCGAGCAGCTTCTGCTTGCCGGTGTAGAACGGGTGGCAGGCGGAGCAGATCTCGACCTTTATGGCAGGTCTCACCGAGCGGGTCTGGAAGCTGTTCCCGCAGACGCAGGAGACTTCGCAAAGAGTGTATTGGGGGTGTATGTCGTTTTTCATAGTCGTTTCCTCTCAAAAATCAGTTTCTAATGATAATTATACCATAATTTAGGAAAAACCGGGCTCTCCTCCTTGCCGACACCGCACTCGCGCTATTTCCTGATACCGAATTTTTTAAGCCATTTTGTACCGAATCCTTCACTCTCTAAATTCTCCATCAGGATATTTACGTAAAAAAGCCTGTTTGCCGTTTGTTGGGCTATTGCTCTTAAATTTACCGAAGACTCGGCCCTGGCATTATATTTCACTATCGGGGTTCCCACTTTTATAGCCTTAATAAGCTCGGGGTCCCGGCATACAGTTCCCGAAGATTCCAGGTGCTGGGGCGACGTCTCTTCAACCATCGTTTTCATAAGGAAATACTGCTCTTTCCCCTCAGCCAGGCTGTCGGCCATGTTTACAAGAAGCCTGAGCGACGCCTCATTTTTTAATTTTATAAACTTTATATCCGAATAAACCTGCGTTTTTGATTTCAATAATTCGATAAGTCCGCCAATATCCGGAGTTTTTGCCCC
This sequence comes from uncultured Elusimicrobia bacterium, assembly GCA_903917735.1. Classification (GTDB taxonomy): domain Bacteria; phylum Elusimicrobiota; class Elusimicrobia; order Elusimicrobiales; family UBA9959; genus UBA9959. Next base: position 3,262 of record CAIXBR010000005.1, on the reverse strand, counting down.
CTTCACTATGAAATCGATGCGCTCAAGATTCTGGAACATGGTTATATATGAATCAAGAAATGGATTCTGTCCCCTGATCATCTGGTCATGATTTTCTTTTTTCGCGTAAAAGGCGGTTGTCCCCTCAAGATCATATTTTTCGCTCTGCTGTTGATCCATGAGCCAGTTTTCCATAGAATCTATCTGCTCAAGCCAGGCGTCTATTTCATTGCCGGCCGGGATAAGCCCTGTATGAGTTCCGAATGTGGAACCGTGCAGCTCTTCCAGCGTCTCGGGTGAAAATTTCTTCATCAGAAGGAAGGGGGTAATTTTCGAAAGCCCCGATTTTACCAGTCCCTCTTTGAAATATTCCAGTACTTCATAGGGATTAATGCCCAGTCTGTCAATGCAATAAGACGCCAGATGCTCCGCGTCAAAACCATCCTCCCTGCCTGCTTCGGAGACTTTACCGAAGGTTTCCATGTTCAACCTGGTTATTTCCGAGGAATTATCTTTACAGATCTCATTGGCTATACTGGTTATGAATGGCAGGGAATAGCCCATATTCCAGAACGCCACAAGGGATTCATTTATAGAATCCCCTTTCTTAAGCCCGGCCTTTGCTACCTCTTTAAGTACGAACCTGTGATAGTAGCCGCTTATACCCCCGGGATTTATATCCGTCAATTCCTCAAGGGGCTTGGCAAGCTGGGCCAGCGCGTATGCCTTCCCTTTCTTTTCGAAATCATCCCCGTATTTTTTAGTTATCAGCTCTCCAAGCGGCTTCTGCAGGTTAAGATAGGCCAGCACGGCATCCTCTACGCTGTATTTCTGAAGTATCTCCGCCAGGGCCTTCTCGGTGTTCTTAACGGTTATTGCGTTTATGAGCTTGAAGGAATCGGACCGTGAGGGAGGCTCGGGACAGGTCACTATTATAACCTCGTCGGCCATTCCCGCCATGGAAAGAACATAATCATTCAACCCGGCGGGGGCGTCTATTATAAAAAGATCGTAGACCCTGTCGAGATTATTCATCTGCCCTATTATTTTACGCTGCCTTTCCGCGTAGCTCATTCTCTGCAATTCTTCCATGTCCGAGGCTCCGGGAATGAAGTCAACGCCATAGCGGTGATAGGTTATTTCCTTTATCGTCCTTTTTTCCCTCAAAACATCGGTGAAATCATATCTTGGCTCGGGCGCGCCTATTATCTGGGAGATATTGGCAAGATTGGTGTCTCCGTCAAAGATTATAGGGGTATAGCCCAGCTCCTTGAAAGTTACGGCTAAATTCACCGAAATATTAGATTTTCCGACTCCGCCTTTTCCGCCGGCGACAACTATTGTTTTTGATATCTTTTTTATTCTGTCTTCGTGGCTTCTCATTTCGATTCCATTATCCTAGCGGGGATTATCCTCGGTGATCTTGATTCGAATTTCGCTCCGCTGTAGCCGGCAAAAACCAGCTCATAATTGCCGGCTATTTCCTTAACGGCTCCGCCGTTTTTTGGGATCGTGCCCCATGGAAGCCAGTAGAAATTGGAGATATTGGCGCCTTTGCCTATAGCCTTCAGCCTGGAAGCCGTTAGCGTCTTCTCCAGCAAAACATGCTTCGCCGAGAAATTCACGATACCGGGGCCCTCGGCCCAGAATTCGCCGTTTTGCCAGCCGTTTTCCGTAACCAGCGGCTTGGCCAGATCATCGCTTCCAAGATCTACCCCGAGAAAGGCGTTTTTCCACCCCTGCCTTGAGATTTCACCGATTTTTTCGTCCTCATATTCCGGCTGGCCGAATAAGGCGTCCTGGGTATAGGGGTGAAAGAATATAACCTTCAGCCTGCCCGAATATTCCGGATGCTCTTTTGCGAACCGCATTAATATCCCAGCCGAACAGTTGGGGTCCGTGCTTGCGTCCGGGAGGATATTGTAATGCTCTCTCCCGGAACCTATAAGCGCAATAATAGTCCCCCGGCCTTTTTTCCTGGACCGGTTTAAGTCTTCTAAAAACTCCCCCGGGTTTCTTGTAACCGCCCTGACCGTCCGGCTGAAAGCGCTGAAATTATTTTTATTATAGTCCGCCACTTTCCCGTCCAGCACCCTCCCCACGCAATGGTACGCCAGAACATCCGCCCCGTTCTTCACAAGAGCGGCTATCTCTTTTTCATTCTTCGTGCCGGGATCTCCGTGACTTCCGGCCAGAAAAGCGTTTTCCAACTGCCCCAGATTTCCGATCCGGTTGTACAGTCCGGCATTTGAATAAAACGCTTCAAGTTTTTTCTCACTGGCCGTCCGTTCAATGGCCGCGCTGTCCTCCACGGTGACTTCCCTTGAAAATTTTCCCGGGAGATACTGATATCCGATAATTAAAAGCAGCGGCAAACCGAGGCCTAAAACGACCGCTTTTAATATCTTCTTCCGTCTCTGGGCGGACTTCGCATAATTCTCGCCTGTTCTTGTGCCCTTTGAGTAAAGTAAAGCATAGATATCGTTTTTCATCGTATTCACCGGGCTCCTCAATAGGGCGGCCCGCCTATCGCCACGGGCAGCGCGAGCTGCATGCCTTCGGCCACATGTCCCCCGTATAACGCGGCATAGCGCGGGCCGTTCGCGTTTATAATTCTCTGCTCGGAGATACCCGCCCTCTTGGCTATGCTCTTAAGATCGTCCCCTTCCTGCACAATGTAGAACCGCTTAAATGAAGCCTGGTCATGCTTTGTCAACTCGGCCTCTTTCAGAAGATAGGCGCTTTTGTCATTAAGAGGGTTTATTTTCGCGGCGCGAACGTATAATTTCATCGCCTGGTCGTACTGTTTCCTGGCCCAAAGATCACCCGCCTCCAGGTTTATCTTTGCCGCCATATCTATACTATCCTCAATTCCTTTCAGGGCGGATTCGATCCTTGTGCTATTCAGTTCTTCCACCTGCGGAAATATCTTCCGGTAAAGCTTATGATCTCTTTGGTTTACCGCGGCCAGCGCTATCTGCAGCGATTTATAATCCATTGTTAATTTCTTAACTTCCACCTTCCCCTCATATGCCAGCTTAGCGGGGTACCCGATGCCCACTAGTAAAAGCGCTACAAGCGACGTTATCATTAAATTCTTCGCGCTATTCTTTTTGCCCTCTATTTTTTCCTGGATCCGGAAGATTGTAATGGTCGGGCAAAACTGGACCAGTTTTTAGGCTGACTTAAGGTGTATTTTGAAAAGGTAGAATACACTAAGGAGGCCAGTAAAATGCGTAAAAAGATTGAAGCCGGAATTAAATTGCGGGTGGCGTTGGAGGCT
>CAIXBR010000004.1 GCA_903917735.1 uncultured Elusimicrobia bacterium | reverse complement strand
CATAGCGCGGTATCGAATAACGATCTTGGCACCATAACTTTTACACAGAATGGTTCAGGTATTTCCCGAATAGACTTTGACGCGGCGGATACTGCGCCGGCGTTAAGTGTAGTCAGGGGAGGCAATGTCGGCATCGGGACTACAAGTCCCAGTAGAAAACTCCATGTTGTAGGCACCACATACTCATATGCTACGACCGGCTGGGCAGGCGAGTTCACAAGTCCCGCAGTGGACAACTCCGGGGGCGGCATAGCCGCTACAAGCGGCAATTGCCAAACCATCCTGGCTTGGGGAAACGGCGGCGGCCAGAATTGGACCAACTGTTCTGGCGGGTTCTCTTCCGACGCCCGTTTAAAAAAGGACATTAATCCGATTTCGAACGGCCTGGATGCCATTATGGCGCTTAAGCCGGTTACCTTTCGGTGGAAGGAAGAAAAAAGGAACTCTGATCTTATCACCGATAAAAGCAGAAAATCCGTCCATTATGGTTTCATTGCTCAAGATGTTATCAAGGTATTGCCGGATCTAGTTGGCGAGGGGCCGATGAAATTGACCTCTTTGGAAAGTGATAATGAAACGACGGCGGGAAAGCCGGACAGTAAAGAAATGCGGTATTACCTTGATTATGAAGGCATCATTTCGCCTCTGGTAAAAGCCGTGCAGGAACTGAAAGCCGACAACGATAGCCTGCGCAGCGATATTGCCGGCCTCAGAGCGGCAAATGATAAAGATCACCGCCAAATTGAAGAGCTCCGTAGTAAGATTAACCCACACTGATTGCGTGAGGGATGAAGCAGAATGCCCGGGCAGGAAGATCATGGGAAATAGTTGGGGTTGTTATATCAAATCAAAGGCCAGGCTCTTTCTTGGCTCGACCCGCGTGAGATTATGGAAAAAGTGATAAAAAGATTGATGGCAATTGTAATCCTTTCCGGCCTTAGCCTGGCGGGCGCGGCGGCCTATGCTGTCGAATTTGAGGTTCTGGATAAATTTTCGGCGGACGACTATTCGGAGCTCAGGGGTTCCGCGGCCGTATCAAGCGGCCTCCTCACCGTGGGAAGGTCTACTTTTGTGGTCAAAAGCGGCAATGTCGGCATAGGAATAACTAATCCGCTTGCGGTGCTTGATGTTTCGCGCGTTAGGCGCAGACGCTGTTGGCCATATAACCGTGGGTAATTCGGATCTGACGCATTTTGTGGGTATATATGGCGGACGTACTGGAGACCCGAATCCTCATATGCATTGGAAGGCCGGCAGCGATCTGCGCTTTGCTACGGCAACCGACCGGGCATCTTGCGGATGTTGTTAGCTATCAGGCGCGGTGAAGCCGCAGGAGGCGCAGTAGGACGGCATCGGTGTCTTCCCGGCTATACTGTCCCTCAGGGCCAGCGCTTCGGGACTACCTAAAATATCCGCCAGCGGCCTTTCATTAACATTCCCCAAAGCCAGCGTCCCGTCAAAGTCCGCGCAGCATGGCACAACCCGCCCGTCGCTTAAAATAGAGAAATGGTGCCGCAGCCCAAGGCAACCCTTCTTCGCCTTCCCCGCCGGGCCCCCAGGCCAGTCGAAAATACTCCCGAAATTAAGATACACGCCCTTGCGCAGCTTAAGCCCGTCCCTCACCCGCTCCGGCATCCCTCCCCCGGCCAAAGCCCCAAGCAGGTCCGCCTTTGTTTCTTTAACAAAAGCATCCCCCGCGGCCCCGCGCAGACGGAAACTCACAATAAGATCCGGCGGTTTGTTAAGCGCGAAATCAGTAAGCCGGCGCAGGGTTTCGCCGCGAAGGGCGGGGGGCAGCCCGCCCAAAGCCTGCAGGGAAATTGAAACCTGGCCCAGACATTTATCGCGGAAAATATCCGGCCCGAACTTGCCCAGCAGCACGCCGTTGGTCACCAGGTTGACCTTAAGCCCCAGGCGCGAACAGGCCCCGAGTATTTCTGGCAACTGCGGGTGCATAAACGGGTCGCCCAGCACATGCAGGAAGACCACCGCCGCCAGCTCCCCGGCCTGCGCCGCCGCGCGCTCGAAAAGCCGGACGGGCATGAAAGTTTTCGGCCTGGAGGAAACGGCGCAGAAGCCGCAGGCCAGATTGCAGCTGTTCGTTATCTCTATGAATGCCCGCCTGAAAGCTTTTTTCATTCAGATACGATTATAGCAGGCAATGCGTTCATAGGTTAAGGGCCGCTGTGATTTCCAGAAGGTCGGTTTCATCCAGCGGCCGGTCGGTTTCCGCCAGCCATTCCGCTCTTATCTGCGGGCGCCAGGAGCTTTCAGCTGTTATCCTGCCTATCAGCAGCCCGCGGCTGCGCAGTTCGTAAAAGCGGCGCAGGCCGCACATCCCGGTCCCCCAGTCCGGCCGCCGGTAGATGAAGACCATTTCCCCGTCCTCCCTGGTGGCCTGGTAGCCGCCGCACATCCAGCTTTTTATGTTCCAGCCCATAAGTCCCCTTTGGACCAATCCGGAGTTTTAACCTGAAAATTGCAGTTGCAATTTTCCGCCCGCATAGCGGGCGCCCTTCGGGAGGAATACACCTCGTCGGGCCTGGCGCGCGTAGCGCTGGGCCCTCCGCCCGCTGCGCGGGGAATCCTGCAGAATAATTCTGTTACCCTATTTCCCAAATGAGAACCACTCTGAACTGCAGGATCCAGATTAATGCGCGCAGTTCGCGGCGCAGCGTGAAAGGCGCTCCTGCCTTTGCGCGGCCGCCAGCCACAGCCGCATGGAGAACAGGAGCTGCGTGTCGGTCCCCGTTCCCAGCGTGTATACTCTCAGCCCGGCGCTGAGCCCCAGCCCGGGGATGCCTGCGCGCGCGCTGAGCAATGAGTTGTGTTTTTTGTTCGTCATGCCAATAGCATAACAGACGAACCCGACAGCGTAGTGTCGGGTTCGTTTTACTGTTTTATTTTTTTTGGGGGGAGGAAGGGCGCCCTACTTCATTATCTCTATCTGCCCTATGGACGGCTGGGGGACAAGGGCTTTAGAGATGGCGCTCACGCCTTCGCTTACGTAGAGGGAGGCTATCAACACCACGCTGGAAAGCACCAGGCCGACCGCCAGGTTGCCCTTCTCCAGTTCCTTGCCCGCGTGCAGGTTGCTCACCAGCCTGCCGAACATCCGGAGGGTTACCGAGATGGTTATTACCGCCAGCAGCATGGAAAGGCCCAGGTGGGCCGCCGTAAGCAGGGCCAGTTTTCCAAGCCCTATGCCGCTCTCCCCGGGGGAGGACATGTACATGCGGAACATGCTTACCACCGACTCAAGGCCTTTCTGCAGTATCAGGGAAGCGGAGAAAAGTATTGCCGCCACCAGGGTGCCCACTGCGGCGTTGCCTTTCTTTATTTCCGTTTCCATGTTGAAGTCGGGGTTGGCCTTTATGAAGACCCTGTAGGTGATGGCGATTATCACCCCCGACATCACCACCGCGAGTATGAACTCGAAAACGCTGACGATGATCCTAGTAGCGAACATTATTGCCTCCTGACCGATATTAAAATAAATCCCCGAAAGATCCGTGTGACCCTGTTTTGACCGGCGCGGTACTCTTAAAAGAACGGTTCAACCTTGTACCCTTCTGCCCCGGCCAGCAGTTCCGTGGTGTGGACGCCCACCCGCCCGGGTTCCAGCCAGGCCGGGCCGGCCGGCTCCACCAGCACGTATTCCAGCCCCTCGTAGCGCACGAATATGTCGCCTTTGCCGGGCAGGCGCCTTATGGCCATAAGATAGTGTCCCGGCACGGCTACGCCCACCATGCGCATTCCTTTCCAACTGCTGAGTATTCCGGCCAGCAGGGCGGTTTTTGTGTCGCAGTCGCCCCAGCCGCCGAGAAGGGTGCGGCCCGGCGGCCACAGCCCGCCTGTGTGTAACCCGTTCTCGATAGGGGGGGGTATCTTATAGCGCACGGCGGTCTGTACCAGGGACAGCGCCGCGCCCACGATATCTTCCTCCGCGTAGCTTTTCTCCACGGCTACTTTCTGCAGGGCCATGGCCAGGGGGTTGAGCAGTTTTGCGTTCCTTTTCACTATCAGCGGGATGTCGCACTCCACCTTGTTGCCAAGGCGCAGCGCCATGCCGCGCGAATGCAGCAGGGCGCGCAGGCGGGTGTCGTATTCCGTCTCCACTTCCGCCAGGGCTTTTTCCCCGGCGGCCTTGCCGCCTTTCGGCACAACAGCTTTCCATGCGGCCTGGCGGGCGTTTTCGCGCCAGGAGTTCAAGATGGCGAGGTCCGCGTCCGAATAACCATAATCGGCCAGATACCGTTTATAGTCCTTCTCCGCCATGGCGAAACTTACGCTGAGGCCGTCCTTGTTGAAGTTTATGAAGGAGTACTCGGCTTTCAGCGAGGCGCCTTCTCGGAAGATCTTCTGCGACGTGCCCTTTTCGGTCCTGGTCTCGCGGCTGGTATAATCGTTATCCGTGTTTCCGTCGTCATCGTCCGAGGACTGGGCACGCAGTATGTCGCGGCCTGCGGGCTGGACGGACAGCTTATTTTCCCGGTCCAGGCAAAGAGCGGCCGAGACGGCGAAGCAGGCCGCCAGTATTATAAGGTAGGAAGGTTTGATCACAGCTCCGCGCATTGTTCCCGTTTTCTCTCTCAGTGTTGTATGGCGGGGTCAGTTCCCGGCTTTCTTAAGATAGGCCTTTATGCGGCTTGTGACTTCGGCGCGCAGGTCCGCCGGCTCTAAAATGGAGATCTCCGGCATCCAGTGAAGCACCAGCGGCACTACTTCCATCGGGTGGTGGATCAGGGCATTTACGGTCACGGCCCCGTTCCCGGCCGGTGAGATCTTCTGCCCGGGAAGCAGTTCCTTGCTCTGCAGGAAATCAGCGGCCGCGCCTTCGGCTTTAAGCTTTATCTTTATTTTTTTGCCTTCGTTCACTCCCCAGATGGTGGTGGCCGTCCCTATTATCTTCCTTATCAGTTCCGGTGCGGGGGGGACGAATTCATCCGGCAGTATCTCCAGCGCTTTTATCCGGTCTACCCGGTATTTGGGGAACTGGCCGGCTTTGCCGCCGTCCACCGCGGCCATCATATAAAAAAAACTTTCACTGGCCAGTATCTTTACCGGACAGAGGACCCGCTCCTTCGCTCCGTCCGGGGAAGCGTAACTGATCTTGAGTTTCTTGCTGTGCTCTATGGCGAAAACGATATCCTCGTAAAATTTCCTGGTGAGCGGGTTAAGCGCCCGGGGGCCTACGGCGTAAAAGGGCGAGTCTCCGCCGGAAGACGCGGTGGCCCTGGCGAAGACCTTGTCGAAAGCCTCTTTTATGGCGCCGCCCAGGCCTCCGGCCATTTCGCGCATCAGCACCAGCACCGAGAGCTGCTCGCTGGTGAGGTTGAAGCTGTTCAGCGAAACTCCCGGGGCGAAGGAGTAGACGCCCTTCTGGATGGCGTCAAGGTGGAAGCCGGTGAGATTTATGCGCTCTATGTCGCGCTGTATGGAGCGTTCGGAGACTTCGAACTCGGCCGAGAGGTCCGCTATGCGCACCGGACCCTCGTTAAGGCGGTTGAGTATGTTCAGCACACGGTAATACTTCTTATCCCCGGAATCTTTTTTGCTCATAAATCCCCCACTGCGAAGGTCCCAGAATATTATATAATTTAAAGGAAAGCTGCGTAACCTAAAGGCTGCCGCGGCGTTCTTCACTCCTTGACTGGAATGGGATAAATAAATATAATTTATGTTCTGCGGGCGTAGTTCAATGGTAGAACGTCAGCCTTCCAAGCTGATCACGTGGGTTCGCCCGCCAGGGTTGTTGCGGCGGGCGGCCGCTGAGGTAGCGGCCGATTCCACCCCGCGGCAGGCAAGTTTTGCTGTGACAGCGGACGATCTTTACAATAAGTATGCGGGCGTAGTTCAATGGTAGAACACTAGCCTTCCAAGCTTGTTATGTGGGTTCGATTCCCATCGCCCGCTTTGGATTAACTTAGGTTAGCGGTGCAGGTTTGAGTTGTAGGGTTAGCGAACGTTTGCGGCGCGGGTGGCGATGGGAATTTCCTTACGGGGAAGCTCGCTGACGCTCGCAGGTAGCCCGCTCGGAGCCGATCCGTAGTTTTTTTGCTGGGGTAGCTCAGCTAGTAGAGCACTCCCTTGGTAAGGGAAAGGTCGTGGGTGCAATTCCCATCCCCAGCTTATTCTTTCAGGAACAGACTAAAATTCAGGAGAAGATCAATATGGCAAAAGCTAAGTTTGACCGCAGCAAGCCCCACGTCAACGTAGGTACCATCGGCCACGTCGACCACGGCAAATCCACTCTTACCACCGCGCTGGTGAAGGTTCAGTCCGAAAAGGGCCTGGCTAATCTTAGGTCCTACGCTGAAATCACCAAGGGCGGCACGGTGCGCGACGACTCGAAGACGGTGACTATCGCCGTTTCCCACGTTGAGTACTCTACCGACAAGCGCCATTACGCGCACATCGACTGCCCCGGCCATGCCGACTACGTGAAGAACATGATCACCGGCGCGGCGCAGATGGACGGCGCCATTCTGGTGGTTT
>CAIXBR010000003.1 GCA_903917735.1 uncultured Elusimicrobia bacterium | reverse complement strand
GTATAGGCAGGCGGCGGCTTTCCGTCGAGTTCAAAAAACCTTGGGAATTACTACTTAATTTTAATTCTGCGCGCGCAGAAATTAATAATTTTTCTGCGGATTTTTTTAAAAGCAAAAAAGTTCGGAGAGGGAGGGATTCGAACCCTCGAAGGTTTGACCCTTACAGGTTTTCGAGACCTGCTGTTTCAACCGCTCACACACCTCTCCGTCTGATAACGCGCTCCTCGCGCTTGGCGCTCGGAGGCTTCGCCCCGGCCTCTAGAGGAGCCCGGCCGGGCGCTTTACGAGGGGAGCTAAGCTCCCCTTCGTCGTTCGCTCTGCCGCCTTCGGCGGCCCGCTCACTGAACCCCTTTTAAGAGGTCCGGCGGGCTTTCGCGCAGGTAGCGCCCGCCGCTTACAACAAAGTACAGCACTATCACGCAAAAATAGATTATATAAAATCGGGGGGGCGGTGGGGCGGGGTGCGGATATTTTGGGAGAAATTTGAATTGTATGAACGCGCGTTAACAATTATAATTCTATATTATGAAGTTCCCTTTCACCAAGCTGGTCCCTTCCCTTGTCAGGCAGGGAGTTAAATCTCAGGCGGCCGTCCTGTCGGCTAACGATAGGAAGCTGCTGGATATCTGCTCGCTTGCCGCGGAAAAAGCTTTGTCGGAACTGGAAACTTCCAAGGACGGCCTGAACGATCCTGGCGTCGAATCCTCCAGAAAACACTACGGCTTTAACGCCCTCACCAAAAAAGAAAAGAAATTCTTCGTATTCGAGATCCTCGGCCGGTTCAAGAACCCGCTCGCTATCCAGCTTCTGCTGATCGGAGGCATCTCGTTCTGGATGGGGGACATCCGCTCTACCGTGGTGGTGGGCGGGATGGTTTTTCTGAGCGTTGTTCTTTCCTATGTGCAGGAAACCCGTTCCAGCAAGGCCGTGGAACAGCTTCAAAAAATGGTGCAGGCCAACACGCTGGTTATCCGCGGCGGGAAGGAAATAGAGATCCCGACAGTGGAACTGCTTCCCGGCGACATCGTGGTGCTGCACGCCGGCGTCTTGATCCCCGCCGACCTCCGCCTTATCTCGGCCAAGGACTTCTTCCTCAGCCAGTCGTCGCTTACCGGCGAGTCCCTGCCGATAGAAAAAACCGTGGAGTTTGCCGGGCCCGCGCCCAGGAACGTTATTGAGCTCCCCAATGCCTGTTTTCAGGGCAGCTATGTAGTGAGCGGCGCGGCGCGCGGCGTGGCCGTTAATACAGGGGAGAATACCTACCTCGGTTCCATCTCGGCCAAACTGTCCGGGGAGAAGACGCAGACCAGCTTCGACAAGGGTATACAGGGCTTCACTTGGCTGATGATCCGCTTCATGGTGGTGATGGTCAGCTGCGTCTTCCTTATAGTGGGGTTCACCAAGGGCAACTGGATGGAGGCGCTGCTTTTCTCCATGTCGGTGGCGGTAGGCCTTACGCCCGAGATGCTGCCTATGATCATCACCGTTAACCTCTCCAAGGGCGCGTTGATGATGTCGAAGAAGAAGGTAATAGTTAAGCGCCTGAGCTCCATACAGAATTTCGGCGCGATAGACATTCTCTGCACAGACAAGACCGGCACCATAACGCAGGACCAGATAGTGCTGGAAAGGTTCGTGGACGTGACCAACCGCGCCAGCGAGGACGTGCTGCGCTACGCGTACATGAACAGCTATTACCAGACGGGGCTGAGGAACCTGCTGGACCGCTCCATCCTCTCCCACGAGGAACTGGACGTGGAGAAGACCGCCCGGAAGGTGGACGAGATCCCGTTCGACTTCCAGCGCAAGCGCATGTCTGTCATTATAGAGTACGAAGATTCGCACGTGATGATCACCAAGGGCTCAGTGGAGGACGTCTACAACACCTGCGGCTCGTACCAGCTGGACGACGAGGTGCTGCCGCTGATCGACGTGATAAAGCGCGACCTGATGGAGGAGTACGAGAGGCTCTCCAAGGTCGGCTACCGGGTGCTGGCGGTAGCGTATAAGGAATTCCCCAAGGACAAGACCGTTTTCGGAGTACAGGACGAAGGGGACCTGGTGCTGCTCGGTTATCTCGCCTTCTTCGACCCGCCCAAGGATTCGGCGGCCAAGGCGCTGGCGGGTCTTGCGAAGATGGGCGTGGCGATAAAGATCCTCACCGGCGACAACGAGCTGGTTACGCAGAAGATCTGCGGCGACGTAGGGCTGGATTCGGAGCATATTATAACTGGCGGCGAGCTTGCGGCCCTGGACGAGGCCGGCGTAACCGCGGCGGCGGAGAAGAATACCGTGTTCGCCCGCCTGTCCCCGTCGCAGAAAGAACAGATCATAGCCGCGCTGCAGAAGGCCGGGCACGTGGTGGGCTACATGGGCGACGGCATAAACGACGCGCCCGCGCTGAACCTGGCCGACGTGGGCATCTCCGTGGACACGGCGGTGGACGTGGCCAAGGAGTCCGCCGACATCATACTCCTGGAGAAGAGCCTGATGGTGCTGGAGGACGGTATACTTGAGGGGCGCAGGGTTTTCGGCAACATCATAAAATACATAAAGATGGGCGCCAGCTCCAACTTCGGCAATATGTTCAGTGTGGTGGGCGGCAGCTACTTCCTGCCTTTCCTGCCGATGGCCCCTATACAGATACTGACGAATAATCTCCTCTACGACTTTTCACAGACCGGCATTCCGATGGACAACGTGGACCCGGAGTACCTGCTGAAACCCAAGAAATGGAACATCGGTAATATAAAGAAGTTCATGCTTTATATCGGGCCAATGAGTTCCATCTTCGACTACGCCACTTACTTCTTGATGCTTTATTTCTTCGGCTGCGTAGCGTACGTGCATGACACGCCGCACGGTGACTACCTTGAGAAGCTTTTCCATACCGGCTGGTTCGTGGAATCCCTGCTGACGCAGACGTTCATCGTCTACATCATCCGCACCAAGAAGATCCCCTTCCTGCAAAGCGTGCCCAGCCTGCCCATGGTGTTCGCCACCGTGATGGTGATACTGGTGGGGATATTCCTGCCCTATTCCCATTTCGCCGAAAAGCTGGGCTTCGTGCCGCTGCCAGGCATGTACTGGCTTTGGATCACCGGCTTCATGGCCCTTTACGCCGTGATGACGCACAAGATGAAAGTCTGGTTCTACCGCAAATTCGGAGACGACTGACGATCAGTGAGGCTTACTAATGAAAAGCATATTGACCGCGCTTCAGGACGGAAGGCTGATAGAACTGCCCGAGACGGACAAGGATAAAGCCCTGCGCTACATGGCCAGCATCATGGAGGCCATCCCGGAGGTGACTAACGTCCAGGTGGCCGAGGGCGTGCTGGAGCGGGAAGGCCAGGCCAACACCGGCATAGGCAAGGGCTGGGCCTGCCCGCACATACGCGTGGACGGCGACTCGGAACTTTTTTCGGTCATCGGCTGGAGCCCGGCCGGCATAGATTACGACGCCCCGGACAAGGCGAAGGTCCACCTGCTGGTGATGTACTACATCCCCGAGAACCAGCGCATGGCTTATCTTAAGGAGCTTTCCGGCCTGGCTAAGGCCATACAGAAAGGTCAGGGAATAGAGAACATAGAGAAGGCCACGTCCCTCAACGACGTGCGCAACGAGCTTCTTAACTGGGTTTCGGCCTCCATAGACAATACCATGCCGCAGGCCAAGGCCCGCATGATAAAGCTTGAGGCCAAGCACGCGCAGGCAACGGAAGCCGTTTGCTTTACTGCGCAGGGGCTGGAGCGGCTTGTGCCTTTTTATGTTATAACAGGCAACGGCCCCAAGAACCTGGCCTTGGCGCAGGACGCGGAACTGGTGCGCGCCATAGAGGCCGCGGACCTGGCCCAACTGGGGGAAAAACAGGATTTCGACGCGGGGAGCTACAAGGTTTTCGTGCGGTCCCGCACCCTCTACAAACCTGACCGCGCGATGTACGACTGCATAGCGGTGAAGCGCTGAGCCGTACCGGCACGCAGCCAATAAAAAATCCCCGTTAAGGGGATTTTTTATCGTTTTAACTGGCGGAGTGGGCCTTGTTATCCTGCGCCACTACGGTCACCGCGCCACTTTTTCCGAAAGAAAAACTGGCGGAGTCTTCAGGACAAAGTTCGACACTACTTTGCCTCACATCCTGCGGATTCTTTATAAATACCGCTCCCCTGTCGTCTTTTGGAAGCGGTAGGCCGATCTTATCCGCGAGAAGCCGCACGGTCGGCCACTACGCGGCCGCCCATGCTCGCCGCTAAGAAGGCCGTTCGCAGGGCTCGGCACTAACGCGCCTTCGCACCTGCTCCCAAGGTAGGCGGCATCTTATTGCCACCTCCTATGCGCGGCCTGCTGGCCGCTCCCGTCCGCCTTCGGCGTCCGTACAACGCAGAAAATTATTTCCC
>CAIXBR010000002.1 GCA_903917735.1 uncultured Elusimicrobia bacterium | reverse complement strand
GCATGTGGTTGTCCGCGCATCTATATTATGGCCGAAATATTCAAAACGGGTGCGGTGGGGAATTTTAAACCGGCGCGGCCGGCGGGAACTGGGGAGTCAGAAACCGGCGAAAACTGGGGAGAATCTCACTGGCGTCAACAAGCAGCCAGGAAGGGCAAAAGCACTCTCTATTATTATTTCAAAAGCAAAGAAGAGGTTTTTTACGCGCTATCCAGCCTTGAACTGACGGACATAATGGAAACTATAGAGAAAGCCGTCAAATGGGCACAGTGCGCCGAAGAGCGGCTTAGACTGTTCTTCACAACGCGGGACAGCGAGATACGGAACAAAGCCCGGCTCTACCCTATCGTATTCCGCGAGACGAAAAAAGAGATACAGGTCTTCCACAAGATCCAGCGCGAAAGCAACACGGCGGAAGTTAGGATGCTTAAAGGCATTCTGCTCGAAGGGATAGCCTCGGGGGAATTCAAAAGCATAAAAAAAGAGGACTGCGACATAGTCGCCATTACGGGGATAACCGCGCTGCACGGGATGGACATAAACCTTATCCTGGAAGGAAAGACCCCGTCAGAGAAGGACAGGATGTCGGCGATAGTGGAGATCTTCATACGCGGACTTAAGTAGGTAGATATTTTTTTGAACTATTTTCGACCAGAATACGTATTTAGTCTAAATGGGCCAGAGGATATTATGAACAATAAGAAGATTCTTCCTATACTAGCCGCCGTCGCATTGCTGCAAGCCGGCTGCGGAGCCAAGCCCAGCCTCCAGGAGGGGATAAAGGTGGAGCTTGCCCCCGTCCTTGCGATGGACGGCTCCGCCGCCGCGTATTACAGCGGCACCATCGAGGCGCAAAGGTCCATCCCCCTCAGTTTCCTTGCCCTCGGCACCGTGTCCGAGGTGAATGTACGCGAAGGGCAACAGGTGCTGAAAGGTGAAGTGCTGGCAAAACTCGACTGCCAGAGCAACGAGAACGCGTTAAAGATGGCGGAAGCAAAATCCAAGCAGGCCGAAGATGCCTTCCGCCGCTTCGAGCCTATGTACAAGAACGGCAACCTGCCCGAAATAAAATTCGTAGAGATTGAGACCGGCAGGGACGAAGCCGCGCTCTCGCTTAAGATGGCGGCCAAGAACGCGGCCGACTGCTCGATAGTCGCCCCCGAAAGCGGCCTTATCAGCGAGCGCGCGGTGGAACCGGGCAGTTCCGCTATGCCCGGAAGGGCCGCGCTAAAGCTTGTGACCGTGGACCAGGTCTACGCCGCTATCTCCGTGCCGGAGGGGGAGATCTCAAAAATAAAGCCCGGAGTGCGCGCCGAAGTGGAAATAGCGGCGCTCCGGGAAGACCGATACTCTGCCACGGGCGACAGCCGGGCAGGAACGCTTCCGGTATCCCCGAAGTGGATCAGCGCCGGGAACGGAAGATTCAGAGGCGTGGTTACGGACTCGGGAGTTTCCGCCAACCCGTTTGCGCGCACCTATAATGTGCGCGTACTGCTGAACAACCCGGGCCGCAGGATATTGCCCGGCATGATCTGCGGCGTCTATATTTCCGGCTCCTCCCGTTCGAAGCTGGCCCTGGTGCCGTCCACGGCGGTGAGCCTGGACGAGTCCGGACAGCAGTACGTCTACGTGGCTGAACCCGGGGCGGCTTCGGTGCGTAAACGGATAATAAAGACGTCGGGCTTCGCCAACGGCGGGATACTGGTATCAAGCGGCCTTGCCGCCGGGGAACAGGTGGTAAGCGCGGGTGTGCAGAAACTCAGCGACGGCGCGCTGATAAGCATGGGACAACTATGAACACGGGAATGGGACGCAGGTCCATTATAGAACTGTCGCTGAAGTACAGGCAGGTGCCAATTACTCTCTGCATCTTCCTGTGCCTGGCCGGCCTGTATTCTTTGTTCACTATGCCCCGCCAGGAATTCCCGGAAATGAAGCTGCGCCAGGGCCTGGTGATCGCGGTGCTCCCCGGCGCCAGTTCGCGCCAGGTGGACGAACAGGTGGCCAAGCCCCTGCAGAATTACCTCTTCGGCTTCAAGGAAGTGGACCGGTCAAAAACCTATTCCCAGTCGCGCGAAGGACAGACCGTTATCTTCGTCGAGGTCAACACCGACGTAAAAGACCCGGACCTCTTCTGGACCAAGCTCAGACTGGGCCTGCAGGAAGTAAAAAGCCAGTTGCCGCCGCAGGTGCTGGTGGTGCTGGGCACTAACGATTTCGGCGACGCTTCCGCGGTGCTGCTGACCATCACTTCTAAAACGCGCAACTACCGCGAACTTGAGTACTATCTTGAAAAGCTGGAGGACAAGCTGAGGGTGAACCCCGCGGTCTCGAAACTAAAACACTACGGCCTGCAGAAAGAAAAAATAACCGTCTACGTGGACCCGGCACGGCTGGCCCATTACGGGGTCAAACCCGCCATGCTGATAGCCGGCCTGCAAATGGAAGGCATGCTGGGCTACGGCGGTTCGGTAAAAGGCGCCGACCTGGAACTGCCCATCCATCTGCCGCCCCGCTTTAATTCCGAGGCCGACGTGGCGCAGCAGATAGCGTACGCCGGCCCCGACGGCGCCATTGTGCGCGTGAAGGACGTGGCGCGCGTGGTACGCGGCAACGACGTGGAAGATTCCTTCGTTGAGGCTAACGGCGGACGGGCACTGGTGCTTTCCATGGAAGCCCGCTTCGGCTACAACATCGTGAAGTTCGGCCATGACCTGGACAAAGTGATAGCCGATTTTAAAAAAACCATGCCTGCGGACATAGAGATCTCGAAGGCGTCGGACATGCCTTCCGTGGTCAATAATTCCATAACCCATTTCTTTTCCGATTTCAGCATCGCCATAATCGCGGTGATCCTGGTAACGGTACTGCTGCTGCCCAAGAAGATCGCCGCGGTTGCCGCCATCACCATCCCCATCTGCGTACTACAGACCGTAGCCCTCATGCAGGCTTTCGGCATAGAGCTCAACACCGTCTCGCTGGTAGCGCTGGTCATAGTACTGGGCATGATAGTGGATAACGCCATAGTGGTTATAGACAACCACGTGGAAAAACTGGACCATGGCGCAGACGTGTGGGAGTCGGCCTGGACCAGCGCCAGGGAACTGTCCGTCCCGGTCTTCACCGCCACGCTGGCCATCATGGCTGCTTTCGGCACGTTCGGCATTTTCATGAAGGGGACCACGGCCGACTTTGTAAGCCCTATGACCTATACGGTCTTCATTGCGCTGGGAATATCCTTCGTAGTGGCCATGCTGCTGGTGCCGATACTTAGTTTTGTTTTCATAAAGACGGGGCTGCACAATAAGGCGGCCGTAAAGCAGGGACCGTCGCTGCTGGACAAACTGCAATCCACCTATAACAGGTTCCTCGAAAAAACGATGCGGAACCAGCGCAAAGCCGTAAACTGGGGACTGGGCATGATAGCGCTGGGCATAGCCCTTTTCACCGTGCTGCCCCAGCAGCTTTTCCCGAAGATGGAGCGCAACCAGTTCGCGGTGGAGATCAATTTCAAGCAGGGGACCGGGCTTGAAAAGAACGCGGCCGTCACCAGGAAACTGTCGGCCATACTTAAAGCGGACCCGCGCGTAAAGGACTCCATCGCCTTCATCGGCACCAGTTCGCCCAGGTTCCATACCATGTACGCCCCGCAGATGCCGGCCAAAAACTACTCGCAGATCCTGGTGGTCACCCAGACCCAGAAAGACATGGAAGTTATGGTGCGCGAATACGACGCCAAATACCGGGACGCCTTCCCGGACGCCCACGTGCGCTGGAAGCAGCTGGACTTCCTGCCCAAGGACGCCCCCATCGAGATCCGCGTGGCCGGGGACAGCATAGAAGAGATAAAAACCGCCGCCGCCGAGATAAAGAAGGTGATGGCGGATGAAAAAGACATAATCTGGCTGCGGGACGACTACCGCGACGAACTGCTTTCGGCGGACCTGGAACTAGACGGCGAGGCGGCCAACCGCATAGGGCTCACGCGCGGCATGCTGGGCGCCTCCGTGGCCATGAACCGCGGCGGACTGCCGGTCTCCACCGTGTGGGAGGGGGATTACCCGCGCGACGTGGTGCTGAAGTACGACAAGGAAAAAAGTTCCGCCCCGGAAAAACTCGAGGACCAGTACGTCAGCGCGCTGCTTTCGCCCTCCCCGGTACTGCTGCGCCAGGTGGCGAAGTTGAAACCCGGCTTCAGCGAGGGCCAGGTAGTGCGCCGCAACGGCCGCCTTACCCTGACCATCCTGGCGGACATCGCCTTCGATAAACTGGCAAATCCAGTGTTTTCGCGGATACATAAAAAGGTAGGCGCCATAACGTTCCCGCCGTCCGTGCAGATAAGCTACGGCGGAGAACACGAAAAGATGATAGAGGACTTCACGCCGCTGGGCAAAGCCCTGCTGACCAGCATGTTCCTTATTTTTATTATCCTGCTGTTCCAGTTCCAGAAAGTGCGGCTGGCCCTGTTGATAATGGCCACCATGCCGCTGAGCATAATAGGCGCGTCATTGGGGCTGCTGCTGCTGCGCTATCCCTTCGGCCTGACTTCGTTCCTGGGCATCATCGGTCTTTTCGCCATGGTGGTAAGGAATGGCATAATCCTGATAAGCTACGCGCACGAGCTTGAGGCCAAAGGAATGAGCGTACATGACGCGGCGCTCGCCGCGGGCAAACGCCGGCTGCGCCCCATCTTCCTTACGGCCAGCGCCGCGGCGGTAGGCGTGGTCCCGCTCATTCTGTCGGGCTCGTCGCTGTGGGGGCCGCTCGGGACGGTGATCTGCTTCGGGTTGATAGGCTCCACCATCCTCACTTTGCTGGTGCTGCCCGCCGCCTACGCGCTCTACGGCGAGAAAGAGGAGGCCGCGAAATGAAGACCTTAAAACATCTCGCCGCGGCGGCGCTGCTGCTGCTTTTGCCCGGACTTTGCGCGGCGGCGGAATTATCGCTGACCTCGGAAAACTACCGGGACCTGGCTTTAAGGAACAACAGCGGCCTGCGGCAGGCCCGCCTTGAAGCGCAGGCGGCTGACCAGGCCGCCAAGGCCGCTTTCACGCACTATTTCCCGCAATTGAGCGCGTCGGCGCTGGCGGCCAACACCAACATCCTGGCGAATTCGGCCCTCTCCATCCCGACCCTGTCGGCCATGGCCCCCATAGCCGACGAAAAAAGGGATTACGCTTTTTCGGCTGTCACCGTCCAGCAGCCGCTGTTCGCCGGCGGGCGGATATATAACGGCAACCGCCTGGCCCAGGCCGGACGGGAAGCGGCGGCCCAGCAGCTCCGGCTCAAACAGAACGAGGTGACGTCAGGGGCGGAAAAGAAATACCGCACGCTGCTGGTGCTGGCGGAAAAGAAAAAAACACTGGACGCCTATGCGGACCTCCTTAACGCGCTGAGCGCGCAGGTGGGGCAGGCCTTCGCCGGTGGACTGGTGACGAAGACCGACGTGCTGCGGGTAAACCTGAAAAAAGCCGAAGTGGCCCTAAACCGCTCCATGCTGGCGAAAAGCGCCGAGCGGGCAGAGAAAGACCTGAAGCTGTACTCCGGGATCCCTCTGGAGACCAGGCTGATACTGCCCGAAGTTCCGGAAGAGCTGGCCGAACCCTCCGAAAAGAAAGAAGACCTGCCGGCCAGCCTAGCGCAGCGGCCGGAATACAAACTGCTCGAAACGGGCTTAAGAGCCGCGCGGCTGGAGACGGAAATTAAGCGGGGGGAATTCCTGCCGGTTATAGGCGTGGGCGCCAGCCTCTACCGGGTGGACTATTTCAACCACGGGGACGCCCGGTTCCAGAACAGCGCGGCCTTCGCCGCGATAAACCTGCCGCTGAACGGCTGGTGGGAAGCCTCGCATTCCATAAAGGAAATGCGCCTTAAAGAGGCGGCCGCCGCCGACCGCCTTAAAGAAACCGGGGATCTCCTGCTGCTCAACCTTGAGGACAAGCTGAAGGATTACCAGGACGCCTGGCAGCTGGCCGAACTGAAAGAACTTTCCGTAGAGGAAGCGAAAGCAAACCGGGCCGAGAAAGAGGACGGCTATAGGAACGGCACGGAAAAGCTTTCGGACCTGCTGGAGGCGCTGGCCCTGGAGCAGCAGAGCGCGGATGAACTGGTGTCGGCGAAGGCCGGTTACTTTGAGACGCGGACGGAGTTCCTGCTTGCGGCCGGCAGGCCGCTTGCGAATACCACCAGTCGGCCAGACTGATGAGCAACGGCCGTTTCAAAAGACAGTGAAGACCGGAAAGCGGTCATAGAATGGCATATGATCGGACATATAAGGCGTATAATATAGATAATTTGTTGACAGTCCGTAATGTTTTTGTAATAATAATATTGCTCTGTAGAGGAGGCTCCCGGAAGTTCAGGGAGACCGCCCACCCCGGGAAAAATAAGGGGGGAGCGGAGCGCCAATTTAAAGGCGCTTCTCCTAAGGGAGTCAACAGTGGCTCCCGCAAGGCCGTAGGCCCCAAAGGGGCAGGCCCTAACTGTAAGGCATAAAAACCTGCAGGGAGAGTTAAGTACAAGGCCGAAAGGCAGAGGTCCCGGAAACGGGCCTACGACAAAGCAAGGAGGAGTAATTAATGAAAAAAGTAATAGGAATGCTTGCGGTGCTCGCGTTCGGCTCTTCAATGGCCAGCGCCGAGCTCCTCAAGAACTTAAAGTACGACGGCAGTCTTGAAGTGAACTCAGTGACAGGTCAGAAGAGTCTCACCCCCGGTAAGTCCGACTTCAGCAACATCAACAGCCGCCTTATGCTGGGACTGAACTTCGACCTGAACGAAGACCTCAACGCCCAGGTAACCGCCGTTAAGAGCGACTATCGCTATTACGGCACCAACAGCCAGACAGTGAACGACCTCGAAAATAACATAACCTTCGCTGAAGCTTATGTGAATATGAAGAACGTCCTGTGGATCAACCACAAAGTCGGTCGCCAGTTCTACGGAAAAGCCGGAGACATAGTGATATACTACGGCCCCAGCTACCAGAACACCGGCGCCATAGCCAACTACACCGTTTCCTCACTGGACGGCTGGTATGGCGAATGGAACAAGGACAAATGGATGGTAACCGGCCTGGCGGGCAAAGTCTCGGAGAACTCCCTGATCAGCCCCCTGGACAAGAACCTCTACGGCGTCACCGGCAGCTATGCCTTCTCTGAAATCGTGAAGCCCGCTGTCTACATCTACCAGAGCGACGACAGAAGCCTCGGCAAGCACGACACCCTCGACGTCATCGGCGTGAAAGCCGAAGGCAAATACGAGGGCGTAGGCTACAAAGCCGAGTACGCTATGGACGCCGGCAAGAACAAGAACACCATGGTCAAGTATACCGGTTCAGCGCTGAAAGTCAACGCCGATTACGGCCTTGACCTGAAAGCCGCCGGCAAGTTCAACTTCATGGGCGAATTCGCCATGGGTTCCGGAGACAAAGCCAGCGCCACCAAGAACGAAGGCTTCACCGCCATCAGCGGCAACTACCTGCCCGGTATGATATACGGGGCTTACGGTGTTGGCGCGACCAACGGCCTGAACAACCTGACCACCTTCAATGTGGGCGCGAACTACACCCCCAAGCAGGTTGAGAAGCTGACCGTCTGCGCGAAGTTCTTCAACTTCGCCTACACGGAGAAGACAGCCACCACCGCGACGCCTGCCGGGGCTACCGCCATCGGCAATGAACTTGACTTAGGAGCCACCTGGAAACATTCAGAGAACGTTTCCATAAAGGCCTCCTACGCCATGTTCTCCCCCAACAAGAAATTCATGGACCATTCCGCGGAAACGCTGATGGGCCTGAACCTGAACCTGAAGTTCTGATCAACGCAAGTTGACTGATAAGAGCCCCGGGGCCGAGCCCCGGGGTTTTTATTTGCAGAGGCCGCCCGTCAGCTGCGGCGCCCAGCATAATCCCTTTTTTGTTATAATTAACTCCAATGAGAAAGCGGGCGAACATCTTTAAGGCCTGTGGCCTGCGGCTTATGGCCTGCGGAGCCGCCGCCTTTCTTTTTCCGGCGGCCGCTTCCGCCACCAAACTGGACCTTTCTTCCGAAGTGGAACTTAAGGCCGGCAACTATGAGCACCTGATCTACCAGGGCGCCTCTAACTCGCAGCCCATCTACTCGGAGAACGCCACGCTGGGTTTTGTAATAAAGGGCATACAGCTTGAAAAGACGGAAGGCTCAAGCATGGACGTGGGGATAGTGCTGCAGAGCATAGGCCCCGGCTCCTCCTCCAACACCCTGACCTCTCCCCAGTTCATCGACGCGGCAAGCCGCCTGCCCAACGCCAACGGCACCCCGTATGCGCGCTCAGCCTATGTAAAGATCTACAAGTTCATCCGCCCCAACGTCACCGCCACCTTCGGGCGGCAGGACTTCACGCTGGGCCAGGGCATAACCCTTTCCGGCAACGACCTGGGCTTCCCCGGCGGCAGGCTCGAGATAGACAGCCTTTTTCACAACATGAAAGCGGACCTGTTCGTTTTCAGGCCTTTCAACGCCGGCCGCTTCTTCAAGATTTACGGCGCCACCGTCTACTATCCCGGCAACGAGGGGCTCTGGCAGGCCTACCACTTCTGGGAGAATGACAACTACGCCGCCCAGGATATCTATTTCAACACGCTCTCCAATACGAAGAAATTCACCGGGGTGCGCTACTTCCTCAGCCAGAAGCAGCTCAGCTTCGACGGCGAGGCCGTGATAGAGCGCGGCACGGCCAAAAAAGCCCTGGGCGGCACCGCCAATTACGCAGGTCACGCTTTCATACTGAAAGGCTCCTGGAACCAGTATATAAGCTTCTTCGGCCAATCCAAGCTGCGCCTGGCTTACGGCCGCTCCTCCGGCAACGCAAGCTCCGGCTCGGACTCCGACAAAGCTTTCTTTCCCACTTTCGGCGCCAAGTACAGCGGCCTGGAGCGCGCGGGTTACGGCGCCATAGCCGGGGCGTCCCTCTACGACATGGTAAAGACGTCCGCCACCCTGAACGGCCTCCCCGACGGCGTCTCCGGCCTGAACATAATCAATATAGGCGCGGACCTGCCTTATAAGAAATTCCTGCTTTCGGCCGACCTTTACAAGTTCCGCGCCACCAGTAACAGCAGCGGAGGCTCCCTGCAGATAGCCAGCGAATGGGACCTTAAGGTCGCCTATCCCATGGGGGAAAACATGAAGTTAAACGCCGTCTACGCCGTTTTCACCCCGCTAAGCCTCTATCCCGCCAGCAAGCAGGCAAAACTGATATACGGCGCCGTCTCGGCTAAATTCTGACGCCTGCAACAACCGACCAGTAAGCCGCACCCCGCGGAGACAAAATACACAGACCCAACCGGCTTTAGGCCGGTTTTTTATTGCCGCCGATAAACAGCGACGGACTGCAAGAGGGCATGAGGTCAGTTTACGCTGCCTGCAGGCAAGCGTGCCCGCGCAAGGCGGAGCGCGGGAAAGAGGGGGGGATTTCAGTCAAAAACCGCCCGAAAACCAGCCTGTTTTCCCCCGCCGGCCAGACAAAAAAAACACACCAGGCCCACTTTCCGGTCTTTTCCTCTATGAGAAAAGGCCTGATTCCGCCAGATCCGCCGGGTATTACGGCTGGAATATCATTAAGCCAGTTGCAGCACCCGCCCGACGTTATCCACATGTTATTAACACTTGTTGACATATGACCGACATATGTTGGACATATATTGACATATAATCAATCATAAGATAGAATAATGACATATAAGAGCGCGGCGGAACCAGATAAGGCGCATATCATGAACTACAAGCTCAGGATCAAGCATCCTTCAGGCGCAGAATTCGAAGCGGAAGGGCCCGCGGAATTCATATTAAGCGAAAAAGAAGGGTTTCTGAGCCGCCTGTCAGGGCCGGAAGATACCCGGGAAGCGGCGCGGAAGACCCCGAAAGAAGCCGATGAAAGCCCCATCTGGGAGGCCCTGGCCGAGGCAAAGAACGGCCTCACCATCCTCAAAAACAAACACCCGCAACTCAAGGCCGGCGAAGCCGCCCTACTGATCCTGGCAGCCGAAAGACAGCTAAATAAGACCGCGGACTTCAGCGCAATAACCCTCTCAAAAGCTGTAAAAGCCAGCGGTTATGTCCCGGAAAGGCTGGACCGGCTGCTCACCAAAGCCATAAAAGAAGGCCTAATAAAGGCCTCAGGCACAAAAAGAAACAGGGTATACCACATAACAGACAGGGGCCTGGAAAGAGCCTGGCTGAATGCCAGAAAGCTAAACAGTTAACCCGGGGCAACTAACCCAAACCCGCGGCCCCGGGGCATAACGAGAACACTCCACAGGCAAACACCTCGATCACTCCAGACAGCCAACAAACTGGCCATCCAACCGCTCAATCACCCGAAAACCCCAAAAAGACCCGCTCTTCCGAGCCAAGGGAGACAACTTACGATAAGATATATTATGTTAACTTATTAATCCCCTTCAGAATAGCCCTATAACCAACAAACGCACCACCAATTATCCAAATAATGATTATAAAATAAGCGCTATTTTTAATTAACTAACACCATTTATAGGTTTTTATAACTAGCAAAAGATACCCCGTATGGAGACGGGCAGTCATCCTGAATTTTGGATTTCAGAATTTTAAAACTTGCCAACTTTTAGGAAACGCGGATCCCGGCAAAGCCGGAAATCAGCCGAAAAGTCAGCCGGAACAAACACCATGAAGTGATCATAAATCCCGGGATCCGTAAAGGCTGGAAGTTGGCAAGTTTTAAGAAACCGGTTAAGGAGCCCGCAACGGCAAGGCCAGTAAAACCACCCTAATGCCCGAAACTCCCCCCTAAACCGCGCCAGGCGCAAAACACCACCTAAAGCCTCCCTTTACAGCGGTCCGGGGAAGGCCAAAAAAGCTGAAAATCAGGCTGATTTTAAGAGGATTACTAACACCATGAAGCCTTGGAAGGGGGTTGAAACCCTGCACCCGGGTCACTTATGGTAATCCACAAAAGACCATGAAGAGCGGCGAACAGAAGCCAGGCGGATAAAAAGCCCGCAAAAACCCGGCAGCCGGATTTTACGGTGAGGGGGAAAAAGACCACGAGCCGATCCGAAAATCCCAGACACCTGGGAACCATCCCTGAGGGGGCAGTTCCAAACCATTATAAAGGCAACGGAAGCCCGAAAAAATAGGCAAAAAGGGATTGATAGTAAATTTAAAAGGCCGGGGTAGAAACCCAGGCCTAAAAAAACAGAGGAAGATGTGTACTCAACTTTTAGTACGGTAGGAAACGATAATAGCGGGAATAACAAGCAGGTAACCGCACAGTAAAAACAAAGGAGAGACCGTAGCCCAGCTGTTTTGCCCCCCCGGATCCGCCTTTTTAAGCAGCGCAAACCCGGAAAGTATCAAGATCAGGGCAAATATCCAGAGAATCCGGCTTTTAACGGCATCCCCCCCCGCCACAGCACCTTCAGGGGCCGGCGAGGCCGCCGGATCCGCGCCATCCCGGCTTTCGCGGTTAACTTTTGACAGTTTCTCCCCTGCGGAGCCGGGCTGACTGCGTTTTTTTGCCATTTCAGCTCACGGAAGGGTCAGCGGTATCTTCAACCTGGCCGACAGGCGCTGGCGCGTAAAGTCGTACATGCTTTTTACTGCCGGGTTCTTCTCGGCGGCATAGGCGTCCTGGATGAACTGAAGGCTGCGCGCGTCGCCCACATTACTGAGGACGTCCAGAGCGCGGTTTTTCAGACTCAGGTCGGGAGACGAGGTGAATTCATAGGCGGTAAGCAGCCCATCGGACATGCCGAATTTTGACAGGGCAAGCGCGGCCTCTACCCGCGTGGAAGGATCTTCAGCCTTATCCAGCAGTTTCTTAATATCGGCCGCGAAGGAACTGTCCCCTATCGTGCCCAGGGCTTTTACCGCCTCCAGCTTCGTATATTTATCCTGGTCTGAAAGTGAAGCGGCTATAGCTGGGGCGGCTTTTTTTGATTGCAGCTGCCCAAGGGCCGATATGGCTATACGGTGCATGTCGGCCTGGGACAGGGCGTCTATCAGGGCGCCTTCGGCCGGCGCGTACTTCATTGCCCCCAGTGTGTTGGCGGCCGCGTAGCGCACGGCTATAGCGGGGTCTTTAAGGGCTGCCACAAGGGCCGGCCCGGCCGCGGGGTCCATCATATAGGAAAGAGAGCCGGCGGCCTGCTGGCGCACGGAAGCATCCGGGTCTTTCTGCAGTATTTCGGTTATCTCCTCGGTAGAATCGCGGTGCGCCATCTGGCAAAGGCCGTCTACGGCCGCAGCGCGCACGGCAGGAGCAGAGTCCGACAAGGCCTTCGCGAGATGCGGAGCGGCGCCATGGTCGCGGCTGCGGATAAGAGTATCCGCGCCCTGGCGGCGAACCACCGGGTCGGAGGAGTTCAGCTTAGATACCGCCTCATCAAAAGACGATACCGCGGGGGCGGAGGGCTGAACCGCTGCCGGCTGGCTGGCCGCCGGATTTGCCGCCGCGGCCGCGGGTTTGGCTGCGGCCCTGGGAAGAGCTTTGGCGCCGGCCTTAACCGGCGTCTTTTTTTTAAGGGTCTTGTTAACGGCTTTTCTAACTCCGGCGGCCGTTGTAGTGCTCACCGCTGTCTGCGCCGCCGTCTGGGCTGAAACAACAGCTGCGGAGATGAAAATTACAGCTGCTGACAAAGAGAATAATTTGATGGTCTTCATAGTCTGAATTTTAGTATATTCCTCCTATCAATTGCTATACGACGCAGGCTTCAGCCGCAGGCAGAATACGCGCCGGAACCCTGGCCTTTCAGCTTACGGCTAAGGCCTGCGCCAGAGCCGCGGGCATTTAAAAAAGAGGCCCCAGGTAGAAATAGACTATCTTGCCCCCGTCCGAGGTGCGCACGGCGCAATCCAGGCTGAGCACCAGCTGGAAAGACTGCAGCACAAAGGCGTGCAAGTCCACCCCGGCGCCCACGGAGCTGTCCAGCCTGGAAACACCGAAACTCCGCAGGTCCGCGCCCCGGTCCCAGCCGTAGGCCGAATCCACGAAAAGCTTCCCGTAAAGCGCCTTGAAATAGAAGTCGGGGAACATGTACCACATATAGTAGTTCAAGTCCTTCACCAGCGGCACGCGCAGTTCGGCGTTCTCCATGAACACGCCAGGTTTTTCGTATTCAGCGGAGGAGGAGCGAAGGGCGCGCACTCCACCCAGGCCGCCGAAATTAAACGTCCGCCGGTCGCGCCCGACGCTGCGCCCGGCTATGAACCGGTTGACGAAGGCGGCCCGCTTCGAGAGAGGGAAATACTTCAGGTACTGCAGCGTGTACACGTCGTATTTAAGGTTCCCCCCGGCCGTGTCCAGGGCCGTCAGCCAGGAAAGCTCCGTCCGGGACCCCTTCACCGCCACAAGATAAAGCCCGTCCACAGTGTCGCGCACATAGGAGGTCTGTATTCCCCTGGTGCGCAGCCGCTCCGTAGGGACTATATTCTTGTAGTCGTTCGTCTCGTCCTTCACTATGGCGAAAGTTTCTACCTGGTTGTGCCGGTCGAAGGGCCAGGCCGTGCCCGCCGCGCCGCGGGAATAGCGTTTATTGTATTCCAGCCCGTCCGAGTTTACCACGCCGTCGTAGGTAAGGGCGTCGGCCTGCAGCAGCAGCGGCATCCGCCACCGGACATACGAATAATTGGCCTGCAGGTTCAGGTAGTCGGAGCCGGAATTGTAATTCAGGTACATGCTGACGTTGTGCCGGCCGAGCATGTCGGAGGCCTGCCAGTAGTTCATCCAGAAGATGCCGCCGGGTGAAGAAAAAAGGAAAGCCGGGTAAAAAAGGTCGGTCGACGCCTTGAAGCGGTAGGGCAGGAAGGCGCCGCTGGACACCGCCACCTCAAAAGCCTCCGGCGGCTTCGGCGCTTCGGGCTGTTTTTCATAAAGGAAGTTTTCCGGGGCAGCCTCGTAAACGTCCATCCCTCCGCGCCTGAAAGCGGAAAAATAAACCTTCTCGCCGGCTACGGCGGGCGTGAATATCCCCCCGAAGTTCCTGGTAAGGCGGAACACACTCCCGGAGGCCCGGTCCAGGGAGTAAAGTTCGAAATCATTCCCGGAGTCGGAAACGAAATAAACGCGCCTGCCGTCGGAAGAAAAGACGGGGTCGTAGACGCTGCCGGCAGTGAGCGGTATAACGGAAGGTTTCCCGCCGCGCGGGAGCAGGCAGAGGGCCCGGCCCGGCCCTCCGGCCAGCTCTATCTCGCAGGAGTAGGCAAGCTCCGAACCGTCCGGCGAGTAGGTCGGAGAGGCCTCGTCCTGCGCGCTGTCGGTAAGCCGCGTCAGGGCGGAAAAAGGCAGTTCGCCCCCGGCCGCCAAGCGCTCCACCGGCGCCTCGTAAAGGTCGTTAAAGCTCCCTTTCATGCCCACGAAGGCCAGTTTCTTCCCGTCGGGCGAGAAGACCGGCTGCCTTGCCTCCGTCAGGCCCTCGAAGCCGGCGCGGGAAACTTTCCCGGAGGCCGGGTCGTAAAGGAAAATATATTCGCGGTGGTTCTTCTGGCCGGAGAAGGCCAGGCGTTTGCCGTCCGGCGACCAGGCCAGGGAGCGCAGGGGTTTGGTAAAACGCCCGTAAGGGATGTTCTCCGCTCCGGCGGACAGGGCCGGCAGGTCCCTCTCGCGGCCGGTCTCCAGGTCCCGCAGCCTCAGCTGCGGCGGGTTCCCCTCGCGCGTAGAGAGAAAAGCCAGCCGCTTCCCGTCGGGAGAAAGGGCGGGGCTCACGTTGAACTCGGGAATATTCTGCGAACCGCGGGTAAGCTGCCTTCCGTAATAGCCGGGCTCCTGCAGCCGCTCGTTCTTAGCTTCGGCCAGGTATTTAAAGTCAAGGTATTCGGAGAATTTTTTCTCAAAGTCCGGCAGGTCCGCGCCGATAAGCTGGACAAGCACGGAGCCGGCGTCGTAGCGGTTGCGGAAAAGCTCCAGCATCCGGCGCGGCTTGTCGTCCCCGTACTGCTCCGCCAGGAAGCGTATGGCCTGGGCGCCCGTCTTATAGGCCAGCGTGGTCTGGTGGGGCTTAAGGTGGCCGAACTGGGCAAGGCGGCTCAGCGGGATAAGGCCTCCGGAAAGGACCGCGTCGCGCACGTACATCTTTTCCACGGCGTAATCGCTAAGACCCGTCTCGTATTCGGCCATGCCCTCCATCATCCAGAGCGGGTAGATATAGGTCTTAAGTATGCGGGCGCTTTTCCAGAAACCGTCGACGAGAATGCTGAACTGCGCCTCGTGCGCGAACTCGTGCTCCATCACGTCCTTCAGCCATTGCCTGGAGCCGTCGGACCAGACCATAAAACGGTCCTTATAGGGTTCGGTGAGGCCGCCTATCCCGTCCGAAACGTCCGTTATGGAAGTCTGCTCCATGTCGTTGATGGACCCGTAAAGGAAGAACGGGATGCGCTTCGAAAGCGCGGGATTCAGGTCCGCGCTTTCCCTTTTATAGGCGCTCTCCAGCACGCCGGAGGCGTAGGCCAGCCAGGGCTCGGAGCCGGAGTAGTAGTGGATATCAAAATGCTCGGTGGAATAGATCTTCCAGTCGAAATCTTTTATTATCACCCTGTTCTCCGAGGCCCGGGCCGCGGCGGCGAAGACAAAAAGCAACGCCGCCGGAAGGACCCGGCGCAAAAAACGCATATAGGTGTGTTTTAAAACCATCTTGCCCCGGGTACGGCGCTACTTTTTTTTCTTCTTAGCGGCCGCGGCGCGCGCTTTTTCAAGTTTGGCGAGCAGCACGCGCCCCTCTTCGTGGCCCGGGCTGAGCTTTACCAGTTCCTGCAGATACGCGTAAGAGGCTTCCTCATCCTTGTCCCTGTAGGCCGAATCGGCCGCCAGCCAGTATAAGCCAGCCAGGTCCGAGAAAGCCCCGGCGGAGGGCACGGCCTCCACGGCTTTTTTCAGCAGGGCGTGGGCCGTCTGGTAATCTTTCAGTTCGTATTTTATCCGGCCCTCGGCGTAATCTCCGAGGAACGCGCCGGCGGGCCCCAGGGCGCGCAGGTCGAACATGGGTTTTGAATAATCCTGCTTGTTCTTCCAGCGCGATAGCAGCAGGTTCTCCTGCAGTACCGGGTCCTGCCGGCCGTCCTTCAGCAGCGTTTCATATTCGCGGATCGCCCCGGCGTAGTCGCCTGACGAGTAGGAAAGTTTGGCCAGCAGCATGCGCACTTCTTCGTCCTGCGGGTAATTGTTCAGGAACTTGCGGTACTCCTGCGCGGAAAATTCGTAAAGCCCCACGGCCTGGTACATGCTGCCCAGGTAGTAGAAGGAGCGCACGTCCGCCAGCCCCAGGGCGCGGGCGCGCTCCAGGTCGGCTATGGCCTCTATATAGCTCGGCTGACCCAGCTGGTACTTCAGCCGCCCCGATTCCGCCAGCGCCTGAATGTCGTCCGGCTCGGCCTCGAGCCGCCGGCGCAGCTCTACCAGCCGGCGCCCGGCCCGGGCCGCCTGCATGAACTCCGAAGCCTTCCGCGGGAACTCCGGCGCCGACCTGCCGCCGCGCCCTATAAAAAGGTAAAGCGCCGCCAGCAGGAAAACAAGGAACATGCTGAGCGGCGCCCCGTAAGAATGAATAAGTTTGTTGAGCGCGTTCTTTAGAAGTTTGGGACGCTTCTCATAGCTCACCTTCGTCCTCCGAATTATCCATCAGTATCTGCCCGAGCGTCAGCGACGGGGAACCTTTCATATACTGCTGCACGCGCTTGCGGTCTTCCAGTTCCTCGCACTGCTTTATGGAGAGGTTCAGGCGGAAGTTGGTGGAGTTGATCCCCACCACTATGGCGTTGACCTCCTGGCCCTCCCTGGGAGCGCCTTCCGCGCCGTAAGCGTCGGGGGCGATGAAGCCTTCCGCCAGCTCGCTGATATTCGCCGTGGCGCCTTCCGGCGTGACCGCGGCTATCTTCACTTTAATGCGGGACTTGTACCCGAACCTGCGCTTGAGCATGTCCACCGGGTTCGGCATCAGCTGCTTCATCCCGAAAACAAGCTTCTCCCCTTCCTTGTCCACGGAGAGGACCTTGCACTTTACCCGCTGGCCGCGCCTGTAGGTCTTCATGGCCTCTACCGGGTTGCGCCAGGCCACGTCGGCGCAATGCACTATGCCCTCTATGCCCTGGAACCGCACCAGCAGGCCTTCCTCGGTAACCTTGGAGACCACGCCGCGCACTACGTGGCCGGGGTTCACTTCGCCCAGCACCTGGCCGCGGCGGTCCTTCTCGTCCTCTTCCAGCACCTGGCGGCGGGAAACCACTACTTTGTGGTCTTTCTCGTTCAGGTCGGTTATGTAGAACTTTATCTTGGCGTTCGGGGGCAGATAATGCTTGTGGGCGCCGCCGAGCTCGGAAAGGGAAAGCGGCATAAAACCGCGCATACCGGCGATATCGACTATGTAGCCGCCCTTCACTATCTCGGTGACCTTGCCTTTCACCCGCTCCTTGGCCTCGAACATCTTCTTGGCGATTTCCCAGGCGGCCCGTTCGCGGGCGCGCCGGTGGGACATCATGGTGTAGCGGCCTTCGCCGCCTTTTTTTTCCAGCACGGCCTGCACTTCGTCGCCAGGCGCGGGGGTTTTCTCGTCCTGGAAATCCGCCAGCGGGATGGCGGCTTCTTTCTTTTCGCCGATGTCCACCAGCACCAGGTCGGCGGTCACCTGCACCACGCGGACCGCTACGACGCCGCGGGAATAAACTTTTTCGGAGACCGCGGCCTCTGCCTTCAGCAGGTCCTCCATCGACAGGTTCTCGTCGACGGCCGGCTTCTCGCCTCCGGACGGCGCCGCCGCTTCCTGCGCGGCTTTTTCCTGGTCTTCCTGGGGGGTCTCGTTTGTTTCCATTGGGGTACTACTCCTCTGTTATAGAAAAAATGTCCGCCATGACACTTTCTGAAAAGCTGGCGTAGGCGGCCTTAAGGTCGCCGTCAGCGGGGGGCTCGAAGCGCCGCATACCGCCGTACTTAATAGTTATTTTACCTAATTTTGAGAAATTATCGCTGTTAAATATGCGCGCGCACAGCACCGGCGCTCCGGATTTGTGGGCCATAAGGGCCACCCCCGCCTTGGGTTTCAGCTTGTGCCCCTTAGCCCTGGTACCCTCCGGAAAGATGACCAGACAGCCCTCGTTCTTCAGCGCGGCAAGGCAGCCGCGCAGCGCGCCCAGGTCGCCGCCTTCCCTGCGGCGGTCCACCGGTATGGCCCCCCAGCGGTTCAGCAAATAGCGGAAAGGCCCGAAAGAGAACAGTTCCTTTTTGGCGATGATATTGGGCAGGCGGACCAGGGCGGTAAAGGACAGCAGCGCGGGAGGATCGGAGACGGAAAGATGATTGCAGGCTATGATAAGAGGGCCGGAAGGGGGTATTTTTTCCAAACCCCGGACTTTTATGGAATTCAAGATCCTGAAACAGGCCCTGAGGGAAGCGTAGAACACAAGCAGGGGAAAAGGCCTTTCTTTATTGGGTGAAGCCGGCATTATTTACCACTCTCGCCGAGACGTTTATAAAGTTCAACTATGGACTCCACAACCTTCTCCCTCGGCATTTCCGTGGAATCCAGGTAGTGGGCGTCGTCCGCCTTCCTGAGCGGGTTATTTTTGCGGCCGGAATCCTGCGCGTCGCGCTTGATTATGAAATCCAGTATGCCGGAGTAGTCGGCCTCCGTGCCCTGGGCTTTCAGCTGGCCCACCCTGCGCCGGGCGCGGGCTTCTGGGGAAGCGTCCAGGTAAACCTTCAGCTCGGCATCGGGGAAAACGTTGGTGCCTATGTCGCGGCCTTCCATCACCATCCCGCCGGCCCTGCCGGCCTGGCGCTGCATGCCCAGCATGAAGAGCCGTACACCCGCCAGCTTGGCTATGCCGGAGCTGGCGCGGCTAACGGCCTCGTCGGTGAGCTCCAGCTCCAGCCGCCGCCCGTCCAGGGAAATCCCGGCCTCAGGGCCTTCGCCCTTCGGAAAGGCCCATTTAAGGGCCTCGGCGAGATCCACCAGCGCGCCTTCGTCTTCCAGGCCCAGCCCGAGTTCCAGCGCTTTCCAGGCCAGGGCCCGGTACATCTTGCCGGTGCTGATAAAACTGTAGCCGAGGCGCGAGGCCACAAGCTTCCCGACGGTGGACTTCCCCACGCCGGCCGGGCCGTCTATGGCTATAACTATGCCGTTCGGCCGCATCAGCGCCCGACCGCCACTTTGTTAGGAAGGTTGGCCGCGTTCTCTATACCCAGCTTCCTGAGCGGGCGCACCCACTTGGTGAAGTTGGAGGGCTTGAGCGAATACTCATGGACCAGGCGCGCCACCTCGCTTATCGGCTGGTAGCTCTCCCAGTTAAGGCGGAGGATGCGCACGCCGGCGTCCTCCATTTCCTCGATGAATTCGTAGTAGTTCTCCTGCAGGCTTTTCAGGTAGGAGGGGTCGATGCTTTTTTCCATGTTGCGGCCGCGGGACTTGATGCGGGCGATGGAGGTCTCTACGCGGCAGTCCAGGAAGATCATAAGCTGGGGGTAGACCATCTCGCGCAGCACCATATTGTCGAACAGGTCCAGGTAGGTGTTGTAATCCATGTCCGAGATGATCTTATCCGGATGCCGGTTCAGCATGCGCGCGAAAATGGTGTCCTCCCAGATGGTCCGGTCCTGCACCACGCCGCGGATCTTGCCCAGGCTGATGCGGGAGACGAACTCCCGGTGCTGGCGGAAGCGGTGGTTCAGCAGCCAGATCTGCATGATGGTGCCGAACTGCTTCATATCGCCGTAAAAACTTTCCAGGTACGGGTTGCCCCCCACCTCTTCGAGGACCGGCTCGAAATTAAGGACCTTGGCCAGCTCCATTGTAAGCGTGGACTTGCCCACACCGATGATCCCAGCTATGCCGATATAGCCTTCAGCGAACATAGGTACCTTCCTTAAATGACCGGAATTAAAATTACTTCGAGCGCCCGGGCTCTATATCCTGCTCTATGCCTTTTATAGAGAGCAGCACGTCGTCGGGGTTAGAGGCCGCCTGCAGAATGTCCTCCAGCTTCGCCAGGCCGTCCTTGTGTATTTTAACCAGCGACTGGTTGAAGGTCTGCATGCCGTAGAAACCGCCCTTGGCTATGGCCTGGGTTATGGCGTCTATGGTGTTCTCCGCTATCATCTTTTTGATGTGCGGGGTATTTATCATTATCTCCACCGCCGGCAGCCGGCCGCCCTTTATACAGGGCAGCAGGCGCTGGGAAACTATGCCGCGCAGACTCTCGGAAAGCTGCAGGCGCACCTGCCCCTGCTGGTGCGGCGGGAACATGTCTATAATGCGGGAGACGGTCTGCACGGCGTTCATGGTGTGCAGCGTGGCGAACACCAGGTGGCCGGTCTCGGCGGCGGTGATGGCGGCCTGCGTGGTCTCAAGATCGCGCATTTCGCCTACCAATATAACATCGGGGTCCTGGCGCATGGCGGCGCGCAGCGCGTCCACGAAAGTGGTGGTGTCGGAGCCCAGTTCGCGCTGGCTGATAATGCACTTCTTCTCGGTAAAGGAAAACTCTATCGGGTCCTCCACCGTTATAATGTGGGAGTCCCAGATCTGATTCAGGTATTCTATCATGGCCGCCAGCGTCGAGGTTTTGCCGGAGCCCGTGATGCCGGTGACCAGGATAAGGCCGCGCTCGTTGGTGAGCAGTTTTTTTATGGAATCCACCGGGAGGCACAGTTCCTCGAAGGTGGGGATCTTCAGCGGGATGTGGCGGATAGCCACGCCGATCTTGCCCTTATGCAGGAACACGTTGAAGCGGAACCGGCCAAGCTCACCGCCCTCGAAAGAGAAGTCCGCCTCGTGCTTCTCTTCGAAGATCTTCTTAAGCCGCTCGTTCATCAGCGGAAACACAAGTTCCTCGACTTCCTTCTCCGTCATGCTGGAGGAATTTATCGGGGTGATGGCGCCGTTTATGCGCAGGAATACCGGGGAATCACCGCGGATATGGGTGTCCGACGCCTTGTTCTGGACCATCACTTTCAGGAGGAGATTCAGGTTTATAGCCATAAAATATTTTCCCGCGCCTTATTTCAGCCGCCGCGCCCCGCTTTGGCGGCGCAGGTAGGCCGGTTTTTCCATATCCTCGTCGCTCAGCGAGGAGTTGGCTGAAGCCGGCAGAAAATCGTCGTCGGTACGGCGGCGCCCGGCGCTGCGGCCCAGGCCGCGCAGGCGGGCCAGGTCGCCGGCCAGTTCCCCGCGCCGGGAGGGGAAGCCGGTGGCTATCACGGTTATCTTTATCTCGTCGCCGAGGGTTTCGTCGTAGGCCTGGCCGAACTTCACGAAAACGTCGGGGTTGGCGTGCTTCTTTATGTATTCCATCGCCTCGTCCAGTTCCACAATGCGTATGTCGCGGGAGCTGGTGAAGTTGACAAGGATACCTTTGGCGCCGTCTATCACCGCGCTCTCCAGCATCGGCGAGTGTATGGCTTCCTTGGCCGCGTCCGTATGGCGGTCCGGGCCGGAAGCGCGGCCTATGCCTATCAGAGCCTCGCCGGATTTGGTCATGATCTTGCGCACGTCGGCGAAGTCCACGTTGATGGACCCGCTGCGGGTGATCACGTCGGAAATGCCCTGGATGGCCTGCCGCAGCACGTCGTCTGCCTTGCGGTAGGCGTCGCTGCTGGAAGTGTCCCTGTCCACCACGGAAAGGATCCTGTCGTTGGGGATGACCAGCAGGCAGTCGGTATTCTTGCGCAATTCCTGTATGCCGGCCTGGGCCTGGTCCGCCCTGGCCTTCCCCTCGAAGCCGAACGGGCGCGTGACCACGCCTATGACCAGCGCGTTAGCGTTGGTTTCCTTCGCAGCCTGGGCCACCACCGGCGCGGCGCCGGTGCCGGTGCCGCCGCCCATGCCGGCGGTGATGAAGATCAGGTCCGCGTCGGCCACGGCTTCCTTCAGCAGCTCCGAGGATTCCAGGGCCGCTTCCTTGCCGCGGGCTGGGTCCCCGCCCACGCCGAGGCCCTTGGTAAGGGTTTCCCCGATCTGTATGCGGTTGGGCGCCTTGCTGCGGCGCAGGTCCTGCGCGTCGGTGTTAACCGCCACGAAATCCACCTGGTGGATGTCGGCCTCCACCATCCGGTTGACGGCGTTGCCGCCGCCGCCGCCGACGCCGATGACCTTTATGACCGCTTCGCGGTCCTGGAAATCGTTGTTATAGCGTATCCTGTTTTCAGACATTAGAAAAGATCCTTGAACCAGCGCCAGAGTTTCTTCTCCACCGAGCCGCCGCGGGCCGGGCCGGGGGTATCGGTGTTCCAGGACTTGAGGTGCGGATAGCAGACCAGCGCCACCGCCCCCAGGTAAGTCTGCGTCATGTACTCCTCGGGGCACTGCAGTATCTCCTGGGCCGGGATGCCCAGGCGGGCCTGGCTCAGGTCCAGCAGCTGCTCGGCGGCCTCCGGCATGCCCTTCAGCAGGGCCGCGCCGCCGGTAAGGATGGCGCCGCCGGGCAGATCGGCGTAGTTGGAGCTCTGCACGGACTGGTTTATTTTCTCGAAGATCTCCTCGGCGCGCGGCTGTATGAAGTCCAGCAGTTCCCTGGGCTTCACCTCTTTCTTCGTTCTGGAGTCGAGCTTGGTGATATTGATCAGCTTGTCCTCTTCCAGCATGTTGGAAAAGACCGCGCCGTACTTTTCCTTTATCTCCTGCGCGGCGGCCATGGTGGTGCCCAGCCCGTAGGCTATGTCGCGGGTGATGTAGTCGCCGCCGACGGCGATCTCCTTGGAGAAATGGATGCTGCCTTCGGAGTAGATGCCGATGGAGGTGATCTGTCCGCCGGCGTCTATCAGCAGGCAGCCCAGGTCCTTCTCCTCTTCGGAGACTACCAGCTCGCCTACGGCGAGCAGCGTGTAGATGGGCGCCACCACGCGGAAGCCGGCGCGCGACACGGACTTCATAAGATTGCTGATGATGGGGCTGGAAGCGGTGACGATATGCACGCCCACCTCTAGCAGCGCGCCTTCCATGCCGATGGGGTTGGGCACGCCGCGCTGGCGGTCCAGCGAAAAGCCCTGCGGGATAACGTGCAGGATCTCGCGGTCGGAGGAGAGCGGGACGGTTTTGGCGCTCTCGATCACGCTGGCGACGTCCTCGCTGGTTATCTCCTTGTCGGTGCGGGCTATGTTGTAGCCGCCCTTGTTGTCGAAAGCCTGTATATGGGAGCCGCGCACGCCCAGGTAAACCTCTCCGACCACCTCGTTGGCCTTGCTTTCGGCCGCGTCCATCACGTGGTCCACGGCCCGTGCCGTTTCCTCTATGTTCACCACCACGCCGCCTTTCAGGCCCTTGCACGGGGCGGAGGCGCCGGCCAGCACGCGGATCTTGTTGTGCTCTTCGTCGCGCTCGGCTATAACGCAGGTTACCCGGCTGGACCCCATGTCCAATCCGGCAATAATCTCAGATTTTCCCATATGATGCTCCAAATTAAGAAGAAAAGGTTCCGGCAAAGCGCCGGCTGCTGCGGTTTCAGGAGTGACTTTTACTTCAGCGCGGAAACGAAAATTTTGCCTTCCCTGAAATATCTCAGGTCTACCCGCAGGGGGCCCCCGGTCTTCCGGGCTGCGTCCGCCATCACTTCGTTCAATCTTAATATTTTTAAGCGGGTGAATTCAAATCCCCCCCAGAGCACGCTTGAGCCGTCCTCCATGCCCAGCCGGCAGTCTTCCGGGGCGCCGGAACATTCCAGCACAGCCGGCCGGCGGAAAAACAGCCCGCAGAGCGGCTTTATCTCGGTAAGGAAAGCCGCCAGGGCCGGCGCTTCCTGCTGCTGCGTTCTAAGCGCCACGGCGAAAGGGGCCGGGGTTTCCGGGTAAAGGCTTTCCGGCATAAGGCGGCCGGTAGTCCCGAGGTAGGCCGTAGCCCCGTTAAGCAGCACCGGCGCCACCACTTCCTCCGGTCTGGCCTTCACGCGGGCCTTGCCGGTAAAGAAATTCCTGCCTACGCTTACGCTGGAAAGGCCGGGATGCAGGCGCTTTATTTCGCCCGCCAGCTCGGCGCAGCGTTTGGCGGAAAGCGGCAAATTGACGGCTTTAGCCATGAGTTCCCTGGCGGAGGCCGAGACCTCCGGGGAAGGACAGTCCACCTCGAAGGAGTCGGGCCTGAAGGAAAAAATACCACCGCCGAAAAAGCCCCGGGCGGACTTCAGAGCGGCGCCGGAAAGCCAGGCGGCAAAAAGCAGGCCGAGAACCGCGCCCGCCGCGGCTCCTCCGCGGCGCAGAAGGTTATTGCGCACCTTCAGCCGCACCCGCACCCTGTATTTTTTCTTCCTCATCATTCCCGTATATTATAGCCCTAATTTTCGCCTGTAAGCAAAAATTATCCGCGTTCATGCCGCGGGGCCTTGTACGCGGCTCATTTTTTTGTATAATTAACCTGTAAGTTTCAGATAATGCGCCCGTAGCTCAGTGGTAGAGCATCCGCCTTTTAAGCGGGTGGCCGCGCGTTCGAATCGCGCCGGGCGCAAAAATACATGGTTTGCTGCATTCGGGGGGGACAACCGGAAGAACCTATTGCCTAAACGATAAAAAATATTCTACACTGCGCTTAGGCGCAGATTCAATAAGGAAAAAACTCATGAAAAAGACGAAGAAAGGTTTTACGCTGATAGAGTTGCTGGTGGTCGTGCTGATCATCGGTATCCTGGCTTCCATAGCCATCCCCCAGTACTTCAAGGTTGTGGAAAAAGCGCGCGTGGCCGAAGCCATGTCCCTGATATCCGCCGTAAAATCCTCTCAGGAAAGGTTCCTGGCCAACGGCGGCGCCTACACCTCCGACTTCACCGCGCTGGACATAACCTACCCGAACATGACGGCCGGCCAGATCTCGACCAAATTCTTCTCCGCTACCGTGGTCAACGGCACCTGCGCCAGCGGCCCCTGCTACCTGATGACCGTAACCCGCCATACGAATAACGCCAGCGTGGCCGTGCGCTACGGCAACTACGCGATCAACGTGAACGTGCCGGACAGGCCCACGGTGCAGATGGCCAACCCGTCCGCAACCACTAACGAACTGATACAATAACCCTGCCGGTTCAAAACAAAAAAACCCGCTTCGGCGGGTTTTTTTTATGCCCTGAGACACGGGCTTCTCCGTTATTGCGCCTTTAGCAGTTCCCCGGCTCCGGCCTCGGAGATCACCGACAGGCCGTCTCTCGCCAGCCACAGCCTGGAGCCGCGCCAGGCGAAGGCGGAAAGCGGGTTGCCGGCCCTGGAGGTCTTCAGCGTGAAGACGCCGTCCAGGGAAAGCGTATCGTCGAGCTTGTGCCGGTATATCTTGCCGCTGGAAGAAACGGACGTCCAGAGGTATTTCCTGCTTTTGAAGATCTGGTCCGGCTTCTCCGGCAGCTTGAACGAGACCAAAGGCGTAAGCTCGGAATCCGGCAGACGCAGCACGGCGTTGCCCTCGCTGTCGCAGGTCCAGAGGTATTCGCCGTCGTAGAACAGCGCGCTTACCTTGCCGGGCATCGGTAAGCTCTTTATAAGGGGCAGGCCCTCTCCAAGGTGTCTGGCCTCTACGGTCTTCTTCCAGGAATCCGCCACGTACAGCGTGCCCCCCGCCACCGCAAGACCGCTGATATGCGTATTCTCCAGGGGGAAAGTCTGCTCAAGGCGCAGGCCGTCCTTTTCAGCGGCGTAAATATAAACCGCCTGGGCCAGCCAGTCGCCGGCAACAAGTTTTCCGTCGTACCAGACCATGGCGGAGATGTTCCCGGCCACCCCGGAGTATTCCCGGTAATACGAGGCGGAATTTACCTTGACCTGCCGGTAGACCAGGGCGGCCGAAAACACCAGGGCAAGCGCCAGCGCCAGCACCGCGGGGCGGCGGCTGCGCGGGCGCACTATCACCGGCGCCGTAGAAACGGTCCCGGCCGGGAGTACCGGCTGCGGGCGCGGGGCGGATGCTTCTTTTGCCGGGGCCTCCGCGCGCGGCGCGGGCGCGGGACTAAGCGCCTGCGGCGCCGTCCCCTGCACTAATTTCTTGACGGTCTCCACCAGCTGCGCGTTCTCAAAAGGCTTCTGCAGGTACTCGCTCGCCCCCAGTTTCATCACGTCCACCGCGGATTGTATATGGCCGTAGCCGGTGATCATCACCACGGGCACCGTTTCGTCTATCTTTTTCAGGCCGTCCAGCACCTCTATCCCGTCCATGCCGGGCAGACTGATATCAAGCAGCACCAGATCGGGCCGGTTTTCCCTGGCCATCGCCAGCGCGGAAGGGCCGTCGCCGGCCTCGGAAATTTCGTAGCCGCGCAGCTTAAGGACATTGCGCACCGCAAGGCGCATATCAGGCTCGTCGTCAACTATAAGGATGCGTGCCATAGCCCCCTCATACTTCAGGTAATTCTATCGTCGCCGTGGTACCCTTGCCCGGCTCGCTGGCAAGCTCCAGGGACCCGCCGTGAGCCCTGACCACGTTCCTGGCCAGGGTAAGGCCCAATCCCATTTTGCCGGACCGCGTGGTAAAGAAAGGATGGAAGACCGCCCCGAGGTTCTTGCGCTCCACCCCTTGCCCGTTATCGGAAATTTCAAGACGCTGCTTCCCTTTGGAGGACGAGAACGAAACGGTAAGTTCCCCCCCGCCGGGCATCGCCTCCAGCGAGTTCGAAACCAGCTGTTCCACCGCCGCGGCGAAACGCACCCGGTCCAGGCTTACGAGGCTGAGCTTTTCCGCGCCTTTCTGGTGGACCTTCACGCCTTTAAGGCGGCCGGAAGAACGCAGCGCGGCCAGCGTCTCGGAAACCACCGAGGCCAGGCGCTCGGGGGAGCGCTGCGGTATCACCGGCCTGGAAAAATTCATTATAGTGTCTATTTTCTTCTGCAGCGCTACTACATTGCGCACTATCACTTCCATCGACTCCCTGGCGCCTTCGGACTCGGGGGCCTCCACGCAGAACTCCGCGTGGCTCCTTATGATGCTTATGGAATTGGCCATCTGGTTGGCCACGCCGGCCACAAGTTCCTCGAAGTCGGGGAGATAGCCGGGGGCGCCCGCGGACAGCCCCTCGTTGGCAAGCACCAGGCCGTCGCGCGCCATGCCTTCCTGCGAGGCCATGGCCGAGGCCGCGGCTTCGGCTTTAATAGCGGCGGAGCGGAACTTGTTGCGCTCCTCTTCCAGCGTCTTAAGGCGCCCGGCGTTTATTTCGTTCTCGTTCTCGGCGCCCCTGAGCTTTGAAAAAGCGTTATGCAGCTGGGCCGAAGCCAGCTTCCATTTCTCTTCCGCTTCGGCGAGGTCCCTTAAAAGCGTGTTCTCACTGGCCCTGAACGAGGAGTTCTCCTCTTCCTTGGCGCGCAGGGCTGACTGTAAGTCGCTCAGAGCAGCCTGGGACGCGCGGAATTTCTCAAGGCTGCGGGACGCCGACTCCGCCAACTGCGCCTCAAGCTCCTCTACGCGGGCGGACAGCGAATCCGCTATCTCCCTGGCCCGCTCGGTGTTCTCCCTGCCCCTGCCGGCCTTCACGGCTTCCAGGTCCCGGGCCAGGTCCCGTATCCTCTGGTTGGCGTCCTTAAGCACCGCATCTTTTTCGGCCAGAGCGGCGCCGGCCTCGGTTAAGATCTTTTCTTTATAGGCGGTTTCCGCGGCGGCCTCTTCCAGCCTGGAGCCCGCGGCGGCCAGCCGGCGCTCCAGGTCATCGGTCCTGCGGGCCTGCTCGCGCACCTCGTTCTTTAAAAGCTCCACCTTAAGCGCAAAGCCTTCCTCGCAGCGGGCGCCCTCCTGGACGGCCTGCCCGAGCCTGCGCTCAATTTCTTCGCGGGCCTTCGCGGATTTCTGCAGCTGCGCCTCACGGTCCTTCACGGCCGCGCGCTCAAAGGCCAGCTCGGACTTCAGCTCTTCCATGGCCCGCCAAAGCTTTTCGCACTCTGTCTCTTTTTCCTTAAGGACGGAGCGCGAGGTGCTTATATAAAGCTCCTTCTCCGCCGATCTGGACTTTTCTTCCTCGAACAGGTGCTGCGCCTCGTCCAATTTCCGGGCAAGGGCGTCGCGTTGCGAAGCTATGGAGACTGCCTTGAAATTTTCCTGCGACAGCAAAGACTTTAATTCCGCAAGCGCCGCGGACAGGGCCGCCTCTTTCTGTGTGAAACGGCTCATGGCCGCTTCCGAAGAAGAGCGGACCCCGGCAAGCTCCTCTTCAAGGGCTATTATCCTGGCGGACAGGGCCTCCTCACGGCCGTGCAGGTCGGAAAAGAAGCCATCCAGTTCGGAATTAAGACCTTCAAGGTCATTTATATGACTTACTTGGTCTTCCATACCCTGAATTTTTCCTTAAGCTGGTCCACCAGTTTCTGAGTCGTCAGGAATTCCTCCTGCTTGTCGTGCAGCGCGGAGCGCGTGGTTTCGGCCAGGAGTTCGGCCTCCGCGCGCTTTTTCCGCTCTTCACTGAAAGCGGCTTTAAGGCGTTCGATAGAATGCTTAAGCGTTTCCATATCGGACTTGCCCGCGCTAAGCTCCTCTGCCTTCTCCTGCAGCGCGGAACGCGTGGTCTGGGCCAGCTGTTCGGCCTCTATCTTCCGCTTTTTCTCGTCCTCAAAGGAAGACTTCATGCGGTCAAAGGCCTGCTTCATACCCTCAAGTCCGGACCGGAGCTCCAGCCCTTCCTCGCCTTTTGAAACCAGGGCTTTCTTCAATGAAAGCAGCTCCGCGGCCTCGGCTTTCTCGCGGCCGGAAACTTCCTTCAGGACCTTCTCGTAATTTTCCCTGAGCGTTTTACCGGAAGCTTCGGTCTCGGCCTGCTTCTCGCGCTCCTCTTCCAGCATGGCCTTCAGGCGCTCCGCGGAGTTGCGGAACTCTTCGGCCTGCGCCTTCTGTTTTTCCAGCATCAGGTCATTGGCGTTCGCTATATCCCTGAAGGCGGAGAGCTCCGCCAGCAGGGCTTTTTCCTTCTGAGAATATTCCTGCACGCGGCGCTCTCCTACGGAATGCATTTCGCGGCGCTCGTTATCCGCCTGCTTAGCCGCCGCCTCTTTGATAGCGGCTACCTCCTGGTCGCGGCGGTTCAGCTCCTGGCGCAGCAGTTCCCCGTCGCGCTTCAGGGCCTCTACCTGCTTGTCGCGGGAATTCTTCTGCTCCTCGCTAGCCCGCATCCTCATCATAAGGTCGTTGTATTTTCTCTCGGCGCCCTTCACTTCTTCCTCGAAGGTCGCCTTGAAGTCCTCGTATTCTACGCGCAGGTCGCGGTAGAATTTCTCCCTTTCCGAAAGCCTGGAGGATAGGGCCGAGACCTGATCCGCGGCCTGCTTGCGCTCCTGGGCCAGCTCAGCCTGCAGGTTGGAAACCTGGGCCTGGCGGTCCTCCGCGGTTTTCTTAAGGGCTTCGAATTTTCCGAGGGCGTCAGACAGTTTGGAGCGGAAATCCTCCAGTGTGCCGCGGTAAGCGTCCTCCTGGGTCTGGCGCAGCTGCGAAGCCGCCTCCAGCTCATAGTTCTTGCGCGCTATCACCTCGCTGTAGCGGTCGGCTTCGCGGCGCAGGGCCGCTTCAAGCCTGAGGGAAGCCGCAGTTTCATCTTCGGAGTGGTGTACGGCCATGGCGGCCAGTTTTTCTTCCAGCGCATGCTTTTCGGCAAAAGCTCCTGCGGCGATTGTGTCCTTTTCAGCGGAGGCCCGGACCAGGTTCTCCCTGGCGCGCGCAAGCTCGGCATCGCGCGCCGAAAGCTCCTCGTCCATCGCCTTCTCTTTTTCCGCGTAGAGCCGCTGCAGGCGCTCGCGCTCCAGCAGCAGCAGCTCCTCGCGCTCCAGCTTGGAAGTTTCCAAAGCCCTTCCCAGTTCGGCTATCTTGTCCTCGCGCAGTCTTATAGTTTCGGCCAGGCGGGCGGTCCTGTCGCCCAGTTCCACCGCGCCGTGCCCGCGCTCCTCCTCCACGGCCATCCGCAGGTCCTCCGCGGCCTTCTGGCGCATCAATTTAAAGTCTTCACCGGCCTTCTGCAGGGCCATGCGCAGGGAGGAGATCTCCTCTTCCTTGCGGCCGGCCTCGGCCAGGAACTCGGAAGCTCGGTTTTCCAGCTCCGAAGTGAATTTCTGCTTTTCGGCGGAATGGTGCCTTTCGGACTGCACGGCCTCGTCCGCCAGTCTCTGGTCGAACTCGGCTTTAAGTTTGGCTTTCAGCGCCGCCTGCTCGGCAACGCCCTGCTCGTGGGCTACATCCATGGCGCGGCGCAGCGCGTTAAGCTGCTCTTTGCCGGTGGTTTTTTCCTTTGAAAGGTCCTCTATCTCGCGGCGCAGGTGGGAGATCTCTTCCACCTTCAGCTTCAGGCTGTCCTCGTAAATGCGGCCCGCGGTCTCTATCTCCGAGCGCATCGCGGTGGTGTGCTTCTCCGTCTCCACCTTCAGGCGCACGCCGTATTCTGACTG
This sequence comes from uncultured Elusimicrobia bacterium, assembly GCA_903917735.1. GTDB lineage: Bacteria > Elusimicrobiota > Elusimicrobia > Elusimicrobiales > UBA9959 > UBA9959. Next base: position 5,705 of record CAIXBR010000002.1, on the reverse strand, counting down.
CAGCTGCTTCTCGCGGAAAGAGAACTCCTCCTGCTTGACGCTGTACTGCGTCTGCATCAGCTCCACCTTGTTGGAGAAAGCCTCGCGCTCGGCCTGCAGCGTCTTTATGGTCTCCTCGAAAGTGCGCATGTTGCGCTGCAGGTACTCCACCTCGTCCTGGCGCTTGCTCAGGTCCTCGCGGTAGCCGTGCTCGATCTCCTGCAGCTTCTCGGCAAAGCGGTTGCGCTCGTGCTCCACGGCAATCTTGAGCCGCTTGGGGATTTCGGCCTCCATCTCGCGGAAGCGGTTCTTCTCCGAGTCCAGCACGCCGCCGGCCTTGGAGAGGCGTGTTTCGTAGTGGGCTTGCAAATTCTTCTTCTCGCTCTCCAGCGAGTGCACAACGCTCTCAAGGCTGCCCAGGGCGTCCTTGTAGCGGGAAAGGTCCTCGTCGCGGCGCCTGACCGCCTCGGGAAGTTCCTTGAGCTGCTTGTCCAGCAGCAGCACTTTCACCTTGTAGTCTTCTATCTCCTGGTTCTTCTCCAGTATCTTTTTGTCTATCTCAAGATCTTTCTGTTTAAGGCCGCGCTCGCGGTCTTCGGTCTCCTTCTGCCAGCTGTCCTTGGCCCACTTAAGGACGACCTCCTGTTTTTTCAGCTCCTCGCTGACCGAGCGCTCGCGCCTTTCCAGTTCTTCCACGCGGTTGCGGTAGTAAGCTTCAAGGGCGTTCTTCTGCTCGGCGGCCTCTTCGGTGAATTTTTTCTTTTCCGCTTCCAGGCGGGTGCCGTACACGCGCTCGAATTCCTGCTGCTTGGCCAGCTGCTCCTGGCGCAGCTGCCACAGCTCGCCCTCCACCTGCGACCAGCGGCCGCGCAGCTCCTCGGACTTCTTCTGGTAATCTTCGGAAAGTTTGGCTTCTTTCTGCTTAAGGGTTTCCTCGGTGCTGGAGATCTTGTCCTCCAGCTGCTTCTCGCGCTCGGTCAGGCGCTCCAGGCGGGAACGGAACTGGTATTCCAGGGAATCCTGCCGGGACTTCATTTCCTCCTCGTGCACGCGCGAGGAGCGGTCTATTTCGGAGTTCTTCGCCTTCATCTGGTTTTCGAGGAAGGATACCTGGCTGGATTTCTCCTGCAGGTTCTGTTTGGTCTTAAGGTCTTCTTCGTGGAGGCCGCGGATCTTGTCCAGCGCCCAGCGCAGCGCCAGGCGCGCCGTTTCCACGTCGTTAATGGCCTGTTCGTTAAGAGAGGATTCGTCGAATTTATCGTTCATAAATGTATTTATGGGAACACCAGCACCTGGCCCGGCTTCACTTCGCCGCCACGCCCAGCGAGCCCGCGTTGGCCCTGTAAATCTCCGGCCAGCGCTTGGGGGCGCCGTAGACCGAGGAAGCTATGCTTTCATAGAAAGTAGCGCAATAACACAAACATATAACCGCAAGACCTCTTGCCACAGTTATTATTTTAGCTTTTAACTGTTTCATAAATATTACCTGATTGTAACGGCAATAAAAAGCCGATCCTTCTTTCTTAGGCGGCTGCCCTGTCCACTCTGCGGTGGGACGGAACAGGAATCCGCCGCCAGTGTCGTAAAAGTCCGCGTGCGCTTTTCCCCCTCTCTACGTGGGCTTCCACCCTCCTTTTCCTTGGATGCAAAAGTAGCACGAAGACGACATTCGCGAAGAGTGGGGCCGGGGAAAATAAAGTCTACCCCCCTTAAAACCTAGCGAATTATAGTATATACTGTAATTATGAACTTTACCTGGGATGTAAAAGAGGGCGAAGCGAATGCCACTAAGCACGGCATTTCATTTACAGTTGCCATCACAGCATTCGATAACCCCTTCCAGTTGAGAGCCGCCGATCTTAAACATTCAAGCCCTAGTGAGAAACGACAATGGTTGATCGGAGAAGCCGACGTTGGCGTTTTAGTGATCGTCTTTACAATCCGAGAGCCGGGAAACGTCTTTCGGATCATCAGCGCAAGAAAAGCCAATCGTAGTGAAAGGAGGCAATATGAACAGAATAAAGGAATTCCCCTTTAAACAGGCGCATCGAGTCACAGGCAAAGAGGTAGAGATGGCCCGGAAGGCTATTGAAGCTAAGCTCGGCGTCAGAAGGCCTTCCCGTGGGCGGCCGCCGAAGGGACTTGATAAATATAAGTCCATTCAGATCCGGCTCAACCCTAAAGCGCTGGAGTGGGCGCAAACCCAGGCAAAGCATCGCGGCATTGGTTATCAAACGTTAATTAACGAAATACTCATGCAGCGCGCGGGTGGGCATCACACCCATCACTCCACGCACAAATAGTCCTTCCGTAACACGCGGTAGCAGGCGCTCCAGCGTGTTCGCCTTCCATCTGTAAAAGCGCACTTTTCCGGATTTCCTAATCCCACATCCTTGCTGCGCCGCGTTTGAGTGCACCGACATTCTGTTTTTTTAATTCCAGATATATATACAGATATCCGCCAGCCCCCTTGACATTACAACTTTCAGGTTGTATACTATTTACAACGCTTTAGTTGTACGGACCTTTTGGCAGCACAGCCATGCAGGAGATGGAAAGATGATTTAACAGGAGATTTATATGTACGAAGTATTCAATTATGTTTCGCCGCGTAATGAAGACTTTGTTGATGAGTTTATCACCTTTTTAAAAAATAAAGCCATAGAAGGTCGCCTTCTCGCAAGGTTCGACTACTTAGAGCAGTATGGCCCGCTGGCTAAACCACCGGCTTTTGAGCATCTCGGAGAAAAGATTTATTATATCCGGCTCTCCTTCGGTAGGCTGGAAATAAGGATTCTATTTTTTCGATGGGAAGAAAATTATTCTTACCAATGGTTTTCATAAAAAGACCCCAAAGGCCCCCCCCTTCGAAGATCGCTCGGGCAAAAGCAATTTATACGGAGCATTTTTAGAACGAATAACTAAACTAAAACATAAAAACGCACAACTCAAAACCAAAACCCAAAAAAGAGAAAACTCATGAAACACTCATATCATAAACACGCAGACAAGAAAAAAGAACTTCTTAAAGATCCTGAAATCCGGAAAGCTTACGAGGAAGAACTTTCTATGCTAATGATAGCGCACCGCATAGCTGAACTTAGAGAGCAGGCAAACATGACACAGTCGCAGCTTGCTATGCAAATACACTCCAAGCAGCAAGTCATTTCAAGACTTGAAGATGAACAGCATATACCTTCCTTTACCACACTTTGGAAGGTAGCACATGCTTTTGGTAAAAGACTTGAGATAAAGATGGTTTAAGTATTCCTAGGCGGAACCCGGCCGCTTTGGTGGCAGCCTCGTACGATCCGAGCGAGATAGTGTAGTCCACCGCCTGGGTGTTCCTACGCCCTGGCCAGCTCTTTATCCCCGCCTTTCCTGCGCATAGCCAGCAGGATATCGCGGTTCTTGTCCCTGGCCTTCAGGTCACCAAGTGACTGGTACGCCTGTATAAGCTTAGCGCGCACCTTCCAGTCACCCGGCTCAAGACCGAGCAGCTCCCCCCAGGAGCGGGCCGCCATATTATAATCCCCGGCCATATAAGCCGCAAGCCCCGCGTAGCATAGGCATTTCTTGTCCTCAGGGGGGAGTTTAAGCGCCTCGGTGAACTTCTTCAGCGCCTCCCCGTGGTTGCCGCCCTGCATGAAGGCAGTCTCTTCCTCCAGCAGGTCGTCGGTCCTCCAGCCGAACAAAGCGCCGGTAGAATGCGGCGGCGCCAGCAGCAGAAGCCCGGCCGCGAGAATAAAATCAAAAGGATAAATCTCTTTTTTATTACTGGGGTCGCCGGCAAGCCCGCTCAGTGATGTTATGCGACAATAGCGGTTTTAACGCAAATCCCCGTCAGGTCAGGGTTCCCTGCCGGCAGTGGCCAGCTGCCTGCTAAAGGTATTGTCTCGTTGCACTAAGAACTTGAACGTAAGCTGCTGCCTTTTCACTTATATATCAATCCCTGGCGCCAACCTGCCGCAGCCTCGAATTATTTGCTCTCCGATTTTCATACAATACCCATGGATTTGTTTCACTTAATATTTTAAACAGTACTTTAAGAAACCATGAAGAAACCAGCCTCCTCGAAAAAGACCCACCCCGAAAAAGCCACTGGCAAGGATAACAGTGTATTCTATTTCCTTGGCTTAGCCGCTGTTTTGATTTTAATAGTGGTTATCCGCTTTAATTATCTTGAGATTCCCTTTGAGAGGGACGAGGGGGTTTACGCGTATGGCGGCAGAATAATTTTAAACGGGGCGGTGCCTTTCAAAGACCTTGGCTCACAGCGCCTGCCGGGCGTATTTTATTGTTACGCCGCGATAATAGCGTTGTTTGGCTATACCTTAAAATCACTTCACATCGCTTTTATTGCTATTAACCTGGCAAGCGCCGTGATTATATTTTTAACCGCACGCAGGCTCTTCAGCAGCCTGGCGGCACTCTCAGCCGCCATCTTCTGGGCTCTATTGTCAATGAACAGCGCTATTTGTGGGTTCACCATACAGTCCGAACACTTGGTGGCGGTTTTTGCTTTGGGCGGCATATACTGTCTGATAAGATATTTTGACCGGACGGCCTACTTCTGGGCGGCACTGGCCGGACTCTGTTTTTCATTCGCTTTTGAGGTCAAGCAGACATCATTTTTCCTGGGCCTGTTTGCGGGCATCCTTCTGGTCGGACGCCAGATTTTAGAGAAGCCGAGAAACATAAAGAGAGCGATAGTATCAGGGCTGATCTTCAGCGCGGCAGTGCTAGCGCCCATAGCCATGGACCTATTTGTGGTCTTGATAAGGGGCGGCTGGGAAGATTTTAATTACTGGTTTTTTGATGTCAGAAAAGAATATTCGACTATGATAACATTCACACAGGGCTTAGTCAGCCTTAAAGACAATCTACAAGGGATTTATGCGAATTACGAGTTTATCTGGCTGACGTCACTAGCGGGCACATTGTCTATTTTCACAACAAGAGCAAAGTGGTGGATTAAAGCTACTGTTGCTGGATTTTTCACTTTTGGATTTTTAACAGTCATGCCTGGCAATCACTACTATGGGCATTATTTCCTGCAATGGATTCCCGCGGTCTGCCTGAGCGCCGCAGCGTTTATCTACACCGCGGAAGAGTTGTTAATCTTAAAACTTAACCTGAGGACATCAGCCAAATACATAATCCTTGCCATTCTGCTGTTATTTTCATTTACCCATTTAAATGCCATGAAAACATATTACTTCAGCCCTGACTACACAAAAGTGCTAAGGCAGATTTACAAGCTGAACCCATTCCCAGAATCAAAAGTAATCGCGGATAAACTGAACACACTAATGAAACCAAATGACAAATTAGTGGTGCTTGGCAGTGAGCCTCAGTTATATGTTTACACCAATAAAATAGCGCCTACAAGATTCTTCAGTTCTGGAGTATTGTTAGAGTTTCCGGTTAAAAAGTCTGAAGACTGGCAGAATGAGTTTATCAGTGACGTGGAAAAAGCGGCCCCGGAATATTTAGTGGTTTATTCAAACCCCATATCCTGGATGATAAATCTAAAAGTGAAAAACCTTATTTTCCCCTGGTTTAATAAATTTCAAGCGGAGAAATATGTAATGGTCGGGCAAAACTGGACCAGTTTTTAGGCTGACTTAAGGTGTATTTTGAAAAGGTAGAATACACTAAGGAGGCCAGTAAAATGCGTAAAAAGATTGAAGCCGGAATTAAATTGCGGGTGGCGTTGGAGGCTT
>CAIXBR010000001.1 GCA_903917735.1 uncultured Elusimicrobia bacterium | reverse complement strand
TCGGGGAGGCTGACAACCAATAACCTGGACCTCCGCGGCCATGATTTGTAAGTCATGCGCTCCCACAAAACGAACCGTCTTACGGTCTCTGCTGCTAAACCGCCTCCTCTTTGTCCCGGCTTAAAACACGGGCTTTGTCGTAGGGGCTTTTGTGTTTTAACAGGCTTAAAGCTATTGCCGCAATCTTCCGGCTGACGGCGTTGCGTGCGGCCCGGTCGTTAGTACCTTTCTCTCGCAGTTCGTCGTAGAGTTGCCTAAATTCATTCTCACCTGTAAGAGCGCTTTTTGCAGCCATCTTAAAAACACACTTCAACACCCGGTTGCCCCACGCCCGCTTGTTGCCGCACATTTTGCCGGCGCTTTCCTGCCTATATCGCACAAGACCGCAGTAGCTCCAGAACTTGTGCTTGTCTTTGAACCGCTCCGCCGTTATTACCTGCGACAAGATCTTTGCTGCCTGTATCTCGCCTATGCCGGGGATGTCCTTGAGCAGTTTGATTTCCCGGAACCGCCGGTTTAAGCTCTTTATGGCGGCGCAGTATTTCTCACGCTCGGCTTCCGTAGACTCTATCAACCGGTACAAGCCGTGTCCGACAAAACGCTGGTCAGGCCGCGGCAGGTCTTTAAGCAGAGATTCATCGGTGTACACCTTGTCGCCCCTGGCCGGCAAGCCCGATTTGCGAAACAGCGACTTATAACGGTTCTTCAAAGAAACGCCGGTATCGACGATGTCCTGGTAGCCGCTAATCAGAAGACGCAGTTGCTCGGTCTTGGACCCATCATGGTAAATCGGGGTTAAATAGCCGCCGCGCAACAGAAGGGCCAGGTTCTTAGCGTCCAGCTTGTCGGTCTTTGCTCGTTTATACTGGACGTTTCTCGCCGGATTGCAAACAATGAGCTTATCCACCTCGCCGTGCAGTATTTCAAAGAGCCAGGCGCTAAGCTCGCATTCCTCGAAGACGAGTTGCTTCGTGACTTTTATCGAACGGATATACTCTACCAGTGCCGCTCCATTCGTGGGCGTCTGAAACTTTGCTGTTTCCACACCCTTGCTGTCCACCACCGAGAACACGCATATTGACGGATGCGCGTCCATTCCTATATAGTTTGTCATGTGGCCTCCTTCCGAGTTCTCAACTGACACGGATATCGTAAGATATCTGAGGTCCTAAAAGGCGTTGCGCCTCGTGCGCCACTAAGCCTCTCGGAAGGAAGCCACCTTTTTCATATTACCATTAACACGACTGCGCAATGCGCGTGCCGCAACAGGAGTTATGCTCAAGACGGCCAGCATGGCGCCGGGAACGGCAAAAATAAGAGCCCCCGTGCTGGGGGCTCATTATTCGGCGCTGGGCCGTACTGTAGTTTTTAACTCTGTCTCACCACTAAGGGGCACCGCGCAAAGGCCGCTAGCACCGCCCGGGAGCAGGCCGCTCGAAGGGGGAGCCGCCGAACCGGGACCCTGAACCACGCCCTCGAAGGAGGGGTAAGCTTGGCCGGATACACCCAGGGAACGCGCCGTGGACCGCACACCGCCGCAACGCCGCAAGTCGTTACGCAACCGCTGGCACGAACCGGGGGAACCGCTCCGGACCGGGGCTGAACCCCGCACCGCCGACTACGCCGCCGGAGCACTGTAAAGACCGGAACCACATATGCACACCGAAGCCGCTAAAGGCGACCGGCTGCGGAAGCCCTGCCGGAGCCCGGGAACCGCACCCCTGCAGGGCACACGGACCGGGATACACCCGTGAACGCGCCGAAACGACCGCACACCGCGCGCCGCGCCGCAAGTCACCGCGCTACTACTGGCACGAACCGGGGAAACCGCGCCGGGCCGGGGCCGAACCCCGTACCACACCGTCGAGACACTGCCGACGCACTTAAAAGATCAAGACTGCATATCGAGTATAACAGAGGCTCCTTGACTTGTCAAGGGGTGGCGGCAAAATATTCCTCGGCCGGTCAATGCGCCGTGAACAACCTGTTTATCTCGCTGCCCAGCTGGGCCATACCGTCGAAGAACCTGTGCGCGCCGGGCACAAAATGCAGCACCGCCCACACCAGCGATGTCCACAGGATTATGTTCAGCACGGTACGCGAGGCCGCAAAGCCGTACCCGCCGCAGGGCGCCCCGTCAGGACCGCAGCAGGCGCCGCGGCGCAGCAGCCGCAGCGGCACCACTATCACGGCGTACAGACAGGACCAGCCCAGCAGGGCCAGCCACAGCGGCACGCCCGCCGGCAACTCCCGGCCCAAGACCGCGCCGCCGGTGATAATGCCGGCAAGGCCTATCAGCCAGGCCAGCGACACCGCCGCCCCTATCAGGACCAGCAGCAGCGAGAACGGGCTGAACCTGCCGTGCGGATAGACATAATTCCTGCGCGCGCGACGCTCTTCGCGCCTTTTCAGCCGGGCTTCGCGTATCATGCCGCGCCAGTCATGGTTCTCGGCCAGCTTTTCGTAATGGCCCTTGGCCTGGTCCACCCATTCTTTGGCCGTGAACGGGTCGCCGTAAGCGGCCGCCCGCTGCTCTTCCGTGAAGGCGCGCGGCATGAGGAAGGCCAGCACTATATAGATCAGTATCCAACTGCCGCTGGTAAACACCGCAAGCAGCACGAATAGCAGCCTTACAACGGTGGTATCCAGCCCTGAGTAGGCCGCCAGGCCGGCGCAGACGCCGGAAAAGAAGCCTTCCTCCTTAAGCTTATAAAGGCGTTTTGCGCGCGCCGGGGCCGCTTTGGGCGGTTCCGCCGGGGCTTCGCCTTCGGAGGAGCTTTCCACGGGCCCCATTTCCTTCAGGATCTGCTCCATTTCGGCCGCTGCCACCACGTTCTTGGCCGGGGACAGGAAACGTTCGCACTTTTCAGCGAGCGCCCGCTCCAGGTCGGAGAGGATCTCAGCCTTGCCGGGATCGGCCGCCAGGCGGCGGGCCGCCTCGTCCAGGTAGGTCCGCAGCTTATCGTGCGCGCCTTCCTCCAGCTGATAAGCCCTGCCGCTCAAATTTACGGTTATTACTTTATTCATATTATTCTCCTAATCCGTCTATGGTCGCGCCCAGTTTCTTCCAGTAGTCCAGCATGCTGCCAAGCTGCAGCTTGCCCTTAGCCGTCAGGCTGTAATATTTGCGCGGCGGCCCCCCCGCCGACTCCACCCACTCGTAGCCCGCGGTGCTTTCCAGGCAGAGGCGGCTGAGCAGCGGATAAAGCGTGCCTTCCTGCGTGGCGAACTCGGTGGAGGCCAGTTCGACCAGGATGTCGGCCGCGTAGACCTTGCGTCGGCTGATGAGGCGCAGCACCGCAAGCTCCAGCAGGCCCTTCTTGATCGCCGCGAATTTGCTTTCTTTGTTCATAGTATAATTGTCCAGACAGCTACCTTTCTACATAAAGGTACCATATCACATAATTATTGTCAATATGTTTTTTCAGGAATGTGTTAGCGGCGGCCCAAAAATGTACAGTTTCCGCCGGTCCAAAGTGTACAGCTTGAGCCATTTTTCGCGATTTGGGCAAGCGCCATCGGGCCTTCGCGGGTAGTCAAAAACAGCAGCCTCCGCTGCTCCCCTTAAAGCCT